>DATJZN010000057.1:0-26722 GCA_035499075.1 Myxococcota bacterium | reverse complement strand
AATCCTACGGGCTGACACAGCTGAAGCTTGTCGCTGCGTTGATGTCGCCCGCGCCATTGTATTTCGGCCAGGCCGGATAGCGGCACAGCGGCCTCGTCCGGCCCCGGGTAGTGTCGTCCGCAGCGACCGGGTCGGACGGTGCGACGCCCGTTTCGACCCAGTGATCCAGAGCCGCAAGCGAGTCCCAATCCACGATGAAGGCCCCGCCGCCATGACCGTAGCCCGGGACTGTATAGAAGCGCGCGAAACCATCGACGTTGGCCGCGCCCAGCTTTTGCACGACCGACTTGTAGTAGTTCTCAGTCCGGCCGACCGGGATCAAGGAATCGTCCAGGCCATGGACGAGGATGAGCTTCCCGCCATGGCGATCGAACGTGGAGAGGTCGGGCTCGGCCGCGTCGAGCAGAGAGCTCAGCTCGCTCAGCCGCGATCGCCAGGCCCCAGGGTTCTCGAGGTCCAACGCGAGGGGATTGATGATCGGATCGCGCGTGACCACGCCGCGCGCGAACACGTTGAAGAAGATGTAGTGGAGCGGCTCAGTCGGGGCCAACGGAGGCGGCGTTGGCGCGCTGGCGCCGAGGCCTGATATCCGCGCCGTCAGGTCAACGCCGCTGAACACGTGGTGGCCTGGAATTCCGGTCTCGCCGCTGGCCAAGGGGAAGCTCAAATGAAGGTCGGTCGCCATGACCTTGAGCGCCGCGATCTGCGCGTCGCTGAGGCACGTATCGCCGTTGTCCCTTCCGCTTGGACAGCGAAGCTGGGCGACATCGAACTTGCAGTCTGCCGGGTTGGAGATGATCCCGTCGCGCGCCCCGTCGCCCGCGTCGCACGCGGCCACGACGGCGTTGTGGAGAAGCGCCTGCTTGGCCGGACCGGGGTATGCGCCGGGCGCGGCGAGGGCCCGCGAGTCCCGGCCAAAAGCCACGAGCAGCGGCACGTCACCCGCGGCCGGGTAGTAGGAAATCGCGCCATCGCAGTCCGCCCCCCACCGTTGCGCCACCACCAGCGCCTCACGCCCGCCTTCCGAAGCGCCGACGAAATACATTCGGCGAGGCGCATGGCCGTAGCAGGCGCGGATCAGGGCGAGCGCGAGATCGTGGGTCTTCTTCAGCTGGTCGCCGGCATAGTTGGCCAACACCTCGTCGTTCATGAACGCCGCCGCCTGGGCGTCGGCGTCGAACGGGTTGGGCACGCTGTGGCCGCCATCGCTGCCGAACGTCGCGTAGCCGAGGGCGAGCGGCGCGGCTTGCGTCGCTGCGCCAGGTCCCGGGCCATCGGCAGTGATGAGAAAGCCGTCCATTCCGCCGCCGCCCATCTGCACGGCCATGCCGTTCCACTGAGTGGGAAGGTTCAGCCGCACCGTGATTGGCTGCGCGTGGGGATCCACCGGCGAGATCTGCGCCAACACCTCGCAGTATTCGGGCTTCGCGGCGGCCCCTGAGCCGCTGGCCGGCTGCAGCGTCGCGCTCTGCACATGCGCGCCGGAGGTGGGAAGTTTGATCTCGCCGGCAGGGACGGTCATCTCCGAAAGCGCGCTGCAGGCAGCCGCGGCGTCTGCGGCCGCCGGCGCCGCGCTGACGTCGCCCCCCGTCATCAAGCTGAGGCTTGCGACGAATGGGCCGACCGCCGCCGCGAGACGGATCGAACGTTGCGACATGCTCCTTGTTTCCTCCCAAACGGTGATGCGAGCGCGCCTACAGGGGCAGGCCGACCAGTACGGCGCTGTCGCGCCAGAGCTTTCCCATCACGGCGTCGTCCCTGGCCAGCTCCGAGGGCTCTGGCCACAACAGTTGGCGTTTGACTTGCGACGCGTAGAGTCGCCCGCCAGGCGGCGCGATCTTGCCAAGCGCCAAGTCAGCCAGGAGCTGCCCGCCGGTGCCGGCCGTGTTCATGCGCTGAAACGGACTCACGATCGGCACGACCAGTCCAAACAGCAGCTTGAATGCGCGCGAATGGTTGCGCGTGAGCTTGGTCCCCGGCGTAAAGCCCGGATTGAACGCGACCACGCGCAGGCGGCGCTCTCGCGCGACGGCCGACGAAGCGAGCGCGCGCGCTGTGAGAATGTTGCAGAGCTTCGAGGCCGCGTAGGCGCGCAGCATCGCCATCGGGTCGCGCGCGCCCGGAATGAGCTTCACCTCGCCGTGGGCCAGCCTGCGGGCGTCGGCATGTTCGGGGGGCGCTATCCCATTGGTGACCGGGTCGTGGAGACTGCTGGTGGTCAGCACCACGATCGCGCCTTCCGCCAAGCGCGGGGTCAGCAGTCGGAGAAGCAGGTAGTGGGCCAGGTGGTTGGCGGCGAACGTTGTCTCGAATCCATCCTCGGTGCGCTGGGCGATGTTGCCGACCTGCAAGCCGGCATTCAGCAGGAGCACGTCGATAGGACTCTCGCCAAGGCTCTCTCCGGCCGCCGCCGCGAAGCGGCGGACGCTGTCCAGCTGGGTCAGATCGAGCGGAAGGGCTTCGACGCTTGCGGGAGGCTTGCCGCGCGCGCCCAGAACTATCCGAACGTCTGCCTCTCGCTGCATGCGCTCAACGGCGGCAAGCCCGATCCCCGCCGTCCCGCCGGTCATGACGATGGTCTTCATGGGACCGCCGGGTGAGCCGGCCAAGCAGGGCGGGCGACACAGACGCGGTCGCAGGCGCTCCAACGGTGCTCGAGGGCGACCACCGCCCACGATGCGATGGCGCTGCGAATTCCCGGATCATTGCGTCGACGGTTCATAGATCGAGCGATCACTCTAGTTATACGAGCGACGCTTCGGCGTCAATGATTATTAGATTGCGCGCTCTAGATTCTCCGCTCCCTCCGAAGTCGGTTGCTGGCGTTCCCAAATCCAGACTTGTGCTGAAGGGGGCGTCCGCAGAGGGCAAGCCGCGTCGAGGCTCGCCACGGGGCCAGATGGCCCAAGGCTCGAGGGGCGAGCGGCGCCTGGACGCCAACGACTGCGACACCTGCGCGCGACCGGAGGTTCGGGCCGCAAAATAGGAGCTAGAGTAGGCGCTCTAGAATCGAGGGATCATGGTGCGGAAGGTCGACCCCGTCAAACACGAGGAGAAGCGCGCAGAGATTCTCGATGCAGCGGAGCGCTGCTTCGCGCGCCACGGTTTCCATGGCGCGACCATCGCGCAGATATGCGCCGAAGCGAAGATGAGCCCTGGGCACCTCTATCACTACTTTCCGACGAAGGAGGCGATCGTCTGGGCGATCGCTGGCGCGGGCCTGGCGTATGCGACGTCGCGGTCGGCGCAGATCCTGTACGGCGCGCACCCGATCAAAACCCTGGTCGCGGAAATCGAACTGATCAACGCCGGCCATGAAAAGGCTGGGCCGGGGGTCTTGCTCGATGTGCTGGCCGAAGCCGGCCGAGACCCCGCCGTCGGCGAGATACTGCGAGAGAGCAGCGCCAGCATGCGGGTGCTTGTGGCCGACTTCCTGCGCAGGGGCCAAGTGAACGGTCAGATCGACCCCGACCTCGATACGGACACGGCGGCCGCGGTGCTGATCAGCATCATCGACGCCTCCAAGGCCTTGTCGATTCGAGCCCCCAATCTCAACCGCAAACGGCGCTCGAAGGCGCTCGAACGGCTGATCACGCGGTTCCTCTCCCCGCCCAGCGAGGCCGAGAACGCCTAGCCGTGGAGGGCCGGCCTGACTCCGACACGATCGAGATACTGCTCGAGGACTGACAGCTCGCCGGAGGAGACGATTGCGCCGACATATCCGTCCGGGCGCACCAGCACCCAGTCGCCCGCCGCCACCCCGTATGCGGCCTGCAGATGTCCCGACACATCTTGGAGGTCACCGTCTCGGCCGACGATGTGAACGTGCAGGCCGCTTCTCGCAGCGATTCGAGTCTGTGGCGCCGGCTGATGGCCGAGCAGCGTCCAATGCGGCCCGGTGAAGAGCTCGAACAATCGCCGCGCTTGGCCTGCTGCGCCGCGAAGCGGCGCATCTGGCGCGCGATCACCCGCCAGTATCCCGCGCTCACGGGCTGGCGCCTCCAAGGCGAGTGAGGAGCCGGGGTATCCAAGATCCAATTGATGGACTTCGCGACCGCGGCGCATGGACCCGCGCTTCGCCGCTTCCAGGAGCGATGTCGCGAGCCCCAGCATCTCGGCGGCGACCGGCCGGCGTTCTTCCTCGTACGTTGCCAGGAGTGTCTCGGGCGCACCTCTCAGCACCGCGGCCAACTTCCAGCCGAGGTTGTATGCATCCTGAACGCTGGTGTTTAGCCCCTGCCCTCCAGTCGGTGGGTGAGTGTGCGCGGCGTCGCCGCCGAGAAAGACGCGTCCCTCTTGGTAACGATCCGCCAGGCGAGCGTTCATGGTGAACGCGGAAGCCCACGCGACCGAGTGGATCTTGATTTCCCTGTGACTGGTGCGGCGAGCAATCAGCGAGTCGAGGCCCGCTGCGGAGAGATCGACGTCGCCCTCGAGCGGAATCGGCGCCTGCAGCTGAAACAGGTCCGTGCCGGGCAGCGGGCAGAGAGAGAGCTGGCTCTCCATCGATCCCTCGTTGAAACGATGCCACGCATCACGGCCGACTCCGCTGCAGAGCACGTCGGCGACGACGGCGCGCACGCCGAGTGTCTCGCCGGGAAAGCCGATGTCGAGGCGGTGTCGCACGAAGCTCCGTCCACCATCGGTCCCCACGAGATACCGAACGCACGCGCTCTCGACGCCGGCAGGCCCCGCCAGCTCGGCAATCACGCGTTCGGGATCCTGCTCGAAACCCGTCAGCTCGACGCCGAATTCGGGTCGATGACCGAGCTCGGCGAGACGCTCGCGCAGCACTGCCTCGGTCAGGAACTGGGGCACGAGAAGCGGGATGTGGTAGGGCTCGTCCGGGGTCGCGTCCGCGGCCTCCATGATCAGTGACTCCTGGTACGTGCCATCCTCGCGATATTCGCGCTGCGGCGGATACACGCCGCCCGCGGCGACGAGACGATCCAGGATTCCCAGGTCCTCGAAGATCTCCTGGCTGCGCGGCTGGATGCCCTTGCCGCGCGAGCCGAGAAACGGCTCGTCGAGCTTGTCGATCAGCCGGAAGGCGACGCCGCGACGGGCCAGCTCGATGGCGAGGGTGAGTCCGGCGGCCCCAGCGCCGACGATCAGCACGTCACAGGAACCGATGGTCACGGCTCGAGCCTCATTAGGTGTATAATACACACATAGCCGGATCCGTCGGGGGTGTCGATGAAGCGTGTGCGCAATAGGAGGAGCCAGCTCCGAGAGCTGCACGGCGCCATGGTCGATCTCGTCGTGCTCATGAATCGCCCGCAGCGAGATCAGGCACTCCTGAAGGGGGCGGGGATCGCTCTCGACCGAGCGCTCTTCCCCTTGTTGGTCGGGATCGAGCGCTTCGGGCCGATTGCCGTCGGTGATCTGGCGGATCGCGCCGGTCGCGATCACACTACCATCAGCCGCCAGATCGCGAAGCTCGTCGACTTGGGGCTCGTCGACTCGCGGCCGAGTGCGCGCGATCGCCGCGTCAACGAGGCGACCATCACCAGACGCGGGCAGAAGCTGGCGGCGGCGTTGCAGGGCGCCCGCCAGAGGATTGCCGAGCCGATCCTCTCCAAGTGGAGCGAGAAGGACTTCCGCACGCTCGTGCGATTGATGCGCCGGTTCGTCGATGACTTGATCGCGCTGCCCGAGAGCGCGGACGAATCCAAAGCGTGAGCAGCACGACTGACTGACTCGAGCCGGCCAATGCAGGGTCGGTGACGAACGGTGTTGGAGCGTTGCCCATTGCACGATAGATGCCTACCTGGCGGCGCACCGAAAACGGAGGCTTGGCCGATCCTCGGGAGTGCGACCTGAGTCCTGGCGTGGCTGACCCACCGAGCACGCGCGAGGAGATGGATGAGCCGCGCTCTTGTCCCGACTTCCGTCTTCGGCCTGCCAACTAGACCACAGATGTTTGCGCCGAAGAGGCCGGGTACCTAGCGACGCCCACGCATTGCCCGCGCAGCGAACTCTCGAAACCGAAACCACGCGAGCCGACGCCCGGACTCGAACCGGGGACCTGCTGATTACGAATCAGCTGCTCTACCAACTGAGCTACGTCGGCGCAGGGACGATCTCGGAGGCGGCGCCCGGAGGCGCCGCGGGCGAGAAGGCATAGCCCAACCCGGCGCCGCGCGCAGGTCGGCGGGTCTATGCTGGCGGCGGAGGGCGTCCCCTTGGCGGCGCGCGGGCTGGCGGGCTGGTTCTATCGCGGCGGGAAGCCGAACGCGGTGGCGTGGTGGTTGAACCGGATCGGCGGGGCGGTCTACGCGCTGGGCATCTTGCCGAACTACGCGGTCGAGCTGGAGGTCGTGGGGCGGCGCTCGGGCCAGCCGATCCGCTTCCCCCTGGTGATGGCCCTGTTCGAGGGCGAGCGATACCTGGTGTCGATGCTCGGCGCCGACGTCGCATGGGTGCGCAACCTGCACGCCGCCGGCATGCGCGCGGTGCTGCGCCACGGGCGCGTCGAGCCGGTGCGGCTCGAAGAGGTGCCCGTCGAGCTGCGCCCGCCGATCCTGAAGGCGTACCTGCAGCGCGCGCCGGGCGCGCGCCCGCACATCCCCGTCGACAAGGGCGCGCCGCTCGAGGCGTTCGCCGGAGTCGCGGTGCGCTATCCCGTCTTCCGCGTCGTCGCGGCCTAGTACGACACGAAGCGGACCGCGGGACCGGTGGATACACAGAGATGTGACGCGGCCGGGAACAGGTCGGCGTCCACGCTCCACGGCTCGGGCGCGGCGAAGCGCAGCTCGAGCTCGCGCGCGGAATGGTGGCGCAGGCACGAGCCGGGCACGAAGCCGAGCCGCTGGCCGGGCAGCTCGAGACACACGCGCATGGCGCCCGCGTCGGTGTGCAGGAAGTGGATGTGCTCGGAGCTCGAGCCCGCCGTGCGGAACGGGCGGAAGCCGAGGCCGATGTCGCGCACGCTCGCTGCGCCCATCACCGTGAAGCGCTCCGCTTCGAGCGGCTCGCCGTCGACCTGGATCGCCACGCGGTGCGGCTCGAACAGCTCGCGGGCCAGGCGCGTGCCCGTGAGCGCCGATGCGGCGATGCGCCCGACCAGCGCCGCGGCGGCGCGCGGGCCGAGGTCGTCGCCTTCGTAGTACAGCTCGAGCCAGCGCGCGGCGACGCCGGCCACGAAGATGAGCCCCACGCGCGGCTCGCCCGAGTCGGGCTTCAGCGACACGAGCGCGCGCACGGTGTCCTCTTGCGGCCGCTCCTCGTCCAGCATGCGGCGCAGCGTGACCTCGGCGCCCGAGCGCGCGCCCAGGCTGCGCGCGATCGTGTTCACCGTGCCGCCGAGCGCCAGCGTGACTGCCGGCAGCGGGCGGCCCTGGAACACGCGCAGGAGCGGGGTCAGCGTGCCGCCCACCGTGCCGTCGCCGCCCACCAGCAGCAGCGACTCGACGTCCAGCTCGCGCAGCCGCGCGAGCGCGCCCTCGGCGTCGGCGAGGCTCCCGGTGAAGTGCAGGTACTCCGCGGGCAGGAGCCGGCCGAGCCGCTCGCCCAGGCTCCGCTCGCGGCTGGCGCGCTTGGCGCGCGCGTTCACGATCACCCCGGGGGGCTTCACGCCCCGGCCCTCGCGGCCCGCCGACTCCCCACGGACGGGAGGCTAGCCGCGAGTTAGACTCCGCGCGATGTCGCTCCAAGACCGCAGGATCTGGCGCAACGGGCGGCTCGTGCCGTCCGCCGAGGTCACCGTGCACGTGCTGTCGCAGTCGATCCAGCGCGGGACGCTCGTGTTCGACGTGATGCCGATCTACTGGCTGCCGCGCGGGCCGGCGATCCTGGGCCTGGACGAGCACGTGCTGCGCTTCCGCCAATCGATGGAGCTGGCGGGGATGAAGCCGCCGTACGACACCGCGGGCCTGCGCGCGGGCATCGCCGAGGCCGTGCGCGCGAACCCGGGCTCGGAGCTCGTGAAGATGAGCGCGTACTACCCGGGCGTGTCGCTCGACGTGCTGCCCGTCGACCCGCAGCCCGACGTGGCGATCGCCGCGTTCTCGCTCGGCGACGTGATTCCCGGCGGCGCGCGCGCCAACGCGGGCGGACCGGCGCGGCTGCAGATTGCGGCGTCGCGCAAGATGCCGGCGTCGGTGCTGTCGCCGCAGGTGAAGATCGCGGCGGCGTACACGCACGCGGCGCTCGCGAAGCAGCGCGCGCGGGCGGCGGGCTTCCACGACGTGCTGTTCCTCGACGAGCGCGGCGAGCAGCTCACCGAGTCGTCGACGCAGAGCTTCTTCCTGGTCGCCGACGGCGCGGTGCACACCGCCGGGCTCGACCAGGTGCTCGACGGCATCACGCGGCGGCTCGCGATCGAGCTGGCGCGCGACGAGGGATTCCCGGTCGAAGAGGGCGGCATGCCGCGCGCGCTGCTCGCGCGCGCGCGCGAGGCGTTCCTCACCGGCACGACGACCAACGTCTGGCCGATCGCGAAGATCGACGCGCAGGAGCTGCCCGCGCCGGTGCCGGGACCGCTCACCGCGCGGCTCGTGGCGCGCTTCGCGGCGCTCGTGGCCGACGAGGATCCCGCCTTCTCGAAACGCTGGCTGCAGGCGCTCTAGCATGGGCACGGCGGGGAAGGGCGCCCCCCCGCGCAGCGCGGGGCAAGCGGTCCGCATCGCGGGCCAGCGGGTGCTGTCGGGCATCCAGCCGTCGGGCACGCAGCACCTGGGCAACTACTTCGGCGCCGTGCGCCAGTTCATCGCGCTGCAGGAGCAGAACCGCGCGGCCTACTTCATGGCCGACCTGCACTCGCTCACGAGCATTCGCGACGCGAAGAAGCGCCGCGAGCTGACGCGCGCGGTGGCGCTCGACTTCCTGGCGCTCGGCGTGGATCCGAAGCGCTCGGTGCTGTACCGGCAGAGTGACTTGCCCGAAGTGACCGAGCTGGCGTGGATCCTGACTTCGGTGACTCCGATGGGTCTCTTGCAGCGCGCGGTGTCTTACAAGGACAAGCTCGCGCAGGGGCTGGCGCCCGATCACGGGCTGTTCGCGTATCCGGTGCTGCAGGCGGCGGACATCCTGATCTGGCGCGCCGACTGCGTGCCCGTGGGGCAGGACCAGAAGCAGCACCTGGAGATGACCCGCGACATCGCCGTGAAGTTCAACCTGACGTACGGCGAAGTGCTGAAGCTGCCCGAGCCGTACATCCTGGAAGACGTGGCGACGATTCCCGGCCAGGACGGCAAGAAGATGAGCAAGACGGGCGGGAACGGCATCGAGATGTTCGTGTCGGACAAGGCGCTGCGCCGCCAGATCATGGGCATCGTCACCGACTCGAAGGGCGTCGACGAGCCGAAGGACCCGGACGACTCCACGATCGTGAAGCTGTACGCGCTGTTCGCGAACCCGGAAGAGCGCGCGGCGCTGGCCGACGCGTTTCGCAAGGGCGGCCTTGGCTACGGCGACGCGAAGAAGGCGCTGTACGAGAAGGTGCTCGAGTACTTCGGCCCCGCGCGCGAGAAGCGCCGCGAGCTGGAGGCGCGGCCCGACGTGGTCGAGGACATCCTGCGCGACGGCGCGACGCGCGCGCGCAGCGACACCGCGGAGCTGATGGACGACGTGCGCCGCGCCGCGGGCGTGGGCGCGGTCGGAGGGAAGTGATGGAGATCGAGGGCAAGGTCGCGATCGTGACCGGCGGCGGCACGGGCGTGGGGCGCGCCACGGCGCTCGACCTCGCGTCGCGCGGCTGCTCGGTGGTGGTGAACTACAGCCGCTCGCGCGACGACGCGGAGCGCACGGCCGCCGAGTGCGCGAAGAAGGGCGTGTTCGCGCTGCCGTTCCAGGCCGACGTGGCCGACGACGCCGCGTGCCGCGAGCTCGTCGCGGTGTGCGCGAGCGAGCTGGGCCAGCTCGACATCCTGGTGCAGAGCGCGGGCACCACCGTGTTCGTGCCGCACGGCGACTTCGACAAGCTCTCGAACGAGGACTGGCACCAGATCTACCAGGTGAACGTCGTCGCGCCGTTCCAGATGGTGCGCGCCGCGCGCGGCGCGCTCGAGGCGAGCGGCAGCGGCGAAGTCGTCATGGTGTCGAGCGTCGCGGGCATGGTCGGCACCGGCAGCTCGATTCCGTACTGCGCCTCGAAGGCCGCGCTCAACAACCTGGTCATCACGCTCGCGCGCGCGCTCGCGCCGAAGGTGCGCGTGAACGCCGTCGCGCCCGGCGCGATCACCGGCCGCTGGCTCAAGCAGGGCTGGGGCGACAGCTACGACGCCATCATGAAGGGCGTCGCGCAGCGCGTGCCGCTGGGGCGCCCGTCCGAGCCCGAGGACATCTCCGCTGCGATTCTCGCGCTGATCGGCGGCTCCGACATGGTGACCGGGCAGGTCATCGTGTGCGACGGCGGGATGACGCTCGGCGGATGAGTTGTCCCGCGCGACTCACTACGAGCTCCTGACTCCCAGCGGCGGCGTTCCCATCAAGGCCTGGACGCGCGGCGTTCCGTTCGAAGCCGCCGCGCGCACGCAGCTCGAGAACGTGGCTCGCCTGCCGTTCATCCACCGGTGGGTCGCGGCGATGCCCGACGTGCACTTCGGCATCGGCGCGACGGTCGGCAGCGTGATCCCGACCTCGGGCGCGATCATCCCCGCAGCGGTGGGCGTGGACATCGGCTGCGGAATGCTGGCCGTGCGCACCACCCTCGGTGGCTCGGATCTGCCCGACCATCTGCGCAGCGTGCGCTCGGCGATCGAGGCCGCGGTGCCGCACGGCCTGTCGCGCGCGCGCGGCGGCCGCGACAAGGGCTCGTGGGGCACGCCCCCGGCCGACGTGGACCAGGCGTGGCGGCCGCTGGGCGCGCGCTTCGAGCGCATCGCGGAGCGCCACCCCAAGGTGCGCAAGGCGAACCACCGCGTGCACCTCGGCACGCTCGGTACGGGGAATCACTTCATCGAGGTGTGTCTGGACGAGGGTGAGCGCGTCTGGGTCATGCTGCACTCGGGCTCGCGTGGCGTGGGCAACGCGATCGGGCGCCACTTCATCGAGCTCGCGAAGCGGGACATGGAGCGCCACCTCGCGACGCTTCCCGACAGGGATCTGGCGTACTTCGAGGAGGGCGCGGAGCACTTTGCGGACTACGTCGAAGCCGTGAGCTGGGCGCAGGACTTTGCGCTCGCGAACCGCGAGCTGATGATGCGCCACGTGCTCACCGCGCTGCGCAAGGCGCCCGGCCTGCCGCCGTTCGAAGCGACGGAGGAAGCGGTGAACTGCCACCACAACTACGTGGCGCGCGAGCACCACTACGGGAAGGGCGTGTTCGTGACGCGCAAGGGTGCGGTGCGCGCTCGCGCTGGAGAGCTCGGCATCATCCCCGGCAGCATGGGCGCGCGCTCGTTCCTGGTGCGCGGCAAGGGGAACCCCGAGAGCTTCGAGAGCTGCAGCCACGGCGCAGGACGCGCGATGTCGCGCGCCGAGGCGAAGCGGCGTTTTTCGCTCGAGGACCACGCCGCCGCCACCGCGGGCGTCGAGTGCCGCAAAGACGCCGACGTGATCGACGAGACACCGGGTGCGTACAAGCCCATCGATGCCGTCATGGCCGCGCAACAGGATCTGGTCGAGGTCGTGCACGAGCTGCGCCAGGTCGTCTGCGTGAAGGGCTGAGTGACGAATCGCCCACGAGTCACTCGCGAGTTGTTCGCGCGAACGTCACGGCGCGCGGAGCCGCGCGCGCGCTACATCTGCCCTCGTCGATCGTCGCCGGTGGTGGGTGAGCAATGCGGCCATGGAAGCGGTTCGTCGTGTGCTGTGCCGTTGCGATCGTCGGCTCGGCGCCCGCTCACGGCGCCGGGCTCGCGCCCCTTGCGGAAGGCGGGGACGAGGGCGTCGAGTGGCTCTCCGACGAGCTCGGCGTTCCGAGCCTCTCGGCGCGCGGGATCTGGAACGAGTCGATGAACGCGCTGTTCGCCGGGCGGTCGGCCGGACTGCCGCACGGCGCGGCGAATCTGCCCGACAACACGCCGATCTCGCGCGGGCGCGAGCTCGGCCCGACCGTGCGAAACGGCGCCCCGCTCTGCTCGGGGCGCTGCTAGAGGTCCATCGGGTCGACCGACGACCCCTCGTCCTCGTCCTCCGGCTCGGCCTGGACCCGCGGCGGCGGCCGCGGCGCGGCGCGCTTCGGCTCGGGGCGCGGCGCCTGCGCGGGCGGCATGAGCGCGCGCGGATCGTAGTAGAAGCGCTCGGCGCAGATCTTGTCGCCGCGCACCTCGTGCACCGCGATCTCGCGCAGGTTCATCTGCCGGCCGTCCTTGAAGGTGAGGTCGGCCTCCCACTCGATGCAGATCGTCCGGCCCGACACGAAAACGTGTCGCGCCTTCCAGGTCGCGGCGCGCAGGCCGGCGAGCCAGCCGGCGAGCTTCGAGCGGAGTGACTGGAGACCGGTCACCGTGCCGCCGGCCGGCTCCTCGGAGACCGCGTCCTCGGTGTAGAACTTGCCGAGGTCGAGGTTGAACTCGTCGTCCATCCCGGCGACGATCCGCTTGGCGAGCTCCTCGGCCGGGCTCGGCCGCGGCGCACGCGCCGCGCGAGCCCGCGCGAGGGGCTTTTTCCCAGGTTTCCTGGCCACCGGCTTCGAGCCGGCGGCGCGCTGCTTCGCGACGGGCTTGCGGCTGGTCGACTTCTTGCGAGCGCCCATGGCCATGGACTCCTCCCCCTTGGCGCGAATTCTAGCAGCGGGTGGTCGGGCGGAAAGCGCTTTCTGGTAGACTGCGGCCGGCCATGCCGAAGTACACGCGCGTCGACGACGCGCTCCACGAATATCTGCTCGCGCACCGCTCCCCCGACGATTCGCTGCTCGACGAGCTCCGCGCCGAGACGCGGCGCGCCACCGGCGAGCGGTCGGGTATGCAGATCTCGGCGGAGGAGGGCACGTTCCTCGCCCTGCTCGTCGGCTCGCTCGGCGCCCGGTTCGTGGTCGAGGTGGGCACGTTCACCGGCTACAGCTCGCTGTGCATGGCGCGCGCACTCCCGCCGGGCGGGAAGCTCCTGTGCTGCGACGTCAGCGAGGAGTACACGGCGATCGCGCGCCGCTACTGGCAGAAGGCCGGCGTGGCCGACCGGATCGAGCTCAAGCTGGGCCCGGCCGTCGACACGCTCCGCGCGCTGCCGAGCCAGCCCGTCGTCGACTTCGCGTTCATCGACGCCGACAAGGAGAACTACGCGGCGTACTACGAGGAGCTGCTGCGGCGGCTTCGCCCCGGCGGGCTCATCGCGATCGACAACGTGCTCTGGTCGGGGAACGTGATCAAGGCCGAGGACCAGAGCGAGAACACGCGCGCGATTCGCGCCGTGAACGACCTCGTGGCCGGCGACCGGCGCGTGCAGTCGGTCATGATCGGCGTGGCCGACGGCCTGATGCTCGCGCGCAAGCTGTAGTTGACGCCGACACCGCTGGGTGTCGCGGTGATCGGCCCGGGCCGCGCCGGCCGCGCGCGCATCCGCGCGCTCGAGCGCAGCTCCCGCGCGCGGCTGGTGCGCACGGTCGGGCGGGGCGACTCGCTGGCGGAGGCGCTCGCGGATCCCGCGGTGCACGCGCTGTTCGTCTGCACGCCGAACCAGTTGCACGCCGAGGCGGCGCGCGCGGCGCTCGGCGCCGGGAAGCACGCGCTCGTGGAGTTCCCGCTCGCGGCGACGGCCGGCGAGGCGCGCGCCCTGTTCGAGCGCGCGCGCGGGGCGGGGCGCGTGCTGCACGTCGAGCACATCGAGCTCCTGGCGCCGTCGCAGGCGTGGCTGCGCGAGCGCGTGCGCACGCTGGGCGCGCCGCGCGAAGGCGAGGTGCGCTTCTCGGGCGACGCCGCGGGCTGGATCGCGCAGCCCGAGCTCGCGGGCAGCGCGCCGCTCTGCGCGCTCGCGCGCCTGCACCGGCTCGTCGACCTGTTCGGCTCGGCCGAGGTCCGCGCCGCGCGCCTCGAGGCCAGCGTCGGTGCGCGGCGGCTCGAGGTCGAGCTCGGCTTCGCAGGCGGCGGCCGGGTGCGGCTCGTGGAATCGCGCGCGCCCGGCCTCGCGCGCTCGAGCGAGTGGGCGGTCGAGTGCGCGCGCGGGCGCCTCGACTCGCCGCCCGCCGAGCCGCCGGGCGAGCTCTTCGCGCGCGACCTCGAGGTCTTTTCGGACCGCGTCGACTCGGGCGCCGCGTCGTACGTCTCGGAGGCGCGCGAGCTCGAGGTGTTGGAGCTCGTCGGAGCGATGGAAGCGAAGCTCTGTTAGGCTACGCCGCGTGAGGGGTCACTCGCGCCGCACACTCGCGCTCGCGCTGTCTCTCGCGGTGCTCGCGCTCGGCGCGGGTGCGTGCAAGGACTCGGGCAAGTCGGCGGCGCCCGCGCCCGCGGCGAACGGGGCGACACCGTTCCGCGTCGCCCTGCTCACGCCCGGCTCGATCCGCGACGGCGGCTGGAACCAGAGCGCGTACGAAGGCCTCGAGCGCATCCACACCGAGCTCGGCGCCGAGATCGCGCACCAGGAGACCGCCACGCCGCAGGACTTCGAGACGGGCTTCCGCGACTTCGCGGCGCGCGGCTTCGACCTGGTGTTCGGCCACGGCTTCGAGTTCCAGGACGCGGCCGCGGCCGTCGCGAAGGACTACCCGAAGACGGTGTTCGTCACGACGAGCGGCTCGACCGTGCGCGACAACGTGGCGCCGATCGTGTTCGAGCTCGAGGACGCCACGTACCTGCTCGGCTTCGCGGGCGCGCGCCTGTCCAAGACGGGCAAGCTCGGCGCGGTCGGCGGCGTGAAGATCCCGTCGGTCGCGAGCACGTTCACCGCGTTCGAAGGCGGCGCGAAGGCGGCGCGGCCCGACGCGCAGGTGCTCGTCTCCTACATCGGCGGCTGGACCGACACCGCGGCGGCGCGCGAGGCGACGCTGGCGCAGATCGCGGGCGGCGCCGACGTGCTGATCCACAACGCGAACGAAGCGGCCGCGGGCTTCTTCCAGGCCGTGCGCGAGAGCCCGGGCGTGTGGGCGTTCGGCTCGAACAAGAACCAGAACGACGCCGCGCCGGACCGCGTGCTCGCCTCGGCGACGCTCGACGTGCCGCGCGCGCTCGTGCTCGTGGCGAAGGAAGTGAAGAGCGGCGAGTGGAAGTCGCGGCCGCTGCGGTTCGGGCTGGCCAGCGGCGTCATCCAGGTCGAGTGGAACGAGCGGCTGCGCGACAAGATCCCGCCCGAGCTCAAAGCCGAGCTCGACAAGCTGGCGGCGGACATCGCTTCGGGCGCGCTGCAGGTCCCGCGCGGGAGCTTCTAGCCCCTTGCCCCTCGTCGCGCTGCGCGACCTCTACAAGCGCTTCGGCGCGACACGGGCGCTGCGCGGCGCGAGCCTCGAGCTCGAGCCCGGCTCCATTCACGCGCTGCTGGGCGAGAACGGCGCCGGCAAGACCACGCTGGTGCGCGCGCTGTACGGGCAGGTCGCGCCGGACTCGGGCGAGATCACCGTCGGGGGCAAGCCGGTGGCGCTCGCGAGCCCGCGCGACGCGCTCGAGCTGGGAATTGCGCTCGTGCACCAGCATTCGATGCTCGTGCCCGCGCTCACGGTCGCCGAGAACCTGTTGCTCGGCGAGCGCGGCGCGGAGTGGCTGCCGCCCGCGCGGCTGCGCGAGGCGGCGCGCGAGATTCTCACTCGCTGGGGCGTGTCACTCGATCCGGACGCGCGCGCCGAGTCACTCGCCGTGGGCGAGATGCAGCGGCTCGAGATCGCGCGGGCCCTCTCGCGCGGCGCGCGCGTGTTGGTGCTCGACGAGCCGACGGCGGTGCTCGCGCCGCCCGAGGTCGCGGAGCTGCTGCGCCTGCTCACGGCGTTGCGTGACCGCGGCATGAGCATCGTGCTCATCTCGCACAAGCTCGAGGAGATCACGGCGGTGTGCGACCGCGTGACGGTGCTGCGCGCCGGCGAGACCGTGGCCGCGCAGCCGCTCGCCGGGCTGGACGCCGCGCAGCTCGGCCGGCTCATGGTCGGCGACGCGCTGCCGCCGCCGGGCCGGCCGCCGGCGACGGAGCCGGGGCCCGTCGCGCTGCGGCTCGCGGGCGTGCGCGCGGCGGGGCTCGCGTCGGTCGACCTCGAGCTGCGCGCGGGCGAGCTCGTCGCGCTCGCCGGCATCGACGGCAACGGCCAGCGGCCGCTCGAAGAGCTGTTCGCGGGCGTCCTCGCGCGCGAAAGCGGCGCGTTCGAAGTGCTGCGCCCGCCGCTCGCGCTGCTCTCGGCGGACCGCCAGCGCACCGGGCTCGTGCTCGAGCTGTCGGTCGCCGAGAACCTGGTGCTGCCCGAGGCCGCGCGCGGCGGCGCGCCGCCCGTGTTCCGCGCGGGCATCGTGAACGCCACGGAGCTGGCGCGCGCCGCTGCCGACGCGATTGCGCGCTTCGGCATCCGCGCGCACGCCGCCGACCCGGCGCGCACGCTCTCGGGCGGGAACCAGCAGAAGGTGTGCGTGGCGCGCGCGCTGCGCGCGGCACCGGGCGTGCTGGTGGCCGTGAATCCGACGCGCGGGCTCGACGTGGCGGCGACGGCCGCGGTGCGCGAAGAGCTGCGCGCGCAGGCGCGCTCGGGCACGGCGGTGCTGCTCGTCTCCACCGAGCTCGACGAGGTGCTCGAGCTCGGCCAACGCATTCTGGTGTTGTTCCGCGGCGCGCTCTTGGAAGTGCCGGCGGGTGAGCGGTCGCGCGAGGCGATCGGCCGGCGCATGTTGGGCGAGGGCGCCCGGTGACGCGCGCGCGCGCGTTCGCCGAGCCGCTCGTGGCGACCGCCGTGGCGCTCGCGCTCGCCGGCGCGCTGCTGGCGCTCCTGGGCGCGGATCCGGTCGCCGCGCTGCGCGCGCTCGCGGGGGGCGCGTTCGGCGATTCGCTGGCGCTGGAGACGACCGCCGTGCGCGCGGGCCCGCTCGCGCTCCTCGGCCTGGGGGTCGCGCTCTCGTTCCGCTGCGGCATCTGGAACATCGGCGGCGGCGGCCAGCTCGCCGCGGGCGCGCTCGCCGCGACCGCGTTCGCGACGAAGAGCGCGAGTGACTGGCCGGGCGCGCTGGCTTTGCCGTTGGCGCTGCTCGCCGGCGCCGCTGCGGGTGCGTTGTGGGCCGCGCTCGCGGCCGCGCTGCGCGTCTACCGCAACGTGTCCGAGGTCCTCTCGACGATCCTCCTCAACTTCGTCGCGCTCGAGCTCGTGGCGTGGGCGGTGCAGGGACCGCTGCAGGAGGCGAGCCGCTCGTATCCGCAGAGCGACGCGCTGCCCGCGGCCGCGCGGCTCGCGCTCTTCCCCGGCGCGCACATCGCGCACGTCGGGCTGTTGCTCGCCGCGGCGCTGCCGTTCGCCGTCTGGGCGCTGTTGTTCCGCACGGCGGCGGGGCTGCGCCTGCGCGCCGTGGGCTTCAACCCCGACGCGGCCCGCTACGCCGCCGTGTCGCCGGAGCTCGAGACCGCGCGCGTGCTCGTGCTGTCGGGCGCGCTCGCCGGGCTCGCGGGTGCGATCGAGGTGTGCGGAGTGACGGGCCGGCTGTTCGCCGACCCGGCGGGCGGCTACGGCTTCACGGCGATCGCGGTCGCGCTGCTCGCGCGGCTGCATCCGCTGGGCGTGCTGCCGGCGTCGCTCGTGTTCGCCGCGCTCGCCGCCGGCGGCGGCGCCATGCAGCGCAGCGCCGCGGTGCCTTCGGTCGTGGTGCAGGTGATCGAAGCGCTCGTGATCCTGTTCTCGATCGGCTTCGCGCTGCCGCGGCGCGAGGGCGCGTGATGGACGCGCAGACGCTGCAGCTCGCCGAGTCGACGGTGCGGCTCGCGACGCCGCTCGCGCTCGCGGCGCTGGGCGAGCTGGTGGCCGAGCGCGCGGGCGTGCTCAACATCGGCATCGAAGGGATGATGCTCGCCGGCGCGCTCGCCGCGTACGAGGCCGGCGCGGCGACGGGCTCTGCGCTCGTTGCCCTTGCGGCGGCGCTTCTGGCCGCCTGCGCGCTCGCGGCGCTGTTCGCGCTGTTCGCGCTGCGGCGCCGCGCGGATCCGATCGTGACGGGCACGGCGGTGAACATCCTGGCGCTCGGCGCGACGGGCAGCATGTTCCGCCTGCTGCACCCCGCGCAGGCCATGCTGTCGAACGCGCCGCAAGTCGGCGACGTGCTGCCCGGCCTGAACGCGTTCACCGCCGCCGCGCTGTTGCTCGCCGGCTCCGTCGCGCTGTTCCTCCGGCGCACGCGCGCGGGTCTCTCGCTGCGCGCCGTGGGCGAGCGCGCCGAGGCCGCCGACGCGCAGGGCCTGTCGGTCGCGCGCATCCGCTGGGCAGCGACACTTTTCGGTGGCGCATGTGCAGGCGTGGCGGGCGCGTCGCTCGTGCTCTGCCTCTCCGACCGCTTCGTCGAGGGCATGACGAACGGCAAGGGCTTCATCGCGCTCGCGCTGGTGCTCTTCGGCGCGCATCGCGCCGCGCGCATCGTCGCGGGCGCGCTGTTGTTCGGCGCGGCGAGCGCGCTTCAGTTCACGCTGCAGGCCGCGCACGTCGACGTCGCGTACCCGCTCCTGCTCATGGTGCCGTATCTGCTCACGTTGCTCGTGCTGGCGCTCTTCGCCGGCCGCTCGCGCGCGCCCGCGGACCTGGCGAAGCCTTTCCACGGCCGCGACTGAGCACGCGCCGGCGGAACTCGGCCACCACCGGCAGCCGGTCGAGCCAGCGCGACGCGTCGGCGCGAAACGCGTCGACCGGGCTCACCGGGCCCGCGAAGCCCGGCGGGATCTGGCTCATCCACACCGGCGGATCGTCGGTCTCCAGGTAGTGGTACTCCATTCCCGGCACGACGAGGTCGTCGGGCACGGTGACGTCGATCGTGCGCACGCCGTAGCGCGAGAGCTCCGTGGTGAGGGGCTGCGGGTAGCCGAGCCACACGATGCGCGGGCCGGCGAAGAACAGGTACTGCATGCGCCGGTTGCGCGAGAGCAGGCGGACCCGGCGCACCTCGCCTTCGTACAGGCGGCTGTGCGAGAGCGTCACGTCGATCCGCGCGGCGGCGCCGAAGTCGGGCTCGAATCCGCGCACGAAGCGGAGTGACTCGGGCACGTTGGGCGCGAGGAAACGCGCGATCGGCCGCCCGCCGTTCACCAGGTTGCGCGGGTCGGCGGCGGCGCGCCGGCGGGGCTCGGTGAAGTCGCGGTACGCGACGAGCCGCGTGTCGCTCGTGCGGCGCACCACCAGCGCGAGGGCGCTGCGGTCGGTCGGCACGTGCGCGGCGCGGCGCGACACTTCTTCCACGGCGTGCTGGAGCTCGAGCGGCAGGTCGGTGGTGTGCTCCGCCGAATACCAGAACGCGCCGCCTTCCTCCTCCACGAGCTTCAGGTCGCCTTTGCCGATCCAGTTCTCCCAGCGCGACTTCGCGAAGTGCGAGGCGACGCGCCAGTAGAGCGACCCGTCCTTGTAGAGCAGCCGCGCATACACCGAGGGGCGCGCGCGGCCTTCGTCGAGCGCCAGGTATGCGACGAGGAAGCGGATGTCCTCGTTCTGGTGCACGTCGCACACGTAGTACGAGACGCCGAACAGCTCGAGCTTGTATCTCGGCACGTAGCCGAGCGCGAGCAGGCGCCTCGGATTGCGCCGCGCCGCGCCCACGCAGATCACGCGCGCGCCGTCGTCGGTGAGCTCGCAGAACTCGCGCTCTACACTCTGCGGTGTAAGCGGGGCGATCTCGACGCTCGGCACGACGCGGCGCTCGAGCGGCCGGCGCTTCACGCGTCGTACTCCAGGCGCGCGCGCTCCAGACGACGCAGCGAGTCGGCGAGCCCGCCCGCGCGGCTGCGCGCGAGCCAGCACTCGCGCTGCTCGGCGATGAGCAGATCGAGGTCGTCGTGCAGCACCTCGGGCTTCGGACCGTCGCCCAGGCTCGCGTGCATGAGCCGGAACGCGCCGTGGCGCGCCAGGCCGGCGGCCTGCACGAGCTCGCGCACCACGAGCGGGCCGCCGAAGCCCTCGGGCTTGGCGCGCGCGAGCTCCGCGCGGGTGCGGTCGAGCTCGGCGACGATCGCGTCGAGCTTCCCCCGGTCCGTGCGGCCCCACGTGGGCGCGTACTGCTTGAACGGGCGCAGCAGCGCCATGGCGAGCGGGCTCGAGTTGAGCGCGCGGATGCCCGTTGCCGCGTACAGCGCGCCCAGGCGCGCGAGCGCGGGGCCGATCGTGCGCGTGGAGTCGCGCACGACGAGCGCGTCGATCGCCGCGAACAGGTCGAGCTCGCGCTCCGACTCCGCCGACCAGGCCAGCGCCGCGGCGAGACACAAGCCGGGCAGCGAGACCGAAGGCGGCTGCAGGTGCCCCTGGTCGCCCCAGTCCGTCACGAGCAGCCCGCGCGCGCCCGTGCGCACGCCGACCCGCGCCGCGTCGCGCACGTTCGCGAGCGCGTTCGGCACGCGCCCGACGAGCGACAGCCAGGACGACGTGCCCGGGCAGACCGTGAACGGCACGCCCGCTTCCGCGTAGCGGCGCGCCTGCACCGCGAAGCCGCGCAGCGCCTCGAGGTCGACGCCCACCGACGCCAGGCTGTCGCGGATCGACTTCGGCACTTCCTCGAGTGCGAGCGGCGCTTCGTAGCCCCAGGCGAGCGCGACGAGCTTCTCCTTCGGCAGCTCGGGGATGAGCTCCGGGTGCTGGCCGATGATGTCGCCCCAGAACTGCACGGTGCGGCCTTCCGCGGCGAGGGGGCGCACCAGCTCGAGCAGGTACTCGAGATAGACGCGGCCCTTGCCGAGCTCCTCGCAGCGCGCGCGCGAGCGGCCGCGGCCGAGCTCGAATGGCTCGTCGCAGCCGATGTTCACCTGGCGGCTGCGGAAGCAGGGCAGCAGCTCGGCGTAGAGCGACCGCACGAACGCGACGCTTTCCGGTGTAGGGGCGAGCGTCGTGCCCGGGCCGTCCTTGCCATCGAGCTCCGCCAGCGGCGCGTAGCGCGGGTGCTTCAGCCAGCGCTCCATGTGGCCGAAGCCGTTCTGGTTCGGCACGAGCTCGACGCCGCGCTCCGCGCACCAGCCGTCGACCGTGCGCACTTCGTCCGGCGTGAGCGGCGACGCGGCGCGCCACGCCTCGGCGTGCTCGCGGTAGGCGAACGTGTGCTCCGTGTAGAGCTGCAGCTGGTTCAGCCGCAAGAGCTCGCACAGGTCGACGAGCTCGCGCAGCGTCTCCAGCGTGGGCACGCGGTCGCGCGACACGTCGAGCATGTAGCCGCGCTCGGCGAGATCGGGCCAGTCGCGCAGCCGCAGGCACGGCAGCTGTGGCGCACGTTGCAGCGCGATCTGCACCAGCGCGCTCGCGCCCCAGTTGAGCCCGCGCGCGTCGCGCGCCGCGAGCGCGATGCCCTCCGGCGCGATCTCGAGCTCGAAGCCCTCGGCCGCCATGCCGAGCGCGGGATCGACGCGCAGCGCGATCCGCGTGCCGAGCGACGCGAGCCGCTCGCGCGCGCGCGCAGCGCGAGGATCGGGCGCCGCGAACAGCTCGATTCGCGCCGCCCCGCGCAGCGCGCAGGTGCCCGCGCGGAACTCGAGCTCGCGCGGGCGCGGCAACAGGTGGAGCTGGCCTTTCATCGTTTTTCCGTTCCCATCCGCCGCGCGGATCGAGCTAGCATCGACGCAAGGGAGGACACCGTGAAGCGTTGGGGATTCGCATTCCGTGGCTCGCGTCGCCTGGCGTTCGGTATCGCGGCATTGTGCCTTTCGCTCGGAGGCAGCGCCGCGCGCGCGGACGAGACCTGCCTGTCGCCGTATCTCCCGAAGATCACCGGGCAGGAGGACTATGTCTACGTCTACACGCTCGGCGTGCCCGGGCTCGGCGACGGAAACGACAAGCTCGTCACCCTCGGCGCGAACCCGAACCGGCCCGGCTACGGCAAGGTGGTGAGCCAAGCCTCGATGCCGGGGCGACACGAGGCGCACCACGGCGACTTCACCGACGACCGGCGCTACCTGTGGCTGGGCGGCCTGGACACGAGCGAGATCTTCGTGTTCGACGTCGCCACTGCGCCCGGCAAGCCGAAGCTCGTGAAGCGCATCTCCGACTTCGTGAAGAAATCGGGCGGGGTCGTCGGCCCGCACACCTTCTACCCGCTGCCGGGCCGCATGCTCATCACGGGGCTCTCGAACGCGAAGGACGGCGGCGGCAGGACGGGCATGGTCGAGTACTCGAACGACGGCAAGTTCCTGCGCACGATCTGGATGCCCAAGGAAGCGGAGTACGGCTACGACGTGCGCGTGTCGCCCGACTTGAACCGCATGCTCACGTCGTCGTTCACGGGCAAGAAGAACTACATGCGCCCGCTCGGCGACCTGATGGGCGACGCGGACGCGATGAAGAAGTTCGGGAACACGATGGTCGTGTGGGACTTCCACGCGCGAAAGCCGCTGCAGACCCTGCAGGTGCCCGGCGCGCCGCTCGAGATCCGCTTCGCGCTCGGGCCGCGACACTACTATGCGTTCACCTCGGCGGCGCTCACGGCGCGGCTGTGGGGCATCTTCCGCAAGGACGACGGCACGTTCGAGGCCGTGGACCTGGCGCCGATCGGCGACCCCGCGAAGCCGCCGCTGCCCGTCGACCTGTCGCTGTCGGCCGACGACAAGTACTTGTTCGTCGACACGTTCGTCGACGGCACCGTGCGCGTCTTCGACGTGTCCGACCCGCGCAAGCCGGTCGTCGTGCACGAGCAGAAGATCGGCGCGCAGCTCAACATGGTGTCGCAGAGCTGGGACGGGAAGCGCGTCTACTTCAGCTCGTCGCTGCTCGCGAACTGGGACAAGGGCGGCGCCGACAACGAGCAGTTCGTGAAGGCGTACAGCTGGGACGGCAAGGCGCTCGCGCCGCTCTTCGCGGTGGACTTCACGGCCGAAAAGCTCGGGCGCCCGCACATCATGCGCTTCGGACAGGAGGGCTTCTGGGCGCGCGCGTCGGGTTCGTCGGCGGCCGAGTAGCGGGCGCGCTCGCTCTCGCGGCTTCGTTCGCGCTCGCGCCCGTGGGGCGCGGCGCGGACGACGCGCCGCTCTACGAGCCGCCGGCCGCGGGCAGCTACGCACTGCCGGCGCTCGCGCGCGTGCACGCGCGCGAGCTCGTCGATTCGACGGGCGCGCGCGTGCGCTTCCCCGGGCTCGCGAAGGGGCAGGTCGCGGTGGTCGCCTTCGTGTACGGCAGCTGCCACGACGCGGCCGGCTGCCCCGCGTCGCTCGCGTTCATGCGCGACCTCGACCGCCGGCTCGCCGCGGATCCGGCGCGCGCGAAGCGCGCGCGCCTCGTCTGCGTCAGCTTCGACCCCGCGCGCGACACGCCGGCGCACCTCGCCGAGCTGCGCGGGCTGATGGCGCCGCAGAGCGACTGGTCGTTCCTGGTCCCGAGCCAGGCCGAGCTCGCGCCGCTCTTGCGCGAGTTCGGCCAGGACGTCGCCGCGCTCGCCGACGGCTCGCTCCGCCACGTGGCCAAGATCTACCTGGTCGACGCCGCGCTCCAGGTGCGCAACGTCTACGCGCCGGGCCAGCTCGACCCGCGGCTCGTGCTGGCCGACATCGATACCGTGGCGCCGCCGCGCTAGCCGCGCGTCGACAGGATCCGCTCGAACACGGCGCTCGCGGCTTCGACCTGGTCGATCGCGACCCACTCGTCCTTGGTGTGCGCCTGTGCGATCGAGCCCGGCCCGAACACGATGCCCGGCCAGCCGCGCGCGCTGAACTCGCCCGCGTCGGTGCCGAACGCGACACTCGCGGGTGTCGTGTCGAGGCCGGCGTCGGCGAGCGCCGCCTGCACGGCGCGCACGGAGGGGTCGTCGGAGGGCGTCGCGAGCGTCGCCTTCTCGAGCGTGCACCACTCGACGCGCACGTCGGGCAGGTCGTGCTTCGCCAGCGCGCCCTCGAGCTCGGCGCGCACGAGGACGTCGTCCTCCCCCGGCAAGAGCCGTCGGTCGAGCAGGAGCCACGCGTCGTCGGGCACGATGTTCGGCGCGCTGCCGCCGCCCGCGCGGCCGACCGAGAGCGTCGCGGCGCCCAGGTGCGGATCGACGCGCGTGCCGAGCTCCGCCGCGAGCTCGTCGAGCGCGAGCACGGCCTTCGCGAGCGCGACGATCGCGCTCTTGCCGCGCGCCGGCTCCGAGCTGTGACACGCGACGCCGCTCGCGCGCAGCTGCGCGTGCACGATGCCCTTGTGGCGCGTGACGCAGCGGAGCTCCGTGGGCTCGGTCGCGATCACCCAGTCGGGCGGCTGCGCGGACAGGTGCGCGAGCACGTCGCGCACGCCCGCGCTGCCGAGCTCCTCGTCGGCCTCGCCCACGACGATCACGTTGCGGCGCAGGCGCTTGTGTGCGAGCACGCGCTCGAGCGCGGCCACGAGCGCGGCCATGCCGCTCTTCGTGTCGCAGGCGCCGCGGCCCAGGATGCGCCCGTCGGCGACGCGCGGGTCGAACGGCTCGATCTCCATGCCGTCGACGGGAACGGTGTCCAGATGCGACGCCACGAGCACGGTCTCGCCTGCGTCGGCCACGCGCGCCTCGGCAATCACCGACGGACGCTCTGGATCGCCGACGAGCTCCGCGTCGAGACCGAGCGCGCGCAGCTGCGCGCGCAAGTGCTCCGCGTAGCGGCGCTCGCCCGTCACCGCGGGAGCGAGATCGGTGCGCCGCATCGGGTTCACCGAAGGGATCGCAACGTAATCACGCGTGTAGCGGACGCAAGCGCTGTATCGACGGCCCGCCATTCGGTCCTCCAACGCCAGGGATTCTAGGCAACGCCGCGCCGCGCGCGCTTGACGGCCGACCGCGCGTCTCTAGGCATTCGCGCGGCCCGAAAGGCACGGGCCAGAAATCAGGAGGCAAATTCATGGCGCTGTTCAATCTCTCCCGAGATCCGGTGAACGCGCTGCTCCGTCTCCAGCAGGAATTGGAGCAGGCGTTCCAGAACCCGCGCGGACTCGACCTCGGCCCGTCCGGCCGCGGCGTGCTCCCGCCGGTGAACGTATTCCGCAAGGACCAGGACGTGGTGGTGCGCTTCGAGGTGCCCGGCTTTGCGCCCGAGGAGCTGTCGATCGAGAGCCGCGGCCAGACGCTGACCGTCAGCGGCAAGCGCGCGCAGGAGAGCGCGAGCGAAGGCGCGTATCACCGCCGCGAGCGCATCGCGGGTGAGTTCGCGCGTTCGATCCAGCTGCCGCGCGAGGTCGACCCGGCGCAGGCCGAGGCGACCTGCAAGCACGGCGTGCTCACGGTGCGGGTGCCCGCACGGGCCGAGGCCAAGCCCCGGCAGATCGCGGTGGCCGCGCAATGACGACGCAAGCCGAGAATACGAGGCCCGGCCGCACGTACCAGCCCAAGGTCGACATCCTCGAGACCGACGGCGGTCTCCGACTGTGGGCGGAGCTGCCCGGAGTCGACGAGGCGTCCATCCAGGTGGAGCTCGTGGACGGCGTGCTCGCGCTGCGCGGTCGCGTGGCGACCGACGAGTACGCGGAGCTGGAGCCGCTCTATACCGAATACGGTGTAGGCGACTTCGACGCGCGCTTCCGCTTGTCGAACACGATCGACGGCGAGCGCATCCAGGCGAAGCTTCGCCACGGCGTGCTCGAGCTCGAGCTGCCGAAGGTCGCGGCGGCCAAGCCGCGGAGGATCGAGATCGCTCGCTAGGAGCGTTCGACTTCC
This sequence comes from Myxococcota bacterium, assembly GCA_035499075.1. Taxonomy (GTDB): domain Bacteria; phylum Myxococcota_A; class UBA9160; order SZUA-336; family SZUA-336; genus VGRW01. The sequence goes on along the minus strand of DATJZN010000057.1, from coordinate 1,124 downwards.
TTGAGATAGCGCGACACGCCCGCCTCGACCGAGAGGAAGGGCGTGTCGCAGCCCGCGGCCCGCAGCTTCGTGAGGCTCGCCTGCGTGAAGCTCTGGTAGCTGCCGCGCAGGACGTCGGGGAAGGGCACGTACTCGATCCGCCCGCGCCCGTGGTGAGCGATGACCGCGCGCGCCACGTCGTTGAACGTCTGCGCGCGCCCCGTGCCCACGTTGAAGATGCCCGACACGCGCGGGTGTTCTAGGAACCAGAGGTTCACGGCGATCACGTCGCCGACGTACACGAAGTCGCGTCGCTGCTCGCCGGGCGCGAAGCCCTGGGTGCCCTCGAACAGCCGCACTACGTCGCCTTGCGCGAGCTGCAGGTGGTGCTTCCATGCGACGCTCGCCATGTCGCCCTTGTGCGACTCGCCCGGCCCGTACACGTTGAAGTAGCGCAGCCCGACCACCTGAGTGCGCTGCGCGCTCTCGCGGCGCCGCACCCAGTGGTCGAACACGAGCTTCGACCAGCCGTACAAGTTGAGCGGCCGCTCGCAGGCCGGCTCCTCGCGGAACTCCTGCGAGCCGCCGTACACGGCCGCGGACGAGGCGTACAGGAACGGGATCCCGCGCGCGGCGGCGAGCTCGTAGAGCAGCTTCGACGCCTCGTAGTTGTCGCGCATCATCAACCGCCCGTTCCACTCGGTGGTGTCGGAGCAGGCGCCCTGGTGCAGGACGGCGTCGACCTCGGGCAGCGTGCCGTCCGCGACGCGCGCGTAGAAGACCTCCTTGTCGAGGTAGTCGGCGAACGCGCAGTCGGCCAGGTTCTGGAACTTGCGGCCGTTGCTGAGGTCGTCGACGAGCAGGAGGTCGGTGCGACCGCGCGCGTTCAGCGCGCGCACGAGATTGCTGCCGATGAAGCCCGCGGCCCCGGTGACGACGATCAAGCGAGTCTCCCTGTCTGGTAAGCTGCCGCGCCGTGACTCTCGCCGCCACGTCCCAGGAGCGCGCCGCCTTCCGCGACGACGGCTACTTCGTCCGCGCGTGCGCATTCGCGCCAGCCGAGCTCGAGCCGCTGCGCGCGGCGGCCGAGCGCGTGCACGGGCGCGTCGTTTCGGAGTCAGGCGCGCCGCGCGCGGGCGCGGTCG
>DATJZN010000056.1:0-188011 GCA_035499075.1 Myxococcota bacterium | reverse complement strand
GTCGTTCTCGACGGTGTAGAGGCCGACTTCTTCGAGCGTCTCGCGCTTGCCCGTCGCCTTGCGCGTGACCTCGAACGTGTAGTGCACCGCGAACTGGTTGCGGCCGCTGTAGTAGGGACCGCGTACGCGCTCCGAGTGGATCTCGTTGTCGCCTTGCCAGAGCTCGGACTTGTGGATGACCGCGGCCTGGCCCGCGGTCTCGGCGCCGTCGCCTTCGACCGAGACGATGCCGGGCGCGTACATCGCGCGCATGACGTCGAAGTTCTTGCCCTGGTTGCACAGATCCACGAACCGCGTGGCGACCTTCTGGATGCTCATCGCCGACTTCCTCCGAATGGAATTCGGGGAAGCTAGCGCGGCGGAATCCGCGGCAGCAGCAAATGCGAATCGAAACGCCCGCCCGTGTGCACGGTGATCCGCTTCGCGAGCACGCGATCGCGCGGGTCGTCGTGGATGAACGGCGCGATGCGCGGCTCGTCGTGCGCGGCGACCTCGAGCACGAGGGTGTCGCCCTTCTCGAACACGACGCTGGTGGGCCAGATCTCGACCTCGACGGGGACGATCTCGCCCGGCTGCACCTTCTGGACCTCGTCGTGTGGGTGGTAGGGGCGATGGGGCAGCGAACGCGCGGTGTCGAGCTTGCGATGCGACACGCGCTGCCAGCCGTACGCCGCGGGGAAGCCCGGGTTGATCGAACCCTGGAACGTGACCTCGCGGCCGTTCCCGTCGAGCTTGCGAACGATCGCGAACAAGTCCGCGTCGTCGTGCGAAGACGACACCCACAGCCGGAGCTTCACGGGCCCCGTGAACTCGGTCACCTCCGCGAACGGCGCAGTGGCAAACCGCGCGGACGCGGCTTCGCGCGGCGCGCCGGGCTCCGCGGTGTAGCTCGCCGAGCTCTCCTGCGCAGGAGCGCCGAGTGCGAGCGCGCCGCGCGCGGCGTCGAGCGCGTACGGCGTCCACTCCGTTCGCGCGATCGGCCATTCGTCTTCATAGCGCCAGTGCCAGCGCTCGCTCGTGGTTCGGATCGCGAGCTTGATCCGCGGCTCGCGAGTCACTCCCGTGTCGATCCCGCACAGCCAGTAGTCGAGGAAGCGCTTCTGCGTGATGCGGCCCTCGAGCGAGTAGAACGGCACGATGTGGTCGCCGCAGTGGATCTGCAGGAACTTCTGCGCCGAGCCCGCGCCGAGGAAGCCCTCCACGTTGCCGCGCAGGTGCAGGCCGAAGCCGCCCCAGTTGCCCGCGCTGAGCAGCGGCACCTGGATCTTCGCGAGCTCCGGCACGTGGTAGGCGTTCGTGTCGAAGAGCTCGGGCGGAGTCACTCCAGCGGGCGCCGCGGGCGGCGCGGACTTCGCCGCCCCGGCCTCGTGCGAGCGCACGTTGCTCGCCCAGCGGCGGTTGAAACCGTTCGAGTAGATGCCCCCGTGCCTGCTCGCGTCGCGGTAGGTGTCGACCGCGCCCTCCCACGGCACGATCGCGGCGAGGTGCGGCGGCTGTTGGGCGGCGACACGCCACGAGTTCATCGCGAAGTACGAGATGCCCATCACCGCCACGCGCCCGTTCGAGAACGGCTGCGTGCCCGCCCACTCCACGGCGTCGTAGAAGTCGCTCGCCTCTTCGTCGGACAGCCGGCGGATGCGCCCGGGCGACTTGCCCGTGCCGCGCCCGTCGACGCGGATCACCACGTAGCCCTGCGGCACCCACCACTCGGGATTGACCGTCTCCCAGTGCATGTACGGGCCGCGCTCGGGCAGCTTCGCGTAGTCGTACGCCTGGTTCCAATCGCGGAAGTGGATGTCCTTCGAGTACGGGCCCATCGTGATGATGGTCGGGAAACCGCCCGCGCCGTCGGGGCGGAACACGTCGGCGGCCAAGTGACTCCCGTCGCGCAGCGGGACCCGCACGTCGCGCTCGAGCTTCAGCCCGTAGTACGCAGCGGTGGAATCCGTGCCCGACATCGCGGCCCTCCTCGCTTGGAGCCGCATTGTATCCTGCGCGGACGGCGAACCGGCGCGTGCCCGCGATCGGCCGCGCGCTGGAGCTGAAGATCCCGTAGCATCGCGGGGGAGTGAGCGAGCTCGACACCCGCGAGTGGCTCGAGGCCGACGGGCTCGGTGGCTTCGCCTCCGGCACGGTGTGCGGCCTGCGCACGCGGCGCTACCACGCGCTCCTGCTCGCGGCGACCACGCCGCCCACCGGGCGCATGGTGCTGGTGAACGGGCTCGAGGCGTGGGTCACGACGCCGGGCGGCAGCTTCGCGCTCTCCGCGCAGCGCTACGCGCCCGGCGTCGTGCATCCCGACGGCGCGAGCCGGATCGCCGGCTTCGCGGCCGAGCCCTGGCCGACGTGGCGCTTCCGCTTGCCGGGGGAGCTCGAGCTGGAGCAGGAGATCCTGGTGCGCCACGGCTCCGCGGTCGCGCTCGTCGCCTGGCGGCTCGTGACTCCTGCTCGCGGAGTGACTCTGTCGGTGCGCCCGCTCTTCTCGGGCCGCGACTACCATGCGCTGCACCGCGAGAACGCGCACTTCGTCTTCGCGCCGCGCGCGGTGGACGGCGAGCGCCTGCGCTTCGCGCCGTACGAGGGCGTGCCCGAGGTCGCGCTCGCGGCGAATGCGCGCTGGGAGCCCGCGCCGCTCTGGTACCGGCGCTTCGAGTACGCGGAGGAGCTCGCGCGCGGTCTCGATGCGCTCGAGGACCTCGCGTCGCCCGGCGTGCTGCACTTCGCGCTGTCGGCGAATCGCGCGGCGCTCTTGCTCGGCACGGCGCGCGCGCTCGACGGCGCGGGCAGCGCGCTCGCGTGCGCCGACGCGCTGCGCGCCGACGAGCGCAAGCGCCGCGACGAGCTCGGTTCACCGCTCCGCCGCGCGGCCGACGCGTATCTCGCGAAGCGCGGCTCGGGTCGCACGATCGTCGCGGGCTACCCGTGGTTCACCGACTGGGGTCGCGACACGTTCATCGCGCTGCGCGGCCTGTGTCTCGCGACAGGCCGCCTGGACGAGGCCGGCGGCGTTCTTGCCGAGTGGAGCGGCGCGGTGTCGGAGGGCATGCTGCCCAACCGCTTCCCCGACGCGGGCGAGACCCCGGAGTACAACGCAGTCGACGCGTCGCTCTGGTTCGTCGTCGCAGCGGGCGAGTATCTCGCGCGCCGGCCGCGCGCGCCCGAGCGCGAACGCCTCTGCGCTGCGGTCGACGCAATCCTCGCTGGCTACGCGCGCGGCACGCGCTTCGGCATCCGTGCCGATGGTGACGGCTTGCTCGCCGCCGGCGTGCCGGGCCAGCCGCTCACCTGGATGGACGCGCGCGTGCGCGGCCGCGCCGTGACTCCGCGCGTCGGGAAGCCGGTCGAGGTGCAGGCGCTGTGGCTGAACGCGCTCGCGTCGGCCGTGCCGCGGCGCCCCGAGCTCCGCGAGCCACTCGAGCGCGGCCGTGCGTCGTTCGCGGCGCGCTTCTGGAACGAGTCCGCCGGAGCGCTCCACGACGTGGTCGACGTGGACCACCAGCCCGGCACCTGCGACGCGAGCTTCCGCCCGAACCAGATCCTCGCGGTCGGCGGGCTGCCGCTTGCGCTCGTGTCGGGCGAGCGCGCGCGGCGCATCGTCGCTGCCGTCGAGTCACGGCTCTTCACGCCGCTCGGTCTCCGCACCCTGGCGCCCGGCTCGCCGGGCTACGCGGCGCGCTATGCCGGCGGCCCCGACGAGCGCGACGCTGCCTATCACCAGGGCACGGCGTGGCCCTGGCTGGCCGGTCCCTTCGTCGAGGCATGGCTGCGCGTGCGCGGCGGCACGGTGGAGGCGAAGCGCACCGCGCGCGAGCGCTTCCTCGCGCCGCTCGAAGCCGCGCTCGGCGCGTGCGGGCTCGGCCACCTGCCCGAGGTCGCCGACGCCGAGCCCCCGCATCGGCCGGGCGGCTGCCCCTTCCAAGCATGGTCGCTCGGCGAATTGATCCGCCTGCGCGAAGAGGTGCTCGCGGACTGAGCTAGCCGAGCCGCGTCGCGGTCTCGACGAGCTGCTCGCGCAGCCAGCGGTGCGCGGGGTCGCGTTGCACGCGCGGATGCCAGACGGCGATGACGTCGATGGCTGGGAGCTCGAGCGGCGGCACGAGCGCGCGCAGGCGCGGCGCGCGCGCGGCGACGAGTCGCTCCGGCAGCACGGCGACGAGGTCCTCGGCTTCGAGCATGCGCGGCACGAGCAGGAACGTGGGCACGGACGTGCGCACGCGCCGCTGCCGGCCCGCACGTGCGAGCGCGGCGTCGGTCGGTCCCGCGAACGCGCCCCCGGTGGGCGAGACCACCACGTGGTCGAAGCGGCAGAGCTCGTCGAGTCCGAAGCGGCGGCGCTTCGCGAGCGGGTGCGTCCGGCGCACCGCCACCACGTAGCGGTCGCGGTAGAGCCGGCGCGAGGGCAGGTCGGGCGGCGCGAACTCGGGGATCGTCACCGCCAGGTCGAGTGCGCCCGCGGCGAGTCTCTCCGCGAGCCCGTCGACGACCAGCGGCGACAGCGCGACTCGCAGCTCGGGCGCGCGCTTGCCCAGCGCGCGCGCGAACGGCACGAGCAAGCTCTCCTGCATGTAGTCGGTGCTCGAGATCGCGACCGCCCCGCGCCAGCGCGCCGGGTCGAATTCGGCGGGCGCGACGAGCGCGCGCGCGTCCTCCAGCCAGCGCCGCAGCGGCGCGGCGAGCGCATCCGCGCGCGGAGTCGGCCGCAGTCCGTAGCGCGCGCGCACGAACAGTGGATCGCCGAGCGCGTCGCGCAGGCGCGCCAGCATGCCCGAGACCGTCGACTGCGTGAGCCCGAGGCGCCGCGCTGCGCGGCTGGCGTTGCGCTCCTCGAGCAGCACGTCCAGCGCGACGAGCAGGTTGAGGTCGACGTTCTTGATATCGGCTGAATGCATATCTCAGATCGACATTGTCGCTTGGACGGATGTCTCGAGCAACGCCAACGTCCCGCACATGGGCCCGGCGATTCCCGCCGCGGCCGGGAATCGGAGGCGAGACATGTCGAAGCGCTCCGTCATGCAGGCGGCCGTGTTCCGCGCGTTCGGGCCGCCATCGGTGCTGGAGCTGGCCGAAGTGCCGCTGCGCGAGCTCGCGCCGGGCCACGCGCGCGTGCGCGTCGACGCGGCCGGCGTGAACTATTACGACACGCTCGTCCGCTCGGGCGCGGTCAGCCGCGAGCTCGCGCTCCCGCACGTGGTCGGCTCGGACGTCGTGGGCGTCGTCGAGCGCGTGGCCGACGGCGTGAGCGAAGTTCGCGAGGGCGAGCGCGTGATCGTCGCTCCAGGCTACCCGACCCACCTCGCCGAGTGGGGCCACGAGCCCGAGAACGAGGCGCCGAGCTATTTCCCCACCGGCACCTTCGCGTGGGGCGGCTACGCCCAGCGCATGGACGTGCCCGCGCGCTGGCTCGTGCCGAACGACACCGTGCTCGCGCCCGAAGAGCTCGCGAGCATTCCGCTCGTGCTCGTGACTGCGGTCCACGCCGTGAAGACGCTCGCCGGCGTGCGCGCGGGCAGTCGCGTGCTCGTGCAGGCCGGCGCGTCGGGCAGCGGCAGCATGGCGATCCAGGTCGCGAAGGCGCTCGGTGCCCAGGTGATCGCCACCGCGAGCTCCGCCGAGAAGGCGGCGCTCGCGCGCAGGCTCGGCGCCGACGAAGTGATTCGCTACCGGGAAGAGGACGTGCCCGCTGCGGTCGCGCGCTGGGCCGGCGGCGCCGGAGTCGACGCGGTGATCGATCCCGTCGGCGGCGCGTCGCTCGCGGGCAGCCTCGCCAGCCTGCGCGCGCGCGGCATCGTGGTGAACTTCGGGCTCGCGGGCGGCACGGCCGCGCGCATTCCGCACCTGTACCCCTTCTTCCGCAACGAGCACCGCATCGCCGGCTCGTGGATGGGCAGCATGGCCGAGCTGCGCTTCGGCCTCGACCTGGTGAAGGCGGGCCGCATCCGCGCCGCGGTCGACCGCGTGCTGCCGCTCGCGGCCGCGCGCGAGGCGCACGAGCTGCTCGAGCACGCGGAGGTGAGCGGCAAGCTGGTGCTGATCCCGCCGCGCTGAAGCTCCACGTCGTTCGTGATTCGGTAGTACGATGGCGGGCACGAAGGGAGTCCCGCCATGACGCAGCTCGACGAACGGCTCGCTTCCATCCTCGCCCGCAGCTGGTGGCTCATCCTGTTGCGCGGGATCGCCGCGCTGGTGTTCGGCCTGGTCACGCTGCTCGAGCCGGGCGTCTCGCTCGCGGTGCTCGTGCTGTTCTTCGGCAGCTACTCGCTCGTGGACGGCGTGTTCTGCGTGTGGACCGCGTTTGCGGGGCGCGCGCACCACGAGTCGTGGTGGGTGCTGTTGCTCGAGGGCCTGCTCGGGATCGGCATCGGCGTCGTCACGTTCGTCGAGCCGGGAATCACCGCGCTGGTCGTGTTGTTCTACATCGCGATCTGGGCGATCGGCACGGGCCTGCTCGAGATCGCGGCGGCGGTGCGGCTGCGCAAGGAGATCCGGGGCGAGTGGCTGCTGATCCTGGCCGGCATCGCCTCGGTCGTGTTCGGCGTCGTCCTGATCGTGCAGCCGGCGGCGGGCGCGCTTGCGCTGCTGTGGCTCATCGCGTGGTACGCGATCCTGTTCGGCGGACTGCTCGTCGCGCTGGCGTTTCGCGCACGCAGCTTCGCACGCGCGACGGCGTGACTCAGAAGTCGCGGTAACGCTCGAGCAGCGGGTGCTGCGGGAACACCTTCGCGAGTGACTCGAGGCGGCGGTGCACCTCTTCGCGGTCGCCCGCCGCGACGGCCTCCTCGACCCAGCGCTGGAACGCGTGCTCGAGCCGCGGCCGCCACTCGGCCAGCCGCTCCGCGTCCCCGCTCTGCTGCGCGACCAGGTATGCCATGCCGGTGAGGCCGAGCGCCTGCGCGGTGTCGCCGGCGTCTTCGCGGCGCGCCACGAGCGCGCCGAGCAGGCGGAACAGCGCGTCGCGGTTCTCCTCGTCCGAGGGCAGGATCTGGTAGAGCGCCCCGCGCCGCTGCAGCGCGGACTCGAGCATGCCCGACTCTTCCTCGAGCAGCGCCACCTGGCTCAGGTTCGTGGCCGTGGCGCGCTCGTCGAGCGAGGCGCGCGCCAGCGCGAGCGCGCGCTCGCGCAGCGCTCGGTCGTCGGGGTTCCGGTCGAGCTCGCCGATCATGTCGGCGACGAGGCCCGACTTCGCGATCGGCCCGCTGTAGCGCCCGTGCGCGACCGTGGCTTCGAACAACGTGCGCGGGTCGCGCCACAGCGGCGCGCGCGCGGCAGTGAGCGCCGCAAGGCCCGCGGTCGCGGCGAGCGGCAGCGCGAGTGCTCGGCGGTCGCGGGCGAGGAGCGGCGCGAGCGCCCACGCAGCCCACCCCGCGAGTGCGACGGACGGCAGGAACAGCGTGCGCTCGGCCAGCAGGACGCCGCTCGGGAAGAGCAAGTTGGAGACGGGCAGCCAGGTGAGCCCCAGCCAGAGCGCCCAGAACGCGGGCTCGGTCGCGCCGCGCCGCGCCGCGAACACGACGGCCGCGATTGCCGCGGCGAGCGCCAGCGCCGAGAGCGCGACCGGCAGCGTGAGGGAGGTCGCGTGCGGGAAGCCCGAATAGTCCGCCGACAGCGCGAAGGGTGCGAAGAGCAGGCGCAGGATCTCGCCGAGCGCGTGCGTCATCGTCAGCGCGACCTCGCCCGTGGCGGGCTGCTGGAACGCCAGGTACTGCGGCGGTCCCCACCACGCGAAGGGGACCGGCGGATCGAGCGACGCGCCCAGTGCAACACCGCGCAGTGTCAGGAAGACCGCGAGCGCCGCTGTGCAGGGCGCGAGCTCGCGCGCCTGGCGGCGCGCGAATGCGCTCGGGCTCTCGCGCGGGGCCCGCGCGAGCCACGCGTCCGCGAAGAGCACGCCGGGCAGCACGACGGCCATCTCCTTCGACAGGCACGCGAGCAGGGCGGTGCCCGCCGCCGCGACCCGCGCGCGCGGTCCGCGCGGGTGCAGCCAGCAAGCGGCCAGGAAGAACGCCGTCATCAACAGATCCGCACGGCCCACCATGTGCGACACCGCTTCGACGTGCACGGGGTGTACCGCGAACAGCGCCGCGCCGCAGAACGCCGCCAGCTCGGCGGCGCTGCGCGCGCGCAGCAGCGCGAACACGAGCAGACTCGCGACCGCGTTCAGCGCGAGGTTCCCCACGTGCACGCCGAGCCGCCGCGGGCCACCCGCCGGATCGCTGCCCCACACGGCCCAGTCGAGTGCGTAGCTCGCCAGCGTGAGCGGCCGGTATAGACCGCCCGGCGTCTCGCGCGGCCAGTACGTCTCGAGGAAGAGCTGCGGCACGCGGTCCACGTGCGCGAGCTCCGCGCGGTCGCGGATGATCGGCACGTCGTCCTCGATGAAATCGCCGTTCGCGGAGCCGAGGAACGGCAGCGTCGCGCAGAGCAGCAGGGCGAGCGGAAGCGCGTACTTCAGGACATCGCCCCCAGGTAGTCCATCTTGCCGAGCTCCACGCCGCCCTGACGCAGAAGTGCGTAGGTCATGGTGACGTGGAAGAAGAAGTTGGGCAGCGAGAAGCCGCGCAGCATTTGCTCGCCCGTCAGCTTGACCGTGCGGCCGGGGCCCAGCGGCATCTCGATCTGGCGCGACTCCGCGCCTTCGAGCTTTGCCGCCGGAATCGACTGCACGTAGTCGATCGTCTTCTGGATGCGCGCGCGCAGCTCCGCGAGCGTCTTCTCGTCGTCGACCCACTTCGGCGGCTCGACGCCGGCGAGCCGCGCGATGCACAGCTTCGCCGAATCGCTGGCGATCTGGATCTGGCGCGTGAACGGCAGCATGTCGGCCGTGAGCCGCAGGCTCAGGTAGTTCGCGGCGTCGAACTTCTTCGCGGCCGCGTGTGCCTCGGCCTTGTCGAGCCAGGCGAGCATGTTCTGCAGCATGCGGGCGAAAATCTGCGTGCTGGCGGCGTGCATGGAGACGGGCATCGGGTCCTCCGTTGGTTGGGCGCGTAGTCTACTTCGCCGGCGTGCGATGATCTGCCGGAGAGGAGACCGCGATGAAGGTGCGCCGCGTGGTCACGGGTCACGATCGTTCGGGCAAGTCGGTGTTCGTGTCGGACCGCGAGGTGGAGCCGGTGACCGCCGCGCTCCTGCCCGGCTCCGAGTTCCACAAGCTGTGGGGCGGCGATGCCGCGCCTTCGTTCCCCGACGACGGCAGCGAGCCCCCGCAGCCCACGTACTTCCCGCCGATCGGCGGCTTCCGCTTCGGCATGTTCTCGCTGCCTCCCGCGAGCTCCGCGGCCGGACCGCTGCCCGCCGACACGGCCGCGGCCGCGCGCGAGCTCGAGGAGAAGCTGCCCGGCCTGGCGGGCTACATGGAGCCCGACGCGCCCGGCATGCACACGACCGACACGATCGATTTCGAAGTCGTGCTCGACGGCGAGGTGTGGCTCGAGCTGGACGGCGGCAAGGAAGTGCACCTGCGCCCGGGCGACAGCGTGGTGCAGAACGGGACGCGCCACGCCTGGCACAACCGCGGCACGAAGATCGCGCGGCTGGCCGTGTTCATTGCGGGCGCGCGCCACGCGAAGTTCCCGAAGCGCTAGAGCAGGCTGCGGGCGCAGTCGACGAGCGTGTCGGCGGCAGGGCGGGGCGCGAAGCCGAGCACGCGCTGCGCCTTCGCCGACGTCACGGGATTCACGCGGCCGACGAGCGGCGCGATCGAGCGCACTTGCGCGCTCGCCAGCGCGAGGAGCCGCACCGCGAAATCCGGCAGCCGGCGCGTGGGGACGCGCTCGGCGCGCTCGCCGAGCCGGGCGCGCAAGGTCGCAGCGACGTCCTCGAGCCACATGAACTCGCCGGTGGCGAGGAACCGCTCGCCTCCGGCCGCGGGCGCGGTCAAAGCGCGGACGTGCAGCTCGGCGAGGTCGCGGACGTCGACGATCCAGAAGCCGATGCGCGGCAGGCGGGCGGGGCTGCCCGCGAGCAGGCGCTGCACGATGGCGGCGGAGCCGAGGCTGTCTTTCGCGAGCACGGGGCCGAAGACGGCACCGGGCAGGATGGTCACGAGCTCGAGCTTGCCGCGGTGCTCCGCGGCGAAGTCCCACGCCGCGCGCTCCGCGAGCACCTTCGAGCGCCGGTAGGCGTCCAGGTCGCGGCGATCGGGATCCGTCCACATCGTCTCGTCGGCGACCCGCGCGTCGGGCGAGCGAGCGGCGGCTGCGGCCGAAGTCATGACCACGCGGCGAACGCCCGCGTGCGCGGCTGCGCGCAGCACGCGCAGAGTGCCGTCGCGCGCCGGCGCGAGGAACGCGTTCGGGTCCTTCGGGGCGACACCGATTGGTGACGCTACGTGCAGCACGCCCGTGCACCCCTCGAGCGCGGCGTCCCAGCCCTCGTCGCGCGTCAGGTCGGCGTGCGCGAAGCCGAGCCGCAGGGCGCCGCCGGCCTCGCGCGCGACGGCCGCTCGGACGGCGGCTTCCTTCGCGGGTCCGCGCACGGTGGCGCGCACAGCGGCGCCGCGCTTCAGGAGCTCGGCAATGCACCAGCGGGCCACGTAGCCGCTGCCGCCCGTCACGAGAACCGTCTCGGCCACGTTCTTCCTCCTTTCGGCGCGAGTCTACGGCTGTATACTTCAGTCGGGACGATATGTCTACAGATGTAGATTTATGAAGAAGCCGCCGGCGCGGCGGCGGAACGCGGCGGCCACGCGCGCGGCGATCCTCGCCTCGGCGCGGCGCGCGTTCGCGCACGCGGGCTACGATGGCGCCGGCGTGCGCGAGATCGCCCGCGGCGCGGGCGTGACCGCCATGCTGGTGAATCGCTACTTCGGCTCGAAGGAGGCGCTGTTCGCCGAGGTCGTGGCCGACACCATGGCGAACCCCGTCATTCTGGTGGATCCCGTGCTCCGGTCCGCGTCGCCCGGCCGTGCGATCGCCGAGGCGCTGGTCGAGCTCACCGAGAAGGGCGCTGCGCCGCTCGACGGCTTCCGGGTGATGCTCGCCTCGACCGCGAACGCGCGCGCCGCCGAGATCGCGCGCGGCGAGATCGAGAAGCACCACCAGAAGACCATGACGGCCGCGCTGCGGGGCAAGCTGGCTCCCGAGCGCGCCGCGCTCGTGCTGTCGCTCGTGGCGGGTGTGCAGGTCATGCGGCAGATGATCGGGCTGTCGGCGCTGGCCGACGCCGAGCGGCGCCACCTCGCCCGCTTGCTGGCGCCGCTGTTCGAAAAGCTCGTCGACTCCTGAGTGCGCACTCATCCGTGCTGCGCGCATCGAATAGAGCGCGTGTCGCTGCGATCTTATGGCCCGCGAGGCAGCGCCCCTCTGGCGACGGGGTCGGATCTGAGACACGGATTAGAGACGGGCAACCGCGCGGCTCTTGCGCACGCGCTGCGTGCGGTTGCGTTCGGCTTGCTCGCGCTGGCCGCGGCGGCGTGCACGTCGTGCAAGTCCGCGCACCCGGCGGCGGTGCCGCAGATCCCGCGTGTCGAAGGGGACAAGATCGAGTTCCCGAGTCACTCGCCCGAGCTCGGCTACCTGTCGATCGAGCCCGCGGAGGAGCGCAAGGTCGTGGCGCTCGGCCTGTCGGGCCGGCTCGCGTGGGACGACGACGTGACCGTACGCGTGTTCTCGCCGGTCGCCGGGCGCGTGGCCGAAGTGCGAGCGAGCGTGAACGCGAAGATAAGAAAGGGCGACGTGCTCGCGAGCCTCCGCTCGCCCGACTACGGCCAGGCGCAGGCCGACGCGCAGAAGGCCGAGAGCGACCTCGCGCTCTCCGAGCACTCGAAGGCCCGGCTGCAGGACTTGTTCGATCACGGCGCGGCTGCGGAGAAGGACCTCGAGGCCGCCGACGCGGACTACGCCAAGGCGCTGTCGGAGTTCCGCCGCGCGAACGCGCAGCTGCAAGCGCTCTCGCTGGGCCACGACGACCAGTCGCCGGGCACGTACGAGCTGCGCAGCCCGATCGCGGGCACGGTGGTGGAGCGCACGGTCTCTTCCGGCCAGCAGATCCGCCCCGACCAGATGCTCGCGAACGCGCCGCAGTTCGTGAATCCGCTGTTCGTCATCACCGACCCGACGAAGCTGTGGCTGTTCCTCGACGCGACCGAGGCCGACGTCGCGTCGCTCATGCCGAACGAGGACGTGCTGGTGCGCGCGCGCGCGCTGCCCGACAAGGTCTTCCACGCGAAGCTGGAGACGATCGGCGACGGACTCGATCCGACGACGCGCACCGTGAAGGTGCGCTGCCTGGTCGACAACTCGGAGGGCCTCTTGCGCGCCGAGATGTACGTGAGCGCCGACGTCACCGCGCCGACGGCCGCCGACGTCGACGTGTCCACGAAGGCGGTGTTCTCGAAGGAGGCCGAGCACTACGTGTTCGTCGAGACCGCCCCCGGCGAATTCCAGCGCCGCGCCGTGAAGCTCGGTCAGGAGAGCAACGGTCGCTCCGTCATCGTGGCCGGGCTCGCCGCCGGTGATCGCGTCGTAACCGACGGCTGCCTGTTGCTGGAGGCGATGCTCGAAGACACCGCTTCGTAATGGGAACGATCGCCGAGTACGCACTGCGCCACCGCGCGATCGTCCTGGCCCTGACGGTGCTCTTCGTCATCGCCGGCGTGAACGCCTTCGAGAACCTGCCCGTCGAGGCGTATCCGGACGTCACGAACGTGTCGTTCCAGATCATCTCGCTCTTTCCCGGCCACGCCGCGGAAGAAGTCGAGCGCCTGGTGACGATCCCGATCGAGAACCAGATGAACGGGATCCCGGGCCGCACCTCGATCCGCTCCGTGTCCATCTTCGGCCTGTCGCAGGTCACGATCACGTTCGAAGACGGCGCCGACGTGAACTTCGTGCGCACGCAGGCGGCGCAGATACTCAACGAGGTGACTCTGCCGCAGGGCGTGCAGGCGGGCCTGTCCCCGAACGCAACGCCCATCGGCGAGATCTACCGCTACACGCTCAAGGCGCCGAAGGGCTTCCCCGACGTCGAGCTGAAGGCGCTCGAGGACTGGGTCGTCGAGCGCCAGTTCCGCACGGTGCCCGGCGTGGTCGACGTGGTCGGCTTCGGCGGGCCGACGAAGCAGTACCAGGTGCTGATCGACCCCGACAAGCTGCGCTCGTACGGAATCCAGCTGAAGCAGGTGTTCGACGCGCTCGCGAACGGGAACCAGAACGCCGGCGGCTCGTACATCGAGCACGGGCCCGAGCTGTACATCGTGCGCGGGCTCGGCTTCGTGCGCGACCTCGACGACATCCGCAACATCGCCGTCGAGACGCGCAACGGCACGCCGATTCGCATCAGCGACCTGGGCAAGGTGCAGATCGGCGAGCAGCTGCGGCTCGGCCGGGTCGGCAAGATCGTGCGCGACGAGCCCGACCAGGACGACGTGGTGATGGGCATCGTCATCATGCGCCGCGGCGAGAACGCGCTCGAGGTGCTGAAGCGCGTGCACGAGAAGGTCGCGGACATCAACAAGAACTACCTGCCGCCGGGCATCCGCATCGTGCCGCACTACGACCGCACCGACCTGACCGAGCGCACGCTGCACACGGCGCGCAAGAACATGGTCGAGGGCATCAGCCTGGTGCTGATCGTGCTGATCCTGTTCCTGGGGCTGGGCAACTACCGCTCGGCGCTGATCGTGGCGGCGGTCGTGCCGCTGTCGCTGCTCGGCGCGTTCCTGTTGCTCGACCTGCGCGGGATACCGGCGAACTTGATCTCGCTGGGCGCGATCGACTTCGGGATCATCGTCGACACGTCCGTCATCGTGGTCGAAGACGTGCTGCACAAGCTCGAACAGGACCGCGGGCGCATCGGACACCTGGACCAGACGATCGTCGAGGCCGTGAAGGAGATGGGCCGGCCCATCCTGTTCTCCAAGGCGATCCTGCTCACGGCGTTCATTCCGCTCTATACACTGCAGCGTGTCGAGGGAAAGATCTTCCGGCCGATGGCGCTCACGCTCACCTTCGCGCTGGTCACCGGCACGGTTCTCGCGCTCACCCTGATCCCCGTGCTGGCCTCGTTCTCGTTCCGGGGCCGGTTCACGACCGAGGAGTCGTGGATCGTGCGCCGGCTCGCGGCGCTCTACCGCCGCATGCTCGACCGCGCGATGCGCGAGCGGAAGCTGTTCCTCGGCGGCGCGGTCGTGGCGCTCGTCGTCGCGGGCCTCGTGCTGCAGAACATCGGCAGCGAGTTCCTGCCGAAGCTCGACGAGGGCTCGCTCTGGGTGCGCGGCTTCATCCCACAGACGATTTCGCCGAGCGAATCGGACCAGCTGTCGCGTCACGTGCGCGCGATCCTCGCGTCGTTCCCCGAGGTGAAGACCGTCGTCACGCAGCTGGGCCGGCCCGACGACGGCACGGACGTGAACGGCTGGGACATCATCGAGTGCGCCGTCGAGCTGAAGGACCGCTCCGAGTGGACGACCGCCTCGACCCGCGACGGCCTGGTCGAAACCATGAACGACAAGCTGTCCGAGATCCCCGGCATGCCGTTCCAGTTCAGCCAGTACATCGAGGACAACGTCAACGAGGCGGTGTCGGGCATCAAGGCGGAGCTCAGCATCAAGATCTACGGCAACGATCCGGAGAAGCTGCAGGAGCTCGCCGACAAGTCGGTGGAGATCCTGAAGGGGATCCAGGGCGCGGCAGACGTCGGCACCGACCGGCTGATCGGCCAGCCGCAAGTGCAGATCACGATCGACCGCCGGGCGATCGCGCGGTACGGGCTCACGGTCGCCGACGTGCAGCAGATCATCGCCACGGCGCTCGGCGGCGGCGTGGCCACGCAGGTGCTCGAAGGCGAGCGCACGTTCGACCTGGTCGTGAAGGCGTCGCCGAACGCCATCTCTGACCTCGACGCCATCCGCAAGCTGCCCGTCTTCGGCTCGAACGGTGAGCGACTCACTCTGGGCGCAGTGACTTCGGTCGACGTGCGCCCCGGCTTCGCGCGCATCTACCGCGAGGAGAACGCGCGGCGCACCGCCGTGAAGTTCTCGGTCCGGGGGCGCGACCTCGGCTCGCTCATCGCGGAGGCGAAGCGGAAGGTGGGGCAGGGCGTCCGGCTCCCGATCGGCTACCGCATGGAGTGGACGGGCGCGTTCGAGAACCAGCAGCGCGCGGTGAAGCGGCTGGAGGTGATCGTGCCGATCACGCTGCTCGCGATCTACTTCTTGTTGTTCGTCGCCTTCGACTCGGCGCGCCTGGCGTTCCTGATCCTGTTGGTGGTGCCATTCGCCGCGGTCGGCGGCGTGCTCGCCCTGCCGCTCGCAGGGCTCAACCTGTCGGTGTCGGCGCTGGTCGGCTTCATGGCGCTCTTCGGGATCGCCATGTTGAACGGAGTGATCCTGGTCGAGCGCATCCGCGAGCTGCGCCACGCCGGTCGCGAGCAGGCCGACGCGATCCGCGCCGGCGCGCTCTCGCGCGTGCGGCCGGTCGTCATGACCGCCATGATGGCCGCGCTGGGACTCCTGCCGATGGCGATCTCGCGCGAGGTCGGCGCCGAGACGTCGCGTCCGTTCGCCGTCGTGATCATCGGCGGGCTCGTCACGGCGACGCTCGTCACGCTGCTCGTGCTGCCGCTTCTGTACCCGTGGTTCGAGGAGCGACGCGCGGGCTGAGATTTGCGAGACTCCCGCGCGATGCGGAGCTCCCCCCTGCAGCCGTCGCTCTTCTCTCGCGCCGGCGGGGCGCCCGCCGACGAGGCTCGCCCGCGGCGCCTCGCGCTCGACTCCGGTTCGTGGCTCGAGCTCGTGCCGGCCTGGCTCGCCGACCCCGAGCCGCTCTTCGCGCTGCTTCGCTCGTGTCTGCCGTGGCAGCAGCACGCGCGGCGGATGTTCGAGAAGGTCGTGCTCGAGCCGCGGCTCACGGCCGAGCTGCGCGACCTCGCCCGCGCGCCCGAGCCGGTGCGGCGCGCCGCGGAGCGGCTGTCGACACAGTACGGTGTGGAGTACGACAGCGTCTGGCTGAACCTGTACCGCGACGGCAGCGACAGCACGGCTTGGCACCGCGACTGGATCTCTTGCAAGCGCGACGAGTGCACCGTGCCGGTGCTCACGCTCGGCACGCCGCGGCGTTTCCTGGTGAAGCCGCGCGCGGGCGGCGCGTCGCGCTCGTTCCGGCCCGAGGCGGGCGACCTGGTCGTGATGGGCGGCCGCTGTCAGAGCGACTTCGTGCACGCCGTGCCGAAGGAGCCCGGCGTGTCCGGCCCGCGCATCAGCTTGAACTTCCAGAGCTCCGAGCAGGGCATCCGCACCCCGCCGAGGCGGTGGTGAGCGCGTTCACGGGCGGGTGCGCCTGCGGAGCGATCCGCTACGAGTGCGCCGAGCCGGCGCTCGCGATGGTCAACTGCTGGTGCCGCGACTGCCAGCGCGCGGGCGGGTCGAGCCACGCGCCGACGCTCGTCGTGCGGCGCAAAGCGCTCCGAATCGAGCGCGGCGAGCCGAAGCTCTACGAGCGGACGGCCGACAGCGGCAACACGGCGCGGCGCGAGTTCTGCGGCGTTTGCGGCTCGCCGCTGTTCGCGTCGAGCTCCGCGCGGCCCGACGACGTCGGCATCCGCGCCGGGAGCCTGGACGACCCGAGCGTGTTCGCGCCGGCGCGCAACGTGTGGACGAAGAGCGCGCCGCCGTGGGCCGTGCTCGACCCCGATCTGCCGAGTCGCTGAGCCCCTACGTGCGCGGCAGCGTCGCGAGCAGCTCGGCCAGGCGTTCCAGGTCGGGCGGCTTCGCGAGGTGCGCGTCGAAGCCCGCTTCGCGCGCGCGTACCGCGTCCTCCGGCGTCGCGTAGCCGGTGAGCGCGACGAGCGCCGCGCTCGACTCTGCCGCGCGCAGCCGCTTGGCGACCTCGTAGCCGTCGACGCCGGGCAGGCCGACGTCGCAGAGCACCACGTCGGGCGGGTCGGCGAGCGCCGCGGCCACGCCGCTGCGGCCGTCGCGCGCGAGGGCGACCTGGTGGCCCCGCAGCTCGAGCAGGTCGCGCAGGGTGGTCGCAGCGTCCTCGTTGTCCTCGATCACGAGCACCTTGCGCGGGCCGCTCGCACCGCCGAGCCCGCCGGCGGCGGTCGCGTCGGGTGCGGCGGCGCGAGGCAGGCTCACCGCGAGCTCGGCCCCGCGGCCCACGCCGGAGCTCCGCGCTTCGACACTGCCCCCGTGCAGCTCGACGAGGCTCTTCACCACCGCCAGGCCCAGCCCGAGCCCGCCCTGCGTGCGCGCCAGCGTAGTGTCGGCCTGCATGAACGGCTGGAAGATCTTCGCGAGCGTCTCGGCGTCCATGCCCGCGCCGTCGTCGCGCACGCGCAGCACGGCCTTGCCGTCGCCGCGTTCGAGCCGCACGGCGACGTGTCCGCCCGAGTTCGTGAACTTGAGCGCGTTCTCGAGCAGATTGCCGATCACCTGGACGAGCCGCGTGGGATCGGCATCGACCCAGACCGGCTGGGCCGGGAGCTCCGCTGCGAGCGCGATGCCCTTCGCGGCGAACTGCGCTTGGTGGTCGTCGACCGTCGCGCGCACGACGTCGCCCAGGCTCACGCGCTCGCGGTTCAGACGCACCTTGCCTTCCGTGATTCGAGACACGTCGAGCAGATCGTCGACGAGGCGAGTCAGCTGAGTCACTTGGCGGTCGATGATCTCGCGTGCACGGCGCGCCTGCGGGCTCGCCGGGTCGACCTGCTGCAGGATCGCGACCGCCGTGAGGATGGGCGCGAGCGGGTTGCGCAGCTCGTGCGACAGGATGCCCAGAAAGGCGTCCTTGCGCTGGTCCTGCTCGCGCAGGCGCTGGGCGCTGCGCTCCAGGTCGCGCTCGGCTTCGCGACGCTCGCGGATGTCGCGGAACACGAGCACCACGCCGACGAGCGCGCCGGCCGCGTCGCGGATCGGCGCGCCGCTGTCGTCGATCGGGACGGCCGTGCCGTCGCGACGGACGAGCACCGTGTGGTTCGCGAGGCCGGCGACCTTGCCCTCGCGCAGCACCTGGCGCACGGGGCTCTCGACGGGTTCCCGCGTCGCCTCGTTCTCGATGCGGAACACGTCGTCGAGCGGCCGGCCGAGCGCCGAGTCGTCCCAGCCGAGCAACGACGACGCGGACGCGTTCATCAAGGTGATGCGGCCGCGCACGTCGGTCACGATGACGGCGTCGCCGATGCTCGAGAGCGTGGTGCGGAAGCGCTCCTTCTCTTCGTGCAGCAGCGCAGCGGCCTGCTCGCGCTCGAGCGCGCGGCGGCGGAACGACAGGATCGCCGCGCCCACGAGGACCAGGCTGGCCACGAAGCCGGCGAGCGCCGTCGCCGTGGCGACGTGGGCCGCCTGGGAGGACTCGCGGTTGCGGGCGGCGAGCAGCGCCTGCTCGGTCGCGACCACGTCGGCGAGCTTCGCGCGGATCGTCTCCATGAGCCGGAGGCCTTCGCCGCCCAGCACGATCGCGCGCGCAGCGTCGAATCCGCCCGGGCCGCTCTCGCGCAGCGCGACGGTGCGCTCGAGCTCCGCGAGCTTCGCGTCCACGAGGGGTCCGAGGTCACGAACCCCCTGGCGCTGTCCGGCGTTGTCGCGCGTCAGGTCGGCGAGCTCTTCGTAGTGCTGGCGCGCGGCGACCTTGCCCGCTTCGTAGGGCTTGCGGTACGCCGGGTCGGCGGTGATGAGGAAGCCGCGCTGGCCCGTCTCGGCGTCCTTCAAGCTCGAGAGCAGCTCCTGAGCTTGTTCGAGCACGCGGTGCGAGTGAGTCACCCACGCGCTCGCCTCGGTCATGCGCTGCACGTTGGACAACGCGAGCCATACGTCGACACCGAGCGCGATCGCCGCGAGGCTGGCGAACGCGATGGCGGTGGCCTGTCCGGGTACCCTGGGCAAGGAAGATCCTGTGGAGCGCTCGTCGCCGACGGCCGCGCTGCCGCGCATTCTAGCCCGGTTCGGCTATTTTGAGGGCATGGACGGCATCCACGACCTCGGCGGCATGAGCGGCTTCGGGCCGGTCGAGGTCGAGCCGGACGAGCCGACCTTCCACCGGCGCTGGGAGGCGCGCGCGTTCGCGCTGAACGCGTTGGGCATCCGCGTGCTCGCCGCCTACAACGTCCACGAGTACCGCCACGCGGTGGAGCGCATGGCACCCGCGCACTATCTCGCCGCTTCGTACTACGAGCGCTGGCTCACCGGCATCGCCACGCTGCTGGTCGAGAAGGGCGTGGTGAGCCTCGCCGAGCTCGAGGCGCGCGCTGGCGGGCGGTTCCCCCTGTCGCAACCCGCGGCGGAGGTGAAACCGGACGGTGTCGTCATCGTCACGGCGGCCGAGCCGCGGTTCGCCGTCGGCGACCGCGTGGCCGTGCGCGACTTCCGGCCCGCGGGGCACACGCGCGCGCCGCGCTACGCGCGCGGGAAGCGCGGCGTGGTCGCGGGCGTCGGCCGCGCGTTCGAGCTGCCCGACCTCGCCGGTCACGCGCTGCCCGCGCCGGCCGAGACGACGTACCGGGTCGAGTTCCCCGCGCGCGAGCTGTGGGCCGACGCGGCCGAGGCCGGCGCGTCGGTCGTCGTCGACCTCTGGTCGAGCTATCTCGAGCCCGCGCCTTGAAGGACCCGCGCGAGACGCTCGAGCCGGCGCCCGTCGAAGCGCGCGAACGGGCGCTCGAACAGGCACTCGGCGCGCGCGTGCCCGCGGACTTCGTCGAGAGGCGCATCGAGCAGGCGGCCGAGAACTTCGACTACCGCAACGGCGCGCGCGTGGTCGCGCGCGCGTGGAGCGACCCGGCGTTCCGCGCGCGGCTCCTCGCCGACGGTGGGCGCGCGAGCGCCGAGCTCGGCTTCCGCGCAGCCGACCGCGAGTATCTCGTCGTGCTCGAGAACACGGACTCGCTCCACAACGTCATCGTGTGCACCCAGTGCTCGTGCACGGCGTGGGGCGTGATCGGCCTGCCCCCCGATTGGTACAAGAGCCCCGAGTACCGCGCGCGTCTCGTGCGCGAGCCGCGCGCGCTGCTGCGCGAGATGGGCCTCGCGCTGCCCGAGCGCGTGGCCGTGCGCGTGTGGGACACGAGCGGCGAGACCCGCTACATGGTGCTGCCGCTGCGGCCGCCCGGCACGGAAGGCCTCGGTGAGGCGAAGCTCGCCGAGCTCGTGACTCGCGAGATGCTGATCGGCGTCGCGCGCTAGTCGGCCGGCTCGGCCGGGAAGCTCTGGCAGAACGAGGACAGCGGGTGGCAGTAGAGCTCGAGCGCCATCGCTAGCGGTTCGCGGCGAGGGCCTCGCCCTCGGCAAGCGTGCGCATGCTCGCCAGGCCCTGCTCGAACTGCCTGCCGACGAGATCGTCCATGTTCATGAACAGGCCGACCGCCTTGCCCATGAAGTCGGACTGGCCGCGCATCGTCCAGGTCACCTTGGTGCCGGCGCTGTCGGGCTCGAAGCGGAAGACGGCGACGTTGCGCGCGGCGAAGGGCTTCAGGAACTGCAGGTCGACCGAGATCTGCTCGTTCGGCTTCGACTCCGTGATCGCCATGCGGCCCTCGCCCACGGTGCGGTCGCCCTGCCACCCGTAGCTCGCGCCGACGCCTGCCGGCGCGCCGTCGTAGCGGATCTTCATGGCGGGGTCGAGCTTCGCCCATGGCGACCAGCCCTCCCAGCGATGGAAGTCGTTCACGAGCCCGAAGACGATGTCGGGCGGCGCGGCCATCGATGCCGAGCGCTGGATCGAGAACTCCGACGGCCGCCCCGCGATCACGGCAGCGAGCACGCCGACTCCGGCGGCAATCAAGAGCAGGATCACGAGCGCGATGCGCATCTCCAGCCCTCCTCGAGTGAGTGCGAGTGCGGCGAGTTTTTCACGACTGCGCCGAGAAGTCTTCGCCCCGACTCCCGGAAGGACGAACGGGCGGCCGTGACACCGACACGCGGATCGGAGTATCGTAGTTGCATCATGCAACCCACCGGACCGAAGGGCGTGGCGTTCGTGGTCGGGGCGGGCGACTTCATCGGCGGCGCGATCGCGAAGCGCTTCGCGGCCGCCGGCCATCCCGCCGTGGTGGCGCGGCGAAACGGCGAGAAGCTCGCGCCCCTCGTGAAGGAGATCGAAGCGTCCGGCGGGCGCGCGGTGGCGCTCGGCCTCGACGCACGCGAAGAGGAGCAGGTGCAGGCCGCGGTCGCGCAGATCGAGCGCGACGTCGGTCCGCTCGAGGTCGCGGTCTTCAACGTCGGCGCGAACGTGAGCTTCCCGATCCGCGACACCACGAGCCGCGTGTTCCGCAAGGTGTGGGAGATGGCGTGCTTCGGCGGCTTCCTGACGGGGCGCGAGGCCGCCAAGGTGATGGTGCCGCGAGGGCGCGGCTCGATCTTCTTCACCGGCGCAACGGCGAGCCTGCGCGGCGGCAAGGGCTACGCGGCGTTCGCGGCGGCGAAGTTCGGCCTGCGCGCGCTCGCGCAGAGCATGGCGCGCGAGCTGGGGCCGGCGGGCATCCACGTCGCGCACCTGATCATCGACGCGGGGGTCGACACGGCGTGGGTGCGCGAGCGCATGCGCAGCGCGGGCCGCGACCCCGACGCGCTGCCGCCCGGCACGTTGATGGACCCGGCGTCGGTCGGCGAGGCGTACTGGGCCCTGCACCAGCAGCCGCGCGACGCGTGGACGTTCGAGCTGGAGATCCGGCCCCACGCCGAACCGTGGTGAGCCGCGAGAGAGGTTACACATCATGGTGTCAGTCGAGTTCCACTTCGACTTCGGCTCTCCCAACGCGTACCTGGCGCACCTGGTCGTGCCGAAGCTGGAGAAGCGCACCGGCGTGCGCTTCCAGTACGTGCCCGTGCTGTTGGGCGGCGTGTTCAAGGCGACGGGCAACGTGTCTCCCGCCGTGTCGAACGCGGGCATCAAGAACAAGGGAGAGTACGGCGCGCTCGAGCTGCGGCGCTTCCTGCACAAGCACGGCATCACGGCGTTCCGGATGAACCCGCACTTCCCGGTGAACACGCTGGCGATCATGCGCGGCGCCGTCGCCGCCAAGCGCCTCGGCGTGTTCGAGCGCTACGTGGACGAGGTGTACCGCCACATGTGGGCCGAGCCCAAGAAGCTGGACGACCCCCCGGTGATCCGCGCGGCGCTCCTCGAGTCGCAGCTCCCGGCCGACGAGCTCGTCGCGCGCTCGGCCGACGCCGACGTGAAGCAGGAGCTGCTGGCGAACACCGAGCGCTCCGTCGCGCGCGGCACCTTCGGCTCGCCGAGCTTCTACGTGGGCGACGAGCTGTTCTTCGGCAAGGACCGCCTCGCGGAAGTCGAGGAAGAGATCCAGGCGCAGCAGCATGGCCGATGAGAGGCCCGCCGGCCGCGTGACGAGCGCCGCGCGCGGCAACGTGCTCGAGATCCGCATCGACAACGCGGCGCGCCGCAACGCGTTCACGCCCGAGATGATGCGCGAGCTCTCCGACGCGCTCACCGAGCTCGACGGGAACGACGCCTACTGGATCGGCGTGCTGTGCGCCGAGGGCGAGCACTTCACCGCAGGACTCGACATGCCGAAGTTCTTCGGCCCGGGCGCGACCGCACGGCCGCTGCCCGAAGGCAACGTCGACCCGTTCGGGCTCGCGCGGCGCTGCCGCAAGCCGATCGTCACCGCGGTGCAAGGCATCACGTTCACCGTGGGGATCGAGATGATGCTCGCGGGCGACGTCGCGGTCGCCGCGGACAACGTGCGCTTC
This sequence comes from Myxococcota bacterium, assembly GCA_035499075.1. Taxonomy (GTDB): domain Bacteria; phylum Myxococcota_A; class UBA9160; order SZUA-336; family SZUA-336; genus VGRW01. The sequence continues at coordinate 165,372 of DATJZN010000056.1, read as the reverse complement.
TGCCAGATGGAGGCGAAGCGCGGCATCGCGCCGCTCGGCGGCGCGCACTTCCGCTTCTTGTCGCGCATGGGTTGGGGCGACGCCCTGTACCACCTGCTCCTCTGCGACGAGTTCGGTGCGGCCGAGGCGCACCGCATCGGGTTGGTGCAGGAGGTGGTGCCGCTCGGCCGCCAGATCGAGCGCGCGCACGAGCTCGCGGCGCAGATGGCGAAGAACGCGCCGCTGGGACTCTTCGCGACGAAGCGCGCCGCGCACGCGTACGTGGAGGCGGGCGAGCGCGCGGCGATCGCGGCGATCCCCGAGATCCGCGCCTCGGTGATGGACACCGAGGACGCGCGCGAGGGCATCCGCTCGTTCGTCGAGCGCCGGCCCGCGGTGTTTCGCGGCCGTTAGCCCGCCGGGTACTCGACCGACTCGATCTCGAGCCGCTCGTCGCCGCGCGGCGCGCGCACGCGCACGGAGTCGCCGACCGAGCGTCCGAGCAGCGCGCGCGCGAGCGGCGACGTGAACGCGATCGAGCCCTGCGCGGGGTCGGCTTCGTCGACGCCCACGATGCGGTAGCGGCGCGGGCCGCCGGGGCCGGCCACGGCGACCGTCGCGCCGAAGCGCACGACGTCGACGTCATGGCGGGACGGCGCCACGAGCTCGGCCGTGGCGATGCGCGCTTCGAGCGCGACACGCCGCTGTGTATGCGCGGCCGAGCGTTCCTTCGCGGCCGGCTCGGCCAGGAGCGCCACGAGCTCGGCGCGCAGCTGGGCGAGCCCGCGCGCGGTGACGTAGTTCGGCACACCGGGCGGGAGCGGCGCGCGCGGGGCCACGACCTCGGGCGCGTCGGCGGTCTCCTCGCTCGTGAACGCCTTGCTCATCGCGCTCAGGATAGACTCGCGCGGTCGCTCGGGGAGTGCTGCATGAACGAAGGCCGCTGGCTCGTGCTCGGGAACGTGTTCGCGATGAACTTCGTCGTGACGGGCGCGGCCTGGATCTACGTGGTCGTCCTGGTCGCGCCGATCCTCGCCGACCACGGGCTCGCGCTCGCTGATTGGGGGCTGCTCTGGGGCGGGCTCTCCACCGGGGCGCTGCTCGGCTCGGTGCCCGCGGGCGTGCTCGGCGACCGCTACGGCGTGCGGCGGGTCGTGACGCTCGGCGCGCTGGCGATGGCCGGTGCGCTGACACTGCGCGGTGTTGCTCCCGGCTTCGCCACGCTGCTGGGCGCGATGGTGCTGTACGGCTTCACGCTGTCTCTCGTGGCGACGAACCTGCCGCGCGCGCTCGGGCTCTGGTTCCCCGCGGCGGAGCTCGGCATGGCGAACGGGATCGCGCTGGGCGGAAACGGCGCGGGCCAGGGGCTCGCGATGTACGCGGCGCCGCTCCTCGTCGGGCACGTGGGCGGCTGGCGCGGGCTCACGTTTGCGCTCGCGGCGGCAGTCGCCGTGCTCGCGCTGATCTGGAGCGCGCTGGTGCGCGACCGCGGGGAGGTCGCGGCAGCGAGCGCGTCGGACGTCTTCTCGGGCCTCGCGGCCGCGCTCGGAATTCGCGACGTGTGGCTGCTCGCCGGCAGCTACCTGTTCTTCCTCGCCGGCTATCTCGGCATCGTCGCGTACCTGCCGACGTACCTGACCACCGTTCGCGGGCTCGAGCCGCAACAGGCGGGCGGCATGCTCACGGTCGTGCTCGTCTCGTACGTGGTCGGCAGCTTGATCCTGCCCGGGCTGTCGGATCGCATCGGCCTGCGCCGCGCGATGTACGTGCCGTGCATCGCGCTCGCGGGCGCGATGGTCTACGCCTCGAGCGCGGTGGTCGGCGCGCCGCTCTTCGGCGTGATGGTCGTGTGGGGCTTCGCCGCGGGCGCGATCGCACTCGTGTTCGTGGTGCCGCTCGAGCTGCCGAGCGTGGGCCCGGCCTACGGCGGCGCGGCGCTCGGTCTCACGCTCATGGCCGGCTTCCTCGGCGGCATCTTCTCGCCTGCGCTCGGCCTGTGGCTCGCCGAGCGCGAGCCGCTCTGGGCGTTCGCGTTCTGGGCCGGCTGCTACGGCTTGTCGGCGCTGCTGTTCTTCCTGCTGCCCGAGACCGGACCCGGACGGCGCCGCTAGCCGTCGGTGAGCTTCTTGTACGCCGAATAGTGTCGGAGCGCGTCGGTCTTCCGGCCGAGCTGCTCGCACAGCCCCGCCAGGTTGTAGTGCGCGTCGGCGAAGCTCGGGTCGAGCGCGAGCGCGCGCTCGTAGTGACTCGCGGCTGGGGCCGGCCCGCGCGCGTCTTCGAGCGCGAGCGCCAGGTTGAAGTGGATCACGGGATCGTCGGGGCTCCGCTCGAGCGCGTGGTGGTAGAGGCGCACCGCCTCCTTGGCGTTTCCCGACTGGTGTGCGATGCGCCCCAGGTTCACCCACGCGTCGACGAGCCCCGGGTCGAGCTGGAGCGCCTTGCCGTACGCGCCGCACGCCGCCGCGGGATCTTCGTCCTCCAGGTCGAGCCCGCGCTCGAACTCGAGCTGTGCCTGAGCGCTCGGCTCGCCCGGCGCGTCCGCCTTCGGCTCGGCGCGCAGCTCGGCAACTTGATCGGCGAGCTCGTCGACGTCGAAGTCGAGCAGGACCTGGCCCGTCTCGGGCTCCCAGCTCTTGCCGTCCTCGCGCACCGCGACGCGCTTGCCGTCGGCGAAGATGCGCAGACCCGAGAGCGAGCGGTCTGCGGGCAGCTCGCTCGACAGCGCCTCGAGTGCACGGCGCACGCGCGCGAGCGGCACGTCCTGCGCCAGGAGCGCCGCGGCCGCGCGCAGCACCACGAGCTCCTGGAACGAGAACGCGTAGCTCCGCCCGTCGCGCGCGGGCCGGCACAGGCCCGAGCGAACGAGCTCCCGAATGCGCGCCTCCGACAGCTTCAGGATGCGCGCGGCTTCCGCCGTCGATAGCTGCCGCCCCACGCCGGAATGTTAGCTCGAAGCCGCCTTTTTTCCCTTGGCCTTCGGCGCCTTGCGGCTCGTCTGCGCGGCGGGCTGCGCGCTCGCCTTGTCGGCCAGGCTCTTCTTCAGCGCGGCGACCAGGTCGATGATCTGCTCGCGCGCCTCTTCGGGCGGCGCCACCACGATCTCCTCACCCGCGACCTTGCGGTCGACCGCGGCGAGCACCGAGCGCCGGTAGTCGTCCTCGTACTTCTCGGGCTGGAACTTCTCGTTCGCGAGCTGGTCGACGAGCTGCTTGGCGAGCTCGAGCTCGGTGTCCTTGATCGCGATCGTCTTGTCGATCTCGATGTCGGAGAAGTCGCGCACTTCGTCGGCGTAGTAGAGCCCGTGCATCGCGAGGCCGTCGCCCATCGGGCGCAGCAGCACCAGCTGCTCGCGCCCGCGCGTGGCGTAGCGCCCGACGGCGACGCGCTTGGTCTGCGTCATCGCGCGGTGCAGCAGCTGGTACGCCTTGTGGCCGCCCTTGTCCGGCCCGAGCAGGTTCGATTTCTCGAAGTAGATCGGGTCGACCTGTGCGATCGGCACGAACTCGGAGATCTCGATGGTCTGGTCGGTCTTGTGCTGCAGCGCCGCGATCTCTTCGTCGGTGACCACGACGTACTGGTCGCGCTGGTACTCGTAGCCCTTCACGGTGTTCGCACGGTCGACGATCTCGCCGCAGACGTTGCAGACGTACTGCTGCTTCAGCCGCCCCTTGTCCTTGGCGTGGAGCATGCTGAAGTGCACGTCCTTGCCACTGGTGGCGGTGAAGACCTTGATCGGGATCGACACGAGTCCGAACGAGATCGTGCCCGACGAGATCGCGCGCGCTGGCATGCGCCTCCTTTTCGGCGCATCCACGGATCGCCGACCGGGGAGGGGTCTACACCGAAGGATAGCACCCCGCCCCTGTGTCGCCCGGGCGCTACTTCTTGACGATCTTCATGTCCACCCCGCCCGTCCCGATCGTCAGGCTCAGGCCCTTGGTGGTCGCCGTGATGCGCGCCTGTACGCCGTTCTGGTTCACCATCGCGACGCCGCTGCTGCCGCCCGCGATCGTGATTCCCGCTGCGGCGGCGGTGTAGTTGCCGTCGAAGTCCTCGAGCTTCTTCAAGTTGTAGATCTTGCCCGTGGCGGTGAGCGACGCGGCGCCGACCGAGCCGAGGGAGAGACCCGACACGTCGATGTCGTAGCTCTTGCCCTTGTACATGAGCTTGCCCGAGCCCCACGAGATCCCGACGCCCGCGGCGACCGACTTCGCGGTGAGCTTGATCTGTGCGTCCGGCACGACTTTCTTGGACTCGGCGGCGTGCCCGGGACCCACGGCGAACAACACGGCGAGCAGGCTCAGGGCGACGGAGGCGAAGGATCGCGACATCGAAAGGTCTCCTCGAGTTGAAATGCTTGGCTTGGTTCTACCCCGGCCGCGCGTGTTCCGGCAAGCACTTCGGACATGCCTTGCTCATGAAAGGGCGCGTGTGGCGCACCACGCCACAGTCACTGCTTCAAGCTGAGCTTCACGCCAGACACTGGCGCGGTCAGGTTGACGCCGCGCGCCGTGGCACTCATGCGGATCTCGACGCCGCTCGCGTTCTTCATCACCAGCATGGAGCCGCCGCCGCCGGTCGTCGTGGGCACGTTGCCGGCGCTGTACTGGCCGGCCACGTCTTCGATCTTCGCCAGGTGGTAGATCTTGCCGACGGCCGTCACGGCGTCGACCGACCGCCCGACGCTCAGGCCTTCCACCTGCAGGTCGTAGTAATGCCCCTTGTAGTGGACCTTGCCGACGCCCCACGACACGCCGCTGCCCGGGGCGATCGACGTCGAGCTGACCTTCAGGGTCGCGTCGGGAACGGGCTTCTTGATCGGCGCAAGGGTGTGGCTGGCGCCGAGCAGCGCGAACGCGCAGAGCGCCGCCCCGCTGGCCTGCGCGAGGGATCGAAACGGCATCTGGGACTCCTTCATCCGCCAGCTTCTCCGTGAACGCGAGCGGAGGTCGTTTTACCTCCGGTGTCTCCGAACGAGCAACCGGTTCGCGCTACCATCGTTTCGCATGGCCGACCTCCGGCGGTACCGCGAGAAGCGGGATCCGAACGCGACGCCCGAGCCGTTCGGCGGCGAAGACGAGGCCCGTGCGCTGCCCCCCAACGCGGCGCGCGCATTCGTCGTCCAGCAACACGCGGCGCGGTCCATGCACTGGGACTTTCGTATCGAGATCGACGGTGCACTGGTCAGCTTCGCCATTCCCAAGGGCCCGACGCTCGACCCGAAGGAGAAGCGCTTCGCAGCGCAGACCGAGGACCATCCGCTCGAGTATGCGGACTTCGAGGGCGTGATCCCCGCGGGGAACTACGGCGCGGGCGCGATGATCGTGTGGGACCGCGGCTGCTATCGGACGGTGGAAGGGCGCTCGCCGGCCGAGGGCCTCGCTGCGGGGAAGCTCGACCTGCTGCTGGAGGGCCACAAGCTGCGCGGGCGCTTCGGCCTGGTGCGCATGAAGGGCGAGGCCGGGAAGAGCTGGCTGTGGCTCTCGAAGTGGAAAGGCAAGCCGCCCGAGCCCGAGCTGGTGATCGCGGAGCCGGGCTCGGTGCTGTCGGGGCTCACGGTAGCGGAGCTGCGCGATCGGGTGAGTCACACCGACGAAGTCGCCGCGCTCGCGCGCGCGGCCGGCGCTCCCGAGCGCGCGCTGCCCGCCTCGGCCCTCGAGCCGATGCTCGCCGAGATCGCCGACGCCGCGTTCACGCGCGAGGGCTGGCTGTTCGAGGTGAAGTACGACGGCGCCCGCGTGCTCGCGACGAAGCGCGCGGACGGCAGCGTGAAGCTCGCCGCGCGCAGCGGGCGCGACGCCACGCAGACGTATCCGGAGATCGCGCGCGCCGTGCGACACCTTCCGGTGTCGGAGTGCACGATCGACGGCGAGGTCGTGGCGCTCGACGAGCGCGGCCGCGCATCGTTCGAGCGGCTGCAGACGCGCTTCCGCGGCGAGGCGAAGCCGCGGGCCGAGCTCGACACGCCGGTCGTGTACTTCGCGTTCGACGCGCTCTCCGCCGCGGGCTTCGACCTGCGGGCGCTGCCGCTGGCGACGCGCAAGGAGGTCCTCTCGCACCTCGTGCCGCGCAACGGCTACGTGCGCTTCTCGGACCACGTCGCGGTCGAAGGCGAGGCGCTGCTCGAGGCCGCGCGCGCGAACGCGCTCGAGGGCATCGTGGCGAAGCGCGCCGATTCCAAGTACGAGAGCGGCCGGCGCTCGAAGAGCTGGCTCAAGATCAAGCTGCCGCGCACCGCGAATCTCGTCGTCGTGGGCTACCAGCCCGGGAAGGGCACGCGTGCGCCGCTCGGCTCGCTGTTGCTCGCGTGGCGCGTCGGCGGGAAGCTCGTGTACGCGGGCTCGGCGGGCTCGGGCCTCGACGCCTCCGCCGTCGCCGAGCTGCGCGCCGAGCTCGACGCGCGGCGCGTCGAGAAGCCGGCGTTCGAGAACCCGCCCGCGCTGCGCGGCCTGGTGTTCGCGCGGCCGGAGCTCGTCGCGCAGATCCGCTACGGCGAAGTCACGAGCGCGGGCATGCTGCGCCATCCCGTGTTCGTGCGGGTGCAGCCCGACGTCTCGCCCGAGACGTGCGAGGCGCCGGCGGAGCTGCGCGAGCTTCCCGCCGAGGCGCCGGCCCCGCCGACGGCGAAGCCCGCGCCCGCCGGGGCGCTGCGACTCACGCGGCTCGAGAAGGTGTTCTGGCCCGTCGAGGGCTACACCAAGGGTGATCTGCTCGCCTATTACGAAGCGGTGTGGCCGTGGCTCGCGCCGTACCTGCGCGACCGGCCGCTCGTGCTGACGCGCTATCCCGACGGCATCGAGGGCAAGAACTTCTATCAGAAGAACGCGCCCGATTTCACGCCCGACTGGGTGCTGCGCGAGCAGATCGAGGGCACCGACTACTTCGTGTGCAACGAGCTGCGCACGCTCTTGTACGTGATCAACTCGGGCGCGATCCCGCTGCACGTGTGGAGCTCGCGGCGCGACGCGCTCGACCGGCCCGATTGGCTCATCCTCGACCTGGACCCCAAGCAGGCGCCGTTCGCGCACGTGATCGAGATCGCGCGGCACATCCACGCGCTATTGGACGAGCTCGGCGCCGCCCACTTCGCGAAGACGTCGGGACAGGACGGCCTGCACGTGCTGGTGCCGCTCGGCCGCCAGCTCGACCACGACGACACGCGGCGGCTGGCCGAGGTGCTCGCGCGAGCGGTGTGCGCCGACCTGTCCGAGATCGCGACGATCACGCGGCCCGTCGCCGCGCGCGGCGACAAGGTGTACGTCGACTACCTGCAGAACGGCCGCGGCAAGCTCATCGCCGGCCCGTTCTCGGTGCGCCCGCGGCCGGGCGCGCCCGTGTCGATGCCGCTCGAATGGAAGCACGTGAACGCGCGGCTCGACCCCACGAAGTTCACGATCAAGACGGCGGTGCCGCGGCTCGAGAAGGGCGGCGACCCGCTGGCGCCGGTGCTCGGGCCGGGCGTCGACGCGGTCGGCTTGCTCGGCGCGCTCGCGGAGCGGCTCGCGTGACTCACGAGCGCCTCGACCAGCCGGCGTGGCACTCGCTCGGCGGCGCGCACGCGCACCTGGCGCTGCGCGCGGGCCGGGCCCGGCGGTACCCGGCGGAGGTGAGTCCGTTCGCCGCGCTCGGCGAGCCCGACGTCGCGGCGCTCGTGGATCTGGCGCAGCTGCTGCCCGTGGGCGGCGTGGTGGCGCTGACCGGCGCCGACGCCGCGCTCGATGCGCCGGGCTGGCGCGCACTCGGCGGCTTCGAGGTGATCCAGATGGTCTGCGAGGAGAAGGTCGCGCCGCCGGACCGCGCGTTCCCGGAGCTCGGCCCGGCCGACGTGGCCGACATGCTGGCGCTCGTCGCCCGCACCGAGCCGGGACCGTTCGGAACGCGCACGCTCGAGATGGGCCGCTACGTCGGCGTGCGCGCCGACGGCGCGCTCGTGGCCATGGCCGGCGAGCGGCTCAAGCCCGCGGGCTACACAGAAGTGAGTGGTGTTTGCACGGCGCCCGAGGCGCGCGGTCGCGGCCTCGCCGAAGCGCTCGTGCGCGCGGTCGCAGCCGGAGCGCAGGCGCGCGGCGACGTGCCGTTCCTGCACGTGCGCGCGGGCTCGCCGTCCGAGGCGACGGCGACGGCGCTCTACGCGCGCGTCGGGTTCCGCGAGCGCGACCGCCGCAGGCTCGCGATCGTCCAGCGCACGGGCTGACACGCGCGCGTCGATCCGCGTACGCTCTGGCTCCACACGGGAGGTGCCGATGGCGCTGTGGCAGATCGAGCGGAACGCGAAGGGCGTGGTGGTCGCGACGTATCACAACCCGCCCATGAACTACTTCTGCGCCGAGGGCACGGCGGAGCTCGGCGAGCGCATCCGCGAGTGGAGCGATCCCTCGATCCGCGCGGTGATCCTGACGGGCGGCATGCCGGGCAAGTTCATCACGCACTACAGCGTGGAGGAGCTCGCCGCCCTGGCCGCGAACAAGCCGCTCATGCGCGCGCTCGGGCTCGGACTGAACCACGGCTACCACGAGCTCCTGCGCTCGCTGCGCGACCTGGCGAAGCCCGTCATCGCCGCGCTGAACGGCGACACGATGGGCGGCGGCTTCGAGCTCTCGCTGTCGTGCGACATCCGCGTCGCGTCGGCGGGCGACCACCGCATCGGCCTGCCCGAGTCGACGCTCGGGATCCTGCCGGGCGGCAGCGGCACGCAACGCCTGGCGCGCCTGCTCGGGGCGGGTCGCGCGCTCGACTTCATCCTGCGCGGGCGCATCTGCCGGCCCGAAGAGGCGCTCGAGCTCGGGCTCGTGCACGAGGTTGCGACCGACGCGCTGGCCCGCGCCCGCGCGCTCGCGGCTGGCTTCGCCGAGCTGTCGCCGGTCGCGCTCGCGGAGATCAAGCGCTGCGTCTACCGCGGCTCCGACGCGCCGCTCGACGCGGGCCTCGCGATCGAGAGCGAGTCGTTCATGGCGACGATGTTCTCGGAGGAGGGCCTCGCGACGATGCAGGCCTACGTCGCGCTGCCGTTCGAGAAGCGGCGCGACTGGCTCGAGCGGCACGGGACGCTCCTCCATCCCAAGCGGTGAGTCGGCCGCGCGATGCGAAGCCACGCGGTCGAGCTCGGCGGGCCTCTCCTCGCCGCGCTCGGCGCGCTCCTCGCCGGCTGCGCGAACCCCCTGAACGCGTACAACTACTGGCACTACTTCGACTGCGGACTCTCGGCTTCTCGCGCGGGCGACCACGACACGGCGGCGAAGTGCTTCTCGCGCGCGGCGGTCAACGCGCGGGTCGGCTGGCTCGGGCCCGAAGCCGAGTCGGCGGCGCTCTATGACTACGGCCGCGCCGCCGGACAGCTGTGCGCCTACGACGCGGCGCGCAGGTCTTTCGAACGGGCGCTCGAGCTCGAGGAGTCGCTCGACGAGCAGCATCCTGTCCATCTGGGCCAGCGGCTGTTCGAGCTCGCGCGCCTGAGCTTCGACACCGGGCAATACGCCGAGGCGGTGCGCTGGTACGAGCGCGGCTTCCCCGTGGTGCGCAAGCTCGCCGCGGACCGAGCCGACCCGATCGCGTTCGCCGACGAGCTCGACGACTTCGCGACCGCGCTCGAGCACACGGGCGATTTCGCGCGCGCGGCGGCGCAGCGTCAGGAGAGCGCGCAGATCCGCGCCGATCACCCGGGCGCGCTCGCGGGCTTCGCCGCGGAGCACTACCCCAAGGATTGCGCGAAGTCGTGACTCGCCGCCACGCCGATCTCGTCTCACTCGCCGCGCTCCTCGCGCTCCTCGGGGGCTGCGCCGCAAATCCCTGGGCAGCGGTGAAGGAGTACCAGAGCACGGGTCAGTGGGAAGCGGCCTACACGACGCTGCGGAAGCTCGTGGCGGACGGCGAGGCGTCCCGAGTCCCGGACGCCCAGCGCGCGGTGCTCCACTACGAGCTCGGACGCGCGGCGGGCGCGACCTGCCGGTTCGACGAGGCCGAGCGCGAGCTCCTGCTCGCGAACCAGCTCGACGCCCGGACGAATGGCCCCACCCAGATGTCGCTCCTCGAGCTCGGGGAGATGGCCACGGATCGTGGCCAATGGCCGGCTGCGGTCGGCTACTACGAGCGCGGTCTCGCCGAGATCGAACGGATCCAGGGGAAGAACGGAACGCACCCCGCCATGACGGCTCTCGAGGTCGACAAGTACGCGATCGCGCTGCGCAACGCGGGCCGCGAGGCCGATGCAGCCGCCGCCCGCGCGCGCGCCCTCGAGCTGCGCCAGCTCGAGCCAAACGTGAGGATCCTCACGGACCGGACCCCCTACGGGAGTTACTGCGCGCCCGGCACCGGTCAGAGCTAGGCCGCGGCTTCGAGCTCCGCGCCAGGCGCCCAGTCGCCCCGCCAGGGCAGCGCTTGCTCGAGCACGCGCGAGACCTGCAGCACGAGCGCGTCTTCGCCGACGCGGCCGATCAGGTGCGCGCCCATCGGCCAGCGGCCGCCCATGCGGCCCATCGGCACGCTCGCCGCTGGCGCGCCGCTGATGTTGCTCGTGGCGGTGTAGACGCCGAGCAGCGCCGCGCGTGCGAACGCCTCCGGTGCGGGCAGGCCGGCAAACTCGCCCACGCGCGGCGTCTCGATCGGCACCGTCGGCGTGAGGCACAGGTCGAACGGCTCGACCGACGCGAGGATCCGCTGCGTCAGCTCGCGCTGGATGGTGCGCGCCTGCTCTGCAGTGACGCGCTTGCCCGCCTCGCGCAGCCACTTCGGCACCGGCTGGAGGCGCCACGGCAGCATGGCCGGCGCACCGGCGAGCTGGCGCTGGTAGACGGGGAGGAACTCCTCGACCGTGCCTTCCGGCGCGCGCAGCTCGTCGAGCGTGTGCCCCAGCGACTCGAGCTGCTTTGCGACGCGGAGCACGCCTTCGGCGATCTCGGGGTGAGTCGGCGCCAGATGCGAGTGAGTGAGCACGCCGATGCGCACGCGCCGGTGCGGCGCAGGAGCGCGCAGCCCGCGCAGGAACTCGTCCGTACGCGCGAGTGCGTCGAGGAGCGCCGCGGCGTCTTCCACGGTGCGCGCGAGCGGGCCGCACGAGTACAGGATGTCGGGGTCGCGCAGCCCGTAGGCATTCGCGACACGCCCGCGTGTCGCCTTGAAGCCGTAGAGGCCGCACAGGGACGCGGGGATGCGCACCGAGCCCGCGCCGTCGGAGCCGTGTGCGATGGGCAGGAGCGCGGCGGCGACTGCCGCGCCCGCGCCGCCGCTCGAGCCGCCCGACGTGCGCTCCGGGTCCCACGGGTTGCGCGTGGGCGGGTGGAGGTCGGGCTCCGTGACGGGCATGGCGCCGAGCTCCGACGTGGCGGTCTTGCCGAGGATCACGAAGCCGGCGGCGCGCACGGACGCCGTCGACCGGTCGTCGGCGGGCGAGGGCAGCCACGTGCCGCGCGAGCCGAAGCGTGCCACCGACCCCCGCACCAGGTTCAGGTCCTTCATCGCGATCGGCACGCCGTGGAACGCCGGCAGCTCGCCGCCGCGCCGCAGCTCGGCGTCCTTGCGCCGCGCCTGGCGGAGCGCGCGCCGCTCGTGCACGCGCACGAAAGCGCGGAGCTCCGGGTTGAGCCGCCCGATGCGCTCCAGGTAGAGCCGCGCGAGCTCTTCGCAAGAGAGCTCGCGCTTCCGCAAGAGCGCCGCCTGTTCGAGCGCGGACGCGTCGAGCACTTCGCGGAGGCTCACACCGCGAAGTGTAAAGGATCAGCGGGTCGCGAGCGCTCTCGCCGCTGCGCGCACTTCGCCCCGGATCCAGTCGCTGGCGTCGCGGCGCATCTCCTCGCTCGGGCGGCGCCGCAGCGCGGGCCCGAAGCTGAGCAGGAGCCGCACCCGCGGCTTGCCGAACGTCTGGAGGAAGTGGCCGACGAACGGGTCGTCGTCGACCCAGGCGTCCGCGCGGTCCTCGTACTCCAGCGCGAAGGGCACGATGGGGAAGTCGTACTCCTCGGCGACGCGGAAGAGCCCCGGGAAGAAGGGCAGGATGCCCGGCCCGCGGCAGGTCGTGCCCTCGGGGAACGCGGCGAACGGCAAGCCCTTCTGCAGGATGGCGAGCGCCCCTTCGCGCGCGCGCTTGCGGCTGTCGCGGTCGTCGCGGGTCACGAACACCGTCGGGTGCAGGCTCGCGGCGGCGCCGAACACCGGCCAGCTCGCGATCTCGGACTTGGCCAGGAAGCCGCACGGCGCGACCCCCAGCACGGCCAGGATGTCGATGTACGAGCGGTGGTTGCCGAGCAACAGGTGCGGGCCCGGCAGCGGTGCGCCGCGCACCTCGACTTCCACGCCCAGCGCGCCGAGCAGCCGTCGTGCCCAGGCGTGGCCGTGCTTCGCGGCGGCGTGAACGCAGCCGCCGCTGCGCGTCTTCTCGAGCTTCAGCGCGGCGAGTGAGCGCGTGGTGGCCGCGGCCATGCGCAGGAGTCTGTAAGTGGCGAGCGGTGCGGAGTGTCTCGACACGATGGTTCCCTCGCTTGTTTGTTCGTCTCGTTCTGCAGGGAAGCTCGGCCGCGCGCGTGACGGCCCGGTGACGATTCGCGTACGAACCGGGTGCTCGCCGTTTCTTCGCCGGCGCGAACGCGGTTCGTCATGAGAGAAACCGAACTTACGGGCAAATGAACGACTACGCATTTACGTGTGACGCATTCTCGTGTGACGCAGATCCGTGTCGCCACGGCGTTCTCGAAGCCGAGATCGCCCGACTGCCGGAGAGCGCACGGCTGCTGGAAACCGACCGCATGCTGGTCGCGCTGGCGCGCGCGCCGCAGATCCCCGAGCTCCTGCGAGAGATCGGGCGTCTGCGCGAGTGCGCGTTCCGCGCCGTCGGCGAGGGCACGGGCGGCGACCTGGACCTGGACCGCTTCGATTCGCGCTACGGACACTTGTTCGTGTGGGATCGCGAGCGCCGCGCGCTGGCCGGCGCATACCGGCTCGCCGCGACCGAGGAGTTCGCCGCGCACGAGCTCCCGCACGCGCTCTACACGCACACGCTGTTCGACTACGATCGCGAGTTCCTGGCGAAGCTCGGCCCCGCGATCGAGCTCGGCCGCGCGTTCGTCACGCCCGAGTACCAGCGCTGCTCGCGCGTCCTGGCGCTGCTGTGGAAGGGCATCCACGGCGCCGTCGAGCTCACGGGCGCGCGCTCGCTCTTCGGCGCCGTGTCGGTGTCGTCGAGCTACTCGCGCCGTTCGCGCGGGCTCGTCGCTGCCGCGCTGCTGCTGCACCACCGGCATCTCGAGAGCGACGGTCTGGTGCGCGCGCGCGTGCCGTTCGAGCTGGATGCGGCCGACTTCTCCGCAGCGCACGCGCTCGCCGAGCCGCGCGAGCTGTCGGCGCAGGTCTCGGCGCTCGAGCCCGACGGCGCGGGCCTGCCCGTCCTGGTGAAGCGCTACCTCGAGCTGGGCGGTGAGTTCGCGGCGTGGCACGTCGACCGCGCCTTCGGCGACTCGCTCGACGGGCTGCTGGTGCTGCAGATGGAACGCGCCGACCCGGCGCGCGTGGCGCGTTACAGCCGCAGCCGCTCGAGCGCGCCGCGCACGTCGTCGGTCGTCTCGTAGAACAGCGGGAAGTCGACCTTCCGCCACACGACCTTGCCGTCGCGCCCGACGAGCACGAGCGCGCGCTTGGTCATGCCGAACAGGCCGCGCGCGCCGTACGCCTTCGTCACGTTGCCGCCCCCGTCCGCAGCGACGGGGAACGGCAGGCGGTGCTTCTCGGCGAACTTCTGGTGCGACGCCTCGCTCTGCGGGTTCAGCGCGACCACCTGCACGCCCAGCTTCTCGAACACCGCGAGGTTGTCGCGGTAGTCGCAGAGCTGCTTGGTACACACGGGTGTGTCATCGCCGGGGTAGAAGACGAGCAGCACGGGGCCCTTGGCCAGCAGGCTCTTGAGCGCCACCGGCCCGCGGCTCGACGGCAGCGCGAAGTCCGGCGCGCTCTCTCCGACCTCGGCGGACACGACTAGATCCTCTCGAGGATGGTCGAGATGCCCATGCCCGCACCGATGCACTGCGTGGCCAGGCCGTAGCGCCCGCCGCTCCTGCGCAGCTCGCGTGCGACCGTCGTCACGAGCCGCGCACCGGTCGCGCCGAGCGGGTGGCCGATCGCGATCGAGCCGCCGTTCACGTTGCTCTTGTCGGGCGAGATGCCGAGGTCGCGCAGCGACGGAATGACCTGCGCGGCGAACGCCTCGTTGAACTCCACGCGGTCGATCTCGTCGGCGGTGATTCCCGCGTGGCGCAGCGCCTTCTTCGTGGACGGGATCGGGCCGAGGCCCATCACCTGCGGCTTCACGCCGGCGACGCCCACGCCCACGATGCGCGCCAGCGGCTCGAGCCGCAGCTCCCGCGCCTTGTCCTCGCTCATGAGCAGCGCAGCCGAGATGCCGTCGTTGGTCGGGCACGAGTTCCCCGCAGTGATGACGAGCTCTTGCTTGCCGAAGCTCACGATTCCCTTCACGGGTTGCAGCGCGCCGAGCTTCTCCGCGGTGGTGTCGGCGCGCAGGCACTCGTCGCGGTCGAAGAGCACGGTCTTGCCGGTCTCGGCCTCGACCCAGTTGCCCTCGGCGTCGAACACGGGCTCCTCGACCTCGAGCGGCACGATCTCGTCCTTGTAGAAGCCGCCCTCGTACGCGCGCGCGCACTTGCGGTGACTCTCGGCGGCGAAGGCGTCGAGCTCGGCGCGCGACAGCCCGTAGCACTCGGCCGCGTTCTGCGCGGTCTGGGTCATCGACTGCAGCGGCGGCGAGTCGAGGATGTAGTCGGGGAACTTCACCGAGAAGGTCTGGTCGTGGTCGGGCGCCATGTTGCGCTGCTCGGGCGTCAGCTTGAACAGGCGCGGGTTGAGCTTCGTGAGCCGCGTCTGCGGCGCGCGTGGCCCGCCGCCGAGCGCGCGCCCCATGCGCTCGATGCCGAGGGCGATGCCGCACTCCGTCGCGCCGGTCATGATCGACGTCACCACGCGGTGTAGCGTCTCCATGCTCGAGCCGCACTGGCGGTTCGTGACGAAGTTGCAGGCTTCCAGCGGCAGGCCGGCGAGCCGCGCCACGGTACCCAGTCCGACGAACTCGCCCGAGCCCGCCACGTTGCCGAGCCCGATGTCCTCGATCGCCGTCGGGCGCACCTTCGGATTGCGCGACAGCAGCGCGCGCAGCACCTGCGCACCGGCCTCGTCGAGCCGCGTGGCGACGAGCTTCCCGCGCCCGCCGCGCGCGAACGCCGACCGCACGCCGTCCACCAACACCACCTTGCGAAGCTCCATGGCGATCTCCTCTTGCTTCCCTTCGGGAGCGCCGTGTTCTACCACGTCCGGCGTGGAGCCGACAGAGCGGGTTGCCGAGCTCTTCCTGCGCCTCCTGGGCGGGGTCTACCTGTGCGCGTTCGCTTCGCTCGCGGTGCAGATCATCGGCTTGGTGGGCGCGTCCGGCATCGCCCCGGCGGGGCAGCTGCTCGAGTTCGTCCGCGACCGCGCGGGCGCCAGCGCGCCGCTCGTGCTGCCCACCCTGTTCTGGGTGACCGGTGCGAGTGACTGGGCGCTGCGCGCGATGTGCGGAGCCGGCGCGATCGCGGCGGCGCTCCTGGTCGCCGGGCGCTTCCGGTCGTGGGCCGCGCTCGCGGCGTGGCTCGCGTACCTCTCGCTCGTGAACGTGGGCGACGTGTTCTTGAGCTTCCAGTGGGATGCGCTGTTGCTCGAGGCCGGGCTCGTGGCGCTGTTCGCGGCGTCGAGCGAGCCGCGCCTCGGCGTGTGGCTCGCGCGCGCGCTCCTCCTGAAGCTGATGTTCATGTCGGGCGCGGTGAAGCTCTTGTCGGGCGATTCGACGTGGCGCGACGGCACGGCGCTCACCTACCACTTCTGGACGCAGCCGCTGCCGTGGGAGGCGAGCTTCTTCGCCGCGCAGCTGCCCGTCGGGGTGCAGAAGGCGTCGACGGCCGCGACGGTCGCGATCGAGTGTCTCGTGCCCTGGGGAATCCTGGGTCCGCGGCGCGTGCGGGGGGCGAGCGCGGCGGTGCTCGCGGGGCTGCAGCTCCTCATCGCCGGCACGGGCAACTACGGCTTCTTCAACGGGCTGACGCTGGCCCTGTGCTTCGCGGCGCTCGACGACCGCATGCTGGCGCGGTGGATCGGACCGGCTCCGGAACACCCGACACCAAAGCGTGTCACTCCCTGGCGTGTCGCGGCCGCGCTGCTGCTGCTCGCCAGCGTCGGCGTCGCGCTCGAGCGGCTGACCCCGCGCGCCGCCTTTCCCGAGCCGGCGCGCGCCGCGCTCGGCTGGCTCTGGCCCCTGCGCAGCGTCAACTCGTACGGCCTGTTCGCCGTGATGACGCGCGAGCGGCCCGAGATCCAGATCGAAGGCTCGAGCGACGGCGCGGAGTGGCGTGCCTACGAGTTCCGCTGGAAGCCCGGCCCGCTCGAGCGCCGGCCCGGTTTCGCGGGCCCGCACATGCCGCGCGTCGACTGGCAGATGTGGTTCGCGGCGCTCTCGACGTGCCGCGACGAGCCCTGGTTCCAGGCGTTCCTCGTGCGGCTGCTCGAGGGCTCGCCGAGCGTCTCGGCCCTGCTCGCGCGGAACCCGTTCCCGGACGCGCCGCCGCGCTACCTGCGCACGCCGCTCTTCCGGTACAAGTTCGCCTCTTTCGCCGAGTGGCGCGCGGGCGCCTGGTGGACGCGCGAGCCGGCCGGCGACTTCTGCCCGACCGTGGAGCTGCGCGACGGACATCTCTCGCTCGCCGAGCCGTGAATGCGCCCGAGCTGCGTGCGCATGCGCGTGCAGCGCCGCCGCGCGGGCCGAGGGCTCCGCACCTACAGCGGGGTAAGCCGGACGCCGATTCGAAGGGTCGAAGGAACAGTGCCATGCCGGTCGTCCCCTCGATCAAGGGCTCGGTGTTCGTTCACCTCGTCGAAGACACCCAGAAGCTGCTCGCGGCGAAGCGCGTGAAGCAGGAGGAGCTGTCGCGCTGGCTCAAGCCGAAGGACCTCGAGCTCTTCAAGGAGCCGGTCCAGGCGCACGAGTGGTACGACATCCGCGCGTACTCCCGCTTCAGCGAGCTCTTGCGCGACGTCGAGGGCGGCGGCAGCAACGAGTATCTGCGCAAGCGCGGCGCGAAGAACGCGAAGCGCCTGCTCGAGGCCGGGCTCTACCAGCAGCTCGAGTACACGCACCGCACGCTGTTCGTGCGAGAGAGCGACAAGGAAGCGCGCTTCCTGGCGTTCGGCCGCGACCTCACGCGGCTCACCACGATCAGCTCGAGCATCCTCAACTTCGGTCGCACGACGCACAAGCCGGATCCCGACCGGAAGATGCGCTGGCTCATCGAAGTGACCCAGGCGCGCGAGTATCCGGACGCGCTGGTGTGGGCGTCCGACGGCTTCACGAACGAGATGGCGCGTCAACACAACTCGCCCGATCTGTGGGCCTGGGAGCGGCCGGAGTCCGACCGCATCGTCTGGCACATGACGCGCGAGATCTGATCCCCGGGGGCGCGGCATGCCAAGACGCGAGCCACGCCCGGCACCCGGCGCAGGGTCGACGCCGCACGCCTTCGAGCGGCTGGTGCTCTGGTTCGTCCCCGAGTCTCTGCGCAGCGACGCCGATACGCTGCGGCGCGCGCGCACTGCGGTGTACTCGTGCTGGGTGCCGCTGCTCTTGTCGCCGGGCTTCGCGTGGACCTACGCGACCAGCCTGCCGGCCGACACCGCGACGTTCGCGGTGTCGCTCGTGCTCGGCTCGAACGCGGCGTCGCTCGGCGCGCTCGTCATCCTGCGCACCACGGGGCGCGTCGAGCATGCCGCGAACCTGCTGCTCTTCTACAGCTTCGTCCAGCTGACCGCGCTGGCATCGCTGTTCGGCGGGCCGTTCTCGTCGTCGATCTACTGGACGATCATTCTCCCGCTGGTGGCCATGCTGACGGGCGGCCCGCGGCTGGCGCTGCCGTGGCTCGCGCTCTGCATGGCCGAGTACGCGGTGGTGTACGCGCTGCACCTGCGCGGGATCGAGTTCCACAACCGCCTGCCGCTCGAGCGCCGCACGCCGCTCTGGGTGTCGAGCATCTCGGCGATCACGATCTTGTGTCTCGTGTTCGTGATGATCTACGAGCGCGCGAAGGAGTCGGCGCTCCGCACGCTCGTGGCCGCGAACCTGGCGCTCGAACGCGCGCGCGACGAAGCCGAGGCGGCGAACCGCAGCAAGAGCGACTTCCTCGCGAACGTGAGCCACGAGATCCGCACGCCGCTCACGGCGATCCTCGGCTACGCGGAGCTGCTGATGCGCGAGAGCGAGTCCGGCGCGGTGCCGGCGCGCTACGCGAACACGCTCGGCACGATCCGGCGCAACGGCGAGCACCTGCTGTCGATCATCAACGACATCCTCGACTTCTCGAAGATCGCCGCCGGGCACTCCGACCTGGAGGTGACGCGCGTCTCGCCGATCGAGCTGGTGACCGAGGTGGTGGGTCTCATGAGCATCCGCGCCGAGGCGAAGGGGCTGTCGCTCTCGGTCGAGTGCGCGCCCGCGCTGCCGGAGGCGCTCTACACCGACCTGCGGCGGCTGCGCCAGGTCCTCGTCAACCTGCTCGGCAACGCGCTGAAGTTCACCGACGCCGGCCGCGTGGTGCTGCGGCTCGCCGAGCGCGACGGCGCGCGCGGTCCGCGGCTGCGCTTCGAGGTGCAGGACAGCGGGATCGGCATCTCGGAGGAGCAGATGGGCCGGCTGTTCCAGCCGTTCGCGCAGGCCGACGCCTCCACGGCGCGGCGCTACGGCGGCACGGGCCTGGGCCTGTCGATCTCGAAGCGCCTCGTCGAGCTGCTCGGCGGCGAGATCGGCGCCGAGAGCCGAGTGGGCGCGGGCAGCACGTTCTGGGTCGAGCTGCCGCTCGGCGCGGAGAAGAGCGATGCGTAGGCCGTCGGAGTGGCCGGCGTTCATGCGCGCGCTCGAGGCCAGGATCGAGGCCGCGTTCGTGCCGCCGCGCCTGCGCGGCGATCCCGTCGCGGCGCGCTCCGCGACGCTCGTCGCGGGCTTCTCGTTCCTGCCGATGGCGTTCGTGCCCCTCCTCGCGGCGCTCGAGTGGATCGCCTTCCCACCCGCGCTCGCGTACCGGCTCGCGGCAATCGTGCTCGCCTGCGTGCCCATGTGCGGCGCGGTGCCCTTCGTGCTGCGCTTCACGGGCTCGACGAAGCTCGCGGGCAACTGGATGCTCGCGTACGGCTTCGCGACGCTGACCGTGCTGACCTACTACGCGGGCGGGCCGGTCTCGCCGCCGAGCTTCTGGAACGTGCTCGTGCCCATGACGGCGGTCGCGCTCGTGTCGCGCCGCTGGGCGATCTTCTGGGCCGCGCTCGTCGTGGCGGAAGCGGGCTCGCTCGCCTGGCTCGAGCACCACGGTCTCGTGCTGCAGAACCAGATCCTGCCCGAATGGCGCTCGCTCCATTGGCTGGTGAGCATCGGCTCCCTCGCGACGCTGGTGACGCTCGCCGGGCTGGTGTTCGAGCGCAACAAGGAGCTGTCGCTGCGCACGCTCGAGAAGGCGAACGGCGAGCTCGCGCACGCGCGCGACGAGGCCGAGCGCGCGAGCGAGTCCAAGAGCGACTTCCTCGCGACCCTCACGCACGAGGTGCGCACGCCGATGACCGCGATCCTCGGCTTCGCCGACGTGCTGCGCGACGAGTGGCGCGAGAAGGGCTTCGAGGCGCGCCACGTCGACGCGCTCGCCATCATCCAGCGCAACGGCCGCCAGCTGCTGGAGACGATCAACGACCTGCTGGATCTGTCGAAGATCGAAGCGGGCAAGCTCGAGCTCGAGCGCATCTCGTTCTCGCCGTCCGAGCTCGTGGCGGGGCTCGTCGAGCCGCTGCGCGCGCAAGCCGCGGCGCGCGGCGTGGCCCTCGAGTTCGAGCGCGTGCCGCCGCTGCCCGGCCTCGTGCGCAGCGATCCCGCGCGCCTGCGCCAGGTCGCGGCGCGGCTCGTCGAGAACGCGCTGCGCTTCACGCAGCGCGGCAGCGTGAAGGTCTCGCTCGGCGTCGCGCGCGAGAACGGCGAGACGTGCCTCGACCTGCGCGTGCGCGACACGGGGCGCGGCATCGCGCCCGAACGGCTCGAGTCGCTGTTTCTGCCGGGGATGCGCGGCGCGACGGAGAGCGGCGGCACCGAGCGCATGGGGCTCGGCCTGACGATGTGCAAGCGGCTGATCGAGCTGCTCGGCGGCCGCATCGAAGTGGAGAGCGAGCTCGGCGCGGGCAGCACGTTCCGGGTGCTCGTGCCGTACGCCGCGACGGAAGAGACCGTGGTGCTCGAGACTGGCGAGCCGCGCCCGCTCGCCGCGCGCGTGCTCGTCGTCGACGACGGCCCCGACAACCTGCGCCTGATCTCGCACCTCTTGCGCCGCGCGGGGTCCCACGTCGAGACCGCGACCGACGGCCGCGCCGCGCTCGACGCCGTGGCGGAGGCGGAGCGCGTGTCGCGTCCGTTCGACGTCGTGCTCATGGACATGCAGATGCCCGGGCTCGACGGCTACGAAGCGACCGCCGAGCTGCGCCGGCGCGGCTTCGCCCAGCCGGTCATCGCGCTCACCGCGCACGCCGTGCCGGGCACGCGCGAGAGCTGCCTCGCGGCGGGCTGCGACGATTTCGCCACGAAGCCGGTCGACCGCCGCGAGCTGATCCAGCGCATCCGTCGCCTTTGCCCGCATCTGGACTAGACTCGGCGCTGGAGGGGAGTGACTCGACCATGACCGAAACCGCGAAGCCCATTCGTTCCATGCCGCGCCTCGGGTTCCTGAAGGGGCTCCGCATGGTCGCCGCGAGCGGCGGCGGCCGCGTCGACATGCTTTCGGGCCTCGAGCAGCAGTACGACGAGCTCGGTCCCGTGGTGTTGCAGCTCTCCGGCCCGTTCAAGCTCGTGAACCTGTTCGGTCCCGACGCGGCGCGCCTCGTGTTGATGGACCGCGAGCAGATGTTCAGCGCCCAGAAGCCGTGGACGCAGATCATGGGGCGCATCTTCCCGAACGGGCTGCTCCTCCGCGACGGCCTGGAGCACAAGCACCACCGCAAGATCATGCACGAGGCGTTCACGCGCCCCGCGCTGCGCGAGTACGTGGAGCGCATGAACCCGACGATCGCGCGCGCCGTGTCGGGCTTCGCGAGCTCGGGCGCGCCGCTCCTCGCGTTCCGCGCCTACAAGCAGATGACGCTCGAGCTCGCGGCCTCGATCTTCGTCGGCATGGACCTCGGCCCGACGACGAAGCCCATGAACGCCGCGTTCGAGCACATGGTCGCGGCGTCGATGTCGCGGATCCGCCTGCCCCTCGTCGGACGCGAGTTCGCGCGCGGGCTGGCCGGCCGCAAGTACATGCTCGACCTGCTCGCCGGCATGCTCGAGAAGAAGCACGGCGACGCCGGCCCCGACATGTTCAGCCGGCTCTGCCGCGCGCGCACGCCCGAGGGCGAGGCGTTCTCGGACTCCGAGGTGCTCGACCACATGATCTTCCTCATGATGGCCGCGCACGACACGACCACGAGCACGCTGTCGTCGCTCACGTACGAGCTCGCGAAGCATCCCGAGTGGCAGGAGCGCGTGCGCGAGGAGAGCCGCGCGCTCGGCGTCGCCGAGCCCGGGCTCGAAGACGTGAGCAAGCTCGAGTCGCTGGGGCTCGCGCTGAACGAGACCCTGCGGCGCTACCCGCCGCTGCCCGTCATTCCGCGCGTGAACACCGCGGACTTCGAGTTCGGCGGCTACGCGATCCCCGCCGGCTGCATGGTCGTGGTCTCGCCGATCCACACGCACCACATGGCCGAGTGGTGGACCGAGCCGTTCCGCTGGGACCCCGAGCGCTTCGCGCCCGCGCGCGCCGAGCACGAGCGACACACCCACGTGTTCACGCCGTTCGGCGGCGGCCCGCACATGTGCCTCGGGCTGCGTTTCGCGGAAGCGCAGGTGCGGCTCGTCATGCACCACCTGCTGCTGCGCTATCGCTGGAGCGTGCCCGAGGGCTACACCATGCCCGTGCAGCAGGCGCCGATTTCCAAGCCGCGCGACGGTTTGCCCGTGACTTTCACAGCCGTCTGATGTGCGGGGCCGAGCGAAGGCCGCCCTGAGCGAGGCCGCAAGCGCCGAAGGCGCGCGCAGCGAGCCGCAGGCGAGCGTAGCCTCAGCTTGACACGCCTGGCCGGTCGGTCCGAGCATGCGCGGTGATGGAAAGCAAACCCCTCGGCCGCTCCGGTCTGCGCGTCTCCGTCGTCGGTCTCGGCTGCAACAACTTCGGCCAGCGCTGTGATCAAGCGCAGACGCGGGCCGTCGTCGCGAAGGCGCTCGACCTCGGCGTGACCCTCTTCGACACCGCCGACGTGTACGGCGGCGGCGGAGTCTCCGAGGAGTATCTCGGCAAGGCGCTCGAGAGCCGGCGCGCGGACGTGATCGTCGCGACGAAGTTCGGCATGCCGATGGGCGACGGCTTCCGGCGCGGCGGCTCGCGCCGCTGGATCATGCAGGCCGCCGAGCACAGCCTGCGCCGGCTCGGCACCGATTGGCTCGACCTGTACCAGATCCACTTCCCCGATGCGGGCACGCCGATCGAGGAGACCCTGCGCGCGCTCGACGACCTGGTGCGCCAGGGCAAGGTCCGGTACGTCGGCTGCTCGAACTTCGCCGGCTGGCAGGTCGTCGAGGCCGCGTGGACGGCGAAGACCGCCGGGCTCGCCCCGTTCGTGTCGGCGCAGAACTTCTACAACCTGCTCGAGCGCAACGTCGAGCGCGAGCTCGTGCCGGCGTGCAACGCGTACGGGCTCGGCGTGCTGCCGTACTTCCCGCTCGCGAGCGGGCTGCTCACCGGCAAGTACCGCCGCGGCGAGGCCGCGCCCGAGGGCACGCGCCTTTCGGCGCCGCGCTTCAAGGCCGCGCTCACCGACAAGAACTTCGACAAGGTCGAGAAGCTCGCGGGCGTCGCGGCGGACGCGGGCAAGTCGCTGCTCGAGCTGGCGATCGGCTGGCTCGCCAGCCAGCCGCACGTGCCGAGCGTCATCGCAGGAGCGACGAAGCCGGAGCAGGTCGAGCAGAACGTTCGCGCGGGCGAGTGGAAGCTCGGCGCCGCCGAGCTCGCCCAGGTGAACGAGGCGCTCTCATGACGGAGGCGCGCGCGCTCGACACCGGCACGGATCACCTGCACGCGAAGATCGAGGACGGCGTCGCCTATCTCGTGATGAACCGGCCCGAGCGGCGCAACGCGCTGTCGGACGAGATGCTGCGCGGGATGGCCGCGGCGCTGCGCGAAGCCGAGACGTCGGCCGACGTGCGCTGTCTGGTGCTCACCGGCGCAGGCGGCGCGTTCTGCGCCGGCGGCGACGTGAAGGGCATGGCGGCGGGCGCGAACCGCGGCGGCGCGGGTGCGACGCTCGACGAGCGCATCCACCGCCAGCGGCTCTCGCAGCGCGAGACGGCGGGCCGGATCTTCCGCATGCCCAAGCCCGTGATCGCGGCGCTGCCCGGCGCGGCCGCGGGCGCTGGGCTGTCGCTCGCGCTGGCGTGCGACCTGCGCATCGCGGCCGAGAGCGCGGTCCTCACCACCGCCTTCGCGAAGGTCGGCTTCAGCGGCGACTACGGCGGCACGTACTTCCTCACGCACCTGGTCGGCGCCGCCAAGGCGCGCGAGCTCTACTACCTGTCCGATCGCGTCGACGCGAAGGAGGCCGAGCGCCTCGGGCTGGTGAACCGCGTCGTGCCCGACGCCGCGCTCGAGGCCGAGACGCGCGCGCTCGCCGCGCGCATCGCCGCGGGTGCCAC
Organism: Myxococcota bacterium; assembly: GCA_035499075.1. GTDB lineage: Bacteria > Myxococcota_A > UBA9160 > SZUA-336 > SZUA-336 > VGRW01. Next base: position 141,632 of record DATJZN010000056.1, on the reverse strand, counting down.
GGTGGCGTACCGGTACATGAAGGAGAACCTGAACCGGGCGCAGGAGGGCGCGAGCGCCGAGGAGTGTCTCGACCTCGAGGCCACGCACCACGTCCACACGGGCCTGACCGAGGACCATCGCGAGGCCGCCAAGGCGTTCGTCGAGAAGCGCACGCCCGTGTTCAAGGGGCGCTAGCTGGCCTTACACTCGGAAGTGGAGGAGGACGCGACATGGACCCGGCGAAGCTCGAAGCGTTCGTGAACCAGGCCGTGGGAGATCTGGGCGCGGCCCTGACGGCTGCGCTGGTCGTCATCGGCGACAAGCTCGGCCTCTACCGCGGGCTGGCCGGCGCCGGCTGGCTGTCCTCGGCGGAGCTCGCGGCGAAGACCGGCCTCCACGAGCGCTCGGTGCGCGAGTGGCTGAACGCACAGGCCGCGGCGGGCTATGTCGACTACGACGCGAAGACCGGCAAGTACGCGCTGTGCGAGGAGCACGCCATCGCGCTGACCGACGACGACAGCCCCGCCTGTGTGCTCGGCGGCTTCCAGGGCATGTCGGCCGCGATCCGCGCGACGGGGAAGGTCACCGAGGCGTTCAGGACCGGGAAGGGCGTCGGTTGGCACGAGCACGATCCCGAGCTGTTCGCCGGCACCGAGCGGTTCTTCCGGCCCGGCTACAACGCGAACCTGGTCGCGTCGTGGATCCCTGCGCTCGAAGGCGTGAAGGCGAAGCTCGAGAAGGGCGCGCGCGTCGCGGACGTCGGCTGCGGCCACGGCGCGTCGACGATCATCCTCGCCAAGGCGTTCCCGAAGTCGAGCTTCGCCGGCTTCGACTACCACGCGCCGTCGATCGAGCGCGCGCGCGAGCGCGCGAAGGAGGCCGGGGTCGCCGACCGCATCCGCTTCGAGGTCGCGAGCGCGAAGGACTTCCCGGGCCAGTACGACCTGGTCGCATGCTTCGACTGCCTGCACGACATGGGCGATCCGGTCGGCGCCGCGGCTCACGTGCGCGAGTCACTCGGCCGCGACGGCACCTGGCTGCTCGTCGAGCCGCGCGCGGGCGACCACGTGCACGAGAACCTGCACCCGCTCGGGCGTCTCTTCTACTCGGTGTCGACCCTCGTCTGCACGCAGGCGTCGCTCTCGCAGGAGGTCGGCGCCGCGCTCGGCGCGCAGGCGGGCGAGAAGCGGCTCACCGACGTGCTGAAGCAGGCCGGCTTCACGCGCGTGCGCCGCGCCACGGACACCCCGTTCAACATCGTGCTCGAAGCGCGGCCCTGACTGTCGAAATCGGCCCGGCCCGGACGTCATGAGTTCGGCGGTGCATGATGCCCGCCGGAACCCGACGGAGAACGACATGCAATACCTGCTCATGATCTATTCCGACGAGAAGGCCTACGCGCAGCGGCCGCCCGACGTGATCAAGCGCACGACCGAGGCATACCTCGCGTACGCGGACGCCATCAAGAAAGCGGGGGCGGACGCCGGCTCCGCGCGCCTGCAGCCGACGCACACCGCGACGACCGTGCGCGTGGCCGACGGCAAGACGCAGGTGCTGAACGGCCCGTACGCCGACACGAAGGAGCAGCTCGGCGGCTACTTCCTGATCGACGTGCCGGACCTGGACGCCGCGCTTTCGTGGGCGGCGCGCTGTCCGGGTGCGCAGGGCGGCGTCATCGAAGTGCGGCCGATCTGGGCGATGTGAGGTGACTTCCGACGCTCGCGCTGTCGAAGCGCGAGTCGCTGCGGAAGCGGCCGCGCGGCGCAGCTACGGCAAGCTCGTCGCGCTGCTCGCCGCGCACACGCGCGATTTGGCCGGCGCCGAGGACGCGCTCAGCGAAGCGTTCGCCTCGGCGCTGGCCGACTGGCCCAAGCACGGCTGCCCCGCGCGGCCCGAGGCGTGGCTGCTCACGGTCGCGCGCCGCAAGCTCGTCGACGTGTCGCGCAAGCGCGCGCGCGGCGAAGCGGTGGCCGCGCAGATCCTGCGGCTCGGCGACGAGCTCGACCGGGCGCCCGATGCGCCCGAGATCCCCGACGAGCGGCTCGCGCTCATGTTCGCGTGCGCGCACCCGGCGCTCGATGCGGGCATCCGCGCGCCGCTCATGCTGCAGGTCGTCGTCGGGCTCGACGCGGCGGCGATCGCGTCGGCGTTCCTGGTGGCGCCCGCGGCGATGGGCCAGCGGCTCGTGCGCGCGAAGCAGAAGATCCGCCGCGCCGGAATTCCGCTGCGCGTGCCCGAGCGCGCCGAGCTCGCGGCGCGCCTCGAGGCGGTGCTCGAGGCGATCTATGCCGCGTTCGCGGAGGGCTGGGCCGATGCGGCCGGCGCCGACGTCGCGCGGCGCGAGCTGGCCGACGAGGGCATCGATCTGGGGCGGCTCGTCGTCGAGCTCCTGCCCGGCGAGCCCGAGGCGCTCGGCCTGCTCGCGATGATGCTCTACGCGGAGGCGCGCCGCGCCGCGCGCCGCGACGCGAACGGCGAGTACGTGCCGCTCGATGCGCAGGACCCCGCGCGCTGGGACGCGGCGCTGATCGACGAGGCCGAGGCGCTGCTCCACGCGGCGAGCGCGCACGGCGCGATCGGCCGCTATCAGCTCGAGGCCGCGCTGCAGTCGGCGCACGTGCACCGGCGCCGCGCGGGAGTCGCGAACTGGGCGGAGGTGCTCGCGCTGTACGACGCGCTGCTCGCGCTGTCCGGCTCGCCGGTGGTCGCGCTGAATCGCGCGGTCGCGCTCGGCGAGGTGAAGGGCCCCGAGGCCGCGCTCCTGGCGCTCGACGAGATCGGGGCCGACCGCCGGCTCGTCGAGTACCAGCCGTACTGGGCGGCGCGCGCGCAGCTCCTGGCGCGCACCGGCGCGCGCGACGAGGCGCGGCGCGCCTACTCGCTCGCGCTGGGCCTCGAGCGCGACGCGGCGGTACAGCGCTTCCTGCAGGACCGGCGGGAAGCGCTGGGCTAGTCGGCGCCCGCGCCCGTGCGGCCCTTCCACGTGGCGCCCTGGTCGCGCCAGTGCCGCTGGGCGGAGTCGAAGGTCATGGCCGCGTAGAACGCGCCCGCAGCGGGCAGCGCGAGCGCCAGCCAGGGCGAGCGCTTGTACAGCGCGAGCGTCGGCACGAACGACGCCGCCTGCAGCAGCCACGCCGACGCGCCGAACACGCCCGTGGCGTCGCCGCCGCCGAACCCCCACGCCAGCGCGCCGAGCGGCGGCACCGCGTAGAGCAGGGCGAGTCCGGCGAGCGTGCCCGCCAGCAAGAGCGGCGAGTGACGCAGTTGTGTGTAGGCGCTGCGCGCCACCATGTTCCACACGTCGTCGACGCTGTCGTAGGGACGCACGGACTCCTCGCGGTCCGCGAGGCCGAGCCAGATCGCGCCCTGGGCCTTCACCGCGCGGCCCAGCGCGCAGTCGTCGATCACCTCGCCGCGCAGCGCCGGGATCCCGCCCGCGCGCGCGAGCGCGTCGGCGCGCACCAGCACGCAGCCGCCCGCCGCGGCCGCCACGCGCGAGCCCGGGTCGTTCACCAGCGGGAACGGGTAGAGCTGCTGGAAGAAGTACACGAACGCGGGCACGAGCAGCGCGTTCCAGCCCATGCCGCGGTCGAGCTTCACCATGAGCGAGACCAGGTCGAGGCGCTCGCTCTCGCCCTTCGCCACGAGCCGCGCCAGCGTGTCGGGCGCGTGCAGCACGTCGGCGTCGGTGAGCCACCACCAGGTCGGCGCATCTGCCGCCTGCGCCGTGGATACGCCGGTCTCGACCGCCCACATCTTGCCGACCCAGCCGCCCGGCCGCGCGGACGTGCGCACCACCTCGAGCCGTGCGCCGTTCGGGTGCGCCCGCGCCGCCGCGCGCGCGGCGTCGGCGGTCCCGTCCGCGCTCTCGTCGTCGACCAGGACGATGCGCAGCTGGCCCGCGTACTCCTGGCCCAGCAGCGCGGGCAGGGTGCGCGGCAGGAGCGCGGCCTCGTCGCGCGCCGGGACGACCGCCACCACGTCCGGCCAGCGCGCCGGCTCGCGCGCGCGCCCGTCCAGGCGCACCTCGGCCGTCCAGAAGCGTCCGCGGGCGAACACCAGGTACAGCCAGGCGGCCAGCGCGAGCGCCGTCAGGAACGCCGACACGCGGAACTCCGAGATTGAAACACGTTATAATCCCGCTCCCCACGGGAGGTGCACATGCACACCGAGATCTGTGACCGCCTCGGCATCGAGTTCCCCATCTTCGCATTCACGCACTGCCGCGACGTGGTCGCGGCGGTGTCGCAAGCCGGCGGCTTCGGCGTGCTGGGTGCGGTGGGCTTCTCGCCCGAGCAGCTCGAGGTCGAGTGCCGCTGGATCGACGAGCACGTCGGGAACAAGCCGTACGGCGTCGACCTCGTGATCCCGCAGAAGTACGAGGGGATGGGCGAGGTCGATCCGGCAAAGCTCGAAGAGCACCTGCGCGAGATGATCCCGCTGCGCCACCGCGAGTTCGCGGCCAAGCTGCTCGCCGACCACGGCGTGCCAGAGCTTCCGCCCGACAACCGCGCGCGCGAGCTGCTCGGCTGGACCGCCGCGACCGCGGCGCCGCAGGTGGCCGTGGCGCTCGAGCACGACAAGGTGCGGCTCATCGCGAACGCGCTGGGCACGCCGCCGAAGGACGTGATCGACCAGGTGCACCAGAGCGGGCGACTCGTCGCCGCGCTGTGCGGCAGGGTGCACCAGGCCGTGCGCCACGCGCAGTCGGGCATCGACATCGTGATCGCGCAGGGCACGGAAGGCGGCGGACACACCGGCGAGATCGGCAGCGTCGTGCTGTGGCCGCAGGTGATCGAGGCCGTCGCACCGGTGCCCGTGCTCGCGGCGGGCGGCATCGGCACCGGCCGGCAGATCGCCGCGGCGCTCGCGCTCGGCGCGCAGGGCGTGTGGACCGGCTCGCTGTGGCTCACCGTCGAAGAAGCCGCGGCCGAGCCCGCGCAGCTCGACTCGTACCTGCGCGCCACGAGCGAGGACACGGTGCGCTCCCGCTCGTGGACGGGCAAGCCGTGCCGCATGCTCAAGAACGACTGGACGGAGGCGTGGGAAGGCGAGGACTCGCCCGAGCCGCTCGGCATGCCGCTGCAGGGCATGGTCACGATGGACGCGATCGCGCGCACGAGCCGCTACGCCGGCTCGGGCCACGCACAGCGGGTCGCCTTCAACCCGGTGGGGCAGACCGTCGGGCTCATGAAGGAGATCCGCTCGTGCCGCGAAGTGATCTACGACCTCGTCGAAGACTACTTCGCGGCGGCCGAGCGGCTCGCGGCGCTCGCGCCGCGCTGATCGCGCCTACTTCTTCTTCACCTCGATGTCGGTCGCGGTCATCTTGTAGTGGATCGTGACCTTGTCGCCCGGCTTCACGCCCGGGTCCTTGGTGGCCGCGTCCTTCGCGATCGTCCAGTCGTCCTTGCCTTTCTTCACGACGATCGAGTCACTCGTGACCGACACCACGGGGCCGGTGACCTGATAGGTCTTCATGTCGGCGGCGACCGCCGAGCCGGCGAAGAGCAGTCCGCACGCGAGAATTCCGAACCTTCGCTTCATCACACACCCTCCAGTGGCGCGAGGCGCGCCGCCTCGATCGTACACGGTAGACTGGCGCGCATGAAGGCAATCGTCGTCTCGAAGACCGGTGGCCCCGAGGTGCTCGAGTGGCGCGATCACGACCCCGGCGCGCCCGGGCCCGGGCAGGCGCGCATCGCCGTGCGTGCGGCCGGCGTGAACTTCATCGACGTCTACTTCCGCACCGGGCTCTACCCGCGGCCGCTGCCGTTCGTGTCGGGTCTCGAGGGCGCGGGCGTGGTGGAGGCCCTCGGGCCGGGCGCGAGCGGGCTCGCCGTCGGCGACCGCGTGGCGTGGGCGTCGGCGCCGGGCTCGTACGCCGAGAAGGTCGTCGCGCCCGTCGACCGGCTCGTGAAGGTGCCCGCTGGCATCGCCGACGACGTGGCCGCGGCGTCCATGCTGCAGGGCATGACCGCGCACTACTTGTGCCGCTCTACCTTCCCCGCGAAGCGCGGCGACACGGCGCTCGTGCACGCGGCGGCGGGCGGCGTGGGGCTCTTGCTCGTGCAGATGCTGCACGCGCTCGGCGCGACCGTGATCGCGACCTGCTCGACCGGCGACAAGGAGAAGCTCGCGCGCGAGGCCGGTGCCGCGCACGTGATCCGCTACGGCGAGGTCGAGTTCCAGCCCGAGGTGCGCAAGCTCACGAACGGCCGCGGCGTCGACGTGGTGTACGACGCCGTGGGCCGCACCACGTTCGAGGGCAGCCTGCGCTCGCTGCGGCCGCGCGGCATGCTCGTGCTGTACGGGCAGTCGAGCGGGCCCGTGGCGCCGTTCGAGCTGCGCTTGCTCAACGACCTGGGCTCGCTCTTCATCACGCGCCCGTCGCTCGCGCACTACACGGCCGACCGCGCCGAGCTCGAGCTGCGCGCGGGCGAGGTGCTCGGCGCCGTCGCGGCGGGCAAGCTGCAGGTGCGCATCGGCGCGCGCTTCCCGCTCGCCGACGCCGGGGCCGCGCACGGCGCGCTCGAGGGCCGCGCGACGACCGGCAAGGTCGTGCTGACGCCGTGAGGCTCGCGCTCGCTGTGGCGTTGCTCTTCGCCGCCGCGACCGCCCGCGCCGGCACGTACGCGCCCGACGGCGTGCTGCCTGCGCTCGAGCTGCCCGACGCGAACGGCCAGGTGCAGAGGCTCGATGCCACCATGCGCGCCGTCGTCTACTGCCGCGACATGGCTGCCGGCGACGTCGTGAAGCAGGCGGTCGCGCAGGCGGGGCCGACGCTGTTCGAGCGAAACCATTCTGTGTACGTCGTGAACCTCGCCGGCATGTCGAGCCTCGTGCGCAGCTGGTTCGCGCTGCCCGCGCTGCGGCGCCGCCCGTACCGGCTGCTGGTCGACGAGGACGGCGCGAAGACGGCGGACTTCCCCGCGCAGTCGGGCCGGCCCACCGTACTCGTGCTCGACCGCCTGCACATCTCGCGCGTCGAGGCGCCGGCCAGCGCCGACGAGCTGATCCGCCTGCTCGAGGCCGCCGCGCGCTAGAATCGCGGCAACGCTCGCTGGAGGGAGGGGAAATCGTGGCGGAGTTCGACCTCGTCATCTCCGGGGGGACCGTCGTCGACGGCACGCGCTTCCCCGCGTTCCGTGCCGACGTCGGCATTCGCGGCGGCCGCATCGCCCGGATCGGGCGGATCGCGAAGTCGAACGCCGCGCGCGTGCTCGACGCCGACGGCCTGGTCGTCGCACCCGGCTTCGTCGACCTGCACACGCACTACGACGCGCAGATCCAGTGGGACCCGTGGTGCACGATCTCCGGCTGGCACGGCGTGACCTCGGTCGCGCTGGGCAACTGCGGCTTCGGCTTCGCGCCGGTGCGCCCGGCCGAGCGCGAGCGCGCGATGCTCTCCATGTCGCGGCTCGAGGCCATCCCGCTGGCGTCGATGCGCGCCGGCATGCTCTGGGACTGGGAGAGCTTCCCCGAGTGGCTGTCGACGCTCGAGCGCATCCCGAAGGGAGTGAACTGCCTCTCCTACCTGCCGCTCGCGCCGCTCATGACCTACGCGATGGGCCTCGAGAACGCGAAGCGCCGGCCCGCGACCGAGGCCGAGATGGCGCGGATGCTCGCGCTGCTCGACGAGTCGATGAGCGCCGGTGCGCTGGGCTGGTCGGCGCAGCGGACGGGCGCGCACTCGATCCAGGCCGACTTCGACGGCACGCCGATGGTCACCGACACCATGAGCGAGGGCGATCTGCTCGCCTTCGCGCGCGCGCTCGGGCGGCGCGGCGAGGGCTTCATCCAGCTCACCAACGCGACGGGCGAGCTCGAGAAAGACTTGAAGCTGTGCGAGGACGTGGCGGTCGCGGCGGGGCGTCCGGTCTTGTTCAACGTGGTGCTCGCCGTGAACGAGCTGCCCTGGGTGCACCGCATGTTCGTCCGGTGGCTCGAGAGCTGCCACGCGCGGGGCATTCCCATGTTCGGCCAGGCGAACTCGATCCGCGCGCCGTTCCGCTTCACCTTCGAGGACTGGAACCTGTTCGACTCGAGCCCGGCCTGGAACCGGGCGCTCACCGGCACGCACCAGGAGAAGCTCGCGAAGCTCGCCGATCCGGAGCTCGTGCGCGCGATGGCCGCCGAAGCCGACGCGGGCATGTTGCAGACGCCGATCCTCGGCGGCCCGATCGCGGGGCACGTGTTCGAGGGCGCGAAGAACGCGCCCGAGCTCGACCGCTGGATCGGCCGGACGGTGGGCGAGGTCGCCGCGGAGCTCGGGGTGCATCCAGTCGAGGCCGCCGTGCGGCTCTCGCTCGCGAGCGACCTCACCGCGGGCTTCCTCACCAAGAGCGCGACCAGCGACAACTCCGAGTTCGTGGGCGAGCTGCTCGCCTCTCCTTACGTCATCCCGGGCGTCTCCGACGGCGGTGCGCACACCAAGTTCCTGACCTCGGGCTCGTACACCACCGACACGCTGGCTTGGCTGGTGCGCGACGAGAAGCGCATGACGCTGGAGGAAGCGCACTACAAGCTGTCCTACCTGCCCGCGCGCGCCGCCGGCTTCCGCGACCGCGGGGCGCTGCTCGAGGGTTGGCCCGCGGACGTGGTCGTCTACGAGCTCGCCAAGCTGCGCCGCGTGCCCGACTGGTGGGACTCCGAGATCGCGCACGACTTCCCGGCGGGCGAGTGGCGCCGCATCCAGCGCGCCGAGGGCTACCGCTGGACGCTCGTGAACGGCGAGCTCACCTTCGAAGACGGCAAGTGCACCGGCGCGACGCCGGGCAAGCTGCTGCGACACGGGGCGGCCGCGTAGCGCGCGGAGCGCGCAGGCCCGTGCGACCATCCGAGCATGGGTAGGGTGCCCATGCGACCCTCGGACCTATGACTTGCGCGAGCTGCGGCCGGGCCAACCGCGCCGGGGCGCGCTTCTGCAGCGGCTGCGGCCAGTCGCTCGCGCCGCGCTGTCCCAGCTGCGGCGCAGAGAACGCCGCCGACGCGAGGTTCTGCGACGCGTGCGGAGCGGCGCTCGCCGCGACGGCGTCGGCGCCGGTCGAGACCACGGCGCGGAAGGTGGTCACCATCGTCTTCGCCGATCTGGTCGGCTCGGTCGCGTTGCACGAGCGGCTCGACGCCGAGAGCGCGCGCCGCTTCATGGCGCGGTACCACGACGCGATGGCGGCCGTGGTGCGCGCGCACGGCGGCACCGTCGTGCAGCTGCTCGGGGACGGCGTGCTGTGCGCGTTCGGCGTGCCGCGCGTCGCTGAAGACGACGCCGTGCGCGGCGTGCGCGCGGCGGTCGCCATGCAGGCCGCGTTCCGCGAGCTGCTGGGCGAGCAGGCGGCCGCGGTCGGTGCGGCGGGCCTGCGCATCGCGGTGAACACGGGCGAGGTGATCGTCGCCGAGGATCAGACCAGCGTGATCGGCGACCCGGCGAACGTCGCGGCGCGCCTGCAGCAGGAGGCGCGCGACGGCGACGTGGTGCTCGGCGAGGCCACGCAGCGGCTGGTCGCGGGCAAGCTGACGCTCGAGCCGCTCGGCACGTTCGCGCTGCGCGGCCGCGTGGAGCCGGTGGCGGCCTATCGCGTGGTCTCGCTGGACCCGCCCGCCGTCGGGCAGGGCACGGCATTCGTGGGGCGCGAAGACGAGCTGCGCCGGCTGCGCGCCGTGTTCGAAGCCGCGGTCGCCGCGCCCGGTGCGCGCCTGGCCGTGCTGCTCGGCTCGCCCGGGCTCGGCAAGTCGCGCCTGCTGGCCGAGCTCGCGCGGCGCGTGGGCGACCGCGCGGTCGTGCTGTCGGCGCGCTGCGATCCGTCGCGTGGCCGCAGCTTCGCGCCCATCGCCGCGGTGCTGCGCGAGCGGCTCGGACTCGGCGACGCGGACGAGCCCGAGGCGATCCGCGCGGCGGTCGACGCGGTCGTGCCCGGCGCGGAGTCGGAGCGCGCGCGGCTGGCGACCGGGCTCGCCGCGCTGCTGGCCGGCGCGCCCGCCTCGCCCGAGGAGACGTTCTTCGTGGTGCGGCGGCTGCTCGCGGCGCTGGCCGCGGCGCGGCCCGTCGTGCTGGTCATCGACGACGTGCAGTGGGCCGAGCCTCTGCTCCTCGACCTGGCCGAGCACCTGGTGGAGTGGTCGAGCGGCGTGCCTCTCCTCGTCCTGCTCGGCTCGCGCCCCGAGCTCCGCGAGCTGCGCTCGTCGCTGGCGACACCAGGCGGTGTAGTGACCGAGGTGGTGATGCTCTCCGGGCTGGAGGCGAGCGCGGCCGCGCGGCTCGCCGCCAACGCGGTCGGCGCCGAGGAGCTGCCCGCCGCGCTGGTCGGGCGCGTGCTCGCGGCGAGCGAGGGCAACCCCCTCTTCGTGGGCGAGCTCGTGCGCATGCTCGTCCACGACGGAGCGCTGCGGCGCGACGGCGACCGCTGGGTCGCCGGCGTCGAGCTCGCGCGGCTCGAGATGCCGCCGACCATCCACGCACTGCTCGCGGCGCGCATCGAGCGCCTGGGCCCCGACGAGCGCGCGCTCCTCGAGCGCGCGGCGGTCGTCGGGCGCAGGTTCTCGCGCGCCGCGGTCGCACACCTGCTGCAGCGCGATCCCGCCGAGCTCGACGCCAAGCTCGAGTCGCTGCGCCGCACCGAGCTGATCGAGCCGGACAGCGGCTGGTTTCTCGGCGAGCCCGGCCTGCGCTTCCACCACGCGCTGATCCGCGACGCCGCCTACCGCCGCGTGCTGCGCCGCACGCGCGCAGAGCTGCACGAGCGGCTGGCGGACTGGATCGCCGCGCAGGCGGATGGGGCACCCGAGCACGAGGAGCCGATCGGCTGGCACCTGGAGCAGGCACACCGGCATCTGCGCGAGCTCGGACCGCTCGACGCCCACGGCGCAGCGGTCGGCGGGCGCGCGGCGCGCCACCTGGGCGCGGCAGGGCGCATGGCGCTGGCTCGCGACGAGCTGCGGCTCGCGGCCGACCTCGTCGGGCGCGCGCTCGAGTGTCTCGACGCCGCCGACCCGGCGCGCGCCGACCTCGCGCTCGATTGGTGCGAGGCGCTGCTCGCCGCGGGCGAAGTCGGGCTCGCGAGCCGGGCGGTGGAGGAGCTCGCGCGTTTCGCGCCGCGCTCGGAGCGCCTGTGCGCGTGGCACGCGTGCTTCGCGGCGGAGCTCGCCGTGCTCACCCACCCCGAGTCGCTGCGCGCCTCCGCGGAGTCGGCGGCGGCGGCCGCAGCGGCGCTCGCGGCGGCGGGCGATGCCGCGGGCGAGGCCAAGGCGCACTCCGTTCACGCCACCGCGCTGGCGCGCCTGGGCCGGCTCGGCGCATCCGAAGCGGCGCTCGACCGCGCGCTCGCGGCGGCGCGGCGCGCGCGCGACCGCCGCCGTGCGAACGGCGTCCTGGCCGGGGCCCCGGTCGCCGCGCTGTACGGCCCGAGTCCGGTCGCGCGCGCGAGCGGCCGCTGTCTCGACGTCGTGCGCGTGCTGCGAATCACGCAGGGGGCGCCCGCGGTCGAGGCCGTCGCACTTCGGTGTCAGGCGGTGCTCGAAGCGCTGCGCGGGCGCGTCGAGGCGGCGCGGCGCATGATCGCGGCCGCGCGGCGCACCGTCGAGGAGCTCGGGCTCGAGGCGCAGCTCCTCGAAGTCGAGTTCTTCGCGGGCTACATCGAGCTCCTGCAGGGCGACGCCGAGGCCGCGGCGCGCTGTCTCTCGGTCGCGTACGAGGGGCTGCGCGAGCACGGGCTCGGCATCGACGCGGCGCGGGCGGCCGCGCTGCTGGCGCGCGCGCGCCTCGCGCAGGGCGACGCGATCGGCGCCGAGGTGCTGAGCCAGGAGAGCGAGCGGCTCGCCGGCGACGACCTCAACGCCGCGATCGCCTGGCGCGGCGTGCGCGCCGAGGCGCTCGCGCGGCGCGGCGAGCACGCGGCCGCGATCGAGCTCGCGCGCGCAGCCGTCGAGATCGCCGCCGCCACCGATGCGCTGCTCCAGCACGCGAACGCGCGGCGCGCGCTCGCCGTCGCGCTGCGCGCAGCCGGCCGCAGCGCCGAGGCCGACGCCGAGGACGCGCGCGCGATCGAGCTGTGGGAGGCGAAGGGCGCGAGCCTGCTCGCCGAACGCGCGACGCGCGCGCGGCCGGCGCTCGCGGTCTTTCGCGCTGCCGAAACGGTGGACTCGCGCGCCGAGCCCGCGCCGGCCTCGGAGCGCGCGAACGCGGCGGCGCGCGCGGTGACTCGCTCGGAGCGCGCCTGGCGCGCACGCGACTGGGACGCGGTGGTCGCGAGCTACGCGCCGAGTCACGTCATGAACGACCACCGTGCGCTGTTCCGCGTGCAGGTGCGCGGCGACGCCTTCTTTGCGAACGAGCGGCTCTTGTTCGAGACCTCGGACAGCGAATGGTCGAGCGCGCTCGTCGCGGCGCGCGGCGAACACCTGGCGCTGCTGCGGGTCCGGTTCGGAGCGCGCGCGGAAGCCGGCGCCGGGCCGCTGGCCGTCGAGATGCTGGACCTGGTCGAGGTCGACGGCGAGGGGCGGCGCATCGCGCTCGACGTGTTCGACCTGGAAGCGCGCGATGCCGCGCATGCCGCGCTCGAGGCGCGTTTCGCCGCCCACGGAGCTGCGTCGCTCGCGGCCGCGCCCGGTCCACGGATCGAGAACGCCGCGACGCGCTCGCTCGACCGCTTCGGCTCGGCGTGGAACGACCGCGACTGGGACGCGTGCGTCGCGCTGTACGCCCCCGGCTTCCGCAGTCTCGACCGCCGCCGCCTCATGCAGCTGGACCTGAGCCGCGAGGAGCATCTGGCCTACATGCGCGAGCTGTACGACGCGATCGTCGCACACCTCGAGAGCCACGTGCTCGCCACCCGCGGGGAGCGGTTGTGCGTGGCGCGGCTCGTCTACAGCGGCCGCAGCGAGACCATCGGCCCGAGCGAGACGGAACAGCTCGCCCTGGTCGAGGTCGACGAGCGCGGCGACCGGATCGCGTTGGTTCGCTTCGATCCCGACGCCCTGGAGGAGGTGTACGCCGAGCTCGAGCGCCGCTACGAAGCGGGCGAGGCCGCGCCGTTTCCGGCGGCGCGCGAGGCGCTGCGCCGGCTCGAGCGCGCGATGTCGGCGCGCGACTGGGACGGGCTCGCGTCGGTCTTCTCGCACGACCTCGTGTTCGAGGACCACCGGCGCATGGGCTTCGGCACGCTGCACTCTCGCGACGAGTATCTCGCGCGGCTGCGCGCGCTCTTCGAGCTGGCGCCGGATGCGCGGTCGCGCGCCGACCACGTGCTCGCGCTGGACGGGCGCGGCATCTTGAACGTCGGCCGCTGGGAGGGCACGCGCGCCGGCGGTCGCTTCGAGATCGCAGGTGCGAACCTGTTCGCGCTGGCAGCGGACGGCCGGATCCGCCGCTGGGACGCGTACGAGCTCGACCAGCTCGACGAGGCGCGCGCGCGCTTCGCCGAGCTCCGGTCGGACCCGCTGCGCGTGCCGCCGAACGCCGCGGCGCGCGCCGACCAGGAGCGACTGGGCCCGCTCGTGGTGGCGGGCGACTGGGACGCGCTGCGCGCGCTCGTGACTCCCGACTTCGAGTTCGACGATCGGCGCAAGGGCGCGCTCGTGCGCGGCGACGTCGAGGTGTACGTGCGCAACCTGTCGTTCATGGCGTCGCTGGGCGAGATCGCCCGGGGCCGCGAGCTGCTCGCGACGAGCGGCCAGCGCCTCGCGCTCGAGCGCTTCCGCTACCGCGGCGGCGCGGGCGCAGGCGCGTTCGAGGGCGAGTTCCTGCGCCTCGTCGAGCTCGATGCGCAGGGCCGGCTGCGCGCCGTGCTGCACTTCGATCCGGACGACCGGCGCGCCGCGAGCGCGGAGCTGCTCGAGCGCGCCGATCCATCGCCGATGCGCGAGTTCCGCCGCATCTTCAACGCGCGCGACCTCGAGCGCGTGCGCGGCGCGCTGCGCGGCGACTTCGTCTTCGACGACCACCGCCGCACGGGTCTCGGCCGGCTCGAGGGCGCCGCAGCCTACGTGGCGGCGCTCGCGGCGCTGTTCGCCGAGTCGCCCGACGCCGCGGCCGAGTCGCTGTACGAGCTGGCCGCCGACGAGCGGGGCGAGCTGGCCGTCACGCGCAGCTTCGGGCGGCTGCGCGACGGCGGGGCGTTCGAGCGCGTGTTCGTGCGCGCGACTCGCCACGACGGCGCGCGGCTCGTGTCGATCGACCTGTTCGAGCTCGACCAGCTCGAGCGCGCCCGCGAGTGCTTCGGCGCGTTCGCTCGCGCACCCGAGCGGCTCGCGCCGTTCGCCGCGCCGAACTCCGCGACGGCTGCGCTGGACCGGCTCTTCGCCGCGCTCGGCTCGGGCGACGGAGCCGGCGCGCGGGCACTCTGCGCCGGCGGCGCCGAAATCGAGCGTGCGCTCGCTGCGCTCGGCCGCTGCGCGGCCACCGGCGCACGAGTCACTCGTGCGATCGTCGGCTCCGCCGACGCGCAGTCCGCACTCGAGCTCGTGCGAGGTTCCGGGGGCGAGTCACTCTGGCTCGTCGAGCTCGACGCGGCGGGCCGCATCGCGGTCCTCCGCGAGTTCGCGCCCGCCGAGCGGTCGCGCGCGCTGCGCGAGCTGCGCGACGGTCTGTGCGCGCGCGACCCGCTCGCCGCGGCGGTGCTCCGGCCCGGCATCGAGCTGAACGACGCCTTCAACGCGCGCGACGGCGCGCGGGCGCGCGCGATCCTCGCGGACGGCTTCGTGCTCGAGGACCATCGCCGGGTGGTGCGGCTCGGCGCGCTGGCGGGACCGGCCTACGCAGACAGCGTCCGGGTGCTGGCCGAGCTGGCGTCCGCGGTGCAGGTGGACACGCCGTTCCGCCTGGCGCTCGAGCCGTACGGAGTCGTGAGCGTGGTGCAGGTCTCCGGCACGCTCGCGCACGGCGGCGAGTTCGAGGGGACCCACCTGGTGCTGATGACCACCGACGCCGGGCGGGTCGAGCGCATCGAGTTCTTCGAGCTCGACGACGGCGAGCGCGCGGTGGCGCGCCTCGCCGAGCTGCGGCCGGCCTCCTAGGCGCGCCCGGCCTTCCAGTCGAGATACTCGTCGAGCGAGCGCCGCACGGCCGCGGCCATCTCGGCGATGCGCGGCTCGGCGGCGCGCAGCTTCGCGAGGCCCTCCGGCGCGAAGTAGCGGTCGCGGTACTCGCGCGGGTCGATCCACCGCGCCGCCGAGTGCTCCGGGCTGAGCTGGACCTCGCCGGCGTCGCAAGCGCACGCGAAGGCGGCGATGAAGCCGTCGGCGCCGTAGACGTGCATGGGCACCAGGCTCACCAGGCGCAGCGGCCCGCTCGGCGCGAGGCCAGTCTCCTCGAAGAGCTCGCGGCGCGCGCACTCGGCCGGCGTCTCGCCCGGGTCGAGTACACCGCCTGGTGTATACCAGGCGCCCAGCGCGGCGCCGCCCGCGCGTTTCAAGACCAGGATCTCGCCTGCGCGCTCCGCGTAGACCGACGTGCCGATGCCGTAGAGCTGCGGCCGGCGCTCGGGCGCGCTCACGGCGCGCTCGCCTCCTTCTTCCTCTTGCTCTCGGCCTCGTCGATCTCGGAGCTGAGCTTGTGCAGGTCGTCGGAGTGCGGCCCCTGGGGGAAGTCCTTGAAGTACGCGTCGATCTGGCGGCGGGCGCCGTCGACGTCGCCGTTGAACGCGCGCAACAGCGCGGAGTAGTACTCGACCTCCTCGTTCGGCGCAGGGCCGAGCTCCTGGCGCAGCACGTCCAGGCTGAAGCGCACCTGCTTCAGCCGTTCGTCGCTCGGAGTCACTGACAGATAGAGGAACACGAGCGACCAGTTGCAGTTGATCGCGCGCGGGTGCAGGTCGATGCACTGCAGCAGGGTCGCTTCGGCGAGCGAGCCGGCGCTCGCCACGTCCATGTCGAAGCCCTGGCGGTACAGCTCGCCGAGCAGACCCAGGCGCGTCGCCTCGCCCGCGGTGCTCCACGGCAGCGCCTGCGCGTCGAGCAACAGGTCGCTCCAGCGGTCGTAGGCGTCCTGGCGCTCGACCTCGCTCTGGAAGTGCGGCGGATAGCCGCCGATGCGGTCGCCCAGCGCGTTGACCTCGGACGTGAGCTGGTCCTCGCTGCGGCCCGGCGGCCGGTGCGGCTGCGGCGCGGGCATGGGCAACAGGTTCGCCTGCGACTGTTCGGGCGACTTGCGCGACGGCATCGGCAGGAAGAGCAGGCAGCCCGACAGGCCGAGCGCTGCGGCCGCGAGGGCGCCTGCCCGCAGCGCCCGGGTCAAGCCGTGGGGCGGAGCTCGTTGAGCTCGCGCGTGTTGTCGCGCAAGATGCGCTGCTTCGCGGGCGCGTCGAACTTCGCGAGCTCGTCCACGTAGTCGAGCGGCTGCGGCATGCCCTCGATGTGCGGCCAGTCCGAGCCGAAGATCACGCGCTCGGCACCCATGAGCTCGGTGATCTCGTTCACGTCGTCCTCCCAGAACGGGTTGATCCAGACGTGGCGCTTGAACGTGGCGACGGGGTCTTCCTTGAAGTAGCCGGGCATCTTCTTGGCGGTGGAGCGCAGCTTCTTGAACAGGTCGGCCAGGTAGTCGGAGCCGTTCTCGACCGACGCGATGCGCAGGTTCGGGAAGCGGTCGAAGAGCTTCTCGAACACGAGCGTGATCAGGAAGTCGTGTGCGGCGCGCTCGATGTTGAAGGCCTTGATCGTCGGCTTCCAGCCGCCGGGCTCGAACGTGGCGCCGAAGCCGTCGCGCGCGTAGCCGTTCGTGCTGTAGCCGCTGTCGCCGGCGTGCACGACCACCGTGACGCCCGCTTCGTTCACGCGCGCCCAGAAGCCGTCGAACAGCGCGTCGCCGGGCGAGCGGGGCCCCGCCGAGGTCCACGCGGGCGCGGGCCGCATGCACACCACGCGTGCGCCGCGCTCGAGCGACCAGTCGAGCTCGCGGATCGCGATCTCGGGGCTACACATCGGAATGTAGGGCGCCGCGAAGATCCGCCCGCGGTAGGCGACGCCCCAGTCCTCGTCGAGCCAGCGGTTGAACGCGCGGAACGCGATGCCCACGGCTTCCGTGTCGTGCTTCAAGAGCTCCTCGTACAGCACGCCGAGCGTCGGGAACAGCCACACCGCCTCGAGGCCCTGGCGGTCCATGGCGTCGAGCCGCGCGTCGCGGTCGCGGTACGCGGCCGGGATCGGCTCGCGCTCGCGCAGGAACTCGATGGGCGACTTCTTGTTAGGGTTGCCGCGGAAGTACTCGTGCATCGCGCCCGGCTTCGCAATCGGGTCGAAAGTCGGGTTCGCCACGGCATGGGAGACCTTCCCCGCGACCACGTGGTAGCGGCGCCCGCCGATCTCGGCCCACTGGATGCAGCGCGAGCCGAGCCGCGGGTCCAGGTGCCGGGTGAACGCGTCCAGCGCCTCGTAGTAGTGGTTGTCGCAATCGAAGGCCGGGTAGGGGAGCTTCTCCATGGCCCCGAGTCTACCGCGGCGGGCGTACAATCGGCCCATGGCGACGATCGAGAGCGAGCTCCGCGCCGCGCGCAACGGCGCGGCCGAGCAGGCGGGCAGCATCCACGACGACGCGACGGCGACGAAGCTCGGCTTCCGCGGCGGCACCGTGGCGGGCAGCGTCCACATGGACCAGTTCCCGCCGCTGCTCTTGCGCGCCTTCGGACCGCGCTTCTTCGAGACGGGCGCGCTGTCGCTCTACTTCCTGAACGCGACGGTCGACCGCGAGAAGGTGCGCGCCTACGCCGAAGAGCCCGCACCCGATGCGACACAGATCCGTGTCTACATGAAGCGCGAGGACGGCATGGACGTGTGCGAGGGCACGGCGTCGCTGGGCGACGCGTCGCGCTCCGAGCTGCACACGCGCGACCTGCGCGGCGGCGACCCGCGCGAGCTGCGCATCCTGCGGGCGCTCGCGCCCGGCGCGGAGCTCGGCTCGTCCAAGGTGCGGCTCGGGCCGGAGCGCCAGGCGGAGCGCATCGCGCGCGGGCTGTGCAGCGGCCCGCTCGACTGGTACACGGGTGCATCGCCGTGGGGCGGCCCGATCGCCGCGCCCTCGGCCGCGGTCGAGCTGCTCTGGGCCCCGCCGACGCGCGTGCTGCGCGAGCACACGGGGCGGGCGGTCGGCCTGTTCGGCGCGATCGAGGTCGCGCACGCCGCCGGCCCGATCCGCCTGGACGAGACCTACACCGTGACGGGCCGCGTCGCCGCCGTGGGCCAGGGCCCGAAGACCGAGTACCTGTGGTTCGACTCCACGGCCGAGGATTCCGCCGGTCGCGCGATCGCGAGTCTGCGGATGCTCTTGCGCTTCATGAAGGCGTCTTCGCCGCACTACGCGAGCTAGCGCGCTACAGCGAGCCGTCTCCGAACGTGTCGCACTTCGACAGGTCGCCGGACTCGAGCCCGGTCCGGAGCCAGTGCACGCGCTGCGCCGACGAGCCGTGCGTCCAGCTCTCGGGCTGCACCGCCGCGCCCGCCTGACGCTGCAGCGTGTCGTCGCCGATCGCCTGCGCGGCCGCGAGGCCGGTCTCGATGTCGCCGGGCTCGAGCCAGCGGTGCTGCTGGTTCGCGCGCTGGCCCCACACGCCCGCCAGGCAATCGGCCTGCAGCTCCAGCTTCACCGACAGCTCGTTCGCCTCTTCGCGGGAGCCGCGGCCCTGCGCGCTCTCGACCCGGTCCGAGATGCCGAGCAGGTTCTGCACGTGGTGGCCGACCTCGTGCGCCACCACGTACGCGCGCGCGAAGTCGCCGGGCGCGCCGAAGCGGTCCGACAGCTCCTGGAAGAAGCCCAGGTCGAGATACACCTGTGAGTCGCGCGGGCAGTAGAAGGGCCCGACGGCCGACTGCGCGGTGCCGCATGCCGAGCGCACGGCGCCGGAGAACAGCACGAGCTTCGGTTTCTCGTAGCGCTGCCCGCGCTGGGCGAAGATCTCGCCCCACACGTCTTCGGTCGAAGCGAGCACGACCGACGCGAACTTCCCCTCCTGGTCGGAAGGCGCGCCCATGGGGCCCGCCGGCTGCGGACCCGTGTCGACGTTCGAGACACCCTGGACCACCTGCAGCACCTGCGTCGGGTCGGTGCCGGTGAGGACGGAGAACAAGAGCACCAAGAGGAGACCGCCTCCACCGATTGCGACGCCGCCGCGTCCAAGGCTCATGCCGCGCCGGTCTTCGACCTCCTCGCTCTCGCGCTCGCCTTCCCACTTCATGTGCGCCTCCGCATCACCCGAAGGGTACTCTCTCGCGCCCTTGCTGGAGGAGTCCTGCTCGTGACGGAAAAGCTTCCGGAGTTCCTGCGCGACTTTCGCACGCTGGCCGCGCCGTACTGGAGCTCGGACGAGCGCTGGCAGGCGCGAGGGCTCGCCGCCGTGGTCGTGGCGCTGAATCTCGCCGCCGTCGGCCTGAACGTCGCCTTCAACAGCTGGTACCGCAGGTTCTACGACGCGCTGCAGAACTACGACGCGCCGTCCTTCTGGCGCCAGATCGCCAGCTTCGCCGTGCTCGCGACGTTCTGGGTGCTGGTCAACGTGTACGCGACCTACTTCCAGCAGATGCTGCAGATCCGCTGGCGGCGCTGGCTGACGAACCACTACGTGGAGGACTGGCTCGGCGAGCGCGCCTACTACCGCCTGCCGCTGTACCAGACCGGCGCCGACAACCCGGACCAGCGCATCGCGGAAGACATGAACCTGTTCGTGGCGGGCGCGCTCGACCTGACGCTCGGGCTCCTGAGCTCGATCGTGACGCTCTTCTCGTTCATCACGATCCTCTGGACTCTGTCCGGATCCTGGACGGTGCCTGGCGTCGGGATCGTGATTCCCGGCTACATGGTGTGGGCGGCGCTGCTCTACGCCGTGGTCGGCACCTGGCTGACGCAGCTCGTCGGGCGGCCGCTCGCCGGCTTGAAGTTCCTGGGCCAGCGCTACGAGGCCGACTTCCGCTTCGGCTTGGTGCGCGTGCGGGAGAACGCCGAGGGAATCGCGCTGTACCGCGGCGAGCGCGACGAAGCCCACCGGCTGCGCGACCGCTTCGAATTCGTGTGGCAGAACTGGTGGGGCATCATGCGCCGCCAGAAGAAGGTCGGCGGGCTCACCTTCAGCTACGCGCAGGCCCGGGTGCTGTTTCCGTTCTTCGTCGCGGCTCCGCGCTACTTCGCGAAGCAGATCGCGCTCGGCGACCTGATGCAGATTTCGCACACGTTCGGCCAGGTGCAGGAGGCGATGTCCTGGTTCGTGTCGGCGTACGTGAGCATCGCCGAGTGGAAGGCGACGGTGGACCGGCTCATCACGTTCCGGCGCGCGCTCGTGTTCGTGCGCGCCGAGGCGGGACACGAGGGCATCGCCATCCAGCGCGGCGCGAACGGCGAGATCGCGCTGCGCGACCTCACCGTTGCGCTGCCGAACGGCGCCGAGCTTCTCCACGGCGTCGACTTGAAGCTCGCGCCGGGCGAACCCGTGCTGGTGACCGGGCCGTCCGGCTCGGGCAAGAGCACGCTGTTCCGCGCGATCGCCGGCATCTGGCCGTTCGGCGCGGGCAGCATCGAGCGGCCCGACACTTCGCAGTGTCTGTTCCTGCCGCAGAAGCCGTACCTGCCGATCGGCACGCTGCGCGCGGCGCTCTCGTATCCGTCGCAGGACGGCGCGTTCTCGGACGACGCGCTGCTCACCGCGCTGCGGGCCTGCCGGCTCGAGCACTTCGCCGAGCGGCTCGGCGAGGACGACCACTGGGAGCGCAGCATGTCGCCCGGCGAGCAGCAGCGGCTCGCCTTCGCGCGCGCGCTCCTGCACAAGCCCAAGTGGCTGTTCCTGGACGAGGCGAGCTCCGCGCTCGACAGCGACACGGAGGGCCAGCTCTATGCGCTGCTCGAGCGGGAGCTCCCGGAGACGACCTGGATCAGCATCGGACACCAGACGGCGATCGAGCGATTCCACCGCCGGCGCCTGGCGTTCCGCGGCGACGGAAGTCTCGCTTCCGCGCCGCTCGTCCGGGCATCCCCGGCCCCAACCTAGCCGGGTGGAGTCATGACAGGGCTTCCTCGCCGCACTCACCAGTGCGGATGCGAACCACTTCGGAGACTCTGGTCACGAAGATCTTGCCGTCGCCGAACTTGCCGGTGCGGCACGCATCGATGATCGCGCTCGTGACCTTCACGAGCTCGTCGTCGCGAATCACCAGCTCGACGCGTAGCTTCGGCAGGAAGTCGACGACGTACTCCGAGCCGCGGTACAGCTCGGCGTGACCGCGCTGCTGCCCGAAGCCGCGCACTTCGGTCACCGTCATGCCCTCTACGCCGATCTGGTTCAACGAGTCGCGGAGCTCGTCGAGCTTGAAGGGCTTGATGACGGCGGCGACTCTCACCACGCGCCGGCACGACGCAAGCTGCGTGCCGGCTGCGCGCGCGCCGCAGCCGGTCCGCCGGGTGGGAGTCCGCCCGCTCCGCGAGCAGCGGCTGCCCGCAGACGGGGCAGGCGCCACTCGCTACGCTCTTCCGACCGGGGGAGGGAATGGGCGAAACACAGCTCGTCGTGCCGTGCTTCAACGAAGCGAGCCGCCTGCCGGGCGACGCGTTCCGCGCCTTCTGCGCGCGCACGCCCTCGGTCGACTTCCTGTTCGTGAACGACGGCAGCACCGACGCCACGCTCGAGCGCCTGCGCGAGCTCGAGCGCGAGCTGCCGGGCCGCGTGGGCGTGCTCGACCTCGAGCGCAACGGCGGCAAGGCCGAGGCCGTGCGCCGCGGCATGTGCACGGCGTTCAAGTCGAGCGCCGAGCACGTGGGCTACTGGGACGCCGACCTCGCCACGCCGCTCGACGAGATTCCGCGCTTCACCTCGCTCCTCGCGGCGCGGCCGCACGTGGAGCTGGTGATGGGCGCGCGCGTGCAGCTGCTCGGCCGGCGCGTGCGGCGCAGCCCCGTGCGCCACTATCTCGGCCGCGTGTTCGCCACTGCCGTGTCACAGGTGCTCCACCTTCCCGTGTACGACACGCAGTGCGGCGCGAAGCTCCTGCGCAACCGGCCTGAGCTCGCCGTGCTGTTCGAGGCGCCGTTCTGCGTGAACTGGACCTTCGACGTCGAGCTGCTCGCGCGCTTCCTCGCCGCGGGCCGCGGCGCGGGCGCCCTGTACGAGCTGCCGCTCGAGTGCTGGGAGGACGTGGCGGGCTCGCGCGTGAGAGCCACGGACTTCTTCGTGGCGTTCGTCGAGGTCGCGCGCATCTGGTCGCGCTACGGCGGGGCGCTCTCGTGACGCGGCGGAACGGCGCCGAGACCTCGTTCCGCGAGCCTTCGCTCGCGCGCGTGCGCGAGCTGCTCGGTGCGATGGTCGGCCGGCGCGTGCTGGTGGTCGGCGACTCGGCGCTCGACGCGTACGTGACGGGCGAGGTCGAGCGCATCTCGCCCGAGGCGCCGGTGCCCGTGCTGGCCGTGGAGCGCGAGGAATTCGTGCTCGGCGGCGCGGCCAACGTCGCGAAGTGTCTCGTCGCGCTGGGCGCGCACTCGATTCTCTGCACCGTCGTCGGCGCCGATGCGGACGGCGAGCTGTTCAAGAGCGAAGCCGAGAGCCTCGGGATCGCGAAGTCGGGCATCCTCGTCGACCGCGGCCGCCGCACCACGCGCAAGACGCGCATCGTCGCCCGCCAGCAGCAGGTGATCCGGCTCGACCGCGAGACCGTCGCGCCGCTCTCGCCCGAGCTCGAGAAGCGGCTCTGCGCGGCAGTGACTCGGGCCGTGAAGCGCGCCGACGCGGTGGTGCTGTCGGACTACTCGAAGGGTGTGCTGTCGCCGGCCGTGTGCCGCGCGGTGTTCGCCGCCGCGCGCGGACGCCCGGTGCTCGTCGATCCGAAGGACCTGCCGTGGAAGGCGTTCGGCGGCGCCACGGTGCTGAAGCCGAACCTGCGCGCGGCGGAGCGCTTCGCGCAGGCTGCGCTGCCGGACGAAGCGGGCGTGCAGCGCGTCGCCGCGGAGATCGCCGAAGAGCTCGACGTCGCGCACGTGCTCGTCACGCGCGGGCCGCAGGGCATGGTGCTGGCGAGCCGCGGCTCCGGGCCCCTCGCGTTCCCGGCGCACGCGAAGGAGCTCGTCGACGAGACCGGGGCAGGGGACGTCGCTGGCGCGACCGTGGCGCTCGCGCTCGCCGCGGGCGCCGAGATCGGCGAGGCCGCGTGGCTCGGCAACGTGGCCGCGGGCGTGAAGGTGGGCAAGTTCGGCGCCGCCACGGTCACGGGCTCGGAGATCCTCACGGTGCTCGGCCAGGTCAACGTGCCGTCGGCCGGCCGCGTGCTCGACCGCGACGGCGCGGCCGCGCTCACCGCGCGCCTGCGCGCGGAGGGGCGCTCGGTCGTGTTCACGAACGGCTGCTTCGACATCCTGCACCTGGGCCACGTGCGCTACCTGGAGTCGTCGCGGCGGCTCGGCGACGCGCTCGTCGTGGGCGTGAACACCGACGCGTCGGTGCGCCGGCTGAAGGGCCCGGGCCGCCCGCTGCAGAGCGAGCTCGACCGCGCGCAGATCCTCGCGTCACTTTCCTGTGTCGACGCGGTGGTGCTGTTCGACGAGGACACGCCGCTGGGACTGATCCGCGCGCTGCGCCCCGATGTGCTGACCAAGGGCGCCGACTACAAGACCAAGCGCGCAGTCGTCGGCTGGGACCTCGTGCGCAAGTGGGGCGGCCGCGTCGAGCTGGTGCCGCTGGTCGAGGGCCGCTCGACCACGGGCCTGGTGAAGCGGGCGCAAACGTAGGCCCGGGCCCGGATCCCTTCCAAAGGGCTGCCCTTGACAATTAATCGATCGATCGATTAATTTTGGGTCATGCCGGGAACGAAGCGGAAGCAGGCCCTGCGGCGGCCGGGGCGGCCCCCGGCCGGGAAGGCGGCCGAGGACGTGCGGCGCGAGCTCGTGGAGGCGGCGAAGCAGCTCTTCGCGGCGCGCGGCTTCGGCGAGGTCGGCATCCGCGAGGTCGCGCGCGCGGCCGGCGTGACGCCGGGGATGATCTCGTACTACTTCGGCGGCAAGCAGGGCTTGTACGAGGCGATGCTCGACGACGTCTTCGAGGGGCTCATCGCGCGCGTGCGCGAGCTCGGCGCTGCGTCGCCCCGCACGACCGCGCCGCTCGAGGCGCTGATCCAGATGTACATCGCCACGATCTCGAGCCAGCCGTGGGTGCCGGCGCTCTTGTTGCGCGAAGTCGTGACCGCCGGGCCGGCGGCGCGCGCCCGCTTCGTGGAGCGCTTCGCGCGGCGCGGGCTGCCGCTCCTGCAGGCGCTCTTCGCGAGCGAGGTACAGAGCGGGGCGCTGCGCGCCGAGCTCGAGCCGCGCCTGGCCGTGCTGTCGCTCGCGGGCATGTCGGTGTTCCCGTTCCTCGTGCACCCGGTGATGGGCAAGGTGCTCGGCTACGAGCTCGACGATGCGTTCGCAAAGCGCCTGGCGGATCACACGACGCGGCTCTTCCTCGACGGCGTGCGCCGCCGCGCGGAGGCGTCATGAGGCGATCCCACACATTATTGTGTCTTGCGCTGCTGGCCGCCTGCCGGCGCGACCCCGCTGCCATCCCGGCCGTGGGCACGCTCGAGCGCGATCGCATCGAGCTCGTCGCGGAGTCGGACGAGCCGATCCTGTCGGTCTCCGTGCGCGAGGGCGACGTCGTCGCCGCGGGTGACGAGGTCCTGGTGCTCGACTCGCGCCGGCTCGGCGCGCAGGTGGCGCGGGCCCGTGCGTCGCGCGACCAGCTCGCCGCGCGGCTCGCCGAGCTCGAGCGCGGCCCGCGTGCGGAGCGCATCCGCCAGGCGCGCGCCGACCTGGCGGGCGCGGAGAGCGCTCTCGCCAACGCGAACCTCGAGTACGACCGCTCGAAGGCGCTCGAGCAGCACGCGTTCGAATCCGCGGCGCGGCGCGACCTGATGCGCTCGCAGCGCGACCAGGCGCTGGCGCGCCGTGACCAGGCGCGCGCGGCGCTCGAGGAGATGCTGCGCGGCACGACCGCCGAGGAGCTCGACCAGGCGCGCGCCGCGCTCGCTGCGCAGGAGAGCGCGCTGGCGGACGTCGAGGTGCGGCTCGAGCGCCTCACCGTGCGGGCCCCGCGCGCCGGGCGCATCGACGCGCTGCCGTTCAAGCTGGGCGAGCGCCCGCCCGCGGGGGCCGTGGTGGCGGTCATGCTCGCCGCCGATCCGCCGTACGCGCGCGTATACGTGCCCGAGGCCGTGCGCGCGCGCATCGAGCCGGGTACACGCGCGAGTGTCACGATCGCCGGGCGCGCGGGCGTGGTCGAGGGCACCGTGCGGAAGCTCTCGCACGACGCCGCGTTCACGCCGTACTTCGCGCTGACGCAGCACGACCGCGGCCGGCTCTCGTACCTGGCCGAGGTGCAGGTCTCGGGCCCAGCCGCGGACGACTTGCCGACGGGCGTGCCGGTCGAGGTGCGCTTCGAGCTCGAGGCGCCCGTCGCGAGCGCGCGATGACGGAAGAGCTCGCGATCCGCACGCGCGGGCTCACGCGGCGCTTCGGCAAGACCACCGCCGTCGACGGCGTCGACCTCGAGATCCCGCGCCGCGCCATCTACGGCTTCCTCGGCCCGAACGGCAGCGGCAAGTCGACGACCATCCGCATGCTGTGCGGGCTGCTCACGCCGTCTGCGGGCTCGGCCACGGTGCTCGGGCTCGAGGTGCCGCGCGACGCCGAGCCGTTGCGCCGCAAGATCGGCTACATGACGCAGCGCTTCTCGCTGTACGAGGACCTCTCCGTCGACGAGAACCTGGCGTTCATGGCCGAGATCTACTCGCTGCCGCGCGCCGCCGCGCGCGCGCGCATCGAGCAGCTGCTCGGCGACTTCCACTTGCGCGAGCTGCGCGGTCAGCGCTCCGGCACGCTGTCGGGCGGGGAGCGCCAGCGGCTCGCGCTGGCCGCCGCGACCCTGCACAAGCCCGAGCTCTTGTTCCTGGACGAGCCGACGAGCGCCGTGGATCCGCAGAGCCGGCGCGACTTCTGGGAGACGCTCTACCGGCTGGTCGAGCACGGCACCACGATCCTCGTGTCGACGCACTTCATGGACGAGGCCGAGCGCTGCCACGGGCTCGCGATCCTCGACCGCGGGCGCGTGGTGGCGAGCGGCGCGCCCGAACGGCTCATGCGCGACATCGACGCCTCCGTCGTCGAGATCGAAGGCGCCGAGGCGCACGCCGCGCGCGCCGTGCTCGAGCGCCTGCCCGCGGTGAAGAGCGTCGCGCAGCTCGGCGCGCGCCTGCACGCGCTGGTCGACCGCAGCCTCGCCGATCCCGCGGCTGCGCTCGCGCACGCGCTCGAGCGAGCGCACGTGGCCGGCCGCGTGTCGCTCGCGCGCGCGAGCCTCGAAGACGTCTTCGTGGCCGCCACGCAGCACGTGCCGGCGGAGCATGCCGCGTGACCCGGCTGCGCGACTCGCTCGGGCGCATCGCCGCGATCGCGCGGAAGGAGCTCGTCCACCTGCGCCGCGACCGCCTCACCGGGGGCATGGTGCTCGGCGTGCCGCTGATGATGACGCTCTTGTTCGGCTACGCGATCAACCAGGACGTGCGGCACCTGCGCGCGGCCGTCGCCGACCTGTCGGGCACGCAGGCGTCGCGCTGGCTCGTGGCCGACGCGCAGGCCACGCAGGTGATCGACGTCGTCGCCGCGACGCGCTCCGTGCAGGAGCTCGAACGCATGCTCGTGGCGGGGCAGATCTCGGTCGGCATCGCGATCCCCGCGGACTTCGAGCGCCGCCGCGCCGCGGGCGACCGGCCGAGCGCTCAGCTGCTCGTCGATGGCGCGGACCCGGTGGTGCTCTCCGCCGTACACGCGTTGGTGTCGCTGCCGGGCGAGCGCCGCTTCGCCCCGCCGCTCGCCGCGGCGCTCGAGCCGCCGCCGGTGTTCGAGCTGCGCGCCTACTACAACCCCGAGCGCCGCTCGCCCGTGCACATCGTGCCCGCGCTGTGCGGCGTGATCCTGACGCTGACGCTCGTGCTGTTCACCGCGGTGGCGATCGTGCGCGAGCGCGAGCGGGGGAACCTCGAGCTCCTCATCACCACGCCCGTGCAGACGCCCGAGCTGATGGTCGGCAAGATCGCGCCGTACGTCGCGATCGGCTACGCGCAGATGACGCTCATCCTGTTGCTCGGGCGCGTGCTGTTCGACGTGCCGATCGCGGGCAACCTGGCGGTGCTCTACCTGGCGGCGGGCGCGTTCGTCGCGGCGGCGCTCACGCTCGGGCTGCTCATCTCGACCGTCGCGCAGACGCAGTTCCAGGCCTTCCAGATGGCGTTCGTGACGTTCCTGCCGCAGATCCTGCTGTCGGGCTTCATGTTCCCGTTCGACGGCATGCCGCGGGCCGCGCAGTGGCTCGCCGAGGTCCTGCCGCTCACGCACTTTCTGCGAATCGTGCGCGGCATCGTGCTGCGCGGCGCCACGCTCGGCGACGTGTCCGGCGACGTTAGAGCGCTTCTCATCTTCTTCGCGGCCTCGTTCGGCCTCGCGGTGCTGCGCTTCCGCAAGCGGCTCGATTGAGATTCGTTACTCTGCGCGCCCCCCGCGGGAGTGCACATGTTGGAGTCTTGGCAGGCCGTGGTGCTCGGCCTGGTGGAGGGCGTCACCGAGTATCTGCCGGTGAGCTCGACGGGGCACCTGATCCTCGCGGAGTCGCTGCTGGGCGTGCGCACCCCGGACGCGAAGGAAGGCCTCGACGCCTTCACCATCGTGATCCAGGGCGGCGCGATCCTGGCCGTGCTCGGGCTCTACTGGCAGCACGTGCTGGCGATGCTGCGAGGCGTGCTGGGGCGCGATCCGGTGGGGCTGCGCCTGCTCGTGAACCTGGGCGTGGCGTTCCTGCCCGCCGCCGTGGTCGGGCTCGCGCTCGACCACTGGATCGAGCGCAACCTGTTCCATCCGCTGCCGGTGCTGGGCGCGCTCGCGGGCGGCGGCGTGTTCATGATCGCGCTGCACCGCCTGCGCGGGCGCATCCCCGGCGCGGAGTCGCGCGGCATCGAATCGATCGACCTGTCGACGGCGGCGTGGATCGGCGCGATGCAGTGTCTCGCGCTGTGGCCCGGCATGTCGCGCTCCATGGTCGTCATCGCGGGCGGGCTGCTCGCCGGGCTGCGCCCGCGCGACGCGGCGGAGTTCTCGTTCCTGCTCGGCTTGCCGACGCTCGGCGCCGCGACCGCGTGGAAGCTGTTCAAGGAGCGCGAGGCGGTGGCGACGCTCGGCGTGGCGCCCGTGTTGCTGGGGATCGCGGTGGCGACGGTCTCGGCGGCGCTCGCCGTGCGCTGGCTCGTCGGCTTCCTCAACCGGCGCGGGCTGGAGCCGTTCGGCTGGTATCGGCTGGCGCTCACGGGTGCATTCGCGGCCGCTCTCGCCGTCGGGTGGGTCGAGCTCGGTGCGGTATCCTGAGCCCGGGGGGTAGGGGGAGCGATGTTCAACACGCTGATCAACGAAATGATCGAGGGCGCGAGCCATCCCTGGGTGATCGTGGGCTTCGTGGGCCAGCTCGTGTTCTCGGCGCGGTTCCTGGTGCAGTGGATCGAGTCCGAGCGCGCGGGCCGCAGCGTGGTGCCCGGCGCGTTCTGGTACCTGTCGATCCTGGGCTCGGCGCTGCTCCTGGCCTACGCACTTTGGCGTAGGGACGTCGTGTTCACGCTGGGCCAGTCCATGGGCTTCTTCGTCTACGCGCGCAACCTCGTGCTGCGCAAGCGCGAGAGCGCGTGAGCCGGCCGCTCTCGGGCTTGTCGGTCGTCGTCCCCGTCTATGACGAGGAAGACAACATCGCTCCGCTCGGCGACGAGCTGGCGGCCGCGCTCGCGGCGCTGGACCTGCCGTGGGAGGTGATCTTCGTCGACGACGGCAGCCGCGACGGCACGCGCAAGCGCGTGCTCGAGGCCGTCGAGCACCGGCCCGGCTTCCGGCTCGTGCCGCTCGACCGCAACCAGGGCCAATCCGCCGCGCTCGTGGCGGGCGTGCGCGCGGCGCGGCACAGCCACGTGGCGACGATCGACGGCGACCTGCAGAACGACCCCGCGGACATCCCGCGGCTGGTCGCGCTGGCGCGCGACGTGGACGTGGTGATCGGCAAGCGCGCGAAGCGGCGCGACACCGTCTGGCGTCGGCTCGCGGGGCGCTTCGCGAACGCGATCCGCAGCCGCGTGCTCGGCGACGGCGCGTCGGACACGGGCTGCTCGCTGAAGCTCTTCCCCGCGCAGGCGCTGCTGGCGCTGCCGCGCTTCGACGGCATGCACCGCTTCCTGCCGGCGCTGTTCCGCTATCAGGGCCTCACCGTGCGCGAGGTCGACGTGAACCACCGCGCGCGCGTGGCCGGCCGCTCGAAGTACACGAACTTCGCGCGCCTGCGCCGCACGGTGTTCGACCTGGCCGGGGTGTACTGGCTGTCGAAGCGCACCATCCGCGTCGGCACGCGCGACGACGCCTGACGCGAGTCAGTCGTCGTCGTTCGCCACCTGCGCCTGCAGCCAGAAGAACAGCCGCGCGAAGTCCGGGTGGTCGCGCGACAGGAAGACCAGGCGCTCGCGCTCGTCGATCGGCAGCGTGGCGTACGTCTTCGCGAGCTCGGTCGCGCGCGGCTCGATGGCGCCGTTCTCGAGCCCGGCGAGCAGCACGAAGCCGAAGAGCAGCCCGGCCGCGGCCGCGCCCGGCCGCGCCGCGAGCGCCGCGGCGCCCGCGAGCGCGAACGCGGTGAAGGGCAGGGCGACGCACGCCGCGCTCGCCAGGGGCGACAGGTCGTCGAGCCAGTGGAAGAAGAGCGCGTGCAGCACCGCGCCGGTGGCGCACGCGGCCGCGCCGAGCGGACCGAGCACGCGCAGGCCCCAGCGGAAGCGCGCGCCGAATTCGCGCGCCGCGGCGGCGAGCGCGTCGGCGGAGCAGAGCGCCAGCCCCGGCAGCATCGACAGCGTGTAGTGCTTCTGCTTCTGCGGCAACAGCGAGAACGCCGCGAAGGGCACCAGGAACACGAGCGCCGCGAAACGCCGGCGCGGCTCGCCCCGCTGCAGGCGCGTCGACCCGAGCCGCCACAGCACGAGCGGCAGCGCGATGCTCGCGGGCAGCGCGCGCGCCGGGAGCACCGACAGGTACCACCACACGGGACGGAAGTGCGCCGCGGCGCGCGCCTCGCCGCTGCCCAGCGGCAGGAGCAGCGCGTCGCGGAACAGCTGGAGCGCGCCAGGCACGAACACGAGGATCGCCACGTACCAGGAGATCCCGATCCCCGCGGCGAGGGCCAGGCTGGCGAGCACGCTGCGCTCGCGCAGCGCCCGCAAGCGCCGCTCGAGCGCCAGGTACACCAGAATGGGTAGCGCGATCGTGAAGACGATCGCCGTGGCCTTGGTCAGGAAGGCCAGGCCCGCGAGCACGGCGAACGCCCACAGCCCGCGGCGCCAGCCGCCGTCGGCGATGCGGTCGAAGCAGAAGAGCGCCGCCGTCGAGAGCAGGGCGAGCAGCATCTCGGCGTCGCCCCGCCGCCCCGACGTGTGTACCTGCACCATCACGGCGAGCAGGCCCGCGGCCAACAGGCCGGCGCCACCGCCGCCGAGGCTCCGGCCCCAGAGACCGACCAGCGCGACCAGGCCGAGCGCCGCGCAGACCGAGACGGTGCGCACGGGCAGCGGCCCCGTTTCACCGAAAAGTGTCGCGGCGGCAGCGCCCGCCCAGTAGAAGAGCGGCGGCTTCTGGAGCCGCACCTTGTCGCCGAAGTACGGCACGAGGAGCTCGCGCGTCTCGACCATGCGGCGCACGACCTCGACGCAGCGCGTTTCGCTCGACCGATCCATCGGGTCGGCGCGCAGGCCCAGCAACAGCGCGAACGCCAGCGCCGCCAACAGCGCCAGCAGGCCGAGCGCGAAGCCGGTGCGGCTCTCCCTCATGCGGCGCGCAGACATAGCACAGCGGCGTCTTGACATTCACGACGTGCCGCGAGATTCTCGGCTCCCGATGCCCCACCCGACTCACTGCTGCACGACGAAGTCGACGGCCCCGTTCGCGGCCGCGATGGAGATCCTCGTCGTGTAGCCGGAAGGGCACATCTCGGTTTTCGCCGAACGCCCTTCCGGACCTCCCGGAAGGGCGTTCGGCGTTTCAGGAGACTTCGCCGTGGACCTGGCCATCGAGCTCGACAGCCTGCGCAAGGTGTTTCGCGTGAGCGAGCGGACGCAGGGCCTCGCCGGCGCACTGCGCGGACTCTTCGCGCCGCGCATGCGCGACGTGGTCGCGGTCGACGGCGTGTCGTTCGCGATCGCGCCGGGCGAGCGCGTGGCGTTCGTCGGGCCGAACGGCGCGGGCAAGTCGACGACGCTGAAGGTGCTGTCGGGCATCCTGCGCCCCACGTCCGGCCGCGTGCGCGTGGCGGGGCTCGAGCCCGGCCGCGACCGCGGCGCGCTCGGCTACCGCATCGGCGCCGTCTTCGGGCAGCGTTCGCAGCTGTGGCTGCACCTGCCCGCGCTCGACACGTTCGACCTGCTCGCGCGCGTGTACGAGCTCGAGCCCGCGGAGTACCGCGCGCGCCGCGACGAGCTGGTGCGCGCGTTCGACATCGCCGAGGTCGCGCAGAAGCCCGTGCGCCAGCTCTCGCTGGGCGAGCGCATGCGCTGCGAGCTGGCGGCGAGCCTGTTGCACCGCCCCGAGATCCTGTTCCTCGACGAGCCGACGATCGGCCTCGACGTGGTGGCGAAGGCGACCATCCGCGACCTGGTGCGCGAGCGGTGCCTGCGCGACGGCTGCACGGTGCTGCTCACTTCGCACGACACCGGCGACATGGAGCGCGTGTGCGAGCGCGTGCTCGTGATCCACC
This sequence comes from Myxococcota bacterium, assembly GCA_035499075.1. Taxonomy (GTDB): domain Bacteria; phylum Myxococcota_A; class UBA9160; order SZUA-336; family SZUA-336; genus VGRW01. Next base: position 109,910 of record DATJZN010000056.1, on the reverse strand, counting down.
GCGGCCGGCTGCTGCTGGACCGGCCGGTCGACGCGCTGCGCAAGAGCTTCATCCCGCGCAAGCGCATCTCGGTGGTGTCGGAGGAGGCGGAGCTCTCGTTCGATCTGCCGGGCGTGGTGCAGCTGCCGAGCGCGCCGCACCGCACCGAGCTGGAGGTCGATCTGCGCGCGATCGGCGTCGACCGCGTGGTGTCGCGCATCGTGGCGAGTGCGCGCGTGCTCGATCTGTCGGTCGAAGACCCGCCCATGGAGGAGATCGTGACCGCGATCTACGCCGGCGCCGCGCCCGCGGAGGCTACGGGATGACCGCGCAACGGCTGGGCCGAGTGACTGCCAAGTATCTCGCGTTTGCGCGGGCAGCGGGGCGGCGTGCGCGCGCGCAGCGCTGGTCGCTGTTGGGCCGCACCGTGTTCATCGGGATCGTCCTGTTCGTGTTCTCGCGCATCTGGGCCGCGATCGGCCCGCGCGACGGTCTGCCCGGGATCGGCCCGCGCGACTTGATCTGGTACCTGGCGCTGACGGAGTGGCCGGTGCTGTCCGTGCCGCAGGCGTTCCTCGCCATCGAGGCCGACGTGCGCTCCGGCGACGTGGCGGTGCGCCTGGTGCGGCCCGTGGCGTACGTGGGCGCGCACCTGGCGGAAGCCGCGGGCGAGACGGCCACGCGACTCGTGTTCGTCGGCTCGAGCGCGTTCACGTTCGCCTACTTCATCGCGGGCGGCCTGCCGGCCGACCCGCGCGGGCTCTTGCTGGCGCTGCCGCTGGTGTTGCTGGCGTGCGTGCTGCTGTTGCTGTCCGTGACCGCGATCGGCGTGACGTCGTTCTGGGTGGTCGACTCGATGCCGTTCTTCTGGATCTGGCAGAAGCTGATGTTCGTGCTGGGCGGGCTGTTGTTCCCGCTCGAGCTCTACCCCGAGTGGCTGCAGCGGGTCGCCCGCGCGACGCCGTTCCCGTACATGTGCTGGGGACCCGGCAGCATGGCGTTCGGCTTCGCGCCGGGCAGGGCGCTCGTGAACGCGGCGGGCGGACTCGCTTGGGCGGCGGCGCTGGCCGCGGGGCTCGTCGCGCTGTCGCGCGGCGCGCGCGCGCGGCTGTCGGTGAACGGAGGCTAGCGATGCAGAGGCTGATCGCGAACCTGCGCTTCGCGCGCGCGCTCGTGGTGACGAATCTGCGCGCGAGCCTGGCGCTGCGCGCGTCGTTCTGGCTGCAGGCGGCGTTCATGGCGGGGAACAACTTCGCGTTCTTCACCATGTGGTGGATCCTGTTCGCGCGGTTCAAGACGCTGGGCAGCTGGCGCGTCGACGACATGCTGACACTATTCGGTGTAGTTGCGCCGGGCTTCGGCCTGGCGGTCGCGCTGGCCGGCGGCGCGCGCACGCTCGCGCGCGGGATCGTCGACGGCGAGCTCGACCCGCTGCTGGTACAGCCGAAGTCGCCGCTCCTGCACTGGGCCGGCTCGGCGAGCGCCGCGTCGGGCTGGGGCGACCTCGCGAGCGGCATCGGCATGCTGTGGCTGGCCGGGCGGCTGGACTGGGCGAACGCGCCGTTCATCGCGCTGGCGATCGCCGCGAGCGCGGTCGCGTTCGCGGCGTCGTCGCTCGCGTTCCAGAGCCTCGCCTTCTGGCTGGGCGACGTGGAGCAGCTCGCGCTGCAGCTGCGCGACTTCACCTTGAACTTCGCGCTGTATCCGCAGCCGCTGTTCGGCGGCGCGATCCAGCTGCTGCTCTACACGCTGCTGCCTGCGGCGGCCGTGGGCTTCCTGCCGGTCGCGGTCGTGCGCGCGCCGAGTGTCTGGACTTGCGCGGGGGCGCTGGCGGGCGCCGTCGCCTGGGGCGCCGTCGCGGTGGGGATCTTCGCGCTCGGGCTGCGCCGCTACGAGTCGGGCAGCCGCTTCGGGGCGCGCGGCTAGACGCCCGCGACGGCGCGGTACACCGAGCGGAGTCGCCGCGCCGAGGCGGTCCACGACATCTCTCTCGCGCGCGCGAGCCCTCGCGCCACCAGCTCGGCGCGAAGCGCGGAGTCGCCCGTCGCGCGGCGCAGCGCTTCGGCCAGCGCGTCCGGCTCGCGCGCATCGACGAGCAGCGCCGCGTCGCCCGCGGCTTCCGGCAGCGACGCCGCGTTCGAGCACACGACCGGCGTGCCGCACGCCATCGCCTCCAGCACGGTGAGCCCGAAGCCCTCGTACAGGCTCGGCACCGCGCACGCGCGCGCCGCGCCGAGCAGCGCCACGAGCTCCGCCTCGGGAATCCCGGTGAGCCGCGTGGTGCGCGCGCGTACGCCGTGCCGATCGAGCGCCGCCTCGACCTCGCGCTCGCCGTCCGTGCCGCGGCCGACCAGCACGAGCCGCAGCTCCGGCAGCTGCCCGAGCGCCGCCACCAGCGCCGGGAAGTTCTTGCGCGGCGTGAGCAGCCCGATCGCGATCACGTAGTCGCCGTGCCGTTCCCGCAGCTTCGCGATCGCCTCGGGCGGCGACGGGTGGAACCGCTCGGTGTCGACACCGAGATGCACCGGATGCACGCGCGGCGGCGCGAGCCCGTACTCCTCGCACACCTCGCCCGCGGTGAAGGCGCTGTACGTGACCACGTGGTCGGCACGCGCGACGGCGTCCGCGATCCGCCCGCCGCGGCGCTCGCGCCAGTGCTCGCTCACCCACGCGGCGTTCCGCACCGCGTTCAGGTCGTGGATGGTGACCAGCTTCGGCACGCGCGGCGTCTTCGGCACGTACACGCCCATTGCGTGGAACAGCGCCGTGCCGGGGATGAGGAGCGCGTTCAGCGGATCGACGAGAACCCGCACGTGCGCGTTGGGCGCGCGCGGCCGGAACAGCTCGCCCTTGCGCCAGCGCGAGAACCGCGTGCACAGCGCGTAGTCCGTCCTCGGGTCTTCCGCGAGCAGCGCCGACACCAGCCCGCGGATCGTGCCGCCGACGCCGCCGAACGGCGGCCGCCCCGCGGCGGAGCTCACCTCGAGCGCGATCCGGCTCACTCGCAGAGGCGCGGCAGGATCTCGCCGATGGGTCCGCGGATCACCGCGTCGGCGAGGTCGTCCATCTCGGTCGGCTCGCCGTTCACGATCACCACGCGCGCGCCGCCGCGCTTCGCGATCGGCACGACCGCGGCGATCGGGTACACGGACAAGGTGGTTCCCACGGCGAGCATCAGGTCGCACTCGTTCGCGGCGCGCTCGGCGCGCTGGAGCTCGTGCGCGACCAGATTCTGCCCGAACGAGATCGTGGCCGATTTCAGGATCCCCCCGCACGAGCGGCAGGGCGGGTCGCTCTCGCCGGCCGACACGCGCGCGAGCGCGCGCTCCATGGGCGCGCGCTCGCCGCAGTCGAGGCACACGACTTCGCGCATGGAGCCGTGGATCTCGACCAGCCGCGCGGGCGAGGTGCCCGCGGCCAGGTGCAGGCCGTCGACGTTCTGCGTGATCAGGCACAGGAGCCGACCGGTCTGCTCCAGCTTCGCGAGCGCCCGGTGGCCGGCGTTCGGCTCGGCCTTCCACGCCGGCGACTCCAGGCGGTGGCGCCAGGCGCGCTCGCGCACGCCCTTGTCGGCGACGTAGTGCGACAGGGTGGCCAGCTTCTCGGCGCCCGGGTTCTTGGTCCACACCCCGTTCGGGCCGCGGAAGTCCGGGATGCCCGACTCGGTGGAGATCCCGGCGCCCGTCAGCACGGCGATCCGGCGCGCCTCGCGCAGCCAGCCGGCCACCTCGCGCAGCGACGCTTCTGCGTTCGACATGCGCAGGATTCTCGCACGACTGGCGCAGCCGGTCGGCGGTCTCCTACGATCCCGCCGTGCTCCCGAAATCGACGTCCTACCACTCGCCCAAGCTCGAGGGACGCCGCATCGAAGCGAAGGGCGGGCGGACGCTGGTCGCGCGCGAAGCCATCTCGGCGGGCGAGGTCGTCGTGGTGTTCGGCGGCGAGGTCGTGCCGGCCGCGGCGCTCGACTCGCTCTCGGCCGCGCAGCGGCTCCTGACCCTGCAGGTCGAAGAGGACCTGTACCTGGTATCGAGCCGCGACGGCGCCGCCGACTGGGTGAACCACTCGTGCGACCCGAACTGCGGGCTGTCGGGGCAGATCGCGCTGGTCGCGCTGCGCCGCATCGAGCCGGGCGACGAGATCACGTTCGACTACGCCATGAGCGACGGCACGCCCTACGACCAGTTTCCGTGCGGCTGTGGCGCGCCGACGTGTCGCCGTGCGGTGTCGGGCGACGACTGGAGCCGGCCCGAGCTCTGGGAGCGCTATCGGGGTCACTTCTCGCCCTACCTGCAGCGTCGCATCGACGCCAAGCTGGCGGGGACACGCGATGTGCGGTCTCATGTCGGACGGGGGCGAGTGGAGCAAGGGCAGGGGAGTCGACCGTGAACGACCAGGCACCGGAATACGATGGCGCGATCGACCGCGGCCTCGAGGGCGTCGTCACGTGTACGACGTCGATCAGCTCGATCCAGGGCTCGACGCTGCTGTTGCGCGGCTACACGATCGAAGACCTCGCCGCGAACGCGACGTTCGAAGAGCTCGTCTATCTGCTCTGGTACGGCTGGCTGCCGACGCGCCGCGAGCTGGACGAATTCTCGACCGATCTGCACCACTCGATGGCGCTGCCGCCCGAGTCGTTCGGCTGGTTCCACGGCCTGCCGACGCGCGTGCACCCGATGGACTTCCTGCACGCGGTGATCGCGGGCCTCACCCTGCACGATCCCGACGCGAACCTGGTGAACGCGGCGGCGACGCTGCGCAAGTCGACGCGCCTCTCCGCGCGCGTGGGCACGATCGTGGCGGCCTACCAGCGCGTGCGCAGCGGCCAGTGGCCGCTGCAGCCGCTGCCCGAGAAGTCGATCGCCTGGAACTTCCTGTACATGCTGAAGGGCGAGGAGCCGGACGAGCGCACGGTGCGCCGCTTCGACACGTGCCTGATCCTGCACGCCGACCACGAGCTGAACGCGTCGGCGTTCTCGGCGCGCGTCACGTCGAGCACGTTGTCGGGGCTCTATTCGAGCGTGATGGCCGCGATCGGCACGTTGAAGGGCCCGCTGCACGGCGGCGCCAACGAGCAGGTCGCGCGCATGCTGCTCGAGGTCAAGTCGCCCGACCGGCTCGAGGCCTGGCTCGAGAATCACTTGAAGTCGGGCGAGAAGGTGATGGGCTTCGGGCACCGCGTGTACAAGGAGGGCGATCCGCGCGCGAAGATCCTGAAGCGGATGAGCGCCGAGATCACCAAGGAGAACGGCCACCCCGAGCTGTACGAGATGAGCGCGCGCCTCGAGGAGCTCATGGCGCAGAAGAAGGGGCTCATCTGCAACGTCGATTTCTACTCGGCGTCCGTCTACTACAGCATGGGCATCCCGATCGACCTGTTCACCCCGGTGTTCGCCACCAGCCGCATCGCGGGCTGGTGTGCGCACGTGCTCGAGCAGTACCAGAACAACCGCATCTACCGGCCGCGCGGCAAGTACGTCGGACCCCTCGGCGAGGTGTACGTCCCGATCGACGAGCGCTAGCCGGCGCGTCGCGGAGCGGTTCTTCGCTTGGACTCGGCGGAGCTCGCGAGGATGGGGATCTGGATCGGGTTCCTGGCCCTGATCCTCCTGTTCCTCGCCATCGACCTGGGCGTCTTCAACAAGACGCCGCGCGTGATCGGCACGCGCGAGGCGCTGGCCTGGACGCTCTTCTACGTGTCGCTCTCGCTCGCGTTCAGCGGCGTGGTGTGGGCGCTGTTCGAGCACGACTGGGGCGGCATCGCCACCCGCGCGCACGAGCAGATCGACGGCCGCCACGCGGTGCTGCAATACCTGACGGGCTACGTGGTCGAGTACTCGCTCTCGCTCGACAACGTGGTCGTGATCGCGCTGATCTTCAGCTACTTCCGCGTGCCGCTCGCGTACCAGCACCGCGTCCTGTACTGGGGCGTGCTGGGTGCGCTGGTGTTCCGTGGGCTCATGATCGGGGCCGGCGCCGCGCTGCTCTCGCGCTTCGAATGGGTCTCGTACGTGTTCGGCGGCGTGCTGATCTGGTCGGCTCTGCGCATGCTCATGGCGAGTGGCGAGGCCGAGCCGAAGGCCGGCGACGGCAAGATCTACAAGCTCGCGCGCAAGCTCTACCCCGTGCACGACGACTTCGCCGGCCACCGCTTCTTCATCCTGCAGCAGGGCAAGCGCTACGCGACGCGGCTCTTCGTGGTCTTGCTGTGCGTCGAGACCTCGGACGTGATGTTCGCGGTCGACTCCATCCCGGCGATCTTCGCCGTCACGAGCCACCCGTTCCTGGTGTTCAGCTCGAACGTGTTCGCGGTGCTGGGCCTGCGCAGCCTGTACTTCGCGCTCGCGCCGATGATCGAGCACATGAAGTACATGAAGGCGAGCCTGGTGCTGCTGCTCCTCTTCGTGGGCGTGAAGATGATCGTGCACCATCGCTGGCCCATTCCGAACGGCGCCTCGCTCGGCGTGATCCTCGCCATCCTGGCGATCGGCGCCATCGCCTCGCTCGTCGCCGCGCGCCGCGACTCGGCGCGGCTCGGCTCGCCGGTCGCGCCCGCCGAGCTCGAGGCGCTGGCGCGCTTCACCCTGCGCGCGGCGTGGCGCGTGATCGTGCTGGTCGTCGGCGGCACGGTGCTGCTCGTCGGTGTCGCCATGCTGGTGCTGCCGGGCCCGGGCATCGTCGTCGGCGGGGCAGGGCTCGCGATCCTGGCGACCGAGTTCATGTGGGCGCGGCGCCTGCTCGCGCGCGTGCGCGATTCCGCCACGAGCGCGGCGTCGGCCGTGTCCGGCGCGCTGCGCCGCGGCTCGTCGGGCCACTAGGGTTGGTGCGCGAGCTCTCGGTCGCGCCGCGCGGCCCGGGACTCCACGAAGTGACGCGCGAGATCGCGGCGCTCGTGCGCGAGAGCGGCGTGCGCGAAGGCCTGTGCACCGTGTTCGTGCGCCACACCTCGGCCAGTCTCGTGATCCAGGAGAACGCCGACCCCGACGTGCGCCGCGACCTCGAAGCCTTCTTCGCGCGCCTCGTCCCCGAAGGCGACCCGCTCTACCGCCACGTGACCGAAGGCTCCGACGACATGCCCGCGCACGTGAAGGCCGCGCTCACACAGACGTCGCTGTCGATTCCGATCGTCGGAGGGAAGCTCGCGCTCGGGACCTGGCAGGGGATCTATCTGTGGGAGCACCGAAGGGAGCGGAGCGAGCGGTCGATCGCGGTGCACGTGGGGGAGTGAACGCGCACGGAGCAGCGCGTCGCTGTCAGTGCGCCGCTGCGGCGCGTCGCGTGAACGAGAGGACGTAGGCTTGGCTGCGCAGGACGATCAGCGGATCGTCCGAAGGCTCGATCCCGTCGGTGACAGCCGTGGGCAGGAACAGGAGCTTCTTCTCGGCGTCGGCGCTGTCGGCGGCGACCTTCGTGAGCGTGAGCACGCCGAGCAGCGCGACCGGGCGGTCGTCGGGCCACGCTTGCGTCGGGTCCTTGGTCTGGTCTCCCGGCGCGGCGAGCTGCGCCTCGAGCTGGAACTTCACCGGCGACTTCGCGAGGCGCGCGCGGAGCTCGTCGACGAGGAAATCGAGGGGTTGCTTCGCCGCGTCTTCCGGCGTGAGATGCACGAGCTTCTCGGGCGCGAATACGTAGCGGACCGCCTGCTTCTTCCCGGCCGCGTTCGTGAAGATGAACGCGTCGATGCCGTGATACTCCTCGTCGCCGAAGCTCGCAGGTGTGGCCACGCTTCCGAGCGCCTTCGGCACGCTGGGGTGATTCGCGATGAACGTGTCGAGCGCGTTCGGCTTCGGCGAGCCCGGCGGGCTCGCGGCGATCGCCAGGTTCAGGTCGCGGAAGTCCTCGCCGGTCGCGACCGGAAAGGTCTTCAGCGAGTTCGTGACCATGTCGGAGACGGAGCCGCCCGGCAGCTGGAACTTCACCGCCAGCCCGTGCGGATTGGCGCCCGGGGACCCGTCCGGCACGGTCGGCAGCCCGCCCGCGTCCGAGAACCGCACGGTGACCGGGAGCTTCCCGCTCGCGAAGATCGGCGACGTGGTCCACTTCGCCGCCTCGGGCGCAGGCTCGAAGCTGCCCTCGGCGACGATGCCCTTCGCGTGATTCGCGCGGAAGCCCGGGTGCGAGCCGTAGATCTTGTTCATCGCGTCGACGATCTGAGTGGCGAGATCGTCCGCGGGCGCCGCGCTCGAGAGTGCCAGAAGCAGAGCGGCGAGAGCCAGCGTCTTCATGGAGCCGGTGTACCCCGGCGCGTCGCCGCCGGCAAGTGAGTCGAGTCAGCGCGCTCCGAGCGTCTTCACACGTCTGCCATCGGACATCCCCGCGGCGTCACCCACCACGAGGGCTTCTCCGCCCGACAGCCCTTCCGCGACGATGACCTGATCGCCGCGGTCGCCGCCGGTCTTCAGCGCCTGGCGGCGCAGCTTTCCGCCGGTGACGACCCACGCGTACGTGCCGCCCGAGTCGGTGCGCACCGCGGTCTTCGGCGCGAGCACGAGCGGCGGGCCACCGGGGGCGACGGGCTGATCTCCGGAGAGGAACTGGATGCGCACGCTCATGTCGGGCAGCAGGTACTCGTCGGGGTTCGGGATCGAGACCTCGATCTTCAGGGTGCCCTTCGCGCGGTTCACCTGCGGGTAGAGCTTCACGACCTTCGCGTCGTAGCGCTTGTCGGGGTACGCGTCGGGAGTCACTGCGGCGGGCTGGCCGAGGCGCACGCGCGAAAGGTCGGCTTCGGCGACGTCGACCTCGGCGCGCAGATCGGAGAGGTTCGCCATGCGGATCAGGTCGCCCGAGCCCGAGAAGCCGCCGGGCACGGCCATCTCGCCGATCTCCTTCAGCTTGGCCAGGATCACGCCGTCGGCGGGGGCACGCAGCACGGTGTAGTCCAGGTTCACCTCGGACTGCGCGATGTCGGCCTCGAGCTGGCCGACCTGCGCGGCGTCCACGCGCAGCTGCGTCTCTGCGGTGTCGAGCTCGGCCTGCGACGCGTAGTTCGCCGCGCGCAGCTTGCGCTGGCGCTCGAGCTGCAGCTTGTGCAGGTCCATGTTCGCGTGCACCACGGCGAGGCGCGCCTTCTGGCTCTCGAGCGCCGCGCGGTAGTCGCGGTCGTCGAGCTTCACCAGCGGGTCGCCCTTCTTCACGTGGTCCGACTCGTCCACGTAGAACTTCTCGATGCGGCCGGGGATGCGCACGCCGATCGAGATGTACTTGTCGGCCGTGACCACGTAGCCCGAGCCGGAGAGCACCGACACCGCGGGCGCGGCGCTGCCGGTCTCGACGCGCGACGCGTAGGCGACATCGACCGGTGTCGCCCCGGAGAGCGCGAGCCAGGCGATCAGCGCGACGAGCAGCGCTGCGGCGGCTCCGCCCCCCGCGAGCCAGCGCGTGGGCGGCAGTCGGCGCTGCTTCTTCGCTCTGCGCGTATCCCGATCGATGCGCAGGGCGGTGAGCTCATCGCGCAAATTTCGCGGCGCTTCGGCGGCCATGCGACGAACCGGATTCTACGCCTTTCGCAGCGCTTCCACCGGCCGCAGGCGCGCCGCGGCCGCGGCAGGGAAGAGTCCGCCCAGGAGCCCGATCAACAGCGCCAACAGGAACGGCATGACCAGGTCCTGGGGCGCGACCCGGAGCACGACCACGTTGGTGGTGAAGGTGAGCGCCGGCAGGCCGACACCGCCGAGCGACGCGCTGATCGCCACGGCGAGCAGCGCGGCTGCGAGCGCGCCCACGGCGAAGCCGACGCCCGCGATCATGATCGACTCGACCAGGAACGCGAGCAGGATCGTGCCGCGCGAGAAGCCGAGCGCGCGCAAGGTGCCGATCTCGGAGATGCGCGCCTGCACCGCGGCGTACATCGTGTTGGTCGCGCCGAAGATCGCGCCCATGCCGGCGAAGATCGCGAGGCTCGCCACGATGAAGTACAAGACCTTCGCGGTCGACATCAGGCTCTCGTAGTAGTCGAGCTCGGGCTTGGCCTGCAGCGACCAGCGCTGATCGCCTTCGATCCTGCGCGCGAGCGCGTCCATGTCGGCGCCGGGTGCGACGCGGACGCGGAACGCGGAGTAGGGCACCGAGCGCTTCGCGTCGTCGGCCAGCTGGCGCGCATCGACCCAGACCTCGCTCTCGAACGTGGAGCCGCCCGACTCGAGCACGCCCACGATCTTCCAGTTGCCCGTTCCGAAGTGCACGGTCTTGCCGAGCTGCGCCCCCGCGTAGCGCTGCGCGATCGTCTTGCCGACCACGGCCTCGCCGCTCGACGGCTGGAACATGCGGCCCTCGGCGATGTGCACCTCGTCGTGCACCTGCAGCGCGACAGGGTCGACGCCGCGCACGAGCACGTTCTCGCGCGCGCCCGACGCCGTGTGGAAGAACGGCTGCACCACGAGCTCGGGCGACACGAGCGGATTGCCCTGGGCATCCTTCGCGATGCCCTCGAAGAAGCGGATCGCCTGGTACGCCTCGAGCGGCACCTGGCTCGAGCCGTCGTTCGTCGCGCCTTTGCGCATGACCACCAGGTTGTAGGGCGAGCCGGATGCCACCAGAGTGCGTTTCAGGCTGCCGATCAGGCTCCAGAACAAGGTGATCGCGACGACGACGAGCGCGATCACGGCGACCGTGAAGAGCGTACGCGTCCCGCGCGCGTACATGCTGCGCCAGCTGTACGAGAGCGGCAGCGCCACGCCTAGAACACCTCGCGCAAGGTCTGTGCGACGCTGCGCCGCGACGCGCCCAGCGCCGGGATCCAGCCCGACAGGATCCCGATGAAGAACGAGACGAAGATCGCCTGCACGAGGATCGTCCCGCTCACCACGAAGCTCGTGAGCGCGCCCATCCCGCCCGGCTGGGCGGCGTTGAATTTGGAGTGCAGGAGCTCCAATCCGCCCCAGGCGACGAGCGCTCCCGCCGCGCCGGCCACGAGTGCGAGGAGCCCGGCCTCCGCGAGCAACGTCGCGAAGATGGTCTGCTTGCGGAAGCCCATCGCCTTCAGGATGGCGATCTCGCCGACGCGCTCGCGGATCGACATGCTCGCGGTGTTCGCCGCAATGAACACGATGCAGAGCGTGACCACGCCGGCCACGATCTGGATGATGGCCACGATCTGCTTGATGCTGCTGAAGAAGTTCCCGACGAAGCTCGACTCCGTCTCGCTCGTCGTGACGGCGTCGCTGTTGTGGAACAGCTCGTCGATCTGCGCCATCACCGCGCCGACGCGGCCCGGGTCGTCGACGCGCGACCAGATCATGCCGGTGGTGTCGAAGTTCACTCCCGCGTCTTGCAGCGCTTGCGCGAGGTACTCGCGCTGGAAGTAGAAGGTCGTGTTGCCCTGCTGCGGAATCGCGCCGACGATCTTGAAGGTCAGGCTGACGGGGAAGACCGTGCTCGTCAGCGTGACCTCGTCGCCGACCTTCCATTTCTGCTGGTCGAGCGTGGCCTGATTGACGAGCGCGGCGTTCCGGTACTTGGCGAAGTCGTCGAAGGCGCTCTGCGGCAGGTTCCAGTCGGGGTAGACCTGCGCGAGCTGGTCGGGGTCCACCGCGAAGTTCGCGAACTCGACGCCCTTGGTGACGTCGACGGCGCCGCCGAACCAGTTCCAGCTGATCGCCGCAGACACGCCCGGGACGGCGCGCACCTTCGCGAGATAGGCGTACGGCAGCGAGTACACGATGCCCGCCTCGTTGTGCGTGGAGATGCGCGTGGTCCCCGAGGCGCGCGCGATGATGTTGTCGAGCCCCGCCGGCATCGTGCGGAGGATGCACACGAGGGCGATCGAGATCGCGATCGCGAAGCCCGTGAGCAGCGAGCGGATCTTGTTGCGCCCCAGGTTGCGGATCACGAGCGGCAAGTACTTCATCCCGCGACTCCGGCGCGCGCGGCGCCGCCGGGCCGCGTCTCGAGCAGCACGCCCTTGTCGAGGTGGATCACCTCGTCGACCCACTTCTCGGCGCGCGGGTCGTGCGTGACGATCACGACCGTCTTGCCGAAGTCGCGCCGCAAGGTTTGCAGCAGCGACAGGATCTCTTCCGCGTTCTTCGCGTCGAGGTCGCCGGTGGGCTCGTCGGCGACGATGAGCTCGGCGTCGGTCACGATCGAGCGCGCGATCGCCACGCGCTGCTGCTCGCCGCCCGACAGCTCGCGCGGCCGGTGGCTGCCGCGGTCGGCCAGGCCGACCACGCGCAGCGCCGTCTCGGCGCGCTGGCGGCGTTCCGCACGCGACAGGTTGGTGAGCAGGAGCGGCAGCTCCACGTTCTCGACCGCCGACAGCACGGGGATCAGGTTGAAGAACTGGAACACGAAGCCGACGGTGTGCGCGCGGAACGCGGCGAGCTCGTCCTCGGACAGGTCGTTCAGCCGTTGGTTCGCGACGGTGACGTCGCCCGAGTCGGGCCGGTCGAGGCCCGCGAGCACGTTGAGCAAGGTCGACTTGCCCGAGCCCGACGGGCCCATGAGCGCGACGAAACGCTGCCGCTCGACGTGCAAGCTCACGCGCTCGAGCGCGTGGATCTCGTCGGCGCCGCGGTGGTAGAGACGGGACACGTTGACGAGGTCGATCACGGCACGGCTCCTCGCGGGGGGAGCTGGAAGTCTATCGGATCGAGGTTCGGGCCGCGCTGCCGCGGGGAAGCTGCACTCGAGCTAGAGCCCGTGACGCATTTCTGCGACGGCTTCGATCAGCCGGTCGAGCACTCGGCGCACGTCGTGCGCGGGCGGGCGCGCGGGCGGCGCGCGGTCCGCGGCCGGCTCGGGCGGGTTCAGGTCCTGGTGATCCAGGAAGGCGGCGATCACGCGGTGCAGCTTGCCGCTGGTGAGGCGGCGCCGGTAGCGGATCAACCGGTCCGTCGCGTAGTCCACTCCGTCGCCCGTGATGCGGTCGCGCCGGTTGATGACGGCCGAGCGGCGCGCGACCTCGTGCAGCACGTCTGCGAGCGGGCGCGCTTCGTGCGCCGAGGCCGCGCGCAAGAGCGCGAGGTAGGTCTTCTGGAAGCGCGATGCCATGCGCAGGCGGGCCGTGGACGGCCGCCGATCGGCGCGCGCGGCGTAGCTCGACAGGCCGAGCGCGAGCAGCTCGCGCGCGGGCAGCGGGCGGCCCCCGCTCTCGAGCAGGCGCGCCGGCAGCTCGCGCAGCATGTCGCGCATGCTGAACACCGCGTTCCAGGTCAGCCCGTCGGGCACCTTCTGCGGCCCGCGCGCCGACCGCGCGCGCTCGAAGTAGCTGAACGCGCGCCGGAAGCGCTCGAGCTCGCGCGGGCAGGCACGGATCAGGAACGCGCCCGTCTCGGCGCGCACGCCCAGCTTGCGTGCGAGCAGCCGCGTCTTCGTGGCGACGAACTCGCGGTCGAAGATGCGCAGCGCGGGGTCGCGTGCGAAGGCCTCGACGGGCCGCTTCTTCCCTTCGAGCAGGTACGCGCGGATCTGCGCGAAGCACTGCGCGATGTAGCGCGCCTTCTGGCGCTGCTCGGGCAGCGTGGTCGACCAACGGTCGGTGTCGTCGAAGCGGTACTCGCGGTGGAACAGGCCGAACTGGCGCACCGAGCCGTAGTCCACGATGCCGCCGTCCGCGAGCACGTTGTCGCCGTCCCAGTCGAGCCAGCAGAACACGTACTCGCTCTCGAACGTGGCGGCCGCGCGCGCGAAGGTGCGCGCGCATTCGTCGGCCAGGAAGCGCCAGCGCGCGGGTCCCTCGGCCACGCGTGGCCAGACGCCGTTCGCGATCTGGCGCTCGCAGAACACGTCGATCGCCGCGCGCAGGCGCGGCAGGTCGCTCTGCTTCAGCGGCGCGAAGAAGTGCGACGGGCGCAACAGGTTCCGACCCGCGCGCACGTTGATCGCCTGGCCGTTGGGCAGCGCGATGACCGCCAGCACGCGCTCGGTCGCGATGCCGTTGCGGTGGAACGTCTCGGAGAGGAGCGCCGCCGAGATGCCTTCGCCGAGCGCCGCGGTGCCGCAGCCGTACGACGCCGTGCGCGAGCCCGTGCGGAAGAAGCGGCCCTCGATCGCCGTGGCGGGGCAGAGCCGCGTGACGCCCACGCCGCAGCTCGACACGTCCCATGTGACACCATCATGTGTAATCGTGCCGTTCCACACGCTGCGTCCGTCGCCCGACGTGGTGCCGCGGCGCGACGGGTGCTGCAGCTGCAGGTAGCGCGTGGCCATGTACGTGTGCGGCAGCCTGTCGCGCGCGGGCACGCGCGTGCGGTGCAGGTAGTCCCACTCGTTCAGGATCTGCAGCCCGAACGTGCGCAGGATCGCGCGCGACAGCTCCGGGTTCAGCCGCTCCGGATGCCCCGCCGGGATGAGCCCCATCTCCTTCGCGAGCGCGAAGTTGAAGAAGCAGACCTGCCCGTCGCGGCGACGCCGCGCGGTGTAGTCGACGAAGCCTCCGGCGACTTTGCGCTTCCACGGGTGCGTGCCGTCGATGCGGCGGAAGCGCGGATAGCGGGCCTTGGACACGGGGGGTGTGCCTCTCCGCCCCGATCGGATCCGGCGGAGGCGCGCTTTAGGCTAGGATGACGCTCATGGCGAAGATCGTCGGCAACGTCCGTCCCGAAGACGACTACACGCACCCGCTCGGCCCGGAGCCGAACTTCAACGAGTCGGTGTACTTCAACTTCTTCGACCGCGAGGCCCGGCGCGGCGGCTTCCTGCGCATCGGGAACCGCGCGAACGAGGGCTACGCCGAGCTCACCGTGATCGTGTACGAGCCCGACGGCTCGGCACTGTTCAACTACAAGCGTCCCGCGATCACCTCGAACGACGGCTGGAACGCGGGCGGGCTGTCCGTCGAAGTGCTCGTGCCCGGCGAGAAGCTGCGCACGCGCTACGACGGCTCGGTCGTGTACCTGGCCGACCCGCGCACCATGAGCGACCCCGCGAAGGCGTTCAAGGAGAACCCGCACAAGCGGCTCGCGATCGACCTGGTGCACGAGGGGGTGGGCCCGCTCTACGGCCACGTGGGAAAACCCGGCGACGGCAACGAGTTCGCGCGCGCACACTTCGAGCAACACATGAAGGTGTCGGGAACGATCGCGGTCGATGGCGGCGCCCCGGTCGAGCTCCGCGGCCACGGCTTGCGCGACCATTCCTGGGGCCCGCGCTACTGGCAGTCCACGCCGTCGTACCGCTGGATCACCGGCAACTTCGGCGACGACCTCGGCATGGTCATCTCCATCGTCGGGGACCGCGTGGGCGGTGTGTTCCACCGCGGCGAGGAGCTCGTGCGCATCACCGGCGTCACGCTCGACACCGACTACGAGGCGGGCACGCGCTACCACTCCGCGCTGCGCGCCGAGGTCACGTTGGCCGACGGCGCGAAACACCGGATCGAGGGCCGCGTGCGCGGCTTCATCCCGCTGCGGAACCGCCGCTCGGGCCTGAACACGCACATCGGCGAGGGCATGACCGAGTACACGCTCGACGGGAAGCGCGTGGGCTACGGCTTGTCGGAGTACCTCGACCAGAACGCCTAGGGCCAGAAGAGCTTTCGGGCCGCCGACCTCAACTCGTCCCGGAACGCCGGGTGCGCGATCTCCACGATCGCGAGCGCGCGCTCGCGCACGGATTTGCCGAGGAGCGTCGCGACGCCCTGGTCGGTCACGATCGTGTCGGCGAGCTCGCGCGGGATCGACACGATCTGGCCGGCCTCGAACGACGGCACGACGGTCGACACCGTTCCGTGTTTGGCGACGGACGGCAGGATCGTCACGTAGCGGCCGCGCTTGGCCAGGAACGCGCCGGTCGCAAAGCCCAGGTGCCCGCCGAGGCCCGTGTACACCTGCGGGCCGAACGCGTACACGCCGATCTGGCCCGTCAGGTCGACCATGAGCGCGCCGTTCATCGCGATCATGTCGTCGTGCAAGGCGATGTTGCGCGGGTCGTTGGTGTGCTCGTACGAGTGCACCTCGAAGGCGGGGTTGCGCTCGATGTAGTCGAGGTCCTCGAGCGAGTTCCCGATGTGCGCCGCCACGAACTTGCGCGGGTGCAGCGCCGCGCGCCTGCCGTTGATGACGCCGCGGCGCGCGAGGCCGACGAGCCCCGGCGTGGTGAGCTCCCCGAAGTACGCCAGGTCGTTGAGCTCGTCGAACACGCCCAGCGGTCCGAGCGCGCCCGTGTGGTGGCCGAGGCCGATCTGGATCGTGCTGCCGTCCTGGATCAGCGTCTTCACGTTCGCCGCGATCGCGTGGTCCACGGCGTCGTACGAGGTCGGAATCGGCGCCACGATGCGCGGGCGGTGGTTCGCCACGAGCGCGTCGAACTGCGAGACGTGCAGCCAGCTGTCGCCGCACGTGCGCACCACGTTCTCGTTCATCTCGGCGATGACCATGCGCGCGCGTCGCGCCACGGTCACCGAGTCCCAGCACGCGTTGCCCACGCAGATCCAGCCGTGCTCGTCGGGCGTCGACACCGTGAGGAACAGCTTGTCGATCGGCTGCGCTTCGGGCCGGCCCGCGTCGAACGCCTTGTGCTGCATGATCATGGACAGCGGATGGAAGTCGATCACGTGCGCGGCGAGCGCGGCGCGCGCGTCGGGCTGCACGGCGTACTGGATCTGCACGTCGAACGACTCCATCGCGTCGCGCGCGAACCAGCCGAAGTCGGGGATCAGCGTGCTGCGCAGCTTCACGCCGCGCAGCTCGCCCTTGCGGGCGGCCAGCGCCTGCAGGATGGAGATCGGCGCGTGCGTGCTCGGCATCCAGATCTGCTCGCCCGACTTCACGAGCGCGGCGGCCCGCTCGGCCGACATGAGCTTCGAGTCGAGCTCGCGCTTGGGGTCGACGTCGAGTCGCAGCTGCGCCATGCACCGCGATCGTAACCCGAAAGGCCGAGCTCTTGCGAAAGGCGAACGCGCGCTCCATCCTGCGCCGCTCGCGTCGTCCCGGGAGGAGCCCTCCGTGACCGCGACCGTCGCCTTCGGCATCGACTTCGGTACCACCAACTCCGCCCTCGCGCGCGCCGATGGCGACGGGCCCGCGCGCGTCGCGCGCTTTGCCCGGGGCGGCGGCAAGCACACGCAGGCGTTCCGCTCGGTGGTGTACTTCGAGAAGCCCGCGGACGGGCGGGGCGCGCCGCTCGAGCTCGCGGGCCCGCGCGCGATCGCGCGCTACCTGGCGGCCGAGGAGCCGGGCCGCCTGGTGCAGTCGCTGAAGTCGTTCCTGGCCGCGCGCGACTTCGCGGCGACGCGCATCTTCGACCGCGAGTACAGGCTCGAGGCGCTGATCGCGGTGCTCTTGCGCGCGCTCCTGCGCGAGGCCGCGCGCGAGCTCGGCCCGCTCGAGGGGGCCGTCGTCGTCGGCCGGCCCGTGCGCTTCGTGTCGGCGCGCGCGCCCGAGGACGAGGAGCTCGCGCTCGCCCGCCTGCGCGCCGCGTTCGCGACCGCCGGCGTGGAGGAGCTCGAGTTCGAGTACGAGCCCGTCGCCGCGGCGTACCACTACGAGCGCGCGCTCGACCACGACGAGCTGATCCTGATCGGCGACTTCGGCGGCGGCACGAGCGACTTCTCGCTCGTGCGCGTGGGGCCGCGCGCGCGGGCCGAGCGCGAGTCGGGCCGCGCGCGGCCGGTGCTCGGCAACGCGGGCGTGCCCGTCGCAGGCGACGTCTTCGACGGGCGCATCGTGCGCGCGCTGGTGGCCCCCGCGCTCGGACTGGGCGCGGAGTACCGCTCGGTGTTCGGCCGCGTGCTGCCGGTGCCGCGCTGGATCTACGGGCACCTGGAGCGCTGGCACCACCTGTCGTTCCTGCGCACGCCGCGCACGCTCGCGCTCCTGTTCGACCTGCAGCGCGAGGCGCTCGAGCCGGAGCGGCTCGAGGCGCTCGTGCACGTGGTGCGGGAGGACCTCGGCTTCCCCCTACACCGCGCAGTGGAGCGCGCGAAGCTGGCGCTCGGGCGGGCCGACACCGCGGAGCTGTCGTTCGCACACGGGCCGGTGAAGCTCGCGGAGCCCGCGGCCCGCGCGGACTTCGAGCGCTGGATCGGGCCGGAGCTCTCGGCCATCTCGACGTGCGTCGACGGCCTGCTCGCCAAGTGCGGCGTCGCCCGCGGCGACGTCGACCGCGTGTTCCTCACCGGCGGCTCGTCGCTCGTGCCCGCCGTGCGCGCGCTCTTCGAGGCGCGCTTCGGCGAGGCACGCATCCGCGGCGGCGACGAGCTGGTTTCGGTCGCGAGCGGCCTGGCGCTGCGAGCCCGGGAGCTTGCCCCTCGCTAGCGGGGCACGAGCTTCACGGGCACCGAGCCGTTCGGGTCGCGCATCGCGCTGATGATCCGGTCGGCGACCGGATACTTCTCGCGCATGAGGGCGTGGATGCGGTCGCGCGTGGCCGGATCGCGGACCGGCTCGGCGTGCATCCGGAGCGTCTGCCCGGCGCGCTCCACCACGACGTCGGGATGCGCCTCGATGCGCGTGAGCCAGCCCGTGTCGGAGTGACCCGAACGCAGCCACGCGAAGCCTGCGTCGTCCACGACCCAGACGTGCGTCACGTGGTCCGCGCCCGACGGATCGACGGTGTGCAGGTGAACGACCTCGCCGCCGAACTCCGACACCGCGAAGATCATCCCGACGAACAGCACCGCGAGCACGAGGAGTCCGACGACGAGACGCAGCAGCCAGCGCATCAGCTCTCCTTCGGCTCGGTCTTGGTGCGGTAGTCGCCGAACTGCGAGTCGCGCACGTTCAGCGCGTGCGTGACGCCCTTCGCGAAGTTCGCCATGTACTCGCGCGCGGCGCGCGTGTGGAAGCCGAGCGCCTGGATCTCGGTGCCCGCGCGCAGCGCCGCGCGCATCCCCATGATCTCCATGGCGCGGTGCACGCTGCGCTTGTTGAGCTGCTGCAGATCGGTCGGGATCTTCGCCACGCGCTCGGCGATCTCGAGCACGCGCGCCTCGAGCTCGGCCGCCGGGAACGAGCGGTTCGCGAAGCCCATGCGCGCGGCCTCGACGCCCGAGATCGCGTCGCCCGTCAGCATCAGCTCCATCGCGTTGCGCATGCCGACGAGCCACGGGTGGTACTGCATGTCGGGCGGGCTCATCAGCCGCACCGGCGGATAGCCGACCTGCGCGTCGTCGGCGACGTAGACCAGGTCGCACGAGGTCGCCAGCTCGCTGCCGCCGGCGAGGCAGTAGCCGTGCACCTGCGCGATGACGGGCTTGCGCAGGTCCCACACACGAAAGTGTCCCTCGACGACGTGGCGGGGCCAGTTGCCGTCGCCGCCCGCGGTGTGCCAAGGCTGCGCGGTGCGGTTGTCCGAGCCCAGGTCGTAGCCCGCGGAGAAGCACTTGCCGGCGCCGCGGATGATCGTCACGCGCACGGTCTCGTCCGCGTCCGCGGCGTCGAGCGCGGCATACAGCTCGGCGCGCAGCGCGTTCGACAGCGCATTGCGCTTCTCGGGCCGGTTCAGGGTCAGCCGCCGCACGCCGGGCAGCGGCTCGTCGACGAGCAGGAACTTGGCTGCGTCCATGCGCGCAGCATATCAGCCTGCGCGGAGAGGGAGCGCGGGTCAGCCCTTCGAGGCGGCGTTCCTGAGCACGCCGAGATAGCCGGTCGTAACGCAGGCGTGGTCGAGCACGCCGCGCTCGCGCAGCATCCGGTGGAACCGCGGTAGCTTGTAATGTGGCACCGTCATGATCAGGTGGTGCTCCAGGTGGTAGTTCACGCGGTTCGGCGCGATGAGCAGGCGCTCCCAGCCACGGGCGACCGTGGTGCGCGTGTTGTTGAGCGCGTCGTTCGCGTTGGGCGTGAGTGCGTGCTCGGCGATGGAGCGGATTCGAGTCACGAGCCGATACGTCGTGAGCCACGCGAGCGGCCACAAGAGATACAGGAAGGGATGACCCGCCAGGCAGAGGATGCCGAACAGCACCGCGTTCGTGAGCACCACGGGGGCGAGCTTGCGCCAGCCCACGTCGGGGCGCTCGCCGCGGTGCATGCCGAGGTCGCGCTGCGAGCGGCCGCCGCCCCAGCCGACGTCGCGCAGGAACACCGCCTTCGCCTGCTTCAGGCCGGTCTGGCCCGTGAGGTCGCGGATCACCTTGCGCCGGAAAGACGCGCGCGTGATCGGGAAGGGCGTGATCAGGCCGAGGTCCGGGTCCTCGGCGCTGCCCGTCTTCGCGTGGTGCACCAGGTGGTAGCGGCGGTACGGCTCGACCTCGGACCACACGGGATACGCGGCGAACCAGTTGCCCACGAAGTCGTTGAGCCCACGCGTGCCGAAGAGCGAGCGGTGCGCCGCCTCGTGCATCAGGATCGCGAAGCCGAGCTGGCGCGCGCCGATCACGAACAGCGCGACCAGGCCCGCGGGCAGCTTCCAGAGGCCGGGCGCGAAGGCGACGAGTGCGAACGAAGCGAAAACGAGCGCCCAATTCAGGCCGAGCGACACGAATCCGTGTAGGTCGTCGACCTCGAGCAGCTCGCGGCGCTCCTCGACGGACAGCGCGTCGCGCCAGTTCCAGGCTTCCCAGCTCTCCGGGCTCGTGCTCATCTCGGGCTCCCCAGCGCCGCGGCGCGCGCCTCGCCGGACAGGCCCGCCAGGTTGGCGGGCGCCGCGCGGTGCGGGGCGTCGTGGCTGCGCATGAATTCGCGCCAGCAGGCGCGGCCGGCGCGGTCGTACTCGCGCATGGCGGCGACGAGCGCGCGGCGCTCGTGCTCGGGCGCGATGGCCTCGGGCAGGCACGGGTCCAGCGCGATCTGCCGGATCGCGCGCCCGCCGACCAGGAACGTCTCGACCATCGCCGCAGCGGGCGCCAGGCGCGCGAGGCGTGCGGCGCTCTTCTCCAGCGCCTCGCGCATCTGCTTCTGCGCCGCGACCAGCGCGGTCGCGTCCCACAGCGCGCGGGCGCGGGCTTCGGTCGCTTCGTCGAGCTCGGACAGGCGCAACACCGGAACGTGTCGGTCGAGGCCCAGCTCGAGGAGGGCGGCGCGCGTCTCGGCGACGCCGCCGCGCAGGTTGTCGGGCCGCACCCAGAGCCCGGGCGCGAGCCGTGCGAAGCCCAGGAAGGCCAGGGCGCGCGCGTCGCCGCGGCGCTGCGAGCGGTCGCCCGCCGCGGCCTGTGTGAGCGCGCCGAGCCACGCGCCGTCCCAGCGCACGGCGCGCAGGTCCGCGGTCGTCCAGCCGCCGACGCGGCGCGAGATGGGCTGCGCGCCGGCCGCCAGGCGGTAGCGGCCCGGGCCGTCGCGTTCGACGAGCCCGCGCGCGACCAGCCGGGCGAGCGCGACGCGCATGCCGTTCTCGGCCAGGCCGAAGAGCGCGCCCGCCTCCACCAGCGCGCGGACGGGGAGGGACCGTCCATGCAGGGTCTGGAGCAGGTCGAGGATCGTGCTCTTCGGGCTTGGCGTCACGGCGGAGATGTTACATCCATCGGCATTTCGTGTCAATTTGTGTAATGAAGGCAGCCCGCGGTAGGATCGCCTCCGTGAAGTTCGGGATCTTCTACGAGCTGTCCGTGCCGCGGCCGTTCGCCGGCGGCGCCGAGCGCTCCGTCTACGAGAATGCGCTCGAGCAGGTGCGCGTCGCGGACGAGGTCGGCTTCGACTTCGTGTGGGCGGTGGAGCACCACTTCCTGGAGGAGTATTCGCACTGCTCGGCGCCCGAGCTCTTCCTCACCGCGTGCGCGATGCAGACCAAGCGCATCCGCGTGGGCCACGGCGCCGTCGTGTGCGTGCCCGCCATGAACCACCCGATCCGCATCGCCGAGCGCGCCGCGGTGCTCGACATCCTGTCGGGCGGGCGGCTCGAGCTGGGCACGGCACGCTCGTCCACGTGGAGCGAGCTCGCCGGCTTCCAGATCGACCCCGACACCACGAAGCAGACCTGGGACGAGACGATCCGCGCGCTGCCGCGCATGTGGACCGAGGAGCGCTTCTCGTGGTCGGGCACGTCGTTCTCGGTGCCCGAGCGCGCGATCCTGCCGAAGCCGGTCCAGCAACCGCACCCCCCGCTCTGGGTCACCGTGACGACGCCGGGCACGGAGCTCGACGCCGCGGAGCGCGGCATCGGCTGCCTCGGTGTCGCTGCGGCGAGCTTCAAGGAGCAGGAGCGCCGCACCGCCGAGTACCACCGGCGGATACGGTCGTGCTCGCCGATCGGCGCCGTGAACGAGCAGGTCGCGACCCTGAACTTCCTGTACTGCCACGAAGACGGGGCCGAGGCCGCGCGCAGCGGCCTCGCCATGCTCGGCGCGTTCGGGCAGTCGAACGCGCACCTCCTGTTCACGCGCGAGGCGTATCCGACGCGCGCGTACGGCTCGCTCGCGAACCTGGCGCCCGCGCCTGCGCGGCGCGAGGGCAGCCCCGGCGACCCGAGCGGTATCCCCGAGGGCATGGCGATCGGCGATCCCGACCGGATCATCCGCGCGATCAAGGAGTGGGAGTCGATCGGCGTCGATGGCGTGAACTTCCTGCTGAACGCGCTCGAGCAGATTCCACAGGAGCAGGTGCTGGCGAGCCTGCGGCTCTTCGCCCGCGACGTCATGCCCGCCTTCCGCAAGGGCGGCCGCTAGTGCTGGCGGGCAGCGCCGACGTGGGCGCGCTCGCGCGCCGCGCGCCGAAGCTCGCGAGCTTCGACGGCGAGGCGCTTACACTTCCTGGTGTAGAGATCCTGCAGGTGACGTACGAGCTCGGCGGCGTGGCGCCCGAGGCGCCGTTCCCGCCCGCGCTGCACCCGACCCTGCCGGTGCTGGCGGTGCTCGCGGTGTGGCGCGCCGCCGCGGGCCCGCTCGGGCCGTTCGCGCTCGCACAGTGGAAGCTCTCATGCCGCAGCGGCGCGCGCCCGCGCCAGCTGCTGGTGGGGAGCTTCGCCGACGGCGAGCCGGCGCGCGCTGCGCTGAACGAGCGCTTCGCGTTCGCGGCGGCGCCCGCGCGCGTGCGGCTCGAGCGCGGCTACGACCGCGTGGCGGCGGGCGTGGAGCTCGGCGGCCGGGCGGTGCTCGACGTGACGGGCCGCGGCCCGCTGCCGCTCGCGACCGGCGACCTGCAGTTCTTCTCGAGCGTGCACGCGGCCGACACGCCGACGGGCCTGCGGCTGGTGCAGATCGACGCCGAGTACGCGGTGGCGCGCGCGGAGCGCGCTGCGCCCGAGGTCGCGTGCTTCGACGCCGCGGCGTTCGGCCTGCCCGGCGCGCGGCTCGCGTATCCGGTCGCGGCGTTCGTCGCGGTCGCCGACGTGACGCTCCCGCGCGTGCGCTTCGTCTCGCGCGCCGACGTGCCCGCATTCGCGGGTACCGAGCGCGTCAGCTAGCGGCGCCGCGCAGCCACGCGCTCGCCTTGCGCGCCATGCGCAAGAGGCTCTCGTCGTCGAGCACCTCGAGCGCGCGCGCGCACGGAAACCAGCGCAGGTCGTGCGACTCGCCCGAGACCTCGAGCGACTGACCCGGCGCTGCGACGAACAGGTAGCGCAGGTCGAAATGCAGGTGGGCGGGGTCGTCGCGCGTGGCGGGAATGCGGTGCACATCGACGTCGAACGGCGCGGGCTCCGCGCCGAGCACCGCGAGCGCGAAGTCGCGCATGCCCGACTCCTCGCGCGCCTCGCGCAGCGCCACTGCAGCCGGGTCGGGATCGCCGTCGGCGTGGCCGCCGAGCTGCAGCCACAGGCCGAGCTTGCGGTGGTGGGTCAAGAGGAACTGCGTGCGGTCCGACGACAAGATCCACGCCGAGCCGGTCACGTGTCCGTCGCGGCAGCTGCGCAGGAAGCAGTCGGGATTCGCGCGCACGAACTGGCGCACGTGGTCGACAGCGATGCGCTCGTCGGGATGTCGCGCGAGATACGCCTCGAGCTGCGCGAGGACTGGCTTGCGGTGCAATGGCTCCTCCGAGATGATGGCCGCGCGTCCACGCGGGCGCGGAGGAGGCGGGATGCGCGGCGACCCGGCGGTGATCGAGGCTCTGAACGGAATCCTGACGGCCGAGCTGACGGGCATCAACCAGTATTTCGTGCACGCGAAGATGTGCGAGAACTGGGGCTACCTGCGCTCGTACAAGCACAACTACGACGAGGCGATCGACGAGATGAAGCACGCCGACGCCGTGATCGAGCGCATCTTGTTCCTCGACGGCGTGCCGAACATGCAGCGCTACTCACCCGTCCGGGTCGGCGAGAACGTGCCCGAGCAGTTCGAGCTCGACCTCGCAATGGAGCTCGACGCGGTGAAGCGGTACAACGAAGCGATCGCGTTGTGCATCGCGAAGGGCGACGCGGGCACGCGCGAAATCCTCGAGCACATCCTGCGCGCCGAGGAGGACTCGGTCGAATGGCACGAGGCGCAGCTCGGCATCATCGGCACGATCGGCGCCGAGCGCTACCTGGCGGAGCAGCTCGAGGAGTAGCGTCTAGGTCGCGCGCGGCAGAAGCCGCAGCGCGCTCGCGACGGCCGCCGAGTACGCGGGGTGGGGACGGATCGCGTTCCGCGCCAGGCACGCCTCGGCGAGCTTGATGGCGTGCTCGTCGCCGTGCGCGACCGCGCGCTCGGCCAGGACTTCGAGCGACTCCCGGGGCGGCTCGATCTCGCGCGCGGGTGCGCTCTTGCCGAACGCGGCGTAGAGCGCGGCGCCCGTCTGCCAGGCGAAGCGCATGCCCGCGCGCTGGTGCGCCGGCGACAGGAACGGCAGCAGGTGGCCGAGCGCAGTGACCGAAGTGACTCCGTGCACGAACACGATGCACGTGAGCACGTCGTGCGCGTTCGCGACGTACACGCGCGCGAAGACCTCGGTCAGCTCGGCGAGCTGCGCGGCCGGATCGGGGCCGAGCGCGAGCAAGTCGATCGCGGGCGCGAACTCCGGGAACTGGTCGAGGCCCTCGAGCGCCGAGACGATCGAGCCCTTGAAGACGCGCCGCTCGGGCGGAGCGACCGGCACGTGGGCGAGCGCCTCGGCCGCGGGATACGCCTTCGCCGCGGGTGCGGTCGAAGTCGGCAGCACCTGCCACGCGAACGCCCACGAGGCGAGCGCGTCGGCGAGCTCGCGCACGCGCTCGGGCGATTCACCGTGCGCGAGCGCGCGCGCCGCGTGGCCGACCCGGATCACGCCGTGCGCGGCGGAGGCGCACAGCGCGGGCGCGAGGCGGCCGACCCAGCGGTCGAGCACCGCGCGCCACGGCTCGTTCGCCAGCTCCTCGCGGAAGAAGTCGCTCCAGTCGCCGGCGCGCTCGGTCCGCGCGAGCGCACTGCGCCAGCTCGCCTGCGTGATCCGCTCGCGGCGCTCGGGCATCGGCAGCAGCTGCGCGCGGTAGCGCGCCAGCCACGCGGGCGCGGCGTCGGCGCGGCCCAGCGCGCACAGCGCCTCGACGGCCATCGGCGCGTGGTTCGTGTTGCCGTTCGCGAGGTCCGGGCCGTAGGCCGCGAGGTCGCGCAAGGTCTCGTCGAGCGAATCGTAGTCGGGCTTCACGCGGGCTCCGAAGCCAGCGCGTCGAGGCCGCGGCGCAGCGCGGCCACGAGCTCGTCGACCTCGTCGTCCGTGAACACGAGCGGCGGCGACATCGCGACGGCGCCCCCCACCGCGCGCGTGAGCACGCCGTCCGTGACGAGCCGCGCCTGCAGGCGCTTCGCCTCGTCGGCCGACCGTGGCTCGACGGCGGCGATCATGCCGACGCCGCGCACGTCGCGCACCGCGGGGTGCCCGGCGCACGCCTCGCGAAGACGCCGCTGCAGCCGCGCGCCCGTCTGCGACGCGCGCTCGACCAGCTTCTCGCGTTCGAAGATCGCCAGGTTCGCCAGGCCCGCAGCGGCGGCGACCGGGTGACCCGAATACGTGTAGCCGTGGTTCAGGGCGCCGAGCTCGCCCGCGCCGCTCTCGAGCACGTCGACGACGACGCGCGAGACGAGGCACGCGGAAAGAGGCGCGTAGCCGCTCGTGAGACCCTTCGCGACGGTGACGAGATCCGGCTCGATGCCGAAGCGCTGCGAGCCGAACCACGTGCCCAGCCGGCCGAAACCGCAGATGACTTCGTCCGCGACCAACAACACGTCATGGTGTCGGAGCACCGGCTGGATCGCTGTGAAGTAGCTCTCAGGCGGCACGAGCACGCCGCCCGCGCCCATCACGGGCTCGGCGAAGAACGCGGCCACCGTGTCGGCGCCCTCGCGCGAGATCGCCAGGTCGAGCTCGCGCGCGAGCCGCTCGCCGTACGCGCGCTCGCTCTCGCCCGGCGCCGCCTCGGCCGGCCAGTGCGCGGGCGACACGTGCAGGAAGCCGGGCAGCGGCAGCCCGAAGCCGGCGTGCACGTAGGGCAGTCCGGTGAGCGACGCCGCGGCGACGGTCGAGCCGTGGTAGCCGCGCCGGCGCGCGAGCAGCTTCCGCTTCGCCGGCTTGCCGCGCAGATGTTGGTACTGCCAGATCAGCTTCAGCTGCGTATCGTTCGCCTCGGAGCCCGAGCTCGCGAAGAACGCGCGCGCCATCGGCACGGGCGCGAGCTCGAGGAGCTTGGCTGCGAGCCGCGCCGCGGGCTCGTTCACCGCGCCCGCGAAGCCGTGGTAGTAGCCGAGCCGCCCGGCTTGCTCGGCCATGGCCAGCGCGATCTCGCGCCGCCCGTGGCCCGCGTTCACGCACCAGAGCCCCGCCATCGCATCGAGGAGCCAGCGGCCGGAGGCGTCGCGCACGCGGCTGCCGAGCGCCTCGGTGACGATCAGCGGCTCGGCGCCTCCCGCACGCGCGACGGCGCTGAACGGGTGCAGCCACGTGCGGTCGAGCTCGGCCAGGCTCGGGGTGGGCATGGCGCTGCTATCATGCCACGCCATGTCGCAGAAGCGCGTCGATCCCGAGCTCGTGCGCCGCCTCGCGCACGAGTACGGCACGCCGTACTACCTGTACGACGCGGCGGTGATCCGTGCCCAGATCGCAAAGCTGCGCAGCTTCGACGTGATCCGTTTCGCCCAGAAGGCGCTCTCGAACGTGAACGTGCTGCGGCTCATGCGTGCCGAGAACGTGCTCGTCGACGCAGTCTCGGGCGGCGAGCTCGAGCGCGCCCTGCGTGCCGGCTACACGGGCCGCGGCGAACCCGCGGGCGTGGTCTTCACGGCCGACGTGATCGACGCCCCGACACTGGAGCGTGTCACCGCGCTCGACGTGCCGGTGAACGCGGGCTCGACCGACATGCTCGAGCAGCTCGGCCAGCGCAAGCCGGGCCACCGCGTGTGGCTGCGCGTGAACCCGGGCTTCGGCCACGGCCACAGCCGCAAGACCAACACCGGCGGGCCGTGGAGCAAGCACGGCATCTGGCACGCCGACCTCGACGGCGCGCTGCGCCAGCTCGAGAAGTACCGGCTGGAGCTGGTCGGCCTGCACATGCACATCGGCTCGGGCGCGGACTTCGAGCACCTGCGCCGCGTTTGTGGGGCCATGGTCGAGCAGGTGCGCGCGCTCGGGCTCGACCTGCGCGCCATCTCGGGCGGCGGCGGGCTGCCGATCCCGTACCGCGCCGACGAGCCCGAGTTCGACGCGCGCGCGCTGTACGAGCTGTGGGACGGCGCGCGCCGCGAGGTCGAGACCGCGCTCGGCCACCGCGTCTCGCTCGAGATCGAGCCCGGCCGCTTCCTCGTCGCGGAGTCGGGCGTCCTCGTGGGCGCGATCGCGGCCACGAAGCGCGTCGACGGCACGCGCTTCATCGTCGCGGACGTCGGCTTCAACGACCTCATGCGCCCGGCGATGTACGGCAGCTGGCACGAGATCTCGCTGGTGCGGGCGTCGGGCGAGCTCGCGACGGGCGCGACCGAGCCGACCGTCGTCGCCGGTCCGCTGTGCGAGTCGGGCGACGTGTTCACGCAGGGCGAGGGCGGCGTCGTATTGCCGCGCGAGCTCCCCGGCGCGGCCGTGGGCGACTATGTCGTGCTGCACGACGCGGGGGCGTACGGCGCGTCGCAGGCTTCGAACTACAACTCGCGCCCGCACCTGCCCGAGCTGCTCCTGGACGGCGGCCACGTGCGCGAGATCCGCCGCCGCCAGATGATCGACGAGCTGCTCGACTTGGAAGACGTCTAGCCGCTCACTTCTTGGCGCGCGCGGCGCGGCGCTTGGCGAGCTCTGCAGCGACGGCGTCGGGCGCGTAGCGCTTGCGGTCGTCGGCGACGCGGCGCGCGAGGCGCTCCCGCAGCTCGGGGTCGGACAGCGCGAAGATGCGCGCGGCGAGGAGCGCCGCGTTCGTGGCGCCGTTCACGGCGACGGCGGCGAGCGGCGTACCGGGCGGCATCTGCAGCGTCGAGAGCGCGGCGTCGACTCCGCCGAGCGGACCGCTCGCGCACGGCACGCCGATCACGGGCAGGAGCGTGTGCGCCGCCGACACGCCCGCGAGGTGCGCGGCCATGCCCGCGAACGCGATGACCACGCGAAAGCCGTCCTTCTCGGCGTTGCGCACCGCTTCCACCGCCTCGTCGGGCGTGCGGTGCGCCGACAGCACGCGGATGGCGCTCGGGATCTCGAGCGCGCGCAGCACGTCCTCGCAGTCGAGCACCAGGTCGAGATCGCTCGGGCTGCCGCAGATCAGGAGAGCCGACGGGGCGGGCGTCTTCATCGGCAGCGATTGGAGCGTCACCGCACGCGGCCGTCAAGCCACGGCGCCGCGATCGAGAATCGTCGCGAAGCGTGCGCTCCATCACAGAGGCGAACACAGGGCGAGCCGTAGCGTCCGGGACCGGAGAAGGAGTGCGAATGGCTCGGTGGGGTCTTGCGGTCAGGAGCTCTGCGGTTTGTCTCTCGCTTGCGCTCACCGCGGCGGGCTGCGCGACGAACAGCGACGTGAGTGCAGCGCGCGCGGAAGCCGCCGAGGCGAAGCGCGTCGCGGACGAGGCGAACCAGAAGGCGTCGGCCGCGGCCGCGGACGCCGCCGCGGCGCGTGCCGCCGCGGACGCCGCCGCAGAGGAGGCGCGGAAGGCCAGCGAGAAGGCCGACCGCATCTTTCAACACTCGCTCCACAAGTAGCCCGCCGCCCGCCGAGCGCGCGCCGGAAGAGGCGTTCGCCGACGAGCCGCCCGGGCCGCGCCCGAAGGCGGACTTCGTGCTCGTGCTGAAGGGCCCGCGCAGGCTGTTGCTCCTGCGCGGCGACCACGTGCTGCGCGAGTACGAGGTCGCACTCGGCAAAGAGCCGGTGGGCCCGAAGCGGCGCGTCGGTGACGGGCACACGCCCGAAGGGCGCTACGTGCTCGACTGGCGCATCGACGAGAGCAAGTTCCACCGCGCCATCCACGTCTCCTATCCGAACGCCAGCGACCGCGCGTTCGCCGAGCGGGCCGGCGTCGAGCCCGGCGACGGCGTCATGATCCACGGGCTGCCCGCGCAGGCGCACTGGATCGGCGAGGTGCAGAGCGACTACGACTGGACGAACGGCTGCATCGCGGTGACCGACGACGAGATGGACGAGATCTGGGAGCTCGTGGATGACGGGACGCCCATCGAAATTCGCCCGTAGAGCGCTCCTCGCGCTCTGGCTCGCCGGCTGCGCCACGAAGACGCCTCCGCAGCCGCACTACCTGCTCGAGTCGCCGCCCCCGTCGCCCGACCTGGTCGGCAAGCTCAGCTTCCGCGACACGACCAAGGACGACACGCTGATCGACCTCGCGCCCGCGCTGGGCGTCGGCTACACGGAGCTCCTCGCCGCGAACCCGGGCATCGACCCGTGGCTGCCCGGCGAGACGCGCCTCGCGGTGCCGGGCGCGCGCATCCTGCCGAGCGGCAAGCGCGAGGGGATCGTCGTGAACCTCGGCGACCTGCACCTGTACTGGTTCGCGAAGGGCGCACCGCCGCGCGCGTTCCCGATCGGCATCGCGAAGGACGGCTACTCCACACCGATTGGTGTCACATCCGTGAAGGCGAAGCGCGAGAAGCCGCCGTGGGTGCCGGGCGAGTCTGCGCACCGCGACCACCCGGAGCTGCCCGCGGTGATCCCGCCCGGCCCCGACAACCCGCTGGGCGAGTACGCGCTGTACCTGGGCTGGCCGTCGTACCTGATCCACGGCACGAACGACGCGCGCGGGGTGGGGCGGCACTCGAGCCGCGGCTGCATCCGGCTCTATCCGGCCGACATCGCCGAGCTCTTCGCAGAGGTGCCGATCGGCACGCCGGTGCGCGTGGTGCACGAGCCCGTGAAGCTCGGCTGGGTGGGCGGCGAGCTGTTCCTGGAGGTGAACCCGGGCGAGGACGAATCGCTCGAGCTCGACGAGACCGGCAAGATCGCGGCGCCGGCGAAGCTCGAGCTGCGCGCGCTGGTGCTCCGCGCCGCGGGCAAGCAAGCCGCGCGCATCGACTGGCAGACGGTGGAGAAGGCAGCGCAGCGGCGGATCGGCATCCCGGCCCAGATCACCAAGCCCAGGGCGGCCGCGGCCGGCTTGACGGGCTCCCTCCGCTGACGTTATTGTCATCGACTGACATGGCTGTCAGTCGCACGCGCAGCCGCAAATCGCGCACGCCGCTGCCGCGCGCACGCGCGAGTGCGGAGCCCGGCGCCGGCCGCGCGAGCGAGCGCGCCCGCGCCGCCACGCGCGAGCGCTTGCGCCAGAGCGGCCTCGAGCTGTTCGCCGAGCGCGGGCTCCACGCGGTCACCACGCACGACGTCGCCGCCCAGGCCGGCGTCGCCGCCGGCACGTTCTACCTGCACTTCGCCGACAAGGAGGAGCTCTTCCGCGAGCTCGTCTTCGAAGCGGTCGGCGAGCTCGAGCAGCGCTTCGAGACACACGTGCACCCACTGCGCGGCCGGCCCGAGGCGGTCGCGCGCGCGCGCGCCGAGGTGCTGCTCGCGTTCGCGGAGGAGCACACCGGGCTCGTGCGGCTCGCGTTCGGCCGCGGCGCGGAGGGCGCGAGCGTGGGCGCGGACGCGCTCGACCACCTGGCCGCGCGCCTCGAGCTCGAGCTCTGCACCGAGCCGGACGAGTGGAAAGCGGGGCTGCAGCCATCGGTGGCGGCCCAGGCGATCGTCGGCATGTGGGCGCGCGTCGTGTCCTGGTGGGCGGAAGCTCCGGGGCGTGCGCCGCGCGCCGCGGTTCTCGAGACGATGGTCGATCTCCAACTCTCCGGCATTCGAGGAGGGCCCTCATGAATCCCGCGTCGCACATCACGCACAACAAGGCCTACGACACGGTCGACCGCGACGACTTCGCGGCCATGATCGAGGTCGACCGGTACGGCGAACGCAGCGACGCGTTCGACGCCATCATCTCGGCGACCGAGGACCACTTCTGGGACCCGCTCGACCCGGCGTACGTCGACTTCTCGAGCGCGTTCGACGTGCGCGAGCGCCTCATCATGCCGCGCGACTTCACGGTCGAGCTGAACTGCGCCGTCGCCGACAAGCTCACGCCGCAGCAGCAGATCGAGCTCGCGAACGAGAGCACGCGCTTCAGCCTGTCGTCGATCCTGCACGGCGAGCAGGGCGCGCTGTCGCTGTCGGTGTCGCTGTGCCAGATCCTGCGCGACCCCGGTGCGCAGGAGTACGCCGCGAACCAGGCGCGCGAAGAGGCGCGGCACGTCACGGCGTTCTCCCGCTACGTGGCGTCGCGCTTCGGCACGCCGCTGCCGGTCGGCCCGACGCTCGGCGACCTGCTCGAGGAGCTCGTGCTCGCGCCCGAGGTGTACAAGAAGCTCGTCGGCATGCAGATGCTCGTCGAAGGCCTCGCCATGGGCGCGTTCGCGACGATCCATTCGCTGACCGAGGACCCGCTGCTGCGCCGCACCGTGCAGCTCGTGATGACCGACGAAGCGTTCCACCACCGCTTCGGGAAGATCTGGGCCGATCGCACGGTGCCGAAGCTCAGCGAAGAGGAGCACGAGCGCGTCGAGACGTGGGCGGCGAAGTGCTTCCAGACGCTGCTCTTCAACCTGGTGAACTCGGAGCAGAAGCAGCACATCTACGGCCGCTTCGGCCTCGACTGGCAGTGGGTGCGCGGCGCGGTGCTCGAGGCGTTCAGCGACGCCGACCGCCGCCGCATGATGACGCGCAGCACGAACATCTTCCGCGTGCTCATCAAGACGCTGCTGAAGGCCGGCATCATCACCGAGCGCACGCGCGCCACCTACGCGATGTGGGTCGACATGGACGAGCTCTCCCGCGAGCGCGACGAGGTCGTGGGGCAGGACGTCGCCGACGCCGCGATGGCGGAGCTGGTCGAGCTGAACCGCGGGCGGAAGAAGATCGGCCGCGGCCAGCGGGCGGCGAGCGCCTAGCCGTTCTCGGGGCGGGGCGAGCCGCCCGGCGGCTCGCGGTACGTGATGAACCCGTGCGAGGGGTCGTACGGCGAGACGCCGCACTGCACCCGATCGCCCTGGATCACGCGGATGTGGAAGCGGCGCATGCGCCCCGAGAGCTGCGCCGTGATCTCGCTGCCGTTCTCGAGCTTCACGAGGTAGCGGCCCCCGCCGAGGATCTTGGCGATGGCGCCGCTGACCGTGATGAGATCTTTTTTCGACATCGAGCGGGCGGGATTATAGCGGCGGCCCGTCGACCTGCAGCAGGGGAGGCGCGGATTCCGTCTGGATCGTGGTGTGCGCGACCGCGTACTCCTGGTGCAGGAGGCGGTGCACCGCGCGCCGCACGCTCTCGGGGTTCGCGCCCGGCGAGAGGTCCACGTGCGCGCTCATGGCGGGGAAGCCGCTCCCGATGTTCCAGATGTGCAGGTCGTGCAGGCGCGCGACGCCCGGCACGGCGCCGACGCGCCTCGCGATCTCGTCCAGGTCGAGGTGCGGCGGCGCGCCTTCGAGCAGGATGTGCACCGAGTCGCGCACGAGCCGCGCCGCCGAGACCACCAGGAGCAGCGCGATCGCGATGCCCGCCAGCGCGTCGGCGCGCGACCAGCCGAAGCACCAGATCGCCGCGCCGGCGGCGAGCGCCGCCAGCGAGCCGATGGCGTCGCCCGCCACGTGGTACAGCGCCGCGCGCACGTTCATGCTCGTGCTCGCGCTGCGCAGGAGGAACAGACCCGAGATCAGGTTCGCGACCAGGCCCACCGCCGCGATGGCCATCACGGGCAGCGCCCGGATCTCGTGCGGCGCGGCGAGGCGCGAGAACGCCTCGACCGCGATGCCGACCGACACGCCGCCCAGCAAGAGCCCGTTGAGCAGTGCGGCCAGCACCTCGGCGCGGCCGTACCCGAAGCTGTGGCGCCGGCCGCGCGGCCGGTTCACCGCCCATGCGGCGAAGAGCGCGATGCCGAGCGCGCCGACGTCGGTCAGCATGTGGCCTGCGTCCGCGAGCAGCGCGACGGAGCCGAACGCGAAGCCGCCGACGGCTTCGACCACGAGCACCACGGCCGTCAGCCCGAACGCGCGCGAGAGCGCGGTCGATTCGGACGCGGGCGCGCGCGCGTGCGCATGGTCGTGTCCGTGCGCGGCATGCGAGTGCGCGTGTGCGCCGTGATCGTGTGTCACGCCCGACTCACCAGAGAGAGCTTGCCCCAGGCTAGAATTGCGGGCCAGGAGGTTCTTCATGGAACGCCTGTGGTACGTCCCGACCTACGTCATCGTGACCCTGCTCGTCGCGGGCCCGCTCGGCGCGTTCCTGGGCCTGTTTCCCGGCCTGACGGGCTTCTCGCTCATGCTGCTGGGACTGCTCGTCGGCGTGGTGTTCGGCATCGGGCTCGCGGGCGCTGCGGCGTTCGCCGCCGCCACGGGCAAGGCGTGGCGGCCGCGCGCGGTGCGGGCTGCGGCGGTGCCGCTCGCCGTCGGCGTGGCGACCCTGTTCCTCGTGTCGCGCTCGCAGGGCGTGCCGATGATCCACGACATCTCGACCGATTTCGCCGACCGGCTCGAGTTCACGAAGGAAGTGAAGGAGGCCTCGCCGAACAAGGACCCCGACGACGCGTTGCGCGCACAGGTCGAGGCCATGCAGAAGGCGGCGTATCCGGCCGTCGCGGCCGCGACCCTGGCCTTGCCGCCGCCGCAGGCGTTCGCGCGCGCGAAGCAGGTGGCCGAGGCCATGCCCGGCTGGCAGGTGACGAGCGCCGACACCGAGTCCCGGCGCATCGAGGCGATCGCGACGACGGGGCTCTTCCACTTCAAGGACGACATCGTGATCCGCGTGCGCGCCGACGGCGGGGGCTCGCGCGTCGACATGCGCTCGCGCTCGCGCGTGGGCCAGAGTGACCTCGGCGCGAACGCCAAGCGCGTGGAGGCCTACATGAGCGCGCTCGCGAAGGCGGGCTGACTCAGGACGCGGGCTTGGGCGCGAGGCCGGCGTCGATCATCGCGCTCATGCCTTCCACGGTGCGGATCCGCACCTTCTTGCCGTCGATGTAGAGCGTGGGCGTGCCGCGCACGTCGACGTCGTTGCCGAGCTTCACCTCGGCGTCGATGCGCTTGTCGTACGCGGCCTTGTTCTTGTCGAGGTCGCTGCGGAAGCGTTTCACGTCGAGACCCGCCTGCTTGGCGTAGTCATCGAGCTTCGCGGCGTCGAGCGACGGCTGGTTCTGGATCAGCACGTCGTGCATCTCCCAGAACTTCCCCTGCTCCTGCGCCGCGAGCGACGCTTCGGCCGCCGCGCGCGCCGACGGGTGCATCGGCAGCGGGAACTGCTTGTACACGAACTTCACGCCCTTCGGGTACTTCTTCAGCAGCTCGGTGATGAGCGGCGCCGCGCGCGCGCAGAAGGGGCACTGGAAGTCGGAGAACTCGACGATCGTGACCGCGCCGCCCGCGTCGCCGCGCACCGGCGAGCCTTCGAGCGCGATCGTGTAGACCTTGTCGAAGTCCTCGCCCGGCGGGCCGGCCGCGCGCGCGGGCTGCGCGAGGATCTTCTTCTGCGTGTCCTCGATCGACGCGAGCTTCGCCAGGATCTCGTCCTGCTTGGACCTCAGCTCGGCGACGTCCTTGCTCGACGGCCCGCAGGCCGCGCCCGCGGTCGCGAGCCAGAGCGCCGCCGCAGCGAGCGCGATTTGACGCATGCCCCGTCTCCTCTCCATCCCCGGTTCGTTCCGCAAGCGGTGCGCCGAGGTTAGTTCAGGCGCGCTGCCGCCACCACGCGTAGATGCCGAGCAGCAGCAGCGTCTCGGGCAGCGCGAAGGCGAGGAAGTAGAAGTACGCGACGGTCTGCTGCAGCGTCAGCGGATCCTGGTTCGGCGTCCAGCCCTTGTCCGTGAGCGCGATCGCCTGCTCGTCGTTGCCGAGCCAGCGCACGGCGTTGAGCAGGAGGTCGCGGTTGTACAGCGCTTCGAGCAGGCGGTTCTGCGCGAAGTCGCGGTCGCCGATCACGACGATGCGCGCCTCGGCGGGCGGCTCGCCGGTGCCGCGCGGGAAGCGGCCCGTCGCGACCACGCCGATGTTGCCCGTCTGCGCGCCCGCGGGCGGCTGGAGCTCGCCGCCGGCCAGCGCGCGCGCGAGGTTCTGCGACAGCCACGAGCGCGGGCTCGCGAACGCCACCTGCGCGAGCTTGTCGTCCGGCTGCGGCTTGCGGCCGAGCCCGACCGGACGCGCGCGCGGGAACAGCAGCATCGTGCGCTGCGACAGGTTGCGCGTGACCGGGTCGTACGGCGCGAACAGGTGCACGAGCAGGTTGACGGGCGTGGCTTCCTTCAGCAGCGGGCTTGCAGCCTGGTCGAGCACGACCGAGTCGTCGAGCACGAAGCCCCAGCGCGGCAGGAGCTCGCTGTACACATTGGAGTGTTGGCCCGCGTCTGCCAGCACGAGCAGCCGCCCGCCGCGCGACAGGTAGCGTTCGAGCACCGCGAGCTCCTCGGGCAGGAAGTCGCGCTCGGGCGCGCCGATGACCAGCACGTCGGCATCCTCGGGGACGTCGGGGGCGGCCGGGCTGACGAGCGCCTTCGGGTCCATGCCCTGGTCGCGCAGCGTCGCGGCGACCGCCGCGTAGCCGGTGTCGGACTCGCTCGCGAGGTCGATCTCGCCGTGGCCCACGGTGAAGTACACGTGCACCGCGCGCTCGCGCGACAGCCGCAGGATGGCGCTGGTGATGTTGCGCTCGGATGGGTAGCCGACCGGATCGCACACGTCGCCGCGGCAGGCGATCACCGTGGTCGCGGTCGTGGTGTACAGATCGCGCGCCGCCTGCGGCGGCTCGCGCCGGCGGGCATCGCGCGTCTCGACGGCGGGGCAGCGGTCGCCGTAGGCGGCGACGAGCAGTCGGACGTCCTTCGCGAGCAGCGCGTCCTCGAAGAACACCAGCTGGATCGGCTCGCCGCCGCGCTGCGCGAGCTTCTGGCACAGGGCGATCGTCTGCTCCGAGAGCGTGTAGCTGTGGTCGAGCGTCAGGTCGATGCGCGAGGTCCAGCCGCGCGCGGCGACGTCGACGCCCACCACGAGCGCGAGCGCGCCGACGAGGCTCGCCGACCAGCGCAGGACCACCCGCCGCGACTCGGCGCCCGAAAAGCCGCGGAAGCGCCGGGCCTGCGCGACCACGCCCACCGCGAGCAGCAGCGCGCCCAGCAACAGATTGGCGCCCGAGAACGCCGAGAACCCGTGCAGCGAGCGCGTCGCGTAGTACGAGCCGACGGCGACGAGGATCATCACGACGCCGGCAGCGGGCAGGAACGACATCAGCGCGCCCGCGCCAGCTCGAGCGAGGCGACCGACGCGAGCCAGCCGAGTCCGGCGATCCCCGCGAAGTACACCACGTGGCGCAGCTCGATCACGCCGCGCGCGAACGAGCCGTAGTGCGACAGCAGCGCGACCTCGCGCAGCACCGCCGCGACGCTCTCCGACACCGTGTTCGACAGCCACGCGAAGTCGAGCAGCACGAAGGGGATCGCGTAACCGAGCACCGCGGCGACGATCTGGCTCGACGTGAACGACGAGCAGGCGAGGCCGAGCGACGCCACCGCGCAGCCGTACAGCAGCTGGCCGCTGTACAGCGCGACCAGGTGCTCGAGCCCGAGCCCCGCGCGCAGCACCACGACCGCCGGGTAGATCGCGCTGCCCAACAAGAGCAGCAGCACGAAGAAGTACGTCACGCCGTGCTTCGCGAGCGCCACCTCGTACGGCCGCAGCCCGCAGGTGAGGAGCAGCTCATCGGTGCCGTTCGCGCGCTCCTCCGCGAACACACGCATGGTCACGAGCGGCAGCACGACCAGGAGGAACAGCCCGAAGTCGTCCGCCGAGGGCACGAACACCTCGTTCAGCACGTTGATCTGGCTCGGCACCGTGCCCTGGTCGAAGCCGCCTGCGGTGAGCCCCTCGGACTGGTACACGAACAGCAGCTGGTTGTAGCTGACCAGGTGCTGGAAGAAGTAGATGCCCGTGAGCGCGACGTAGACGGTCAGCACCACGTACGCGATCGGCGAAGCGAAGAGCTGGCGCAGCTCCTTGCGCGACAGCGCCCAGAGTCGGCGGATCACGGCGCCTCCTCGTGGTGCGTGCCGACCTTGGCGAGGAAGAGCGCCTCGAGGCTGCCGCCCGCGCGGATCTCGTCGGCCGTCGCCAGAGCCGCGAGGCGGCCCTGGTCGAGCAGCGCCACGCGGTCGCACACCATCTCGGCCTCGTGCAGCTGGTGCGTGCACAGCACCACCGTGTGCTGGCCCTTGAAGCCGACCAGGATGCGGCGGAGCTCGATCTGCTGGGCGGGATCGAGGCCCACGGTGGGCTCGTCGACGACGAGCACGGCCGGCTCGTGCAGGATCGCCTGCGCCAGCGCCACGCGCTGCCGGAAGCCCTTCGACAACACACCGATGTGTCGATGCAAGACGGGGCCGAGCCCGAGCCGTTCGACCGCCAGGTCCGTCGCGCGGCGCAGCTTGGCGCCGGCGAGCCCGCGCAGCTCGCCCATCATGTGCAGGAACTTGTCCACGCGGTGGTCGGGGTAGAGCTTCGGCTGTTCGCACGCATAGCCGAGCCGCGCCTGCACCTGGAAGCGCTGGCGCGTGACCGACAGGCCGTCCACGCGCACGTCGCCCTCGGAGGCGAGCCAGTAGCCCGTGAGGATGCGGATGAA
Organism: Myxococcota bacterium; assembly: GCA_035499075.1. GTDB lineage: Bacteria > Myxococcota_A > UBA9160 > SZUA-336 > SZUA-336 > VGRW01. The sequence goes on along the minus strand of DATJZN010000056.1, from coordinate 72,107 downwards.
GGTCGTCTTGCCCGCGCCGTTCGGGCCGATCAGCCCGAAGATCTCGCCGGCCGCGATCTCGAGCGAGAGCGCGTCGAGCGCCACCACCTTGCCGAAGCGCTTGCACACGCCCTGCGCTTCGATCTTCGCGCTCATCTCCGTCGCTCCCCGCCCCAATCGACTGCGCTCGCCTGCGGCTCGCTGCGCGCCGCTTCTCGGCTTGCGAGCTCGCTCGGGGCGGCCCTCGCTCGTTTGCTCATGCTCGGGCGCCACCCTACGCCAGCGAAGCGGAAGGCCGCAACGCACACGTTTGACCCTCCAAACGGCCGAGTCATAGAATCGCCGCCGTGAATTTCGGCTTCTCCGAGGAACAGGAGCTGCTCCGCAGCACCGCGCGCGAGTTCCTGGCGCGCGAGGCGCCGATGACGGCGGTGCGCGAGCTCATGGACGACCCGCGCGGCTACCGCCCCGAGACCTGGGCGAAGCTGGCCGAGCTCGGCTGGCTGGGCCTGCTGCTGCCCGAAGAGTACGGCGGCGCGGGGCTCAGCCTGGTCGACGAGATCGTGGTCGCCGAGGAGCTCGGCCGCGCGCTCACGCCGTCGCCGTTCCTGGCCACGTTCCAGGGCGCGCTCGCCGTGCTGCACGCCGGCACCGAGACGCAGAAGAAGGAGCTCCTGCCCGACGTCGCGGCGGGGCGGAAGATCCTCACCTTCGCGATCACCGAGGAAGCGGGCAACGAGAACCCGGACGAGCTGACCACGCGCGCGGAGCGCAAGGGCGCCGGCTACGCGCTCACGGGCACGAAGCTCTTCGTGCCCGACGCGCAGAACGCGGACGTGCTCGTGGTGGCCGCGCGCAGCGGCGGGCCGGGCGAGGCGGGCATCGCGCTGTTCCTGGTCGAGAAGGGCGCCCCGGGGCTCGCGATCACGCCGCTCGCGTCGATGGACCAGACGCGCCGCATCGCCGAGGTGCGCTTCGAAGAGACGCCCGCGCAAGTGCTGGGCTCGCCCGAGTCCGGCTGGGCCACGTGGAAGACGGTGCGCGCGCACACGCTCGTGCACCTGTCCGCCGAGGCGCTCGGCGGGGCGCAGAAGGTGCTCGAGGACTCGGTGAAGTACGCCAAGGAGCGCGTCCAGTTCGGCAAGCCGATCGGCGTGAATCAGGCGATCAAGCACAAGTGCGCCGACATGCTGATCCAGGTCGAGTCCTCGAAGTCGATCACGTACTACGCCGCGTGGGCCGTGGCCGAGAAGACGGCGGAGGCGGAGCTCGCGGCGTCGATGGCCAAGGCGTACACGAGCGACGCGTACCGTGCTACGTCCGCGGAGAACATCCAGATTCACGGCGGCGTCGGCTTCACGTGGGAGTACGACTGCCACCTGTACTTCAAGCGCGCGAAGGCGATCGAGGTCACCTACGGCGACTCGACCGAGCACCGCGAGCGCGTCGCGCAGCTCTTGAAGCTCTGACGCCTGAGCCTCTCGGCGTCGCGCTCCTCGGAGCCGGCTGGATCTCGCGCGTCTACCTGGCCGCGCTCGACCGAGTGGGCGGCGCGCGGCTCGCAGCGGTCGCCTCGCGTACGCGCGCGGCGGCGGAGAAGCTCGCGGCGGGGCGTCACGCCAAGGCGTTCGGGTTCGACGAGCTGCCGCGACTGCTCGCCGAGCCGGACGTGCACCTCGTGTTCGTGAACTCGCCGAATCGGCTGCACGCCGAGCACGCGCTCGCGGCGCTCGAGGCGGGGAAGCACACCGTCGTCGAGAAGCCGCTCTGCTTCGGGCTCGACGAAGCGGAGCACATGTGCGCGGCGGCGAAGCGACACAAATTGGTGTTGGGCTACGCCGAGAACCTGTGCTTCGCGCCGCTGTTCCGGCGCGCGCGCGAGCTCGTGCGCTCCGGCGCCTTGGGCCGGCTGCTGTTCGCGCGGCAGGTCGAGAAGCATGGCGGCCCGTACTCGCCGTGGTTCTTCGACCGGCGCGAGGCCGGCGGCGGCGCGCTCATGGACATGGGCTGCCACGGCATCGAAGTGCTGCGCTTCGTGTTCGACAAGCCCGTGGTCCGCGCCGTGTCGGCGCGGCTCGCGACCGTGCTGCACGGCGAGAAGACGGCGTTGGAAGACGACGCGGTGGTGCGGCTCGAGCTGGCGAGCGGCGCCACGCTCGTGTCCGAGAGCTCGTGGGCGGCGCTCGGCGGCCTGGAGAGCCGGCTCGAGGTGCACGGCACCGAAGGAACGCTCGTCGCCGACCTCACCAGCGAGACGGGTCTGCGGCTGACCCAGCGCGACGGCGCGCAAAGCCGCCCGCCAGTCGATCCGCTCGTCGATCATGGCTACACCGGCGAGCTGTCGCACTTCCTCGCCGCGGCGCGCGGCGCGCCGCTCGAGGAGTCGGCCGAAGACGGCCGCGCGGTGCTCGAGCTCCTGCTGGCGGCGTACGCGTCGGCCGGGCGGGGCGGCGCGGAGGTCGCGCTGCCGTTCCGGCCGGGCGGCGCGGCCGTGCCCGCCGACCTCTGGAGGCGGGCCTAGGGGAACACGCCGCGGCGGCGCTTCGCTTCGGCGACGCGCTCGATGCCGCGCCAGAGCGAGGCCGTGCGCATGTCGAGCTGCTTCGCCTGTGCGAAGTCGAGCGTGGCGCGAAATGCGGCCGACTGGATCTTGTGCAGGCGCTCGTTCACTTCTTCCTCGCTCCAGAACAGCTGCTGAGCGTCCTGCACCCACTCGAAGTACGACACCGTCACGCCGCCCGAGTTCGCGAGCACGTCGGGCACGACGAACACGCCGCGGTCGCGCAGGATCGCGTCGGCTTCGAGCGTGGTCGGCCCGTTCGCACCTTCGACGACGACGCGCGCCCGCACGCCGCCCGCGTTCTTGTCGGTGAGCTGGTTCTGCAGCGCGGCGGGCACGAGCACCTCGCAGTCGAGCTCGAGCAGCTCTTCGTTCGTGACGCGCTCGGCGCCGGGGTAGCCCTCCAGGTAGCGATGCTCGGCGACCCAGGCGTCGAGCTCCGCGAAGTCGAGCCCGCGCGGGTCGTACACGCCGCCCTTCACGTCCGACACCGCGACCACGCGCGCGCCGCTCTTCGCCGCGATGCGCGCCGCGTTCGAGCCCACGTTGCCGTAGCCCTGCACGGCGACGCGCGCGCCCTCGAACGCGATGCCGACGTGCTTGCACGCCTCGGCGACGCACGTGACGACGCCGCGCCCGGTGGCCTCGCGCCGGCCGAGCGAGCCGCCGATCTCGATCGGCTTGCCGGTCACCACTCCGGGGACCGCGTGGCCCTTCTGGCCCGAGTACGTGTCCATCATCCAGGCCATCACCTGCTCGTCGGTGCCCATGTCCGGCGCCGGGATGTCCTTGTCCGGGCCGATCATCTCGATGATCTCCATCGTGTAGCGCCGCGTGATGCGCTGCAGCTCGGTGCGCGACACCTTCCTGGGGTCGATGCGCACGCCGCCCTTCGCGCCGCCGAACGGCAGACCGATGAGCGCGCACTTCCACGTCATCCACATCGAGAGGGCGACGACCTCACCCAGGTGCACGTCTTCGTCGTAGCGCACCCCGCCCTTCGTGGGGCCCATCGTCAGCACGTGCTGCACGCGGTACCCGTACACCGTGTCGACCGTCTTGTAGTCGTCGCGGCGGAACGGGAACGACACGATGAGCGAGCGCTGCGGCATGCGCAGGCGCTCCCAGATGTTCTCGTCGAGGTGCATCTGCGCCGCGGTCTGGTCGAGCTGCGCCACGGCGAGCCGGTACATCGGGCCGTCCCATTCGAGCTTCGCTTCCGTCATCGTGCGGCCGAGCGTAGCGCGTCGAGTGCGGCCTGGCGCAACGGCGCCGCGTCGGCACGGCGGCCGCTCCAGATGCGGATCTGCTCGACGGCTTGAGACACGAGCATGGCGAGGCCGTCCTGCACGCGCAGGCCCCGCTGGCGCGCCTCGCGCAGGAGCCGCGTCTCGAGCGGGCGGTAGACGGTGTCGAACACGAACGCGCCGGCGCGGAGCTTCTCGGCGGCGAGCGGGGTGGCGCCGGCGTCGGGCGCCATGCCCACCGACGTGGCGTTCACGAGCATCTCCCACGGTTCGTCGGAGCCGGCGACGCGCGCGCCGAGCTCGCGGGCGACGCGTTCGGCGCGCGCGCGCGTGCGGTTGTGAAGGGCGACGTCCATGCCGAGCTGGCGCAGCGCGAACACGACGGCGCGCGCCGCGCCTCCCGCGCCCAGCACGAGCGCGCGTTTGCCGCGCCACGGGCCGTGCGGCTCGACGGCGGCCGTGACGCCGAGCCAGTCGGTGTTGTCGGCCGCGAAGCCGCCCCCGCGCGCGGTGAGCGTGTTCGCCGCGCCGATCGCGCGCGCCGACTCCGAGACTTCGACGGCCAGAGCGAGCGCCGCTTCCTTGTGCGGCAGGGATACACATAGTTGTGTTACTCCGCGAAGCTCCGCCAGCTTCGCGCGGAGCTCCTCGGCGGGCACGTCCCAGACGTCGAACTCCGCGTCGAGCCCGAGCGCCGCGTAGGCGGTGCGGTGCAGTACCGGCGAGAGCGTGTGCCCGGCGGGGTGGAGCACGATGCCGCAGCGCGCGCGCGTCATCGCGCCGGCGCCTCCGCGCGCGCGTCGAGCGCGCGCACCGTCGCCGCCGCGGAGTCGATCAGCCACTTCGACGTGCCCGCGCCGAACAAGCACAGGCACGACTCGTAGCCGCCGCGCTCGTACGTCGGCGGGTCGACCACGTAGCCGAGCCAGTCGTTCGCATGCGCCACGACGAAGCGCGTGCGCCCGGTGGGGAGCACCGCGCGGATCGCGGAGCCCACGGCCGAGATCGGCTCGGCAGGCACGGTGACGAGCTCCGCGCCGCCCGCGCGCAGGCCTTGGAACGGCACGCGCTTGGATACGAATGCGTCGAGCGACGAGCTCACCAGCGGCGAGAGCCACCACAGCGAGCAGAAGCTGCGCAGCTGGGGCGGCGGGGTGTCGACCCAGCGCTCGACCGACACGAGCGGCGCGGGCACGGCGGGCGCGAGCGCCCGCGCTGCGGCGTCGGCCTCGCGCGCGAAGCGGTGCCCGAACTCGACGAGCGCGGCGCGCTCCTCGTCCAGGCTCGCGAGCGCGGGCAGGTCGACGGCCGGCTCCTGATCGCCGAGCGGCCCGGGCACGAACAGCGCGCGCCAGCCCGCGGCGGCGAGCTCACTCCGCGCCACGCCGGGCCAGTCCGCCGAGAGCTGGTGGTTGTCGGCGGACAGCACGGTCGCGTGCACGCCGAACTCGAACAGCAGCACCGGCGGGCGCGCCCCGGCGAAGTCGGCGCGCAGGAGTGCGAGCTCGCTCTCGTTCGCGCCGTCCGCGAAGCGCCGGTTGCGCGCGAGCCGCACGACCGCGTTCCCGCTCGACAGCGTCGCGGGCGCGAGGTCGCGCACGGCGAGCGCCAGCGCCTGGCTCGCCGCGTGCGCGAGCGCGCCGGGCATGTTCGGCTCGAACTCGCCCGCGGTGAGCCGTTCCGAGAGCCAGCCCGGCAAGTAGCCGCCGGGCCCCGAGTGCGTGTGCGTGGCGACGAGCGCGAGCCAGTCCAGGTGCAGATCGCGCGTGCCATCCACCACGAGCTCGCGCAGGCTCGGCCGCGCGATCACGACGTCGAGCGCCACGATGCCGACGCGCGCGCCCGAGTCCTCCAGCACGAGCGCACGCGCTTCCGGCGGGTCCAGCACGCCGTCGGCGCGCCGCGTCGACAGTCCGCCGTAGCCGCCCATCGACTCGCCGGTGCGGACGGGCAGCGGCGCCGTGCCGAAGCCGGCGCGCAGGCCGTCGGCGCGCGCGCCCGCCGCGAGCGCGAGCAGCGCCGCCGCGCCCAACGCGCTAGCGCGCGCCCTCGACACGCTCGCGCACGGCGCGCAGATCGTCCCAGACCGCCTGGCGCGTCTCGCGCGTGTAATTCCGCAGCAGGTACGCGGGGTGGTACGTCGGCATGACCTCGATGCCCTGCCACGCCTGCCAGCGCCCGCGCAGCTTGGTGATCGGCACGACGCGCCCGAGCAGCGCCGAGATCGCCGGCTTGCCGAGCGTGACGATCGCGGCGGGTGCGATCGCCCGGATCTGCTGGTGCAGGAAGGGCTCGCACGTGGCGACTTCGAGCGGCTGGGGGTCGCGGTTTCCCGGCGGGCGACACTTCACGATGTTGCAGATGTAGACGTCCTCGCGCCGCCAGCCCACCGCTTCGATCATCTTGGTGAGCAGCTCGCCCGCGCGACCGACGAACGGGCGGCCGCTCTTGTCCTCTTCCTCGCCGGGGCCTTCGCCGACGAACACGACGCGCGCCTCGGGGCAGCCCTCGCCGAAGACGATGTTCGTGCGGCGCTCGCACAGCGTGCACCGGCGGCAGTCGCCGATCTCCGCCCGCACCGCCTCGAGCAGCGCCGCCTTCGCGGCCGCATCTGCGCCGACGTGCGCGGGCGGGGCGAGCGGCGCGACGCGCGGCCGGAAGCCGCTCGGCGCACGCGGCGCGGCCGGCTTCGCGCTGCGCTCCGCGCGCGGTACGAAGTCGATGCCGTCCGCGACGAGGTCGCGCAGGCCCTCCCGCACCGCGATCCAGGTGTCGGCGTCGCCCCGTGTCGTCACTTCTCCGCCGTCTTCTTCTCGCGGAAGCCGTGCTTGATCTTCGCGAGCTTGGTTTCGATGGCGAACTCGAAGCCCTTGTCGTTCGCGTCGTCGTGGCACGTGCCGCAGATCATCTGGATCGCGCACGTGTCGCACTTGTTGGTGAGCGCCAGGATCGTGCCCGACGTCTTGCCCTGGTCTTCGACGTGGCGCTTGCCCGGCCCGTGACAGCTCTCGCAGCCTACACTCGCGAGTGTAGCCCCACCCGTCGGGAAGCCGGTCGGCTGGCCGAAGCCCGTGGTGTGGCACTTCTGGCAGTCGGCGTTCTTGGCCTCGTGGCGCTTGTCGAGGGTCTCGAACGCGCGCGCATGGCCCGACTCGGCCCACAGCTTGGCTTCCTTCGCGTGGCAGCTCTCGCACGCCGCCGAGCCGACGAACTCGCCGGGGTCGAAGATCTGCCGGTCGCGCTTGGCGCGTTTCTCGGCGAGCTTGCGCCGCTCGTCGACGGACAGGTTGGCGAGCGCGGCGGCGTTCGCCGCGTGCGAGATCATGGGCAGCCGCTCCGCGTACACGAAGTGCAGCGAGTGGTCGGCGTCATGGCAGCCCAGGCAGACGGGCTCGAAGCCCGTCTTCGCGAAGTCGGGCGATTGGTGCGGGCCGCCGCGACCGTGGCAGTTCTCGCACTGCACGCCCTTCAGGTGGTCGGGGCGCTGCTCCGGGTCGAAGCCGCCGGGCTTGCCGAAGCCCACGGTGTGGCAGCGCAGGCACTGCGGGTCGCGGTCGGCGCCGTGCTCGACGAGCGTGTCCCACGCGTTCGCGTGCCCGGTGAGCAGCCACGTCGCGTGCTGATCGCGGTGGCACACCGCGCAGAACTCGTCGCCGCTGTAGCCCGCCTTGTCGAGCAGGATCTGCGGCGGGCCGCCCAGCTCGTGGCGGATGGAGAGCGTCACCAGCGCCTCGATACGGGGCGAGTCGCCTGCCGTGCGCTGCACGACCTTGCCCGCACGGTCGATCACGAAGACCTCGGGCACCTCACCGAGGGAGCCGTAGGCGTTCTGCGCCTTGCGGTCGGGGTCGAGGTAGGCGGGGAAGCCGAGCTTCAGGTCGCTCACCATCTCTTCGACCACGTACTTCTTGTCCGACACCGACACCGGGACGATCGCGAGATCCTGGGCGCCGAGCTGCGCGGCGAGCCCGTTCAGGTACTTCAGCATCGCGTGGCAGTGCGGGCAGGTGGGCAGGAAGAAGAGGAACACGAGCACCTTGCCCGAGTAGTCCGAGAGCTGCGCGGTGTGCGCGCCGTCGGTGCTCGTGACCGAGAACGGCGGCGCGGCGGGCAGTACGCCGAAGATCGGCGTCGCGGCTGCGTCGTCGGGCGGGAGCTGCATGAGCTGGCGCATCTGCGCCACCAGGCCGGCGTCGATCTCGGTCGGCTGGCTCGCGAGCCCGGCGAGCTGGGCCACGATCTTGCCCTCGGCGTCGACGAGCACGAGCATGGACGTGCCGGGCGGGGCGTCGAGCTTGCGCGCGATCGCGCCGTCGCCGTCGACCAGGATCGGGAACTCGAAGCCGCGCAGCCTGGCGTAGTGCTGCGCCAGCGCGGGGTCGGGGTCGCGGCTCACGCCGAGCACGCCCACGTTCGCGCGCTCCGCGTCCCGCGTGAGGCCCGTGAGCAGCTTCGCGGCGCGGTCGCGGTCGGGGTCCTTGTCGGCCCACAAGAAGATCACGCCGCGACGCTTCTGGAACAGGTCCGAGCCGGCGCGCTTGCCGTCGAGGGTGCTGCCCTCGAAGCGCGCCAGGTACTGGGTCGGGCGGCCCTGCGCCCCGGCCTGCGACGGCGGGTCGAGCCAGAGCGCCGCAGTGGCGACCACGACGGCGAATGCGGCGCCCGCCGCGAGCTGGGCAAACCTCGGCTGAACGCGCATCTGGCCTCGCGAATCCGGGGACGGGCGAAGGTCGCACGGGGGGGAGGATCCGTCTAGACTTTCCCGCGCATGGCAGCCTCGGCCACGGACTTCGCCCGCGCGCTCGCCGCGCGGCTCGCGGCGGGTGAGAACGTCGCGGTCGCGACGGTCGTACGCGTCGAAGGGAGCGCGTCGGCCAAGCCGGGCGCAAAGTCGATCATCGACGCGCAGGGCCGCACCGTGTTCGGCTGGGTCGGCGGCGGCTGCGCGGAATCGACCGTGCGCGACGTCGCGCGCGAGGTGATGGCCGAGCGAGGCTCGCGCCTGGTGCGGCTCGACCTCGACGACGAGGTGCTCGGCGTCGGCATGCCCTGCGGCGGTCACATGGACATCTACGTCGAGGCGATGATGCAAGCTCCGAAGCTTCTCGTGCTGGGTCACGGCTCGATCGCTGAGACGCTGTGCCGCTTCGGCCACGCGCTCGGCTTCCACGTCACCGTGAACGACGCGCTGGCGACGCGCGAGGCGTTCCCCGACGCCGACCTGCGCGTCACCGAGGACCCCGATTACGCAAAGGCCGAATGCGACGCGCAGACCTACGTCGTGATCGCCACCCAGCACAAGAGCGACTACGAGGCGTTGCAGCGCGTGCTGCGCCAGTCGCCGGCCTACGTGGGGCTCGTCGCGAGCCGCAAGCGCAGCGCGCTCGTGCTCGAGCGGCTGCACGAGGACGGCGTGTCGGCAGAGCGGTTGCGCCGCGTGGCGTCGCCCGCGGGGCTCGACCTGGCCGCGGTGACGCCGCAGGAGATCGCGCTCTCGATCCTGGCCGAGATCGTGCAGCGGCTGCGCGGCGCGGACACGACGGCGCGCCGGCTCATGGACGTGAAGGGCGTGCGGATCACGGACGCGGGCGTCGAGGTGCCCGACGGCCCGCTCGAGTCCGCGAAGTGTCCGACCTGAGCGAGCTCGAGTCGCTCTACCGCGAGGTCGTGCTCGAGCACTACCGCAACCCGCGCCACCGCGCGCCGCTGGCGGCGCCGAGCGGCGAAGCGCAGGTCGCGAACCCGATCTGCGGCGACCAGGTGCGCGTCGAGGTGCAGCTCGCCGGCGGCAAGATCGCCGACGTGTCCGCCCGCGCGCGCGGCTGCTCGATCGCCGTGGCCTCGGGCAGCGTGATGACCGAGCTGGTCCACGGCGCAGTGCCGGCCCAAGCGCGCGCGCTCGGCGCCGAGCTCGCGCGCGTGGTGCGCGGCGAGCCGCCCGGACCCGAGCTCGATCCGCGCTTGCGCGCCTTCGGGCGCGTGGCGGCGCTGCCTTCGCGTCAGCGCTGCGCCACGTTGGCTTGGGAGGCTCTCGCCGAGGCGCTGAGCACGGCGGGGAGCTGAGCCGCTAGCGGCGTCTGGCGCGGCGAAGCCCGGGCGCGCGTGCTGCGGGCACTCGCGTGCCGGTGGCCAGACGGATCGAGCGCATGGAGTTCGCGCAGCGGCGGAGCGCGGAGAAGATTCGTTCGAAGAGGACGCTCGAGAGGATCGCGCGGCGGGTCGGCTCGGCGACGTCGTCGCCGCGGGCGCGCAGCGGCACGCGCGCGCCGCCGGGCGCGAGGTCGAACTCGACTTCGGACAGCAGCCAGGCCAGCTGCGCGTACTTCGCGAGCGCAGCGACCGGGAAGTCGGGGTAGAGCCAGCGCCGCACCGCGACGAGCGCCGCGGCGAGCTCGTCGGCGAAGTAGTAGCGCGTGTGCGCCGTCGTCCACGGCAGGCCGCGCAGGAACGCGCGCACCTCTTCGGTGGCGCGGCGCCGCTCGGCGGCGCCGGCGGGCGGGGCAGCGGGCGGCGCGGAGAGTGCGAGCATGGCCTCGGCGAACGGGTCGCCTTCCCAGCCGCGGTCGAGCTCCTTCGTCACGCGTGCCACCACTTCGAGCGGCAGGCCCGCGACCTCGCGCAGCGCGCGGATCAGCGCGAGCCGCTCGACGTGTTGGCTGCCGTAGCTCGCCTGGTTGCGCGCGTGGACGGCGCCCGGCGAGAGCAGCCCCTCGCGGATGTAGAACTTGATCGTCGAGCGGGGCACGCCCGCGCGTTCCGAGAGCTCGGCCAGCCGCACGCGCGGGAATTTGACCCGGGTGAGCGGACATGTCTAGTATCCCTATTATGGATAGTAGAAGTATCCAGTATCCGATTCGCTGGCCGAGGGCGCTGTGGACCTTCGCGGCCGCGTACGCGGCCGTCACGGTCGTCGCCACCGCCTTCTGCCTGGCCGCCGTCGCCTGGCTCGGCGACGCGCCGGCGGGCCGCCCGCTCGACTCGCCGGGCTATCGCTTCGCCGAAAGGTTCTTGCCGATCCTGAACCTGGCCGTGTGGACGCCGTTCGCCGCGCTCTACTTCCGCGGGCGCGCGCGCGGCCTGGCGGCGCGCAGGGAAGGCTGGGCGCTCGGCGCGCTCTGGCTCGCGCTCGCGCTGCCCGTCGACTACCTCGGCTTCGTCTGGCTGCGCACGCCGGTCTCGCTCTCGGCGCACGACTTCTACGTCGGCCAGTTCCCGTGGCTCTATCTGATCTACGCGGCCGTGCTCGCGAGCCCGCTCGCGGCGCTCGCGCTTCGCCGCAAATGAAGCGCGCCTCGGTGCGAACACCGAGGCGCGCTCGTCTTCGGCTGGCGCGCGAGGGCCTTAGCCCTTCGCGACGTTGACCACCTGCAGCTCGGTGAAGCCGAGCAGGCCCCACGGGCCGTTCTCGACGCCGATCCCCGACCACTTGGCGCCGCCGAACGGCAGGTTCGGCGCGATCGCCAGGTGCTGGTTCACCCAGGCCGTGCCCGTATCGAGCTGGCGCGCGACTTCGGCGGCCTTCTCCGGGTTCGCCGACCAGACCGAGCCGGACAGGCCATACATGGTGCCGTTCGCGCGCTCGACGGCGTCCTCGACGTTGCGGTACGGGATCACCGGCAGGGCCGGGCCGAACTGCTCCTCGTCGACGATGCGCACGCCCTCGGCGACTTCCGAGATGATGGTCGGCGCGATGAAGTAGCCCTTGCTCGACAGCTGCTGGCCGCCGTTGACGACCTTGGCGCCGTGCTTCCTGGCGTCGTCGATCATCTCGCGGACCTTGTCGTACTGCATCTTGTTGTTGAGCGGGCCGAGCTGCGTGCCCGCCTCGAGGCCGTTCCCGACCTTCACGGACTTCGCGATCTCCTGCAGCTCCGCGACGACCGGGCCGTACAGGCTCTCGGGCACGTACACGCGCTTGATCGCGCTGCAGATCTGGCCCGAGTTCTCGAACGCGCCCCAGAAGATCTTCTGCGCGGTCGACTTCACGTCGACGTCGCCGAGCAGGATCGCGGCGTCGTTGCCGCCGAGCTCGAGCGTCGTGCGCTTCAGGTCGGGCGCCGCTGCCGCGGCCACCTTCTTGCCCGTCGCGACCGAGCCCGTGAACGAGATCTTGCGCGGGATCGGGTGGCTGGTCATCCAGCCGCCGAGCTCGTTGCCGCCCGACACGACGTTCACGACGCCCGGCGGGACCACGCTGCGCAGGATCTCGCCGAGCTTCAGCGTGGTGAGCGGCGTGTACGGCGAGGGCTTGATGACGACCGTGTTCCCGGCCAGGAGCGCCGGCGCGATCTTCCACACCGCGAGCATGAGCGGGAAGTTCCAGGGCGTGATCGCGGCGACGACGCCGAGCGGCCGGCGGCGCACCTCGGTGCGGTTCTGGGGCGTGTCACTGATCACCTCGATGGGGATCTGCAGCGACGCCGTGTACTGGAACCAGATCGACGCGCCGATCACTTCCATCATCGCCTTGTCGACGGGCTTGCCCTGCTCCTGCGTGAGCAGCGGGGCGATCTCGCCGCCGCGCGACTTGATGGCCTCGCCGATCTCGAGCAGCGTGGTGCGGCGCTTGGCCTCGTCCTTCGACCAGCCCTTGTAGGCCGCCTGCGCGGACTCCATGGCGGAGTCGAGCTGCGCCTTGGTGCACTCCGGCGGCTGCGCGAACACCTGCTCGGTCGCGGGGTTGATGACGCCGAACGTCGCCTTCGCGGATTCGGCCTTGCCGTCGATGGTCATCGTGTAGTCGCTCATGGGACTCCTCTCGCGTTCTTCTCGTTGGAGCTCAGTTCGCCACTTTTTCGAGCACGTGGACGCCGCAGGCCGAGCCGAGGCCGATCACGTGCGTCAGCCCGAGTCTCGCGTTCTGAACCTGGCGTTTGCCAGCTTCGCCGCGGAGGTGGGTCGTCACCTCGTAGATGTTCGCGATCCCGGTCGCCCCGAGGGGATGTCCCTTGGACAGGAGCCCGCCCGAAACGTTCACGGGAATGCGCCCGCCGAGGTACGTCTGCTTCTCGTCGATCATGCGGCCGGCCTCGCCGTCCTTGCAGATGCCGAGGTTCTCGTAATGCAGGATCTCGGCGGTCGCGAAGCAGTCGTGCAGCTCGATCAGGTTGATGTCGTTCGGACCGACGCCCGCCATCTCGTACGCCTTATTGGCGGCTTCGCGCGTGCACGTGTTGACGTCGGGCATGGTGAGGTCGCGCTGCGTGAAGCGGTCGCTCGTGAGCACCGACGCGCGCACGCGCACCGCCCGCTTCATGCCGAGCTCGCGCGCCTTCTTCTCCGACGCGAGCACCGCCGCGGCCGAGCCGTCGACGTTCACCGAGCACATGAGCTTGGTGTTCGGGTACGAGATCATCTCGGCGTTCATGACCTCGTCGAGCGGCGTCTCGATCTGGTAGCGCGCCTTGGGGTTCATGGTGGAGTGCCAGTGGTTCTTCACCGACACCTTCGCGAACTGCTCGAAGGTGGTGCCGTACTTGCGCGAGTGCTCCATGCCCGCTTCCGCGAACACGGCGGGCATCGTGCCCGAGCCGAGCAGGCCCTCGGTCGGGATGCCCTTGCCGCCGCCGCCCCCGCCGAGCAGGCCCGCGCCGGCCATCTGCTCCACGCCGACGCAGAGCACGAGGTCGTACAGGCCGGCCTTGATCGCGGTCCAGCCTTCGCGGAACGCCGTGGCGCCGGTCGCGCACGCGTTCGCGCAGTTCACGACCGGGATCCCCGTCTGGCCGATCTGCTGCAGCACGCGCTGGCCGACCATCCCGCTCGCCTGCATGAGGTTGCCGCAGTAGAGTGCCTCCATGTCGTGGATGGTGAGTCCGGCGTCGTCGAGCGCGAGCAGCGCCGCCTCCGCGCCGAGCTGCGGGACCGAGCGATCCGACAGCTTCCCGAACTTGATCATGTCCGTGCCGAGGATGTAGACGTCGCCCATGGCGTTCTCCTCTCAGCTCACGCGCTCTTGGCGGGCTGGAAGTAGTAAGTCAGGTACTCGTTGCCTTCGCGGTCCTTGCGCGGGGCGATCTTGTAGATCACCTCGACCTTCATGCCCATCTTGATCTGCTTCGGGTCCGGATCGATGCCGATCAGGTTGCCCTTCACCGTGCCGCCGCCCTCGAGATCGACGACTGCCGACACGTAGGGCGTCTCGATGCCCGGGAACGAGCGGTGCGTGATGGAATACACGTAGAGCTCGCCCCGGTTCGACAGCTTCGTGGGCTCGAGCTGGCGGCGCGCTCCGCACGACGCGCACACGTCGCGCGAGCCGAGGAACACGGCTTTGCAGGCGGTGCAGCGCGCGCCTTCGAGATAGGGCTCGCCCTTCTCGGGGATCTTCAGGAAGGGGACGATCGGAAGCGGCTTCTTCGCAGCCGCGGCAGCAGCCTCGGACATGGACGCACCTCGACGAAGGGGTTCGGCAGACGATTCTGCGCCACCCGAATCGCCAGGGTCAAACGCCCGGGTTCTTCGCCTTCTTGCGCGCCGCCTTGAGCTGCGCTTCGAGCGCGTCGAGCTTCGTGCGGAACGCCGCGTTCTTCGGCTCGAACGTGAGCGCCGTCTTGAGGTGCGCGTGCGACTTGACGATGTCGCCCGCGCGCTCCGCTTCCTGGTGCAGGCCGAAGTAGCGCTTGCCGTTGGGCGTGGAGCCGCGCGCGGCTTCGGCCTCGGTGCGCTTCTCCTGCTCGAGCTCGGGGTTGTAGCGCATCTGGCCCGTCGACAGCGCGGAGTCGTAGGCCGCGCGGCGCGTGCGGTCGCGCAGCACGAGGTAGCCCTCGGTGATGCGGCGCGCGATGCGGTCCACGGCGTCGCGCACGTCGTCGGGCTGCGCGAGGAAGGCGTCGGGATGGAAGCGGCGGCGCGCGTCGTGGTACGCACTGCGCACGGCGTCGGAATCCGCGCGCGGGTCGAGCTTCAACAGCCGGTAGTAGTCGACGCGGTCGATGACCCGCGCGAGCGCCTTGATCTCCTGCAGGCTCTGGTCCGTTTCGCCCATGCTGTGCGCTCAGTCGTCGCCGAGGACCTTGTCGTCGTCGCCATCGGGCTCGACGTCGGCCTCTTGCAGCTCGATCTCGTTCGATTCGCCGCCGAACGTGCGCTCCGACGGATCGCCGCCGCCGAAGCTGCTCTCGCCGGCCGGGCGGATGGGCTCCTGCGCCTCGCCGCCGAGATCGCCCTCGACCTTGCCGAACAGCGGCTGCTCCGCGTCGGGCTTCTCGGCGAGCTCCTGCACGTCGGCTTCGAGCGCCGGCATGTCGAGCAGGCCGTCCTCGACCTCTTCGAGCTCGACGACCGGCAGCGGCGCGTTGTCGGCCTTGCCCTTGGCCTTGCGGCCGCCCGCCGGAGCGGGCGCGGAGTTCGGGGCGACGTCGGACGCGCGGTCCTTCGCGATGATCGCCTGGATCTGCTCTTCCGACAGGCCGCTCGACATCGACACCGTGGTCGACGCCTCGGCGCCCGTCTTCGGGTCGCGCGCCTGCACCTTGACGATGCCTTCGGTGTTGATCGAGAACGTGACCTCGATCTTCACCTCGCCGCGCGGGCCGGGTGCGAAGCCGGAGAACTCGAACTCGCCGAGCAGCGTGTTGCCCTCGGCCTGGCGCGACTCGCCCTGGAAGATGCGCACCGCGATGGCCTCCTGGCGGTCGCGCACCGTCGTGAACACCCGCGTGTGGTCGATGGGTACGGGGCTGTTGCGCTCGATGATCGGCTCGCTGAGCCCGCCCGCGATGCCCATGCGCAGCGTCAGCGGCGTGACGTCGAGCAGGTAGCTGCCCGCCTCGGGCGAGGCGAGCGAGGCCGCGTGGATCGCGGCGCCGATCGCGACGACCTCGTCGGGGTTGATGTCGGTCTCGGGCTCGCGCTGGAAGTAGTCGCGCACCGCGTTGCGGATCGAGGGCAGGCGCGTCGGACCGCCGACGAGGATCACGCCGTTCAGGTCGCGCGTGGTCAGGCTCGCCTGCTGCAGCGCCTCGTCGCACACCTTGAAGGTGCGCAGGATCAGGTCGCGGACGAGCTTGTCGAACTCCTTCCGCGTGAGCGTGTACTCGATCGCGATCTGCTTGCCTTCGTGCTCGGCGAGGTCGGGGATCGAGATCTTGGCCTCTTCGTGCTCGGCCAGCTCGATCTTCGCGGTCTCGGCCGCCATGCGCAGCTTGGCGAACGCGTAGGGGTCGGTGCGCACGTTCACGCCGTGCTCGGACTGCACGCGGTCGGCGAGCAGGTCGATCACGCGGTCGTCGAAGTCGTCGCCGCCGAGGTACGTGTCGCCCGACGTCGCGAGCACCTCGAACACGTCCTTGCCGATCTCGAGGATCGAGACGTCGAACGTGCCGCCGCCGAGGTCGTAGATGGCGACCTTCTGGCGCAGCTCCTTGCCGTAGCCGTACGAGAGCGCCGCGGCGGTGGGCTCGTTCAGGATGCGCAGCACGTCGAGGCCGGCGATGCGCCCCGCGTCTTTCGTCGCCTGGCGCTGGTTGTCGTTGAAGTACGCGGGAACCGTGATCACCGCGCCCGAGACGGGTTGGCCGAGCGCGCCCTCGGCGATCGCCTTCATCTCCTTCAGCACGAACGCGGAGATCTCGGGCAGCGAGAACTCCTCCTCGCGGATCTTGATGCGGACGCCGTGGTTCTCGCCCGGGACGATCTCGTACTTGCAGACCGCGCGCGCCTTGCGGACTTCCTCGCTGAAGAAGTAGCGGCCGATCAGGCGCTTGGCCGACGACACCGTGTGCTTGGGGTCGAGGATGATGCGCTGCTTCGCCGCGTTGCCGACCTCGATCTTCCCGCCGTCGTGGAAGGCCACGACGGACGCGATCACGCGCTCGCCCTTCTTGTTGGCGAGCACGGTCGGCTTGCCGTCGAGCATCGCGCACACGCACGAGTTGCTCGTGCCGAGGTCGATGCCGATCGTGACGTCCTTGCTCATCTCTCGCCTGCGCGGTCCGGGCCACGCTCCTGTGCGTGCACTTCATCGGCAAGCTTCCCGAGCCGACTGAAGCGATTGACCCCGTGGGGGCACGGTGTTATCCCGACTCCCCGCCGTTCGGGCAGGAGGCTCGCGACATGTCCGGTCACTCGAAATGGGCGACCATCAAGCGCAAGAAAGGCGCGGCTGACGCCAAGCGCGGCAAGATCTTCACGCAGCTGATCCGCGAGATCTCCATCGCCGCGGGCATCGCCGGCGGCGATCCGAACGCGAACCCGCGTCTGCGCCTGGCCATCCAGAAGGCGCGCGCGGTCAACATGCCCAAGGACAACATCGAGCGCGCCATCAAGAAGGGCACGGGCGAGCTCGGCGGCGACGCCTTCGAGGAGATCCGCTACGAGGGCTACGGCCCGGGCGGCGTGGCGGTCATCGTCGAGGCCACGACGGACAATCGCAACCGCACCGGCGGCGAGATCCGCCACATCTTCAGCCGCTTCAACGGCAACCTCGGCGCCACGGGCTGCGTCGCGTTCATGTTCGAGCGCATGGGCGTGCTCGAGTTCGACCGCGCCGCCGTCGACGCCGACGCGCTCATGGAGGCGGCGATCGACGCCAACGCGCGCGACGTCGTCGAGGACCTCGAGACGATCACGGTGCAGACCTCGCCCGACGCCTTCAACGCGGTGAAGGAGGCGCTCGAGAGCAAGTCCCTCACGGCCGCGAGCGCCAAGCTCGCCATGGTGCCGAGCTCGACCGTGAAGCTCGCCGGCGCGAACGCGCAGCAGATGCTGAAGCTCTACGAAGCCCTCGACGAGCACGAGGACGTCGCGGAGGTCTTCGCGAACTTCGAGATCTCCGACGAGGACATGACGGCGGCAACTGGAGCCTGATCCGGTACACTCGCACCAGTCTCTCTGACTGGGGGGTCGGGTGAGGGTCTTGGGCATCGACCCGGGCTCGAACGCGACGGGCTACGGCGTCGTCGCGGTCGAGGGCAGCTCGCTGCGCAGGCTGGGCAGCGGAACGATTCGGACGCGCGGCGACACGCTCGCCGAGCGGCTCGCCCATCTGCAGCGCGAGCTCGAGCGCGCGATCGCGGCGCTCGCGCCCGACGCCGCGGCGCTCGAGTCCGTGTTCAGCGCGAAGAATCCGCGCTCGGCGCTCGTGCTCGGCCACTCGCGCGGCGTGGCGCTCGCCGCCTGCGCGTTCGCGGGCCTCGGCACCGACGAGTACACGCCCGCGCAGGTGAAGGTCGCCGTGACCGGCTACGGGCGCGCGGAGAAGTCCCAGGTCATGAAGATGGTGCAGCGGCTGCTCGGGCTCGCCATGGAGCCGGCGAGCGACGAGGCCGACGCGCTCGCCGTGGCGATCTGCCACGCACTGTCGCGGCGCCGGCCCGGAGCGCGCGCGTGATCGCGCAGCTCGAAGGCGTGATCGCGGAGAAGACGCCGGAGCTGCTGGTGCTCGACGTGCACGGCGTCGGCTACGAGCTGCGCGTGCCGCTGTCCACGTTCTTCGCGCTGCCCGACGAGGGCAAGCTCGTGCGCCTGCGCGTGCACACGCACGTGCGCGAGGACGCGTTCTGGCTGTTCGGCTTCGCGACGGACCTCGAGCGCACGCTGTTCCGGCTGCTGCTCGGCGCGAGCGGCGTCGGGCCGAAGCTGGCGCTCGCGATCCTGTCGGGGCTGCCCGTCGAGCGACTCGTCGCAGCGCTGCGCTCGGGCGACCTCGCCGCGCTCGTCGGCATCCCCGGCGTCGGCAAGAAGACGGCCGAGCGCATGGTCGTCGAGCTGCGCGACCGCGTCGGCGCGCTGGAGCTCGCGCCGTCGGCCGCCGGGTCCGCGAGCGACGGCGCTGCGGCGTCGGCGGAGAGTGCGCTCGTGAACCTGGGGTACCCCCGCGCGCACGCGGAGAAGGCGGTGAAGCGCGCGCTCGAGACGCTCGGCGAATCCCCCGCGCTCGAGGCGCTGATCAAGGAGGCCCTGCGTGCCGCGAGCGGATGAACGCCGCGCCGAGCCGCTGCGCGGCGACTCGCTCGAGCTCGAACGCGGCGTCGACGAGAAGCTGCGCCCGAGCTCGCTCGACGAGTTCGTCGGGCAGGACGCGCTGCGCGAGAACCTGCGCGTGTTCATCCGCGCGGCGCGCGACCGCGGCGAGCCGCTCGACCACGCCCTGTTCTACGGGCCGCCCGGCCTGGGCAAGACGGCGCTCGCGCACGTCATCGCGCGCGAGATGGGCGCGCCGCTCCGCGTGACCGCGGGGCCGGTGATCGAGCGCGCGGGCGACCTGGCGGCGATCCTCACCAACCTCGAGCCCGGCGGCGTGCTGTTCATCGACGAGATCCACCGGCTCGCACCCGCCGTCGAGGAGATCCTCTATCCCGCGATGGAGGACGGGAAGCTCGACCTCGTGATCGGGCAGGGTCCGAGCGCGCAGACGGTGAAGATCGACCTGCCGCGCTTCACGCTGATCGGCGCGACCACGCGCGCCGGGCTGCTCACGTCGCCCCTGCGCGACCGCTTCGGCGTGATCGCGCGTCTCGACTACTACCCGGCGAGCGACCTCGTGAAGATCCTCGCGCGGAGCGCGCGCATCCTCGGCCTCGCGCTCGACGCCGCGGGCGCGAACGAGATCGCCGGCCGCTCGCGCGGCACGCCGCGCGTCGCGAACCGTTTGCTGCGGCGCGTGCGCGACTTCGCCGAAGTCGACGGGGCGCGCGAGATCACGGGCGAGCTCGCGCGCTTCGCGCTCGGCCGGCTCGACGTCGACGAAGCGGGCTTCGACCGCATGGACCGCCAGCTCCTGCGCGCGCTGATCGAGAAGTACGGCGGCGGACCCGTCGGCCTGGACACGCTCGCCGCGGCGATCGGCGAGGACCGCGGCACCATCGAAGACATCTACGAGCCGTTCCTGATCCAGGAGGGCTACCTGGACCGCACGCCGCGCGGGCGCGTCGCCACGGAGCGTGCGTACCGGCACTTCGGGGCCACGCCGCGCGCGGGCACTCCGGGCCGCCAGGACAAGCTGCTCTAGGCGAGACACACGAGTCACTCGCGCCAGGCGCTCAAATAGAGAGGGCGTCTGGTCGATTTCTAAGCTCGTGCGCACGGCCCTGCGGATTCTCGCGTTTCTCCTGGCCATCCCCTTGCTCCTGCTCGGGGGTGCGGGGGAGTGGCTCCAGCACGGGGGCGACTCCGCGATGGTGCAGGCGAAGCTGCAGGCCTCGAAGGCAGGGCCCGCCAGCAAGGCGGTCATGGCTCAGCTCGAGACCCTGCGCGCCGACGCCCACTACGTCGCCGGCGCCGCCGCCGTGCTCGTGCTGTTCGCGCTCGCGGGCGGAGGCGGGAAGAGGAAGAGGAAGTCGGCGGCGCCGGCCAAAGGCGCCAAGAAGGACGCCGCGGCCGCGCCGGAGGCCGCGAAGGCCAAGAAGGGCGCGCACGCGGCCGAGGAAGAGGCCGTCGCCGCGCCGTCGGGCAAAGAGGGCAAGAAGCACCTCAAGAAGGCGGAGGAGCTCCGCGAGGAGAAGGGCGCCGAGGCGGCGGGCGAGTACCTGCTCGGCCACAACATGAAGGACGAGGCGGCGGACCTGTTCCTGGACGCCGAGCTCTTCGCGCGCGCCGCCGAGGTCCGCTACGACCAGAACCGCTTCGACGAGGCGGCGGAGCTCTACAAG
Source organism: Myxococcota bacterium (assembly GCA_035499075.1). GTDB lineage: Bacteria > Myxococcota_A > UBA9160 > SZUA-336 > SZUA-336 > VGRW01. Next base: position 51,729 of record DATJZN010000056.1, on the reverse strand, counting down.
AAGGTCGGCAAGGAAGAGCAGGCCGGGAAGATCTTCGCGCAGCTCGAGCGCCACGATGAGGCCGCGCAGTGCTACTTCGCTGCGGGCAAGTTCTCGGTCGCCGGAGAGATGTTCGAGCGCGCCGAGAACTTCCGCGAGGCGGGCAAGTGCTACGAGAAGATCGGCTTCCACCGCCACGCCGCGCAGGCCTACTTGAAGGCCGGTGCCGACGCGCAGGCGGCCGAGGCGCTCATCAACGCGTTCAACGAGGAGGGCGGCACGGCCGGCGCGAAGAGCGACCAGAAGGCCAAGGAGATGCGCGGCATCGCCAAGAAGGCCGGCGAGATCCTGGTGAAGCTCGAGCGCTTCGAAGAGGCCGAGAACATCTTCGTGCGCTCCGAGTCGTTCGGGCCGGCGGCGAAGGTCGCGTTCCAGACGGGCAACTACAAACGCGCGGCGGAGCTGTTCCTGCGCGTGCGCCGCGGCGACCTCGCGGCCAAGGCGCTCGAACGCCTGGGGGACGAAGTCGGCGCCGCGCGGCTGCAGGGCGAGTTCCTGCGCGACAAGGGCCAGGACGCCGAGGCCGTCGAGTTCCTCGTGAAGGCCGGCGAGCACGCGGCGGCGGGCGATCTGTTCCGCAAGCTCGGCCGCTTCGCCGAGGCCGGCGCGGCGTACGCGAACGCCCAGGACTTCCCGGCCGCGGCCGAGGCGTACCGCGCGGCGGGGGAGCTCGAGCCCGCGGCCGACGCGTACGCGTCGTGCGCGAAGTTCGCCGACGCCGCGATCTGCTACGGCCAGGTCGGCAAGAAGGACAAGCAGGCCGAGATGCTCGAGAAGGCGGGCAGTGCCTTCGAAGCGGGCAAGCTCTACGCCGAGCTCAACGAGACCGATCCTGCGATCCGCCTGCTGCAGCAGATTCCCGCCGGCGACGCCCGCTACGGCGAGGCCTGCTCAATCCTGGGCCGCATGTTCCAGGCCAAGGGCATGCACAGCCTCTCCGTCAAGAAATTCGAAGAGGCGGCGGGCTCGGACCAGCTCACCAAGTCGAACGTCGAGGCGTTCTACGAGCTCGCGCGCGCGAACGAGCGCAAGGGCGACATCGCGGGCGCCGTCGACATCTACGAGCGCATCCTCTCGTTCGACTACCACTATCGCGACGTGGGCGAGTGCCTCGAGCGCACCAAGGCGCAGCTCGGCAAGAAGCCGGCGGGCGACACGGCGCCGCCGCAGACGGTCCCGACGCAGATTCCGACGACGCAGAAGCGCTACGAGATCGTGCGCGAGCTGGGCCGCGGCGGCATGGGCGTCGTGTATCTCGCGCGCGACTCCGTGCTCGAGCGCGAGGTGGCGTACAAGGTGCTACCCGAGGGCCTGCGGGGCAATCCGAACGCGCTGAAGAACTTCCTGCGCGAGGCGAAGGCCGCGGCGCAGCTCAACCACCCGAACATCGTCACCGTCTACGACGCCGGCGAGTCGGAGCACGGCTTCTACATGGCCATGGAGCTCGTCGAGGGCACGACCCTGAAGGAAATCCTGCGCCAGCGCGGCGCCGTCTCCGCGAACGCGGCCAGCTACATCCTGCGCCAGATGGCGTCGGCGCTCGCGTACGCGCACGGCCGCAAGGTCGTGCACCGCGACATCAAGACCGCCAACACGATGTGGACGACTGAGAAGCACGTGAAGATCATGGACTTCGGCCTCGCGAAGCTCATGGAAGAGGTGCGCAACGCGACGACCATGATCTCGGGCACGCCCTTCTACATGTCGCCCGAGCAGACCCTGGGTCGCGACGTCGACCACCGGACCGACATCTACTCGCTGGGCGTCACGCTCTTCGAGCTGGCTACCGGCGAGCTGCCCTTCCAGAAGGGCAACGTGCCGTACCACCACGTGCACACGCCCCCGCCCGATCCGCGCAGCATCAAGGCCGACCTCCCCGAGGGCCTGGCCAAGCTGATCCTGCGCTGCCTCCAGAAGTCCCCGGCCGACCGCTTCCAGTCGGCCAAGGACCTCCTGGACGAGCTCGACCGGGTGAGCGGTCGCGCCGCCGCGCCCACCCCGGGCTCGTGATCATCTCATCACGGCGTAATCGAAACGTCACTCTGACCGGGCCGGTTGCCGGCGCACGCGGGGGAGCCACCCCGGCGCCCTTGCGGCCGATGTGCGCCAAATCACAAGATGAATCCAGAACTTCGCGATTTCTTCCGATTTCATTCGGTAGGAGAGGCAGCTGGCACGCAGGTTGCTCAAGCTCGGACGCGCGTGGGGGGGATCACAGCTCATGGCGTTGGGACCGCAGCAACGGCGAGTGCTTCTGGCAAGCTTGCATCTGGGGAACGGGGCCAAGCCGTGCTGAGGGGCGTAGAACAAACCATCGCGTCGCCGGTCCAGTGTACCGGCATCGGTCTCCACACAGGCGAGCCGGTCGAGCTGTCGCTCAAGCCCGCCGCCGCCGGCACGGGGCTCCTGTTCGTCCGCAATGACGGCGAGCACCCCGTCCGCTTCCCGGCGCGTGCCGAGTGGGTGATCGACACGACGCTCGCCACCACGCTCGGCAACGAGGACGCGCGGCTCTCCACGATCGAGCACCTCGTCTCCGCGCTGCGCGGCATGGGCATCGACAACTGCACGGTCGGCGTTTCGGGACCCGAGGTCCCGATCATGGACGGCAGCGCCGCTGCGTTCGTCTACCTGATTCAGCAGGCCGGCATCCGCGCGCAGGGCCGCATGCGCCGCCGCCTCGTGATCCGCCGCCCGATCGAGGTCCGCGACGGCAACCGCTACGTGCGGGTCGTCCCTTCGCGCGAGTTGAAGCTCTCGGTCGAGATCGACTACGCGCACCCGGCCATCGGCCGGCAGCAGATCGAGTCGCTCGTGCTGACCCCCGAGGTGTTCGCGCGCGAGATCGCGCCGGCGCGCACGTTCGGCTTCCTCAAGGATACCCAGCGCCTCCGCGCCATCGGCCTCGCGCGCGGCGGCTCGCTCGCCAACGCGATCGTCCTCGACGACGCGCGCGTGCTGAATCCCGAGGGCCTGCGCTTCCGCGACGAGTTCGCGCGCCACAAGGTGCTCGACCTCGTCGGCGACCTCGCGCTGCTCGGCGTGCCCCTGCAGGGCCACGTGAAGGCGGTGCGCGGCGGCCACCAGCTCCACCAGGCGCTCGTCGCGGAGATCCGCGCGAACCCGTCCTGCTGGACGCTCGAGACGCCGAGCGCCGAGCGCGAGCTCGCGCCCGAGGCCGGCGTCCTGCAGCCGGCCCTCGCGCGCTCCCGCAGCTGACCGCTCTCGCGGCCTAGAGCCCCAGCGCTCCGATCACGGCGCTCGCGACGCGCAGCAAGAGCACGCGCGCCGGCGGGCAGAGCGCGACCGCCGACGCCACGTCGCCGCTCGCGCGGAGCTCGAGCCGGGCCGTCGTGGGCCAGCCCGCGAGCAGCTCGAGCAAGAGGTCGCGCAGCTCCATGCCTCCGGCCGCGAGCACTTTCGCCGCGGCCTGGCCCAGCACCTGCTCGCGCCAGACGTCGGGCGCGAGCACGCGCAGCATCTCGGTGTCGAAGCTGCGCAGCGCGCGCTTCAGGCGGCGGCGCGCACGCCGGCCGATTTCGTCGCCCGTCTGCGTGGAGTCCTCGCCCGGCTGGCTCCAGATCGCGCGCAGCGCGGCGTCGGAGAGCCGCCATGCGGGGCCGACGAGCGCGCCGAGCGCCTCTTCGAGCGCGCCCGCGAACGCGGGGTAGGGACGCGGCTCGCTCGGCTCCGGCAGCGCGCCGGCCTCGCCGACGGCGAGCAGGAGCTCGGTCGCGGCCGCGACCGTCGAGTCGGCCGGCGGGCCGACGTCGACGAGCGGCGCGCCTTCGATCGGCGTGGCGCCGCCCGCGGGCCCGAGCGCCTGCAGCACGGCCACGCACGTCGTCTGCGCGCGGTCGCGCCGCCAGTGCGCGGCGATCCGCTCGAGCGAGCGCCACGAGCTGCGCCGCCCCGGGTGTCGCTCGAGCAGGCCGCGGTGCGCTTCGACCGATTCGCGGTGCGCCGCGGGATCGAAAGCAGTCGTGTCCGCCAGCGCCTCGCGCGCGCTCTGGCGCAGCGGGTTGCACTCGAGCGCGCGGCGGTAGCAGCGCTGCGCGCGCTCGATGTCCTCGAGCGGACCCGCGTATGCCCGGCCCACCGCCTCCCAGAGCTCGGCCTCGACCGGGCGCTCGGGGTGCGCGCTGTCGAGCGTGCGCTCGAGCAGCTTCACCGCCTGGCCCCAATCCTCCAGGTGGCCGAGGTTGCCCGCGAGCATCCGCGCCGCCGCCACGTGCGCCGGGTCGCAGGTGAGCACCTCCATCGCACGGCGCGCCGCGGGGCCGTTCTGGCCCAGCGACGCCGAGGCCGACGCCGCGGTCCACAAGAGCGCCGCGCGCGGCTTTGGCGCCTTCACGGCGGCGAGCGCGTCGGACGCCAGATCGAGCCCGGCCGCCGCTCCGTCGTCGGTGCGCACCAGGTCGAGCAGCGCCACCCACGCGTCGTCGGGCGCGGCCGGTGCCTGTACGATCGCCTCGAGGCGTTCGCGCGCGTGCGCGCGGTCGCCTTGTGAGAGCTCGAGCTGCGCGGCGCGCAGCGCGAGGCGGGCCGCGAACTCCGCCGGCACGTGTTCGCTCCAGGCGTCGAGCTGGAGCACCGCGCGCTCGGTTTCGCCGAGGCGCTCGAGCAGGTCGACGGCGTGCGCGCGTGACACCTCGTCGCTCGGCCGGATCGAGAGCACCTCTTCGAGCGCGGCCGCGGCGCGGTCGAGCTGCGCGAGCCCCTCACACGCCTGCGCCAGCTTCACGAGCCGGTCGGCGCGCTCCTCGGGCGAGAGCTCGAGCGAGCGCAGCCGCGTCTCGAGGCACTCGCGCGCGCGCGCGTGCGCGCCCAGCCGCAGGGCCAGGCCCGCCATCGCGTCGAGCGCTTCGGGGTGCGCGGGCTCGCGTTCGAGCGCGAGCTCGAGGTAGCGGAAGCCCTCGGCGAAGCGCTCCTGCGCGATCGCGGCCGAGGCCGCCGAGCGCGCCACGCCGCCGAGCTTGTCCTCGTCGGGCGACCCGCGCAACAGCGACGCCGCGAGCCCGAAGGCGCGCTCGGCCTCGGCCCACTCGTGGCGCTCGAGCGCGATCTGGCCGGCGCCGAGCAGGGCGGGCAGGTGCGCGCCGTCCTTCTTCAGCGCGGTGCGGAAGAGCGCCCAGGCGCGCAGCGGATCGCCGAGCCGGTCGCGCGCGATCTCGGCGGCGCGTGTGAACAGCGCCGCCGCAGACGAGGGGTCGGACTCGAGCTCGGCCAGCTGGAGCACGTCGCCGAACTCGCGCGCCGGATCGCACAGCCGGCCGTGCAGGAGCGTGCGCAGCTGCAGCGCGTCGCGGTGCTTTGGCTCGCGCTCGAGCGCGCGGTCGCAGGCCTCGCGGGCGCGCGACGGGTCGTCGAGCTTGGCGAGCGCGTCGCGGGCCAGCTCGAGCCAGCGCGCCGCGGTCGCGAGGTCGCCCGACTCGAGGAGCGCTGCGTGGCGCTGGTCGAGCGACTCGCGCCAGCGCCCCTGCTCGGCGAGCGCAGCGGCGTAGCGCTCGCGGTCGTCGCCGCGGAGCGCTTCCGCGTCGTCGAGCGCCGCGAGCGACTTGCAGGCGAGCTCGTCGTCGGAGAGCTCGTCCCAGGCGATGCGCGCCAGCCGGCGGTGCAGGCCGAGCGCCTCCTCGCCGGTCGACGCGCCGATCTCCTCCCGCAACAGGTCGCGTGCGCGCTCCCAGGCGTTCGCCCGCTCGAACACGCGGCGCACCTCGCGCACCATGGACGTCTGGGCGGGCGCCGTCGCCAGCGCCCGCTCGGCGGCTTCGATCGCCTCGCTCCAGCCCTCGCGCCGGGCGGCCACGAGCTGGGCGAGCCGCAGCCAGCGGTCGCCCGCCATCGGGCCCTCGGCGTCGGTCGCCAGCAGCGCGCGCAGCGAGGCGGCCTCGTCCTCGTGGCGGTCGAGGTGCGAGCAGAGCTCGGAGCGCAGGTCGTGCGCGCCGTCGAGGCGCGGCGCGAGCGAGAGCGCGCGGTCGACCGCGACGAGCGCGGCGGGCGCGTCGCCGAGCGACTGCCAGCGCAAGCGCGCGGCGGCGAGCCAGAGTGATTCGGCGTGCTCGGCGCCCGACGCGGCCAGCCGCTCGAGCGTGTCCGCGCGGCGCGCCTCGTCGCCGGGGCGGCGCAACAGGCCGGCCAGCGCAGCGAGGGCGTCCCGGTCGTTCGCGTTGCGCGCGAGCACGCGCTGCCAGGCCGAGATCGCCTGATCGGTCGAGCCGAGGGAGGTGCCGAGCCGCTCGGCGATGCGGCGTTCGAGCTCGGCGCGCTCGGAGTCGGGCGCGAGAGGCAGCGCGCGCTCCGCGAGGGCGCACCAGTCGGCGTCGCGGCCGAGCTCGGCATAGAGCGCGAGCAGCGAGCGCATGCGCTCGAGCTGGGCTGCGCGCGAGGCGCCGGGGTCGGAGTCGAGCCACATGCGCAGCTCGAGCGCGGCCTCTTCGCGGAGCTCGGGATGCGAGGCGAGCAGCTCGATGCGCTCGCGCTGCCAGCGCATCCGCTCGTCGGCGCTCGCCTCGGGATGGCGCGCCAACGTGCGCAGCAGATCGACGCGCTCGGCGGAGCGGCCGAGCCGCAGGAGCAGCTCGCTCTGTGCGCGAAGCCAGGCCAGCTTCGCGCGCGGCGCGCCGGACAGCGCGCGCGCGTAGCACGCGCTCGCCTCGGCGAGCTGGCCGCCGTCGGCGAGGAGCTCGCCTTCGGCCGCCGCGAGCTCGGCGCGCTCGGACTGCTCGGTCGCGAGTGCGGCGCGCGCGCGCACGGCCTCGAGCCGGCCGCCGGGCGTACCGGCCTGGCGCTCGAGCGCGAGCCAGCGCGACGCGCCCTCGCGGTCGAGCGGCGCCAGCGCGTGGAGCTTGCGCAGCCAGGCCAGCTCGGCGGCCGCGTCGCCCGCGCGCGCGGCCGCGGCGGCGGCGTCGCGGGCCACGCGCAGGCGCGCGTCGCCGGCCTCGGTCGCGAAGCGCGCGGACAGCACGCCGAGCAGCTCGCCGTCTTCGCCCGATTCGCGCACGAGTGCCTCGAGCGCTTCGAGCACTTCGCGGTCGAGCGGCGCGGCGGTCCGCGCGCGACACAGAATCGTGTAGGCGAGGTCGCCTTCGCCCGCGCGCGCGAGCAGCAGGCCGAGCCGGCGCAGCTCGGCGGGCGCGAGGCCGGCGTCCCCGGCGAGCGGCCGCAGCAGCGCGAGCTCGCGCGACTCGTCGCCGAGCGCGCGCGCGGCGCGCAGGCCGGGCTCGCGCAGCCCGGAGTCGGCGCCCAGCTCGCGCTCGACGAGCGCGAGCGCGCGGTCGGGCCGCTCGAGCGCACCCTCGTACAGCGCCAGCAGCTCGCGCACCCACAGCCGCCGGCTGGCGGGCGTGCCCGCGTCGGCGCGCGCGAGCACGCGTTCGAGGCCTTCGGCGAGCCGCTCGGCCGGAGCGCCCTCGCGCAGGAGCGGCAGCCGCAGCGCCAGGAGCTCGGCGTCGCCGGGGCCATCGGCGAAGAGCGCGTCGACGACTTCCAAGCGCTCGCTCGCCGGCCGGCTCGCGGCTTCGAGCGCGGTCAGCCAGCGCCGCAGCCAGCGCGCTCGCTCTGCACCCGCCGCGCCGCGCGCGCGCTCGGTCGCGAGCTTGATCTGGCCGCCGGTGTTCCCCGCGCGTGCGAGCGCGCCGTACAGGAGCTCGTCGACGGCCGGGTCCGGCGTCTCGCCCCCGACGCGCGCGCCGACGAGCGTCTCGACGGCCTGGCGCGCGTCGCCGGACGCGAGCTGCAGGCGCGCCAGGCGCAGCGCCAGCGACGCGCGCTCGCCGGGGCGCAGCGCGCTCTCGGCCAGGCGCTCGCCGAACAAGCGGCGCAGCTCGACGCCGCGCTCGGCCCGCTCGAAGAGCGCGGACAAGCGGTCGAACGCGTCGGCGTCGGCGCCGTTCTCGCGCAGCAGTGCGCGCAAGATCTCTTCGCCGCGCGCGGCGTCGCGCACGGCTTCGGGACCGTCGGCCCACAGGCGCGCCAGCTCGAGGCGCGTCGCGCGCCGCGTCTCGGGGTCCCGCGCGGTCTCGACGAGCTGCTCCAGCGCGTGCACCTGGCGCTCGGGCGCGCCGGCCGTGGCCGAGAGCTCGGCCACGAGTCGGAGCTCGTCGGGTCCCAGGGCGCCGTCGGCCTGCGCGCGCTCCAAGTCGGCGAGCGCGCGCGCCGGGTCGCGCACGCGTTCCGCGAAGATGCGCGCGCGCTCGACGAGGAGCGTGCCGCGCGCCTCCGCGTCGGGCGCACTCTGGATGCCTTCGTCCAGGAACGCGAGCTGGTCATCGACCGTGCCGTGCGCGCGCAGCAGCGCGAGCAGCGCGCCGCGCACGGTCGCGGCGAGCGCGGGGCTCGAGGCTCCGTCGCGCGCGCGCTTCAGGCAAGCGATCGCATCCGCGACGCGGCCGTCGCGCTCGAGCAGCGCGGCGAGACGCAGGCGCAGCTCGGTGCGCTCGGCCCCAGAGACGTGGCCCTCGCGCATGGTGAGCCAGCTCTCGAGCTCCCGCGTCTCGCCGCCGGCCTCGAGGGCGCGCGCGAACAGGTGCTCGAGCCGGCCGTCGCGCGTCGGGTCGGCGAACTCGCGCAGCACGGCGATGGCGTCGGGCGCGCGCCGCAGGCCTTCGAGCAGCAGGCCCGCCTGCCGGTGCGCCAGCTCGCGCCGCCGCGCGGGGTCGCGCTCGCGGGACAGCCGCCGCGCGAGCACCTCGCACAGCTCTTCGATGCGGTTCTGTTCGGCGAGCAGGCTCTCGAGCAGGTCGCCCGCGGCGACGGACTCGGGCTCGCGCTCGAACGCCGGCTGCAGCACGGCCGACGCCTGCACCAGGTCGCCGAGCTCGGCCAGGGTGCGCGCCAGCTCGAGCGCCTGTGCGAGCGGCGCGGCGGCGCCGGCCGCTTCGAGCTGTGTGCGCAGCTCGCGCGCCAGCTCGGGCAGCTTCTGCGTGCGGCGGTAGAACTCCACGAGCCGCGCGCCGAGCGCCTCGTCGGTCGGCGCGCTCGCGCGCGCGGCGCGGTACCAGCGCTCCACGTCCGCCTCGGCCTCGGGCCCGCTCTTCGCGAGCGCGAGCTCGGCCAGGCGCACGCACACGAGCGCGTGGGCGCGCGGGTCCGCGCCCGAGACGACGGCCTCGAGCGAGCCCAGCCAGCGCTCCTCCGCGGCGAAGTCGCCGTCGGTGCGCGCGAGCTCGGCCAGGAGCCCCAGCGCGGCGGGCGAGGGCTCGAGCTCGAGCCAGCGCTGCGCGGCGGCGCGGGCCCGCTCGGGCTCGCCGAGCGCGTGCGCAGCCTGCGCGACGTCGGCCAGGAGCGCGGCCGCGCGCTCGGCGGGCGGCTCGAGGGCGAGCTCGCGCTCGGCGACCTCGAGCAGCGCCCGCGGCTCGCGGGTGGTCGCGGCGAGCTCGCGCATGCCCGCCAGCGCGGACGCGCAGCTCGGGTCGCACTCCAGGGCCTCCGAGTACGCGGCGTGCGCCTCGGCCGGCGGCGCGCCGGCCTCGAGCCGCAGCTGGGCCAGCTCGCACAGGAGCGCCGCGCGCCCGCGCCCTTGCGGTGCGGAGCGCGCCAGACCTTCGAGGAGCGAACAGAGCTCGCCGCCGCGGCCGCTCGAGCGCAACAGCTCGCGCAGCTGTGCGGCGCCCGCGGCGTGCGCAGGCACCTGCTCGAGCGCGCGGCGGTAGGCGGCCTCGGCGTTGCGGGCGTCGCCCAGCGCGTGCAGGTGCAGGTCGCCGAGCTCGACCATGAGGTCGGCGGCGTCCTCGTTGCTCTCGGCGGCGGCCATGCGCCGCTCGAGCACCTCGGCGCGCTCGGCGTGGCGGCCCATGCGCGCCAGGCAGCGGTCGAGGATCGCCAGTGCCTCGGCGTCGTAGGCATCGTGGGCGAGCAGGCGCTCGAGCTTCTCGATCGCCTGCGCCGACTGGCCCTCGCGCTCGTACAGCACGGCGAGCTCGAGCAGCCGCATGGGCGAGTGGCCTTCGATCGCGGCCAGCTTCTCGAGCGCGTCGAGGCTCGCCCGCGTCGTGCCCGCCTTGCGGTGGATGCGCAGGCGCAGCTTCTGTACGGCCGCGTCGTCGGAGGCGATCTCGTCGGCGCGCTCGGCCCAGTACGCGGCGGACTCGACGTTCTGCGCCTCGTCCATCTGCAGCGCGGCCGCGCCGCTGGCCAGGCTGACGCGCTCGACGGGGTCGTGCAGGAGCTTCCACAGCGCGCGCTGAAGCTCGTCGACGACCGCGTAGTTCCGCGCCGCGCGCTCGATCTCGATCAGCCGCTCGTGCGGGCCGCGCCGCTCGGGGTGGTTCGCCACGACCTCGCGCAGGAGCGCCGCGCGGCGCGCGCTCTCCTCGGTCGGCAGGAGCCGCGCCATGCGCTCGACCACGTCGGCGCGCACGTTGCCCGTGAGCCCGGGCAGGCGGCTCTCGTGCAGCGCGAGGGCGCGGGCGCGGTCGCCGGCGTCCTCGGCGAGCAGCGCCGCGCCCTGCACCGCCGGGTCGCACTTGGGATCGAGCTCGAGCGCGGCCTCGAAGCGGCGGCGCGCCTCTTCCTTGTCGCCGAGGCCGCGCCACAGCTGGCCGATCTCCGCGAAGAGCTGGGCGCGGTCGCGCGGCGGCAGCGGCAGGGCCTCCTCGGCCTCCGCGAGCTGGAGCGCGCTCGTCGCGTCGCCCGCCGCCGCGAGCAGCCGCCGCAAGCTCGACAGCGCGGCCGCGTTCTGCGGCTGCATGCGCAGCAGCTCCTCGTAGCGCGCGCGCGCCTGTGCCACGTCGGCGAGGCGGTCGCTGTAGATCGCGGCCGCGCGCGACAGCACCTCGGCGCGCTCGGCGCTGGTCGGCGCGAGCACGGAGAGCCGGCAGTCGTACACGCTCGCGAGCTCCGTCCACGCCCCCTCGAGGTACAGGTGCTCCTCGAGCGTGCGGAACGCGCGCGCGTCGGTCGGGTTCGTGGCGAAGCCCTGCAGCAAGCGCCGAATGCGCTCGGCCTGCTCCGGGGACGTGCGGACGGACGGCGTGCGCGGGCGCGGCTGCATGCCGGCCTCTTCGGAATCCCCCCTGTAACTCTTGACGCTGGACCGCGTCCAAACCGGCGATTTTTCACGGTCTTACGGCGAGGCCATGCGCGCGGAAAGGTTGAAAGGAAATTCGCGCCTGCGTTAGCGTTGGGGCGCTTGGAACCCGCGAACCCACCCGAGCGCAGCCCCGATCCCGCCGAGCGCTGGCGGCGCCGGCGCGATTGGCGCATCGCGGCGGGCGTGGGCGCCGCTCTGCTGCTCCTGTTCACGGTCGAACAGGAGCTCCTGACGCGCGCGCACTCGCTCCCGCTCGCGAGCGACACCGTGCTGCTGGCGATCCTGAACGTCAGCGTCGTGCTGATCGGCCTGCTCGTGTTCCTGTTGTCGCGCAACGTCGTGAAGCTGTTCGTCGACCGCCGCGCGGGGCGCTTCGGCTCGAAGCTCAACACGCGCTTCGTGACGTCGTTCGTGTTCGCGACGGCGCTGTCGTCGACGGCGCTGTTCGTGCTGTCGGCGCTGCTCGTGTCGCGCGCCGTCAGCGTGTGGTTCGAGCTCGAGCTCTCCGACAGCCTGGGCCAGTCGATCGAGGTGGCGGACGCGTACTACAAGGAGGCGAAGGACACCTCGCTGTCGTTCGCGCGCCGGATCGCCGCGCAGCTCGACGAGAAGAAGCTGCTGCGCCCGGGCTCGCTCGACGCGCTGCGCGAGTTCGTCGCGCAGAAGCAGGCGGAGTACGACCTCGGCGTCGTCGAGGTGTTCAACCGCGACCTCGAGGAGCTCGCGACGGCGCGCCATCCCGAGGTGGCGGTCGTGGCGTTCGAGGCGCCGACGTCGGCGCTGATCCGCGCGGGCCTCGCGGGCGAGGAGCACAGCGTCATCCAGGGCGCCGGCCCGGGCGAGCTGGTGCGCGCGGTGGTGCCCGTGCACCAGAGCGCCGACGCGCGCGAGATCTCGGGCGTCGTCGTGGTGAACCGCTTCCTGCCGCACGACATCTCGACGCGCGTGGCCGCCATCCGCTCCGCGCGCGCGGCGTACGAACGCCTGCAGCCGCGCAAGGGCACCTTCGAGGCCAGCATGATGCTGCTGCTAGCGATGATCACGCTGTCGAGCGTGCTCTTCTCGTCGTGGATCGGCTTCCGCCTCGCCAAGCAGGTCACCGAGCCGATCGAGCAGCTCGCGGGCGCGACGGCCGAGGTGGCGGCCGGCAACCTCGACGTGCGCGTGCCGCGCGGCGGCCACGACGAGATCGCGGCGCTCGTCGACGGCTTCAACCGCATGGCGACCGACCTCGCGAAGAACCGCGCCGACCTCGAGCGCCGCCGCACGCAGATGGAGGTCATCCTGCGCGCCGTCGGCGCGGGCGTGATGTCGCTCGACGCCGATCTCGCGGTGCGCACGATCAACCCGCCCGCGCTGCGCCTCTTGGGTGTGCCGGCGGGCGAGTGGGTCGGGAAGAAGCTCGGCGAGATGCTCGGCGGGCCTGCGCTCGAGGCGCTCACCGGCCTGCTCCACCGTCTGGCGTCGGGCCCGCAGGAGACGCTGCGGCGGCAGATGCCGCTCGCGGTGGCCGGCGAGATGCGCACGCTCAACTGGACCGCGTCGCGCATGCACGACGCGGCGGGCGCGGCCGCGGGCTTCGTGGTCGTCGTCGACGACGTGACCGAGCTCATGCGCGTGCAGCGCATGGCCGCCTGGCGCGAGATGGCGCGCCGCATCGCCCACGAGATCAAGAACCCGCTCACGCCGATCCAGCTGTCCGCGCAGCGGCTGCGCCGCAAGCTGGCCGGCAAGCTCGCGGACCCGGAGTCCGCCGCGCTCCTGCGCGAGAGCACCGACGCGATCACGGCCGAGGTCGAGGCGATGAAGCACCTGCTCGCGGAGTTCTCGAGCTTCGCGCGCCTGCCCGCGACCGACCCCGTGCCGACCGACCTGAACCGCGTCGCCGCCGAGGTCGTCGAGCTGTACCGCGGCAACGCGACGATCGAGTTCACCACCGCGCTCGACCCGGCGGTGCCCATGCTCGACCTCGACCGCCAGCAGATCCGGCGCGTGATCCTCAACTTGATCGACAACGCGGTCGCGGCCATCGACGAAGCCGGCCCGGGCCCGCGCAAGGTCAGCCTGTCGACGCGCGTCGACGCGGCGGTGGGCACGATCCACCTGCAGGTCGCCGACACGGGAGCGGGCATCAAGCCCGAGGACCGCGCGCGGCTGTTCGAAGCGGGCTTCTCGACCAAACGCGCGGGCACGGGGCTCGGGCTCGCGATCGTGTCGCGCATCGTCTCCGACCACTCCGGCTACGTGCGCGTCGCCGCCAACCGCCCGCGCGGCAGCCGCTTCATCGTCGAGCTTCCGCTGCGCACCGAGGCGCCGTGGCCACGATCCTAGTCGTCGACGACGAGGAGAGCGTCCGGCGCTCGATCGCCGACGTGCTGGCCGACGAGGGACACCGTCCGGTGTTGGCCGCCGGCGCCGACGAGGCCGACCGCGAGATCACGGCCGCCACCCCCGACCTGGTGCTGCTCGACGTCGCCATGCCCGGCCGCGACGGGCTGGAGCTGCTCGAGTCGCTGCGCGCGTCGCACCCGACGCTGCCCGTGGTGATGATGTCGGGGCACGGCACGATCGAGACGGCCGTGCGCGCCACGAAGCTCGGCGCCTACGACTTCCTCGAGAAGCCGCTCAGCTACGACAAGCTCCTGCTGCGCATCGACCACGGGCTCGAGCGCGCGCGGCTGGCGCAGGAGAACCGCGAGCTGCGCGAGGCGCTGCTGGGCGAGAGCGAGATCATCGGCGAAGCCCCCGTGATGCAGAAGCTGAAGGAGCAGATCGAGATCGCCGCGCCGACGGACGGCTGGGTGCTCATCACCGGCGAGAACGGCACGGGCAAGGAGCTCGTCGCGCGCTGGGTGCACCTGCGCAGCAAGCGCGCCGAGGGCCCGTTCGTCCCCGTGAACTGCGCGGCCATTCCCGAGGAGCTCATCGAGAGCGAGCTCTTCGGCCACGAGAAGGGTGCGTTCACGGGCGCGATCCAGAAGAAGCGCGGCCGCTTCGAGATGGCGAACTCGGGCACGATCTTCCTCGACGAGATCGGCGACATGAGCCTGATGACGCAGGCGAAGATCCTGCGCATCCTGCAGGAGCACCGCTTCGAGCGCGTCGGCGGCACGGATACGATCGAGGTCAACGTGCGCGTGATCGCGGCCACGAACAAGGACCTGCAGGCCGAGATGTCGCAGGGCCGCTTCCGCGAGGACCTGTTCTACCGGCTGAACGTGATCCCGTTCCACGTCCCCGCGCTGCGCGACCGGCGCGACGACATCCCCCGCCTCGCCGAGCGCTTCCTCGCCCAGTACGCCGCCGACGCGGGCCGGCCGGCCAGGACCCTCTCGCCGCGCGCGCTCGCGAAGCTCGTGGATTACCCCTGGCCGGGCAACGTGCGCGAGCTGCAGAACCTGATCGAGCGCCTGGTGCTGATGACGCCGGGCGACGTGATCGAGGTCGGCGATCTGCCCGCGCAGGTGAGCTCGCCCGACCGCGAGCGGCTGTTGCGCGCGAGCGGCTCGGCCGACACGCTCGCCGAGGCGCGGGCGGCGTTCGAGCGCGAGTGGCTGCTCGACAAGCTGGGGTCGTTCGGCTGGAACATCTCGCGCACGGCCGAGTCCGTGGGCCTCGCGCGCGAGAGCCTGTCGCGCAAGCTGAAGAGCCTGCGCATCGACGTGGACGCCGAGCGCTCGCGCGATGGCGACTAGCCTGCGCGCCGCGCGGGCCGACGACGCGGCGGCGATCGCACGGCTCGCGGCCGACGCGCTGCCCGAGGCGTGGACCGCCGCCGCGTACCGCGCCGCGCTCGCGCGCCCGACCGGCGTGGCGCTGGTCGCGGAGGAGGGCGCGCGCCTGGTCGGCTTCGCGCTCGCGCTCCGCGCCGACGACGAAGCGGAGCTCCACTCGATCGCGGTCGAGACGAGGCTGCGCCGGCGCGGGCTCGGACGCGCGCTGCTCGACGCCGCGCTCGACACGTTGCGCGCCGCGGGCGCGCGCAACGTGTCGCTCGAGGTGCGCAGCGGCAACGCCGCGGCGCTCGCCTTGTACGCCGCGTGCGGATTTCGAGCGCAGGGACGCCGCGCGCGCTACTACCGCGACGGCGAGGACGCACTCACGCTCGGGGTGACGCTTTGATCTTCACGCGAGGGGTGGTGGTGGAGGCGGGGCCGACGGGCCTGTCGCTCGCGGTGCCGGGCTGGCCCGGCCATCGCCCGGGACAGTTCGCGATGCTCGGGCTCGACCCCGCGCGGCGGCATCGCGATCCGCTGCTGCCGCGTCCGATGGCGGTGTACCGGCAGTCGGGCGCGAACCTCGAGTTCCGCTTCAAGCCGGTCGGGCGCGGCACGCGCCTGCTCGGCGAGCTGGCGGCGGGCGCGGAGCTCTCGGTGCTGGGTCCGCTCGGGAACGGCTTCGCACCGCCTCGTGCGGGCGACTGGCTGGTCGGCGGCGGCACGGGCATCGCCTCGCTGTACGAGCTGGCGCGCGACGCGCCGCGCGGCGTGCGCATCCGCCTGGGCGGGCGCACGCGCGCGGACATCCTGGGCCTGGCCGACTTCGAGGCGCTGGGCGCCGACCTCGCCGTCGCCACCGACGACGGCTCGCACGGCGCGCGCGGCTTCGTGACCGAGCTCGTCGCCCCCGCGGCGGGCGAGACGGTCTACGCGTGCGGCCCGACGCCGATGATGCGGCGCGCGCACGAGCTCGCCGCGCGGGCCGGCGCGCGCTGTCACGTGTCGCTCGAGAACAACATGGCGTGCGGCTACGGCGTCTGCCTCGGCTGCGCCGTGCGCACGAGCGCGGGCTTCCGCTACGTGTGCACGCACGGGCCGGTGTTCGACTCGAGCGCGCTGGGCTGGAGCGCGAGTTGAGCGCGGAGGTCGACCTGCGCACGTCGCTCGGCGCCGTCGCGCTGCGCAACCCGGTGCTGCTCGCGAGCGGCACGTGCGGCTACGGCGCCGAGCTGGCTCCGTTCGTGGCGTTGGACGAGCTGGGTGGCATCGTCGCGAAGTCGCTGACGCTCGAGCCGCGCGCGGGCAACGTGCCGCCGCGCATCACCGAGGCGCCGGCGGGCATGCTGAACGCGATCAGCCTCGAGAACGTGGGCGTCGAGGCCTTCGTGCGCGAGAAGCTGCCCGCGCTGCCGGCCGGCACGACCGTGGTGTCGAGCGTGTTCGAGACCGAGATCGAGCGCTACGCAGAAGTGTGTAAGCGGCTGGACGGCGTGGGCCGCATCGCGGCGCTCGAGCTGAACGCGAGCTGCCCGCACGTGAAGAGCGGGGGCATCGAGTTCGGCCAGGACCCGAAGCTGCTCGCCTCGCTCGTGCGCGCGTGCCGCGCGGCCACCGCGAAGCCGCTGTTCGTGAAGCTGTCGCCCAACGTCACCTCGATCGCCGAGATGGCGCGCGTCTGCGAAGGCGAGGGCGCCGATGCGCTGTCGCTGGTCAACGCGGTGCAGGGCATGCTGGTCGACGTGGAGCGGCGCCGGCCGTTCCTGCGCAACGGCCTCGGCGGCCTGTCGGGTCCGGCCATCCTGCCGATCGCGCTGCGCCTGGTCTGGCAGGCGCGTCGCGCGGTGCGGCTGCCCCTCTGCGGCATCGGCGGCATCTCGAGCGGCGAGGACGCCGTGGCCTTCCTGCTGTGCGGCGCCAGCGCCGTGCAGGTGGGCACGGTCGGCTACACCAACCCTCGCGCGGGCATCGAGGTGCGGGACGGCATCGCCGCCTACTGCCGCCGCCAGGGCGTCGCCGCGGTGCGCGAGCTCGTGGGCGGGCTCCGCGAGTGGGGGCCCGAGGACTAGCCCGCGAGCCTGATTCTCTTCAGGAATCAAGCTTCTACGTTGCCCGGTACGCCCCAGTTTGGTATCTCTCCCCCCGCTTTTCGGGTACCGGGACCTCCGGCGAAGGTGGGCCGTGCGTCCGCCTTTTTTTGTCGCTGAAATCCGACGCCGGCGAGGTCCGGGCTCGAGCGAAGGATCCATGCTTCAAGCGAACGACGCGATGTACAAAGACATTCCCGAGAGCCTGCGACGCGTAGTCGAGCCGGTCGTGCGCGCCCACGGGCTCGAGCTCGTCGACGCGGCGCTCGGCCGCGGGCCGACGCGCTCGCTCCTGCGCGTGGTCGTGGACACGCCCAGCGGCGACGGGCGCGTGCTCGTCGACGAGTGCGCGGCGGTGTCGCGCGAGCTCGGCCACGGGCTCGACGTCGCAGAGCTGATCGCGGGCGCGTACACGCTCGAGGTGAGCTCGCCCGGCGTGGACCGCACGCTCGCGCGCGAAGTGGACTTCGCGCGCGCCGTCGGCAAGCGCGTCGCGCTGGAGACGCGCGCGCCCATCGCCGGCCGCCGCCGCTTCAAGGGCGAGCTCGTCGCGTTCGACGGCGCGGTCGCGACCGTGCGCGGCGACGGCGGCGACGCGCGCATCGAGTTCGCCGCGATCGAGCGCGCCAAGGCCTTCTCGCCGAGCGAAGCGCCGCAGAAGCGGAAGAGGTGATCCGATGGAAGTCGACCTGAACCGCATCATCGACCAAGTCGTCAAGGACAAGAACATCAAGCGCGAGGTGGTGATCGACACGCTCGAGAAGGCGATGCTCACTGCTGCGCGGCGGAAGTACGGCGCCGAGCGCGAGATCGAAGCGCAGTTCAACAGCGAGACCGGCGAGGTCGAGCTCTTCGAGTTCAAGACCGTCGTCGCGGGCGCGCCCGCCAACGACGCGCAGATCTCGCTCGAGGACGCGCACCGGCACGACCCCGACGCCGAGGCCGACGACCAGATCGGCATCAAGCTCGACACCGCCGAGTTCGGCCGCATCGCCGCGCAGACGGCCAAGCAGGTCATCATCCAGGAAGTCCGCGGCGCCGAGCGGCAGAACATCTACGACGAGTACAAGGACCGAAAGGGCGAGATCGTCCACGGCATCGTGCGGCGCATCGAGAAGGGCAACCTGATCGTCGACCTCGGCCGCGGCGAGGCGATCCTGCCGCGCAAGGAGCAGGTGCCGCGCGAGATGTTCCGCGTGAACGAGCGCGTGCGCGCGTACGTGCTCGACGTGCTGCGCGAGTCGAAGGGTCCGCAGATCATCCTGTCGCGCGCGTGCACCGAGTTCCTGATGAAGCTGTTCGAGCAGGAGGTGCCCGAGATCTACGAGGGCATCGTGAAGATCGAAGCCGCCGCGCGCGAAGCCGGCGCGCGCTCGAAGATCGCCGTGGTGTCGAAGGATCCCGACGTCGACCCCGTCGGTGCGTGCGTCGGCATGCGCGGCAGCCGCGTGCAGGCCGTGGTGCAGGAGCTGCGCGGCGAGAAGATCGACATCGTGCCGTGGAGCGCCGACCCGGTGAAGTACGTGGTCGCGGCGCTCGCGCCGGCCCAGGTCGTGCGCATCATGGTCGACGACGAGAAGCGCTCGATGGACGTCATCGTGCCCGACGACCAGCAGTCGCTCGCGATCGGCAAGAAGGGGCAGAACGTCCGGCTCGCGGTCATGCTCACGCGCTGGAAGATCGACATCAAGAGCGAGATGGCGATGCGCGCGGTGCAGGCAGAGCTCGCGCAGGCGCTGTCGGCGGTCCAGGGAGCCGGCGACTACGAAGCGAAGATCCTGCTCGACCACGGCGTCGCCAGTCTCGACGAGCTGGCCGACGCGGAGGTCGAGCTCTTGACCCAGATCCCGGGCTTCTCGGAAGCGAGCGCGCAGGCCGTGAAGGCCCGCGCGCGGGAGCTCGCGGTGGAGAAGGCGAAGCGCGAGCGCGAAGCCGCTTCGGCCGAGCCGCCGCCGAGCTAGAAGGGCTGGAGAGCGTCGCATGGCCACGAAAGGGATGAGAGCGTACAGCCTCGCGACCGAGCTCGGGCTCGGGCGGGAGGAGCTCATCAAGAAGGCGGCGGAGATCGGCATCGAGATCCGCAACCCGATGGCCAGCCTCGACGAGGAGCAGGTCAACACCATCCGGCGCAGGCTGGCCGCGACGCCCGCCACCGAGACCGTGCAGAAGCGCGTCGGCTCGGCGGTCATCCGCCGCCGCAAGCGCAAGACCGAAGACGGCGAGGAAGCGGCGGTCGGCGAGGCCGCGGAGGTGGGGGGCGAGGCCGCGCACGAGCTCGAGGCCGTGCCCGCCGTGCCGGGCGAGCCGCTGGCCGCCGCCGCTGCGCCCGAGTCCGCGCCGCGGCCGTCCGAGCCGCGCCTCGCACTGCCGCTGAACCGCCCCGTCGTGGTCGTCGAAGATCCGCTCGCGGCGCAGCCCGCGGCGGCGGCGGCTCCGAGCGGCGAGGCAGCGGCCGCCCCGCGCGTCGCAGCTGCCGCCGCGGCGACCGCCGCGCCGGCCGAGGCCGACGAGCGCGAGAGCGCGGACTCGCCGGTGCGCAAGCCGGCCCGCGCGCGGCCCGTGCGCGCCGACGTGGCCCTGCGCGAGCAGGAGACCATCGCGCGGATGATGCGCGGCGGGAACGTGCAAGCGCAGCTCGAGCGGCGGCGCATGCTCGTCGAACAGCAGTCGCGCGCGCAGTCGCAGCGCCGCCGCGTCACCCCGCAGCCGCGCAAGCTCGTCGTGCCGCCGCAGCCCGGCAAGACGAAACGCGTGGTGAAGATCGGCCCGCAGATCTCGTTCGTAGACATGTCGCGGCAGACGGGCGTGAAGGTGCGCGACCTCGTGCGCCGCGCTCGCTCGCTCGAGGCGGAGCTCGCGAGCGAGGAGATCCTCGAGGGCGACGTCGCGGCGCTCGTCGCCGAGGACCTGGGCTTCGAGGTGCAGCGCGTCGAGTCCGAGATCGACCGGCGCATCGCGGCGGCGCGCGCGCCCGCGGCCACCGATGCCGAGCTCGTGCTGCGGCCGCCCGTCGTCACCGTGATGGGTCACGTCGACCACGGGAAGACGTCGCTGCTCGACGCGATCCGCAAGACCAACGTCGCCGCGGGCGAGGCGGGCGGCATCACCCAACACATCGGTGCGTACCAGGCGCGCGCAGCCGACGGCAGCCTGGTGACGTTCGTCGACACGCCGGGCCACGCCGCCTTCTCGCAGATGCGCGCGCGCGGCGCGCAGCTCACCGACCTGGTCGTGCTCGTCGTCGCGGCCGACGACGGCGTCATGCCGCAGACCGTCGAGGCGATCAGCCATGCGCGCGCGGCCGGCGTGCCGATCCTCGTCGCCGTCAACAAGATCGACAAGTCCGACGCGAACCCGCAGCGCGTACGCCAGGCGCTGCTCGAGCACCAGCTCGTCGCCGAGGACTTCGGCGGCGACACGATCTTCGTCGACGTGTCCGCCACGAAGGGCACGGGCCTCGACAAGCTGCTCGAGATGCTCGCCCTGCAGGCCGAGGTGCTCGAGCTGCGCGCGCGGCCGACGGGCCCGGCAGGCGGCGCCGTGCTCGAGGCCGAGCTCGACCGCGGGCGCGGTCCGCTCGCGACCGTGCTCGTGCGCGAGGGGACGTTGCACCCGGGCGACGCGCTCGTCGCGGGCACCACGTACGGCCGCGTGCGCTCGCTCTCGGACGCCGAGGGTGCGGCGCTGAAGGAAGCCGGCCCGTCGACGCCGGTGCGCGTCGTTGGCCTGTCCGGCGTGCCGCTCGCCGGCGACGAGTTCTTCGTCGCGAAGAGCGAGCGCGAGGCGCGCGAGATCGTGGACCTGCGCCTCGCCGAAGAGAGGCAGAAGGCCGCGGCCACCGCCGAGACGCCGGCCGCCCTCTCCGCCGAGGATCTGTTCGCGAAGCTCGCGGGCGACACCGGCAAGGAGCTCTTCGCCGTGGTGAAGGGCGACGTGCAGGGCACGGTGGAGGCCATCCGCGAGGCGCTGGGCAAGCTGTCGACCGAGAAGGTGAAGCTCACCGTGATCCACTCCGGTGTCGGAGGAATCAAGGAGAGCGACGTCATGCTCGCGGCCGCCTCGAAGGCGGTCGTGTTCGGCTTCCACGTGCGGCCCGAGCCGGCGGCCCGCAAGCTCGCCGAGCGCGAGGGCGTGGCGATCCGCACGTTCGACATCGTCTACGAGCTGCTCGACGATGCCACGCTCCTCATGCGCGGCCTGCTGCCGCCGAAGGAGACCGAGAAGCTGCTCGGCCACGCGCTCGTGAAGGAGCTGTTCCAGATCCCGAAGATCGGCACGATCGCGGGCTCGGGCATCGAGGACGGCAAGATCACGCGCCAGGCGCGCGCGCGCGTGCTGCGCGACGGCATCGTGATCTACGCAGGGAAGCTGTCGTCGCTGCGCCGCTTCAAGGACGACGTGCGCGAAGTCGCGGCGCCGCTCGAGTGCGGCATCGGCATCGAGAACTTCAACGACGTGAAGGTCGGAGATCGGATCGAAGCGTTCGAGATCGAAGCGACGCCGGACACGCTGTAGCGAACGGGCGGCTCGGCGCCGCCGGAGGCGGGAATGCTGATCGCGGCCGCGCTCATCGAACTCGCGCTTCCCGAAGCGGAGACGATCAAGGCGCGCCGGCGCGTCGCGCGCTCCGTGAAGGACCGCATCCGCCAGCGGTTCAACGTGTCGGCGGCCGAGGTCGCCGACCAGGACGAGCGCCACTCGGTGTGCATCGGCTGCGTGATGGTGGGCGTCGACCCGAGGCACTTGCGCGACGCGATGGAGAAGGTGGTGCGATACGTCGAGAGTCTGGGGCTCGCGGAGGTCGTCGCGGACGACGTGACCGTGCTGCGCCTGGACGAGATCGAAGAGCTCGAGGAAGACGGCGAGGGCGCGCCCGACGACTGGCGCGCCGACTCGCAGGAGTGACTCGGTGAAGCACTCAGCGGCCCGGCTGTCGCAGGAGATTCACGCGCGCCTCGCGGAGATCGTTCGCGAACGGACGGGCGACCCGCGGCTCGAGCTGCTGGCGATCACCGACGTGAAGGTCGCCCCCGATGCCAGCTTCGCGCGCGTGTTCTACCGCACGCTGGGCGACCGCGACGAGGCGGCTGCGGCGCTCGAGAAGGCGAAGCCGTATCTCCGCCGGCGCCTCGCGGGCGAGCTCACCGTGCGCCGCGTGCCCGAGCTCGACTTCCGCCCCGACGACACGATCGAGCGCGCCGACCGCGTGGAAGGCGTGCTGCGCGAGCTGGCCCGCGAGCGCGCGGAGAAGGAATCGTCGTGATCGACGGTTTCCTCGTCATCGACAAGCCGCGCGGGCTGACCTCGCACGACGTGGTGCAGCGCGTGCGGCGCATCGCGAAGCAGCGCCGCGTGGGCCACCTGGGCACGCTCGACCCGCTCGCCACGGGCGTGCTGCCGATCGCGCTCGGCGAGGCGACCAAGCTGTCCCAGCTCCTCACGCACGGCGCGAAAAGCTACCGCGGGACCCTCTTGCTCGGCGTGGAGACGACCACGTACGACCGCGAGGGCGAGGTCGTCGCGACGCGCGAGGGCCCGTGGCCGGCGCGCGCGGTGCTCGAGAAGGCGCTGTCAGCGTTCGAAGGCGAGATCGAGCAGGTGCCGCCGCCGTACTCCGCCGTGAAGCAGGACGGCCAGGCCGCCTACAAGCGCGCGCGGCGGGGCGAAGCGGTGGTGCTCGAGCCGCGCCGCGTGTCGATCTCGCGCGTGCTGCTCACGCACTACGAGCCGCCGTACCTGTCGATCGAGGTCGACTGCAGCGCAGGCACGTACCTGCGCTCGATGGCGCACGACCTGGGCGGCGCCCTCGGCACCGGGGCGCATCTCTACGAGCTGTGCCGCACGCGCAGCGGGCCGTTCACGTTGGACCAGGCCGTGTCGCTCGAAGCGCTCGAGGCGCCCGGGGCCGAGCTCGCGGCGCGGCTCATCCCGATGCTCGCCGCGACGGGCCTGCCCACGTTCGACGTCGATGCGCGCGTGGCCCGGCGCATGCGCAACGGCGTGCAGCTCGGCCGCCACGAGCTCCGCGGCGTCCCGACCGAGGGCGTTCTGCAGCTCGCCCACGCCGGCAAGCTCGTGGCGCTGGTCGAAGCCCAGCGCGGCATTCCCGAGCTCCGCACGATCCGCGTCTTCGTGGCCGGAACCGAGCCCTAAGCCGACGCAAGGTGCGACAGGATCGCCTTCCCGATTGCGGTTCTCCGGGGGCCTCTGCTATACAGCGTCCCGAATTCGGAAGGTATGAAGAGCATGCTGCGCGCCGATCGCCGGCACGAGATCATCGAAGAGAACCAGCGCAAACCCGGCGACACGGGCTCCTGCGAGGTTCAGATCGCGCTCCTGTCCGAGCGCATCACGGAACTCACGAATCATCTCCAGGTCCATGTGAAGGACCATTCCTCGCGCCGCGGGCTCCTGAAGCTCGTCAGCCAAAGGCGCAGCCTGCTCGACTACTTGAACCGGACGGATCAGGGCCGCTACCAGAGCTTGATCGACAAGCTGGGGCTGCGCCGCTGAAGCCGGTTCCCCCTGGATTGGGGTTCGGGTCGAACAGGAAGAGATGAGAAGTTTTCCGAGCCGCGGGCTCGCGCGCGTTTTCCGCGCCGACCTCCGCGCCCCGCTTCGCGCGCGCACGTGCGCCCGCGAGCGAATCCACCAAACGAAGGAATGAGTACGAGAATGGAAACAGTTCAGTGTATGGTCGACGGAAAGTCCGTCGGCATCGAGACGGGCCGCCTCGCCAAGCAATCGAACGGCTCTGTCCTGGTCACGCAGGGTAAGTCGGCCGTGTTGGTCACGGTGAACTCCGCGAAGCCGCGCGAGGGCATCGACTTCTTCCCGCTGACCGTCGACTACATGGAGAAGATCTACGCGGCCGGGAAGATCCCCGGCGGGTTCTTCAAGCGCGAGCGCGGCATGACGGAGAAGGAGGTGCTGACCTCGCGCTTCATCGACCGCGCGCTGCGGCCGCTCTTCCCGGACGGCTATCGCGACGAGACGCAGGTGACCGCGCAGGTCATGTCGGCCGACCCGGAGTACGAGACGGACGTGCTCGCGTTCATCGGCGCGTCGGCCGCCGTCATGCTGTCGGACGTGCCGTTCCCGGCGCCGATTGCGGCGGTCCGCGTATCGCGCGTCGACGGGAAGCTGGTCGCGAACGGCACGCACGCCGAGGTCGAGGCCGCGGACTTGAACGTCATCGTGGCCGGCTCGGCGAACGCGCTGGTCATGGTCGAAGGCGGCGCCAAGCAGGTGTCCGAGGCCGCGGTGCTCGAAGCGCTGCGCTTCGGCCACGCCGAGATCCGCCGGCTGATCGACGCGCAGCTCGCGCTGGTGGCGAAGGCCGGCAAGGCGAAGCGCTCGGTCACGCCGGTCGCGAAGGACGCGGAGCTCGTGCGCAAGATCGAGACGATGGCGCTCGACCGCATCCGCGCGGCCAGCCAGACGCGCGAGAAGAAGAAGCGCTACGAGGCGTTCGACGCGATCGACGCCGAAGTCGTGAAGGCGATCGTGACACCGTTCCGTGACGCGCCGCGCGAGCTCGGCACGCTGGCGCAGCTCGAGGCCGCGCAGTCCGCGGGCCGCAAGCTGTCGGCCGACGTGAAGGAGATCCTGCACGACCTGCGCGGCAAGGTGATGCGCGAGGACATCCTCGACGGCAAGGCCCGCATCGACGGCCGCTCGACGACGGACATCCGGCCGATCACCGCGAGCGTCGCTGAGCTCCGCGCCCCGCACGGCTCGGCGCTCTTCACGCGCGGCGAGACGCAGGCGTTGGTCTCGGTCACGCTCGGCGGCACGCGCGACGAGCAGATGATCGAGGGCCTGAAGGACACCTTCTACCGGAAGTTCTTCATGCACTACAACTTCCTGCCGTTCTCGACCGGCGAGGTGCGGCCGCTGCGCGCGCCGAACCGGCGCGAGCAGGGCCACGGCGCGCTTGCCGAGCGGGCGATCAAGATGGTGCTGCCCGAGGGCGAGGACTCGCCGTTCACGATCCGCGTCGTGTCGGAGATCCTCGAGTCGAACGGCAGCTCGTCGATGGCCTCGGTCTGCGGCGGCGCGCTCGCGCTCATGGACGCGGGCATCGCCATCCAGGCGCCGGTCGCGGGCATCGCGATGGGGCTGATCTCGGAAGGCAGCCGCCACGCGGTGCTCTCCGACATCCTCGGCGACGAGGACCACCTGGGCGACATGGACTTCAAGGTCGCGGGTTCGACGAAGGGCATTACCGCCATCCAGATGGACATCAAGATCGACGGCCTCGACTGGGCCGTGATGGAGAAGGCGCTGGAGCAGGCGCGCCAGGGCCGCGTGCACATCCTGCAGCGCATGGCCGACGAGACGCGCGACTCGCTGCCCGGCTTCCAGCCGCGCACCGAGCTCAGCGAGAACGCGCCGCGCATCAGCGTGATCTGGATCAAGCCGGACCGCATCCGCGACCTGATCGGGCCGGGCGGCAAGGTGATCCGCGGCATCCAGGAGACGACGACCGCGAAGGTGGACGTCGAGGACTCGGGCCGCGTGACGATCTTCGCGCCCAACCGAGACGCGCTGGTGAAGTGCCAGCAGATGGTCGAGGAAGTGACTCAGGAGGCGGAGATCGGCCGCACGTACGTGGGCAAGGTGCGCAAGGTGACCGACTTCGGCGCGTTCGTGGAGATCTTCCCGGGCACCGACGGGCTCCTGCACATCTCCGAGCTGGCGGATCGCCGCGTGGGCAAGGTCGAGGACGTCGTGAACGAGGGCGACGAAGTCGTCGTGAAGTGCCTCGACGTCGACCCGAGCGGCAAGATCCGGCTGTCGCGCCGTGCGGCGCTGGCCGAACAGCTGGAGGCTTCGCGCGAAGCGCAGGCCTGAGCGCGCGGAGGCGGCGATGGCCGCGAGCGACGTGATCGAGCGGCTCGAGCGCGTGATCGAGGGGCGCATCCGGGAGCGGCCTGCGGGCAGCTACGTGGTGCGCCTGCTCGACGGCGGCGAGCCGGCGATCGCGGCCAAGATCCGCGAAGAAGCCGGTGAGCTCTGTGCCGCCGCCGGCGCGGCCGACAGCGCGCACGAGGCGGCCGACGTGCTGTTTCACGTGCTCGTGCTGCTCGGCGTGCGCGGCGTGCCGTTCGGCGCCGTCTGCGGTGAGCTCGAGCGGCGCTTCGGCACGGGCGGGCTCGCCGAGAAGGCGAGCCGGTCACTGCGATGAGCGGGCCGGCGAAGCCGGCGCTGCGCATCGCCGTGCCGTCGAAGGGACGGCTGCGCGAGCGCTCCGTCGAGCTGCTCGCGCAGGCCGGCCTGCGCGTTCGCTCGGAGGGCCGGCGCCTGCACTCCGTGTGCAGCGAGACCGGCATCGCCGTGATCTTCGCGCACACGCAGGACATCCCCGGGCTCGTGGCCGAGGGCGCGGTCGAGCTCGGCATCACCGGCAGCGACGTCGTGCTCGAGAAGGGCGTCGACGTCGAGGAGTGGCGGCGGCTCGGCTTCGGGCGCTGCCGCCTGTCGCTCGCGGTGCACGTCGACGCGCCGTACCAGCGGCCGAGCGACCTCGGCGGCAAGCGCGTGGGCACGAAGTTCCTGCGGCTCGCCGCCGAGTTCCTGGCGCGTGAGGGCGCGCGCGACGCGCACACGATCGAGATCCAGGGCGCGGTCGAAGCGATGGTGCCGCTCGGGCTCGTCGACGCGATCGTCGAGATCGTCGAGACGGGCACGAGCCTGGTCGAGAACGACCTGCGCGAGCTCGCCGTGATCCTCGACGCCGAGACGGTGCTGATCGGCACGCGCGCGCCGCACGACGCCGTGGCGCGCGACCGGCTCTTGCGCCGGATCGACGGCGTGCTCGTCGCGGCGCGCTACTCGCTCGTCGAGTACAACTGCCCTGCGAAGTCGATCGACCAGGCGCGCCGGATCACGCCCGGCTTCTCCGCGCCGACGATCCAGCAGACGGGCGACCCCGCCTGGCTCGCCGTGAAGGTGCTCGTCGAGAAGGCCGAGCTGCAGGGCGTGATCGACCGCCTGGAGGAGATCGGCTGCGCGGCGATCCTCGAGACGGAAGTGCGGCACGCGCGCCTCTAGCTCCGGCTAGACTCATGCGCGTGGAGCTCCGCATCTGGCGCGTGCGCGGCGACCGGGACGCCGACGTCCCGCTGCCCGCCTATGCGACCGCGGGCAGCGCCGGCCTGGACCTGTGCGCGGCCGTGGCGGACGACGTGGTCCTCGGCCCCGGCGAGCGCGCGCTCGTGCCCACGGGCTTCGCGCTGGCGATTCCGCCGGGCTACGAAGGCCAGGTGCGCCCGCGCAGCGGCCTCGCGCTGCACGCCGGGGTCACCGTCGCGAACGCGCCGGGCACGATCGACGCCGACTACCGCGGCGAAGTGCAGGTGATCCTCGTGAACGCCGGTCGCGACGGCTTCCGCGTGCGGCGCGGCGACCGGATCGCCCAGCTCGTGATCGCAGCCGTGGCGCGGCCGGTCCCGAAAGAGGTCGGCGCGCAGGCAGAGCTCGGCGAGACGCCGCGCGGCGCCGGCGGATTCGGTCACACGGGCCGCTAGCCGAGCGCCGAAACGGCCGCAGGGGGCCCCCGAAATCCGCGCTAAGATCTCCCCGCCCCGGAAGAGGAGCTCTGTGGAACCCGCAGATCGCGACCGGCGACCGGCAGCCGCGCCGGGCCCCGCGCCGGGCCCCGCGTCTCATCCGCTCGGCCCGAGCCCGCGCGAGGCCGAGCCCGAGCACTGGGCCCCCTCCAACCTGACCCTGCGGCTCGTCACGGCGCTCCTGCTCGTGCCGCCGGTCATCTGGGCCTGCTGGGCGGGCGGCTGGCCGTACGTGGCCCTCGTGATGGGCTTCATCCTGGCCGCGCTGAACGAGTTCTACGGGCTCATCAGCGCGAAGGGCGCCACGCCGCACCGGCTGCTCGGCAACGTGGCTGCGGCCGTGCTGCCGGTCATCGCCTACGTGGGCGACGCCTCGCTCGCCACCAGCGCGCTCACGGCGACGCTGCTCACGCTCATGATCCTGCAGACCACGAAGCAGGAGATCCGCGAGGCGATCGCGAGCGTCTCCGAGACGTTCTTCGGCGTGATCTACGTGGGCTGGCTGCTCTCGTATGCCGTGTCGGTGCGCCAGATCTCCGACGAGCTCGGCCGGCGCTTCGATGCGCACGTCGATCCGCAAGTCGGCTTCTTCTACATGATTCTGACCCTGGCGGCGGTCGTGTGGTCCGACGCCGGTGCATACTTCGTCGGCCGCGCCTACGGGCGGCGCAAGCTCGCGCCCGCGATCAGCCCGAACAAGACGGTCGAGGGCGCGGTCGGCGGCGTGCTCACCGGCGGCCTCGCGGCCGTGCTGGCCAAGGCGTTCTTCAGCTTGTTCGTGCCCGGCGACCTCGCGCGCGACCTCGACTGGGGGGCGGCGCTCCTGTTCGGCATGGTGCTCGCGGCCTTCGCGGTGCTCGGCGACCTGATCGAGTCCGTGCTGAAGCGCGACGCCGCCATCAAGGATGCCGGCAGCTTGCTGCCGGGCGTCGGCGGCGTGCTCGACCGCATCGATTCGGCCTTGCTCGGCATCCCGGTGATGTACTACCTCCTCCTCGCGTACTACTGGACGCGCCTCTCCGCGTAGCCCCACGCGTCCGAGGAGTCCCTCCCTGTGATCTCGCGCTACACGCTCCCCGCCCTCGAGGCGGTCTGGTCCGAGGACCACCGCTACGCGCTCTGGACGCGCATCGAGGTGGCGGTCTGCCGCGCGCTCGCCAAGCGCGGCGAAATCCCGCGCGACGCGTTCGCGGCGATCGAGTCGCGCGCGAAGGTCGACCCGGCGCGCGTGGCCGAGATCGAGGCGCGCGTGCACCACGACGTGAACGCGTTCCTCGACGCGCTCGCCGAGCAGATCGGCCCGGCGTCGCGCTACGTGCACCTGGGGCTCACGTCGTCGGACGTGCTCGACACGTGCCTGGCGCTGCAGATCGCCGCGGCCCTCGACCTGGTGATCGCGGAGTGCGACCGCGCGCTCGCCGCGCTCGAGCGGCGCGCGCTCGAGTTCAAGCACACGGTCTGCGTCGGCCGCACGCACGGCATCTTCGCCGAGCCCACCACGTTCGGGCTGAAGCTCCTGCGCGGCTTCGACGAGCTGGCGCGCGGGCGCGAGCGCCTGGCTCGGGCGCGCAGTCAGGCCGCCGTGGGCAAGCTGTCGGGCGCCGTGGGTACCTTCGCGCACCTGGACCCTGCGATCGAGGAAGAGGTGCTCGGCTCGCTGGGCTTGGGCGCCGCGCCGATCTCCACGCAGGTCGTCTCGCGCGACCGACACGCAGAAGTTTTGAGCGCGCTCGCGCAGGCCGCGGGCGCGGTCGAGGCGATCGCCGTCGAGATGCGCCACCTCGCGCGCAGCGAGGTCGGCGAGGTGCAGGAGTTCTTCGGCTCCGAGCAGAAAGGCAGCTCGGCGATGCCGCACAAGCGCAACCCCTGGCGCTTCGAGACGCTGACGGGGCTCGCGCGCGTGGTGCGCGGCTACGCGGTGGCGGGCCTCGAGAACACCGTGCTGTGGCACGAGCGCGACATCTCGAACAGCTCGGTCGAGCGCGTGGTGTTCCCCGACGCGACGGCCGCCGTGCACTTCATGATGCACCGGCTGGCCGACCTGATCGACAGCCTGGAAGTCCACCCGCAGCGCATGCGCGAGAACCTCGACTCCGCGCGCGGGCTCGTGTTCTCGCAGGCCGTCCTGCTCGCGCTGGCGAAGCACGGCGTGTCGCGCCAGGAGGCGTACCGGCTGGTGCAGAAGCACGCGCTGTCGGCGTGGGACCAGGGCGAGCACTTCTACGATCGGCTCGCCGCGGACGCCGAGCTCGGCAAGGTGCTCGACCCGGACGAGCTCGTGGAGTGCTTCGATCTCGAGCGACAGCTCCGCAACGTCGACGCGATCTTCGCGCGCACGTTGGCAGCGCACGGGAGGGCGGGGCGATGAAGCTGCGCGTGCTGGTGAGCTTGAAGCCGGGCGTGCTCGACGCGCAGGGCCGCGCGATCGAGCACGCGCTGCGCGACCTGGGCTACGCGCAGGTGAACGGCGTGCGCACGGGCAAGCTCGTCGTGGTCGACCTCGACACCGACGACCCCGCGAAGGCGCGTGCGCTCGCCGCCGAGCTGTGCGAGAAGCTGCTCGCGAACCCCGTGATCGAGCAGTACGAGGTGCTTCCTTGAGCGCGCGGGTCGGCGTGCTCATGTTCCCGGGCTCGCTCGACGACCGCGATCTGGGGCGCAGCTTCGGCCTGCTCGGCGCCGACGTCCGCATGGTCTGGCACAAGGACACGCGGCTGCCCGAGCTCGACGGCATCGCCGCGCCGGGCGGCTTCTCGTACGGCGACTACCTGCGCGCCGGCGCGATGGCGCGCTTCTCGCCGGTGATGCGCGCCGTGCTCGACTTCGCCGCGAGCGGCCGGCCCGTGCTGGGCGTGTGCAACGGCTTCCAGATCCTGTGCGAGGCGGGGCTCCTGCCCGGCGCGCTCGTGCGAAATCGCGATCTCAAGTTCGTGTGCCAGGACGTGCGCATCGTGGTTGAAGATCCGGGCCAGCTGCGCGCGGAGCTCCCCCCCGGCCGCGACCTCGTCCTGCCCGTGAAGCACGGCGAGGGCGCGTACATGCCCGACCCCGACCACAAGCCGCGCGTGGCGTTCCGCTACGTGGGCACGAACCCGAACGGCTCGACCGACGACATCGCAGGCGTGGCGAACGAAGCCGGCAACGTGGTCGGACTCATGCCGCACCCCGAGTACGCGGTCGATCCGCTGCTCGGCTCCACCGACGGCGCGCCCCTGTTGCGCTCGTTCATGGCCGCGTGCCTCGCGGCGCGGACGCGGCGTTGAGCGATCCCGAAGTCACCGACGCGCTGGCGCGCGAGCACGGCCTGTCCGAGCACGAGATCGCGCTGATCGGCGAGATCCTGGGCCGGCGCCCCACGTTCCCCGAGCTGGGGATCTTCTCGGTGATGTGGTCCGAGCACTGCTCGTACAAGTCGTCGAAGCGCTACTTGAAGACGCTGCCGACGGCGGGCGCGTGCGTGGTGCAGGGACCGGGCGAGAACGCGGGCGTGGTCGACGTGGGCGAGGGCCGCGTCGCCGTGTTCAAGATCGAGAGCCACAACCACCCGTCGTACGTGGAGCCGCACGGCGGCGCGGCGACCGGCGTCGGCGGCATCCTGCGCGACATCTTCACGATGGGCGCGCGGCCCCTCGCGTCGCTCGACTCGCTGCGCTTCGGCTCGCTCGAAGACCCGCACCAGCGGTTCCTGGTGCGCGGCGTGGTGGCGGGCATCGCCGACTATGGCAACGCGTTCGGCTGCGCCACCGTGGGCGGCGAAGTCACTTTCCATCCGCGCTATTCGCGCAACATCCTCGTGAATGCCATGAACGTCGGCATCGCGCGTGCGGACCAGATCTTCCTGGCCAGCGCGAGCGGACCGGGGAACCCGGTGCTCTACGTCGGCTCGAAGACGGGGCGCGACGGCATCCACGGTGCGAGCCTGCTCGCCTCGGCCGAGTTCGACGAGGAGACCGACGCCAAGCGACCGACCGTGCAGCTCGGCGATCCGTTCACCGAGAAGCTGCTGCTCGAGGCGTGCCTCGAGGCCATGGCCACGGGCGCGATCGTCGGCATCCAGGACATGGGCGCCGCCGGGCTCACCTGCTCGAGCTTCGAGATGGCGTCGCGCTCGGGCACCGGCATCGAGATGGACCTCGACCGCGTGCCGCAGCGCGAGACGGGCATGACGGCCTACGAGCTGCTGCTCTCCGAATCGCAGGAGCGCATGCTGCTCGTCGCCGAGGCGGGGCGCGAAGGCGAGATCCTCGACGTGTTCGCGAAGTGGGACCTCGATGCCGCGATCGTCGGGCGCGTCACCGACGACGGGAAGATGCGCGTGCGCTGGCACGGCCGCGTCGTGGTCGACATCCCGGTCGACCCGATCGCCGCCAACGCGCCGGTGTACGAGCGTCCGATCGCCGAGCCTGCCGGCCGCGCGGCGCTGCGCGAGCTCGACCTGGCGAAGCTGCCGGCCGAGCGCGATCCGTCGGGCGCGCTGCTCCAGCTGCTCGCGTCGCCCAACCTGTGCTCGCGCGAGTGGGTGTACCGCCAGTACGACCAGCTCGTGCAGAGCTCCACCGTGCTCCGACCGGGCGGCGACGCCGCCGTCGTGCGCATCCCCGAGACCGAGCGCGGGCTCGCGCTCACCACGGACTGCAACCCGCGCTGGTGCGCGCTCGACCCCTACGCCGGCGCGCAGCACGCGGTCGCCGAGGCGGCGCGCAACGCCGCGGTGACGGGCGCGCGGCCGCTCGCGGTCACGAACTGCCTGAACTTCGGCAGCCCCGAGCGGCCCGAGTGCATGTGGGAGTTCGCCGAGGCGACGCGCGGCATGGGCGATGCCTGCCGTGCGCTCGGCCTGCCGATCGTGTCGGGCAACGTGAGCTTCTACAACGAGACGTCGGGCGAGGGCGCCATCCCGCCGACCCCGACGATCGGCCTGGTCGGCCTGCTCGAGGACGTTCGCCACGCCGTGCCCGCGTCGTTCCGCGCGCCGGGCGACGACGTGGTGTTCCTCGGCGAGACGCGCGAGGAGCTCGGCGGCAGCGAGTACCTGGCGGTGCGCCATGGGCTCGAGCGCGGCGCTCCGCCGGCGCTCGACCTCGCCGCCGAGCTGCGCCTGCAGAAGCTCCTCGCGGCGGCCGCGGCGCGCGGGCTCCTGCGCTCGGCGCACGACTGCTCGGACGGCGGTGCCGCGGTAGCGCTCGCGGAGTGCGCGATCCGCTCGGGCATCGGGCTCGACGCCGCGCTGCCCGCGGCGGGCCCGCGGCCCGACGTCGCGCTCTTCGCCGAGTCCTGCGCGCGCGCCGTCGCCTCCTGCGCGCCGGAGCGCACGGCCGAGCTCCTGGGGCTCGCGGGCGAGCACGGCGTGCCGGCCGCGCGCATCGGGCGAACCGGCGGCGAGCGGATCCGCATCCAACCCCGGGTCGACGTGGCGCTCGCCGAGGCGCACGATCTGTGGAGTCGAACCCTGCCGGAGGCGCTCGGATGAACGTCCCCTTGGATCGCTTTCGGGAAGAGTGCGGGGTCATGGGCATCGCCGGCCATCCCGAGGCCGCGAACCTCACCTATCTCGGCCTGTACGCGCTGCAGCACCGCGGCCAGGAGTCCGCGGGCATCGTCACGCGCGAGGGCGGCGAGAGCCACATCCACAAGGGCATGGGGCTCGTGGCGGAGATCTTCTCGCAGCCCGTGCTCGCCGGCCTGCCCGGGCGCATCGCGATCGGCCACGTGCGCTACTCGACGGCGGGCGAGAGCAGCCTGCGCAACGCGCAGCCGTTCCTCGCCAACACCGGGCGCTCGCAGATCGCGGTGGCGCACAACGGCAACCTGACCAACGCGCTCGCCATCCGCTCCGAGCTCGAGGGCCACGGCTCGATCTTCCAGGGCACGATGGATTCCGAAGTGTTCGTGCACCTCCTGGCGCGCGCGCGCGGCACCCTCGAGGAGCGGCTCGGCGACATGTGCTCGCGCGTGCGCGGCGCGTGGTCGGCGGTGTTCCTGATCGACGACGTGCTCGTCGCCGCCCGCGACCCGTACGGCTTCCGGCCGCTCTCGCTCGGCCGGCTCGGCCCCGCGTGGGTCGTGGCGAGCGAGACGTGCGCGTTCGACCTGATCGGCGCCGTCTACGAGCGCGACGTCGAGCCCGGCGAGATCGTGACGATCAAACGCGGGCGCCTGCGCTCCGTGCAGCCCTTGCCGCGCGCGCCGGAGAAGCTGTGCGTGTTCGAGCACATCTACTTCGCGCGGCCCGACTCGCTCGTGTTCGGCTCGAGCGTCTACTACACGCGCAAGCAGCTGGGCCGCGAGCTCGCCAAGGAGGCGCCGGTCTCGGCCGACATGGTCGTCCCGGTGCTCGACTCGGGCTCGGTGTCGGCGCTCGGCTACGCCGAGGCGTCCGGCATCACGTACGAGAACGCGCTCATCCGCAACCACTACGTGCGGCGCACGTTCATCGAGCCCGAGCAGTCGATCCGCATGTTCGGCGTGCGCGTGAAGCACAACCCGATCCGCGAGCTCGTGACCGGGAAGAGCCTGGTCGTGGTCGAGGACTCGATCGTCCGCGGCACCACGCTGAACAAGCTGGTCACGCTGTTCCGCGGCGCAGGCGCGCGCGAGGTACACATTCGTGTGTCGGCGCCGCCGACGACCGGGCCCTGCTACTACGGCATCGACACGCCCAAGCGCGAGGAGCTCATCGCCGCCACGCACAGCGTCGAGGAGATCCGCCGCATGATCGGCGCCGACAGCCTGGCGTATCTGTCCCTCGACGCCTTGCGCCGCGTCGAGGCGCAGATGAAGCACGGCTTCTGCGACGCGTGCTTCTCGGGCGACTACATCATCCCGGTCGACGAGGTCGGGGTGGCCGAGCCGCAGCTGCCGCTCTTCGAGCCCGCGCACGGCGGCGAGGATCCCGAGGCCGACTAGCTCGGGCTCGCGGCGTCCGTTCGCTCGAGGATCTGGTAGCCGTCACCGCGCGCGGAGACCGCGTAGTGCTGTGCGAGGAACTCCTCGAGCTCGGGGAACTCTCGCGTCGTGTCGGGGCCGCTGGGCCAGGGCCTCGCCTCGAGCCGGAGCACGAAGCGCGGCGGCGCCGTGCGCAGAGCCGCCATGAAGCGCGCGCGCAGGCCCTGGATGAAGGGGCTCGAGACGTGGTGATAGAAGTGGAAGTCGTAGAGGAACGGCGTCGCGAGCTGGGCGCGCGCGATGAGCATCGCGTGCACGGCGCCGCCGGTCCAATCGAGCGGCTGCACCGTGTCTCCCGGCAAGAGATGGGACTCGAGGTAGGCCGCGATCTCGTCGGCGCGTCCGCCGTCGGGCGGGCGCGGCGGCAGACCCTGAACCTGCAGGCGAATCGCGTCCGGCGGCCGCAGCATGAGCACGCACGCGAACAGCAGCGCGAGCGGCGGCAGCGCGCGGCCGAAGGAGCTCGTGGTGGCGGGCTGCACGAGACACAGCGAGCTCGCGAGCACCAGCAGATACACGAACGGCAGCCAGTGATAGCCCCAGAACTGGCCCGAGAACAGCGGATAGACGCTGTACGCGAACGCGAGCCCGACGAGCAAGCCCACCTGCCGACGGGCCGCGGTCGCCAGCTCCGAGTGGTACAGCGCGACGAACACGCCGAGCGCGGCCGGCACGAACCAGGCGAGGTTTCCGCCGAAGAACAGAAAGCCGCGCACGAGATAGGCGGCGCGCGCAGCGCCGGCCCGCGCCTCGCCGTAGCCGTCGAGCCGGGCGTAGAGGGGCAGATAGCCGCGCGCCACGGTCACGAAGTCGGCCAGCGCGCCGGCGTGCCACAGGTAGAACAGCACGCAAAGCGTCGGGAGCGCCGCACCGAGTGCCGCCGGGGCCACTGCGCGGGCGAGCCAGTCCCGCGCGGAGACGTGGCCGCGGGCGAGCGACCCGTCGACGACGCCGAGGAACACCGCCAGCACCGGTAGCCCCACGAGACCGGCCTGGGGCTTGACCGTCGAAGTGAGCCCGAAGAGGAGCCCGACCCCGAGCGCCCGCAGTCGCACGTCCCAGCGCTCCGTGCCCGCCAGGACGGCCGCCGCGGAGATCGGCAGCAACAGGAAATACTCGCGCTGCAAGCTGAGCAGCGGCCCCCCGTCGAGATACGCGAAGCCGAACAGCACGGCGCCGGCCCACGCGCTCTGCCAGGCGATCCGGCGCATCCAGACGAGCGTCGTGCACGAGAGCGCTCCGAGGTACGCGAGGTCCAGGATCCGCAGCCCGAGGTCGCTCTCGCCCGACACGCGGCCCAGGATTCCGTACAGCCAGTAGCTGCCGGGCAGGTTCATGTCGAAGAAGTCGCGGTACGGCACGGCGTGCCGCTGCTCCACGAGCAGCCCCATGTAGAGCATGATCGGAGCGTCGACGGTCACCCGCCACGACAGCGACAGCACTGCCATGGCGGCGAGCGCCAGCGTGAGAAGCAGCGCGATCGCCGCGAACAGGCGCCCGCGCATCCGGGCCTCAGAGCCCGGCGATGCGCCGGAAGCGCATCCCCGCGCGCTTCGCGGCTTCGCCGTCCGCGTCTTCGCGGTCGCCGATCACGAGACACAGCGCGGGCGCGACGCCGAGCCGCGCGGCCGCGGAGAGCACGCCTTCGGGAGAGGGCTTCATGCTGCGCGGTCCGCCGGGCTCGCCGCAGGCGACTACGGTATCGAACAGCGCGGTGACTCCCAGCGCCTCGAGCTTGTCGCGCGCCGGGTAGTCCGACACCAGCGCGGCGCGCCCGCCTGCAGCACGGAACGCGGCGAGCTCGGCCAGAAAACTGCGCCGGCGCGCGAGCCGCAGCCACTTGCCCGGACGCCGGAACATCCATTCCTCGACCACACCGTGGAGTGTCGCAGGCTCGACGCCGAGCGCGAGCGCGGCCCCGGCGAGCTGGCGTGCGAACGGGTCGGCCGGCGCCGCCTCCGCCCGCACGCGCTCGTGCTCGGCGCGGAAACGGCGCAGGAGCGGCGCCACGCGCAGCCCCGCAGCCGCGAGCTCGAGCGCCATGGCCGCCTTCACGGGCGCCGCGTGATACAGCGTCCCGTCCAGATCGACCAGCCAGGCGCACGCGTCCGACGCCGTCGACACTCCTTGCCGCCCTCCGCCGAGTGGGCGAATACCATAGTCCGCTCGGAACCGATATCGGCCGGAGGCGTACTGCACGATGACCGAGTTGTCCGGCTGGGGACGGTATCCCGTCGTCGAGGCGACGGAGCGGGTCTCGGAGAACTTCGAGGCCGCGAGCGCTGGAGCTGCGCTCTCGCGCGGCCTCGGCCGTTCCTATGGCGACGCCTCGCTGCCCGCGTCGGGCGACGACATCGTCGCCAGCTCGCGCCGCGCGGACCGCATCCTCGGCTTCGACCCCGCGACCGGCGTGGTGCGCGCCGAGGCGGGGCTGTCGCTTCGCGAGCTGAACCGCGTGTTCCTGCACCGCGGCTTCGCGTCGCCGGTCTCGCCGGGCACGCAGTACGTGACTCTCGGCGGCATGGTCGCCGCGGACGTCCACGGCGGGAACCACCACGTCGCGGGCACTTTCGGCGAGCACGTGCGAAGCCTGCGCATGCGCGTCGCGGACGGACGGGTGCTCGAAGTCTCCGAAGCGGCGGAGCCGGAGCTGTTCCGAGCGACGCTCGGCGGCATGGGACTCACCGGCCACGTGCTCGAGGTCGAGTTCCGGATGGAGCGCATCCCGAGCGCCTGGCTCTACACCGAGACGCGTCGCGTGGCCGACATCGACGAGCTGGTCGAGACGCTGCTCGAATCCAGCCGGCACTGGCCCATGACCAAGACCTGGTTCGACAGCACGCAGCGCGGGCGAGGCATGGGCCGCGGCTTCGCGATCGTGGGCCGCTGGGCCGAGCCGGGCGAGGCGCGGCCCGAGGCGCCGCGGCTGCGCGAGCGCGTGTCGGTGCCGCCGCTGCCGGTCGGGCTCGTGAATGCACTCACCGTCCGGGTCTTCAACGAGCTCTGGTTCCACTCGCAGAGCCGACCACACGCCGCGATCGCGCACCCGCAGACGTTCTTCTGGCCACTCGACGGCCTGCGCCACTGGAACCGGCTCTATGGCCCGCGCGGCTTCGCCCAATATCAGTGCGTGCTGCCGATCGAGCGCGACGCGCGTGTGGTGCGGCGCTTCTTCGCGGCCCTGACTCGGCGGGGCTGTCCCTCGCCGGTCTCGGTGATCAAGGACTGTGGCGCAGAGGGCCGCGGCCTGCTCTCGTTCCCGAAGCCCGGCATCTCGATCGCGCTCGACGTGCCGCTGCGCGGCGAGCGCACGCAGGCGCTCGTGGACGCGCTGAACGAGATCGTCCTCGAGGTCGGCGGGCGCGTGTACATGGCCAAGGACGTGCTGACCCGCGGGGCGCACTTCCGCGCCATGGAGCCGCGGCTGGCGCACTTCCTCGAGGTGCGGCGCAAGTGGGATCCGGACCGCCGGCTGCGCTCGGCGCTCTCGGTGCGGCTGTTCGGGGAGGACGCGTGAAGGCGCTGTTCCTGGGCGCGACCAGCGGCATGGGTCGGGCGCTGTCGCGGCTGCTCGCCGAGCGGGGCGAGTCACTCTTCCTGTTGGGAATTCCGGCGCAGGACCTCGAGCGCAGCGCGAAGGACCTCGAGGCGCGCGGTGCGGCGCACGTCGGGGTTCTCGTGTGCGACCTGCTCGATCCCGCGAGCTTTGGCGCGGCGCTCGACCGCGCCGACGAGGCGCTCGGCGGCTTCGACACCGTCGTCGTCACGGCCGGGCTCTTCGCCTCGCAGGAGCGGCTCGAAGCCGATCCCGCGTTCACCGCGAAGCTCCTCGCCGCGAACTTCACCAACACGGTGCTGTTCTGCGAAGAGGCGCGGAAGCGGATGCTCTCGCGCGGCGGCGGAACCCTGTGCGTGTTCTCGTCGGTCGCGGGGGAGCGCGGCCGCAAGCCGGTCGTGCTGTACGGCGCCGCGAAGGCGGGGCTCACGCACTACCTGGAGGGCCTCGACCACAAGTTCCGCGCGCAGGGGCTCGTGACGATCACGGTCAAGCCCGGCTTCGTGAAGACCAGCATGACCGAGGGCCTGAAGCCGCCGCCGTTCGCCGGCGAGCCCGAGGGCGTGGCGCGCCAGGTCTTGCGCGCGCTGGACCGCGGCACGCCGGTCGTGTACGCGCCGCCGCCGTGGGCGCTCGTGATGCTGGTGATTCGCGCGCTGCCGCGCTTCGTGATGCGGCGGATCGGGTTCTAGGTCGGATGAGCGCGCTCGACTACGCGAAGCTCGCGCGGCCGAAGGACTGGGCCAAGAACGCCTTCGTGCTGATGCCGATCCCCTTCGCGCTCGCGGCGGGCGGGCGACTCGACGTGCGCGCCTTCGCGCTCGCGGTCGCGGGCTTCTCGCTCGTCACGTCCGCGGTCTACGCCACGAACGACGCGCTCGACGCCGAGCGCGACCGCGCGCACGAGAAGAAGCGGCTGCGGCCCGTCGCGTCGGGGCGCATCTCGCGCCCTGCGGCGTTCGCGTACGCGGCGGCGCTGGCCGCGGCGGGGCTCGGGCTCGCGGCGCTCTCGGGCGTCGGCACGGCGCTCGTCGTGATCGCCGCGTACGTCGCGAAGGAGGTGCTCTACCAGGCCGGCTTGAAGCACGTGCCTCTCGTCGACGTGTTCCTCTTGTCGTCGGGCTTCGTGCTGCGCGTGATCCTCGGCGCCGAGCTGCTCGGCACCGCGCCGTCGAGCTGGCTGCTCCTGTGCTCGTCCACGCTCGCGCTCTTCATCTCGCTGGCGAAGCGGCGCGGCGAGCTCGCGCGAGGCATGGACACGGTGCACCGGCCCGCGCTGTCCGGCTACACGACGAGCTACCTCGACCAGGCCATGGGCGTCTCGGCGGGCATGACGATGATCGGCTACGCGCTCTACTGCATGGACGCACAGGTGCTCCTGCCCGGGCGCGAGTTCGCGTCGCTGCCGTTCGTGGTGTTCGGCGTGCTCGAGTACCTGCGCCTGGCGCAGGTGCGGGGCGAGGGCGGCTCGCCGGTCGACCTCTTGTTGCGGTCGCCCGCGCTGCTCGTGTGCGGGCTCGGCTGGACGTGCGCGTCACTTTGGAGCGTCGGCCTGCCGATCTAATGTCTCCGCAGGAAGGAGCGCGAATGGGCGCCAAGGTCGCTCTGATCACGGGAATCACCGGCCAGGACGGCTCGTATCTGGCCGAGCTCTTGCTCGAGAAGGGCTACGAAGTGCACGGCGTGGCGCGGCGCACGTCTCTGTTCAACCGCGCACGGATCGACGCCGCGCGCGAGCGGGCGCTCGCCGAGGGCAAGGTCTACGAGCTGCACTACGGCGACATGGGCGACTCGTCGAGCCTGAACCGGATCGTCGCGCAGGTGCGGCCGACCGAGGTCTACAACCTGGCGGCACAGTCGCACGTGGCCGTCTCGTTCGAGCAGCCCGAGTACACCGCGGACGTCGATGGCACGGGCGTGCTGCGCCTCTTGGAGGCGCTGCGCTCGAACAAGGTCGCGGCGCGCTTCTACCAGGCGTCCACGTCGGAGCTCTACGGCAAGGTCGAAGAGGTGCCGCAGACGGAGCGCACGCCGTTCCACCCGCGCTCGCCCTATGCCGTCGCGAAGGCCTACGCGTTCTGGATGGTCCGGAACTATCGCGAGGCCTACGGCATGCACGCGAGCAACGGGATCCTGTTCAACCACGAGTCGCCGCGGCGCGGCGAGAACTTCGTGTCGCGCAAGGTCACGCTCGGCCTCGCGCAGATCCGCGCCGGCAAGCTGAAGACGCTGCACATGGGCAACCTGGACTCGAAGCGCGACTGGGGCTACGCGCCCGACTTCGTCGAGATGATGTGGCGCATGCTGCAGCAGCCCGAGCCCGACGACTTCGTCGTGGCGACCGGCGAGACGCACACCGTGCGCGAGTTCATCGAGCTCGCGGGGCGGGTCGCGGGCTGGGAGGTCGTCTGGGAAGGGCAGGGCGAGCGCGAGCAGGGCCGCGACCGGCGCACCGGCCGCGTGCTCATCGAAGTCGACCCGCGCTTCTTCCGCCCGGCGGAGGTGGACCTCCTGCTCGGCGACCCGACGAAGGCGAAGCAGAAGCTCGGCTGGGAGCCGCGGGTGCGCTTTTCCGAGCTCGTCGAGATCATGATGAACGCCGACCTGAAGGAGGTCGGCGCGCGCTAGTCAGCCCGCGTCGACCGCGGCGCGCACCGCGGGTGCGAGCGCGCGCGCGGCGTCGACGAGGCGCGCCTCGGCGGCCGTCTGCTGGGCCACGTCGGCCGCGGGGATGCGCGTCGACAGGCGCACGAACGCGTAGCGCGAGCGGCCGGCGAGCGCGTCGATGCCGCGCAGCGCGAGCTCTTCGGGCGACGGCTTCGGCCAGCGGCCCACCGGCTGGAACCAGTACAAGACCAGCTCCTCCTGCCCGCCGAGGCTCGCGGCGAGGAGCTTGCCGGTGAGTGACTTCCCGTCGGAAAGACTCACCTCGCGGCTGTGCAGCGCCGCGATGTCCCAGCCCTGCGCCGGGTAGCAGACCTCGGGGTCGTGCGCGCTCTTCGCGCCCGTGCCCGAGTAGAAGGCGAGATACGCCCACACCGCGCCGCCGTTCTGGTCCGCGTAGAGCCGCAGCGAGTGAGCGTCGGGCCGGATCATCGCGAGCACGTCCGGGGGCAGCTCCTGCTCGCCTTCGAGCGCGAGCGGGCCCAGGTGGGCGGGCAGGTTGCCGAGGTCGAAGTTCGCGACCCGCTCCGCGCGCGCCGAGATCCAGTGGCGCACGCCCACGGGCACGAGCAGCGCGCAGAGCACCAGGCCGAGCCGGACGACCGGCGTCAACGCACGAGCCTCGCGACGCCGAGCAGAGCCCCCGTGCCGAGCAGGAACGTCGCGACGCCGAACGACTCGTGCAAGCCGCCCTCGGCGTACTCTACACCGAAACGTGTCACCAGCACG
The DNA here is from genome assembly GCA_035499075.1 of Myxococcota bacterium. Lineage (GTDB taxonomy): Bacteria > Myxococcota_A > UBA9160 > SZUA-336 > SZUA-336 > VGRW01. The sequence goes on along the minus strand of DATJZN010000056.1, from coordinate 10,387 downwards.
GCGGTCGCGACCACGCGGATCACGTTCCCGAGCATTGCCAGCGGCACCACGCTGGCCAGCACCGCCGCACGCCGCCACGTCCCGCGCACCAGGAACGTCGCAACGACCACGCCGAGCGGCAGGAGCGTCACGATCGAATTCAGGCCCGCGCACGCGTTCGCGACGAAGAGCTCGTGGCCGGGCACGAAGATTCGGTTGCCCTCCGCTGCCACGAGGAATCCCGCGAGCTGGAGCACGGCGACGGCGACGAGCGTCACGAACGCCTTCAGGCTCGCCAGCAGCGGATCCACCAGGAAGCCCGGCGGCGGCACCATGAACACGAGAAAGCCGATCGGCAGCGCGAGTGCGCGCGCGAACTGCGCGCCTCCCACGGCATACGCCGTTGCGCCGAGCACGAGGGGCACGCCGAGCCCGGCGACGCTGCCCACGTCGGCGAGCAGACCGAGTGACTCGAAGAGCACCGCGGCCAGAACCCACAGCGCGCCATCCGCCGGCGGGCTGCCCGCGCGCAGCGCGCCGGCAATTTCGCGTCTCCGGACCCACCAGAGACCTGCGGAAGACGCGGGCACGAGATAGCCGTAACCCATGTAATCCGAGTTGCTCCAGATGTACGACAGCACGTGCAGCGCGGGTGCGACGGCGAAGAGCGCCGCAACCGCGCAAGCGAGGCGGAGCCCGTGGCTCGCGGAGTTGACACGACGCGCTGCGTCGGCTGAAATGACTGCGGGGAAAGCGGGGCGCATCGGAGGAGAAGTTCGTGAAGCAGCTCCGGACCGCAACCCTGACCGCTCTCGCGCTGTGCGCACTCGGCGCCGGCGCTGCCCGCGCCGCGGGCACCGCGTCCTACTCGAATCTGCAGACGTCGATCACCGGCAACGGCGTGGACATCGGCACGCTCTACAACGGCACCACCCTGACGGCGACCTCGGTGACGTTCGGCTCGCTCATCCTCACGCCCCCGGCCCAGTCGACCAGCTTGCTGGCGGTGCTGGGCTACGGTCAGAACGGCCAGGGCAACCAGGACCAGGGCAACTCGATCCACAGAGTCTCGTACGGCGACTTCGACGGCGGGCGGGGTCACATCTTCCCGTTCCCGACGACGACGCCGATCCCGGAAGCGCGGACGGCGCTCCTCTACGCACTCGGCCTCTCCGGGGTCACCTGGGCGCTGCTTCGCCTGCGCCGCCGCCAGCGCGCACGCTGATCTGCCGCGAAGCTGCACTCCCCTTGCACCGAACGCCCCAACCTGGGGCGGAGCCGGTGTGAAAAGGAGTAGCCTGCCGGAGCGGGCGTCCACCGGGGTGCGTTTGGGGGCTCTTCCGCCCACCCGCGCACGCGGCACAGCCGTTGCTACCATGCCCCGGGCAGCGGGGCATCGCGGAGGCGGACGGGATGCGTGAGGACCTGGAGTCGGGAGCCGAGGGCGACGGCGAGTCGCAGGGGCTCGATTTCAGCCGCGTCCTCGACTTCGTGCGCCGGCGCCGCGTGTCGGTCCTGCTGGTCACGATCCCGCTCTTGATCCCGGCCACGATCTTGCCCTTCCTCCCGAAGCACTACTACGAGGCCACGGCGACCGTGGCCATCCAGGCCACGCCCAAGCAGCTCGACTTCGGCGGTGACACGCTGCCCGGGGGCATGGGCGTGGGGCACACGCAGCAGGCGATCGAGTCCACGATCGTGACCCTGGTCAACTCCGACACCGTGATCGGCGCCGTCGTCGACCAGCTCCCCGCGGGCGCGAAGCCCCAGATGAATCTGCTCGACTACGTGAAGGCGCGTCTGCTCGGCGAGGAGTACGGGCGGCCGCCCACCGCGCAGCAGGACCGCGAGATCCGGATCGAGGTGCTGCGCGAGATGATCGACGTGCAGCTCTCGGGAGGCGGCACGTTCCTGCAGATCCGGGCGCGCGGCGCGAGCCCGGACGCGGCCGCGTGGCTCGCGAACGGCGTCGCCGACTCGTACGTCCGCTATCTGCAGATCCAGCGCGACGACGCCTCGAAGCGCGCGGTGACCTGGCTGAACCAGCAGATCTACGAGCTCCGGGACCAGATCGGCTCGAAGGAGAGCGCCGCCGCCGAGCTCGTGGCGAAGAACGGCGTCTCGCCGAGCGTCGCGGTGCGCGACAAGGACAACAACGACTCGGTCTCGACGGTCGACGGCGCGCTCCAGTCCGCGCGAATCGATCTCTTGGGCGCGCGCCAGCGCTTGGCCGAGCTCGAGCCGCGCGTGGTCGGCGGCACCTCGGGAAAGAGCGCCGAGGTGCGCCAGCTGCGCGAGGACTACACCGCGGCGCAGCGGGCACTCGAGAGCGCGCGGCTCCGCTTCACGCCGACTCACCCGGAGGTCGTGCGTCTCGAGGCCGTCGTGGCGAACCTGCAGCAGCGCCTGGCGGCCACGGGCGCGAGCGACCTGCCGGCGCTCAACGCGGCCGAGGAGCTCGAGTACCAGCACCTGCGCGGCGAGGTGACCCGCCTCGAGAGCCGCGCCAACGCCCTCGAGAAGGCCCGCGACGACATGCTGGGCGACGGCGGCGGCGTGCGCTCGGAGGCGACCTCTCGCTACAAGCGGCTGCAGAGCGAGCTCGAGATCGACCAGCAGATGCTCTCGGTCCTGCTCACGCGGCGCAACGAGTCACTGCTCACGGCGGCGGACAAGCAGTCGGGCGCGTACGTGCTCGACTACGCGGTGGCGCCGCTGTGGCCGGCGGGCCCGGTGCGGAAGAAGTACCTCGCGCTGGGCTGGGCCGCGGCGCTCGCCGCCGGCGTCTCGGTGGGCCTGCTGCGCGAGCTGCTCGACCGGCGCGTGCGCGATCCGGATGCGGTGGCCCGCGCGCTCGGGGTGCAGACGATCGGGCTCATCCCGCAGATCGACGACCGCAAGACGGTGCCCGAGCACCAGAGCGAGCGCGCACGGCGCGGACCGGCGGCCGAGGGCTATCGCAACCTGCGCACGTCGATCCTCTTCGCGATGCGCGAGAACAAGCTGCACTCGATCCTCGTCACGAGCGCCATCGCGGGCGAGGGCAAGACCACGACGTCCGTGAACCTGTCGAGCGCGTTCGCGCAGATGGGCCGGCGCGTGATCATGATCGACGCGGACCTGCGGCGCGCGCGCGTCGACCGCGTGTTCAACATCCCGCGCGGGCCGGGCCTCTCCGACGTGCTCGAGGGGAAGCTCCGCGTCGAGGACTGCGTGCAGCGGCCCGACAGCGTGAACTTCGACGTGCTCACGGCGGGGGCCGCACCCGAGAATCCCTCCGAGCTCCTCGCGTCGAACGCGTTCGCCGAGCTCATGGCGACGCTGAAGAGCGAGTACGACTTCGTGATCCTCGACTCGCCGGTCCTGCTCGCGGTGCCCGATGCGCTGCTGCTCGCCGCCGACGCCGACGCGACCTTGCTCGTGCACCGGCCGGGCAGCGTGGAGCTCCGCGCGCTGCGCCGCATGCGCGAGGATCTGCGCCGCGCGGGCGCGCGCGTGATCGGCGTCGTGTTCAACTGCGTGAGCCCGGGCGACGGATCGCTGTACCCACCCTATCTCGAGTCGCCGTACCTCGAGGACACCAAGAAGAAGCGCCGGCTCCGCGGCGAGCGGACCTAGGTGAGGCCCTCGAGTCATGCCCTCCCGTGAAGATCCGGCATCGCACGCGGCCTTGAACGTGGTCGTCCTCGGCAGCGGCGAGCGCGCGCGGCGCATCGCGGCGGCCGTCGTGCGCGAGGGCCGCCCGCGCGTGCGCGTGTGCGGCTTCCTCGACGACGACCCTTCGGACGCCGACCTGCGCGTGCTCGGCGAGCGCTACCTCGGCCGGCTCGACCAGCTGTCGCAGATCGCCTCGACCCACGCGGTCGATTGGGTGATCTACGGGCTGCCGCGTCGCTTCCTGGCGCACGACTCGACCGCCAACGCCATCGGGCTGTGCGAGACGCTCGGGATCGACCTGACCATCCCCGTCGACTTGTTCGACACGCGCGCCGCCTACGTGGTGCGCCGCGACGTGGCGGGCCTGCCCGCGATCTCGTTCTCGGTGCACGGCCGGCACGCGCGCTGGCAGGTCGCCACCAAGCGCGCGCTCGACGTCGTGGGCGCACTCGCCGTGCTGCTCGTGACTCTGCCCGTGTGGCTCGCGATCGCGCTCGCGATCAAGCTGGACTCGCCGGGCCCGATCTTCTTCATCCAGCCGCGCTGCGGCCGCTACGGGCGCGTGTTCCCGTTCCTGAAGTTCCGCACGATGGTGACGGACGCCGAGGCGCGGAAGGCGGCGCTGCACAAGCAGAACGAGAAGTCGGGCCCCGTGTTCAAGATGCTGCGCGATCCGCGCGTCACGCGTGTGGGCCGCATCCTGCGCAAGTACTCGCTCGACGAGCTGCCGCAGCTCTTGAACGTGGTGGCGGGCCACATGAGCCTGGTGGGCCCGCGTCCGCCCGTGCCTGCGGAAGTCGAGAAGTACGAGCTCGACCATCGCGGGCGACTCAGCATGCGGCCGGGAATCACTTGTCTCTGGCAGGTCTCCGGCCGCAACGAGATCGAGTTCGAGGACTGGGTGAAGCTCGACATCGAGTACGTCGAGCGCTGGTCGCTCCTGCTCGATCTGCAGATCCTGTTGGCGACGTTCCCGGCGGTCATCTCCGGGCGCGGCGCGAGCTGACACTCAGCACCCGCAGGCTACACTGCAATGCGACACCGTGGAGGAGGAGAGAGGGCGATGTCCCGCGAGGTTTGGCTCCGAGCCGCACTGGTCGTTTCAGCGGTCGCTTGCTCCGCGTGCATGACGAACACGGGCCACCCCGGCGCGCCGTCGTTCGACGCCGAGTACCACATCGCGCCGCCCGACACGCTGACGATCATCGTGCGGCCCGAGCCCGAGATCCGGCGCGACGTCGTCGTGCGGCCCGACGGGCGCGTCTCTCTCGACCTGATCGGCGACGTCGACGTGCGCGGCCGCACGATCTCCGACGTACGCGCCGAGATCGCGCGTCGCCTCAAGGAGTTCATCGTCCAGCCCGACGTCACGGTCACGCTGACGAAGTCGGAGAGCCGCACGTTCTACATCTTCGGCGAGGTCATGCGCCCGGGCGCGTACCCGCTGATCGGCGACGTGACGGCGCTCTACGCGCTGGGCATGGCGGGCGGCAGCACGAAGTTCGCCGACGAGAACAGCGCACGCCTGGTGCGGCCGTCGCCCGAGGCGAAGCTCGTGTACCCCGTGTACTACAAGTCGATCGTCCGCGAAGGCGAAGGCGAGACGAACTACATGTTGCAGCCCGGGGACGTGATCTACGTGCCGCCGACGATCACGGGAACGATCGGCTACGCCATCCAGACGATCTTCTTCCCGATCCAGGCATTCATGGGCCTGGGCGGCTCGCAGGCAATCACCGTCATGACCGGCGGAGCGCTCTAGCCGAGAGGCGCGTGCAGCAGCGTGTCGTGCGGCACGGGCTCCGTGTCCGGGAAGTCGACCGTGTAGTGCAGCCCGCGGCTCTCGCGGCGCGCGGACGCGGAGCGCACGATCAGCTCGGCGACCGTCACCAGATTGCGCAGCTCGACCAGGTCCGGCGTCACGACCACGTTCCAGTAGTACTCGCGGATCTCGCGCGCGAGGTTCTCGATGCGCCGGCGCGCGCGTTCGAGCCGCTTGTCGCTGCGCACGATGCCGACGTAGTTCCACATGAGCCGGCGGATCTCGTCCCAGTTCGCGTTGACGAGCACGGTCTCCGTCGGGTCGACGGCCTGGCCGCGGTCCCACTCGCGGAACGCGGGCGGGTCGGCGATCTCGCGCACGCGCGCGGTCGACTCCTCGGCCGCCGCGCGCGCGAACACCACGCCCTCGAGGAGTGAGTTCGACGCCAGCCGGTTCGCGCCGTGCAGGCCGGTGCACGCGACTTCTCCGGCGGCGAACAGGTTCAAGATGTCGGTCTCGCCGCGCAAATTCGTGCGCACGCCGCCGCAGCAGTAGTGGGCGGCTGGCACGACGGGCAGGGGCTGCTTGGTGAGGTCGAAGCCGAAGCGCAGGCAGCGCTCGTGGATGTTGGGAAAGCGCGCGCGCGCGAAGCTGGGATCGAGCGCCGTGCAGTCGAGATACACGCAGTCGTCGCCGGAGCGCTTGAGCTCGAAGTCGATCGAGCGCGCCACGATGTCGCGCGGCGCCAGATCGGCGCGTCGGTCGTAGCGCGACATGAACGCCTCGCCCGCGCGGTTGCGCAGCACGGCGCCTTCGCCGCGCACGGCTTCGCTGATCAGGAACGAGCGCGCGTCGGGGTGGTACAGGCACGTCGGGTGGAACTGGATGAACTCCATGTTCGCGATCGTCGCGCCCGCGCGGAACGCCATCGCGATGCCGTCGCCCGACGCGATGTCGGGGTTGCTCGTGTACAGGTAGGTCTTGCCGCAGCCGCCGGTCGCGAGCATGACGACGCGCGCGCGGAAGCTCTCGACCGCGCCCGTCTCGGGGTCGAGCACGTAGGCGCCGCACACGCGCGGCGCGCCGTCGAGCCCGAGCTTGCGCGTGGTGACCAGGTCGATGCTGATGCGGTTCGACAAGAGCTCGATCGCCGGATGCGCCTCGCAGCGCTCCACCAGTACGCGCTCGATCTCCTTGCCCGTGAAGTCGGCGGCGTGCAGCACGCGGCGCTGCGAGTGCCCGCCTTCGCGGCCGAGGTCGTAGCCGGGCGCGCGCTCGCTCTTGTCGAAGCGCACGCCCAGGTCCATGAGCCCGCGCACGGCCGCGGGCCCGTGCTCGACCACGAAGCGCACGGCAGCCTCGTCGCACAGGCCGGCGCCCGCCACGAGCGTGTCCTGGATGTGGGCCTCGAACGAATCCTCCGGGCCCAGCACGGCAGCGATGCCGCCCTGCGCGTAGTTCGTGGCCGACTCCGCGGTGCCCTTCTTCGTCACCACGACCACCGAGCCGTGCTCGGCGGCACGCAAGGCGAACGACAGACCGGCGATTCCGCTGCCGATCACCAGGAAGTCGCAGGTCTGCGCCATCCGCAGAGTCTAGTGCGCGGCCTCAATTACTTCCCGGCCAGGGCCGATGGACGTGAGGCGAAACTCGCGCCGAGACGGAGCGGCGAGAATGAGCATTGAAGTCCTGCGCAGATGGGGGAGACAGACGGCGTGGCTCTTGGCGGCCGCGGTCGCGGTCTCGCTTTCGCAGGCAGCTCATGCGCAGATCTACGTGTTCAAGGATGCGTACGGGCGCACGTTCTTCACGGATGCACCCCCGCACGACGGCTTCGAGCCCTATCACTCGAAGGGGTTCCTGAACCGCATTCGCACGGCGGCCGGCAAGGCGGCCACCGAGAAGAGCTTCGACGGCGCGATCAAGCGCGCCTCGCGCCAGCACGGCGTATCCGCCGCGCTGGTCAAGGCCGTCATCGCCGCCGAGTCGGGTTTCGACCCGCTCGCGCTCTCGCGGCGGGGGGCGCAGGGGCTGATGCAGCTCATGCCCGACACGGCCGAACAGCTCGGGGTGGACGACGCGTACGACCCGTGGCAGAACATCGACGGGGGAACGCGCTACTTGTGTGAGCTGATCGATCGCTTCCCGGGGGAGCTCGAGCTGGCGCTCGCCGCGTACAACGCGGGGCCGGAAGCCGTGCGCCAGTATCAGGGCGTCCCGCCGTACGCGGAGACGCGCGGCTACGTTCGAAGGGTCCTGGCCTACTACAAGAAGTTCCATGCAGATTTCCGCTGAGAAAGCGAACCTGTCCGGCGCCGTGGCCGAGAACTTCTGGACGCTGCCGAACGGGATCACGCTGGTGCGGATCCTGCTCACGCCGTTCCTCTTCGCGCTCCCGTGGTACCACGGGCGCTGGTGGAGCGCGCTCATCGGGCTCGCATTCCTGGTGGTGTCGCTGACGGACATCCTCGACGGCTACCTGGCGCGCAGCTACGGCATGGAGACGCGCATCGGCAAGCTGCTCGACCCCCTCGCGGACAAGCTGCTCGTCATGACGGCGCTCTTCATGCTGGTGGCCGTGGGCCGCATCCCGCCGCTGGCGCTCCCGCTCGTGGTCATGATCCTGGGCCGCGAGTTCGCGGTGACGGGCCTGCGCGGGATCGCCGGCTCGCAGGGCGTCGTCATCGGCGCCTCGAGCCTGGGCAAGTGGAAGGCCGGCTTCCAGATCGCCGCGCTCACGGCGCTCCTCATCCACTATCCGCTCTTCGGCCTGCCCGCCCACGAGATCGGCCTGGCGCTCCTCGTGATCGCCACGGCGCTGACCTCGGTCTCGGGCTGGGCCTACCTGCGGGACTACCTGCAGCGCTCTTGACGGCCCCGGGCCCGGGCCGTATGAAGTCGCCTCCCGAGCACGAGTAGCTCAGTTGGTAGAGCTCCACGTTGCCAACGTGGAAGTCGCCGGTTCGAGTCCGGTCTCGTGCTCCAGCTCGGCCCCTTCGCGGAGCCTTCCGTAAGATTCCGTCGCAGCATCGGAATCGGCATCGCCCGCGGCGCTGCTAGGGCTCGTTGCCGCGACCTCGTCGACGGCGTCCGAGAGCCAGCTCTTGGGACTTCGTTGGGACTCGGCGAGCCTCGCGAGCACGTCGGCCGGCAGTTCGTTCGGTCCGAGTTGCAGCGGGGCGCGGTACTCGTCGCCGCCTGCCCAGCGGGCGTAGTGGCGCGCCGTGACCGCCACGTCCGCGTGCCCCAGCTGCTGGCTCACGTAGCCGAGTTGGACCCCGGCCGTGAGGAGCTGGGAAGCGAAGGTGTCGCGCAGATCCTTGAGGGCGCGGTGGCCGATGCGTGCCCGCTTCACGATGCGCCGCCAATCGCGGGCTCGGAAGTTCCCTGGTTCGAGACCCTGGAGCACGAGCGCCTCGCCGTCCGGCGCGAACCGCGCGCGGTATTCGGCAAGCAGGGCGCGATGCAGGCGCTTCGAGAGGCCGACTCGCCGCGCTCGGCCGCTCTTCGTGGGTCCGGGCGCGCCGCCGCGCGGCCGTGATTCCGCGACTACGAGAGCGCGCCGCGGATCGTCTTCGCTTTCCGCCCAGACCACGTGCTTCCAGCGAAGCCCCAGCGCCTCGCCGAGCCGCAGCCCGGCATCCAGCAACAGCAGCACGAGCAGATGCGCCGTGGTGCCCTCCTGGGCGGCGGAGTCGACAAGCCGGGCCAGCTCGTCCGCATTCTCGATCGGGTCGATCGTGCGGTCGGGATCCGACTCAGCGCGGCCGCGCTGCGTGCGTGTCTTCCGCCGGAGCACTGTGCGGAACGCATCTACTGCGTTCGCCTCAAGCAGTTCTAGCTCGACCGCGTACGCCAGAACGCCGGCAAGGGTTTCAAGGTAGGTGCGGCCCGTCTTTGTCGAGCGGCCGACCCTCGCAGGCGCGCCCTTCTTTGAAGCCAGGACCTTGGCCGTCACCTCGGCGCTCCACCACTCGCGCAGCCGGCCGGACGTGATCTCGTCAAGGCGGAGCGCGCCGAAGGCCGGGAGTAGGGGACCGTTCTCGCCGAGCATTCGTTTGCGCTCGCCTTTTGTCGTTGGCGCGAGGTGCGACGTGTCCTCATCCAGATAGCGTTTCGCGAAGTCCGCGAGCGTGGGCGCCTCAGCTCGCAGGGCAACTCCGCGTCGCCCGATGCCGAGCTTCTCCTCGTAGAGGTCGCGGAAGGACGCTGCTTCGCTCCAGTCGTTGGTCTTCGTCGAGACGCAGATCCGCTTCCCCAGCCAGATGCGCTCGTAGTAGATCGATCTCCCGCGTGCGGAAAGATTGCGGTACTTTAGTCCGCTAGGCTTACGCTTCATCGTGTATAGCTCGTCTCGAAGCGAATTGGGTCTATCGCTTTTCTTCCTCGAAACGTCGGATCGAAATGCAATTGACTATCCGCTTCGCCAAGAAAAAGACTGCATTGAGCTGCGAATAGCGAGCTGTCTTCCAACCTTCGCTCACCTTTGTGTCGCTTGGCCTCCCTAGCAATGACTCCATTGCTTCCTCGGTCGTACCAACGGAGACGCCCAGTAGCGGCGGGCAGGAGCTATCGAGGTACGGATAGCAAGCAATGGAGACTACCCGTCTTGACTTCGCGCCGAACTCAACCTTCAAAGAGTGGGTTTCATGGCTGAAGACCCAGACTGTGTAGTCAGAGGGCTGCTTACCAACCGGTAGGTTGGGGACCTCGAAGATCTCTTCCTTCTGGGAGCCAGGCACATATGGCGAGTCGGTAGGAGCGATTGTTGCGACCTCCGTTGGGTTGCCCTCTTCGTAGATCACCTCGTCCATTGCGTCGCCGAGTGAGATATCGGCATAGCGCTCTTGACGTGCCCCCCTTCACTGGCCAGTTCTAGCTGAGAGTTCTCCGGCTTTTGTCTTCTCCGGTCCGTGAAGCGCTCTTAGCGCGAACTCCTCCGGGGACAGATCCCCGAGGGACCCATGAGGGCGATGTCGATTGTAGTCG
>DATJZN010000055.1:0-17411 GCA_035499075.1 Myxococcota bacterium | reverse complement strand
AACGCATCTCCTGCGCCAGCTTCTTCGTCGCCTGCCGCGCCGTGATCGCCGCCGTCAACGTCGTCTTCCCGTGGTCCACGTGACCGATCGTCCCCACGTTCACGTGCGGCTTCGTTCGCTCGAACTTCTCCTTGGACATCGCTTTTCGTGCTTCTCCCGATACGAGTGATTCGACTGACTTCGGAGCCCAAGGGCGGAGTCGAACCGCCGACCTCATCCTTACCAAGGATGCGCTCTAACCACCTGAGCTACTTGGGCGTATGGCGTTCTCGCGCGCTGGCGTGGAGCGGGAAACGGGACTCGAACCCGCGACCCCAAGCTTGGAAGGCTTGTGCTCTAGCCAACTGAGCTATTCCCGCCTGAAACTTTTCTGTGTATGCCTCCACGGACTTCGTTCCGAACCAGAGCCGGTGCGCGGGTGGAGAGGGGAGGATTCGAACCTCCGAAGGCGTGAGCCAACGGGTTTACAGCCCGTCCCAGTTGACCGCTTTGGTACCTCTCCGAGGAAGATCCTCTCCCCTTCTTCACCCATCGCTCCCGAGCGGACCCGCGAGCAAAAAGATCCCGCCCCGCCGAGTCCCCCGAAAATTCCCGGCGGCGCAGGAGCGAACTTGTCTCTTTTCTGTGTAGCCGTCTCTCGACCGGACGTCGATTTGCGCTGGCGAGTCCGAGGTCGGGAGGCTCGAGCGTCGCTCCGGCACGCGGCACGGAGCTGGCGAGGGGACTCGAACCTCCAACCTGCTGATTACAAATCAGCTGCTCTACCGATTGAGCTACGCCAGCGCAAGCCGCGATTGTATCAGGAGGTTTCGGCTCTGCCAGCAAGGTTCGCGCCGGCACCTCGGCGGCGGATCTCGGCGGTTCTGACCAGGAAATAGGCCGCCGCTGCCGCCACCCCCAGGGAGCGTGTTCGCCCGAGCAGGGGAATGCCCACGGTGGCCGTCGCCCGGTCTCGCACGCTCTTCCGGGCACCCAGATCCTCGCTGCCGAACACCCAGACCAGCTCACCCGCGAACAGGCTCGCCGGCAGCTGGTCGAGCGGAGCGCCCGAGGCGTCGGCCACGAGCACCGCCAGACCTTCGGCCCGGGCCAGGTCGAGGGCCTTGGCCAGGTTGGGCGTGCGCCCCACCCGCAGGTGCTCGAGCGCGCCTGCGCTGGCGCGCAGCGCGCCGGCCGCGATCGGCGGCGCGTGGCGGTGCTCGAGCACGAGCCCAGCGGCGCCCGCGGTCTCGGCGGAGCGCGCGATGCTCCCCAGGTTTCCCACGTCGGTCACGCGGTCGAGCGCGACCAGGAAGCGCGGAGGGGGCGCCGTGAGCACCGCCTCGAACTCCTCCTCGGGAAACGGGTCGGCCAGCGCGTGCAGCTTCTCGCCGCGTTTGGCGGGCCGGCGCTCGACGGCGCGCTCGGCGAGCACCGCCTCGAGCTCGCGCTGCGCCGCGCTGCCGTCGCCCTCGGGCACGAACACGGTGTGCACGCGCCGGCGACCCGCGCGCAGCGCCTCGATGACTGGTCGCGCGCCTTCGATGAGAGCTAAGTTCGCCGGCCCGAGCGACATCGCTCGCAATCTACTGCGTGCCGCCCGAATCGCCCCGCGAGCTCGACCCCGCCGACCTGCTCGCCGCGCTCCCCGTCGAGTGCGGGGCGCGCCTGCTGGACGCGCGCGCTCCCGACGGCTGGGGCTCGTTCGGGCCGGGCGCGCGCGCGCAGAGCCTCCTCGCGTGGCGGCCCGAGGTCGAGTTCCGCGGCGGCGTCGAGGCGCTCGCAGAGGCCGAGCGCTGGCTGGCGCAGTTCCGCGGCGGAGGCCCGCTCGACGCCGTGCTGATCGGCACCTTCTCGTACGAGCTCGGCCGCGCGTTCGCGGCCGGGTGGCTCGGCGGACCTGGCGAAGGCGAGCTCCCGCCGGTCGCGCTCGCGGGCTTCCGCGCGGTGTGGACGTGGGATCCGGTCGCGCGCCGCGGCGCCGTCGCCGGCGGCGATCCGCGCGTCCGCCGAGCGCTCGAAGACGAGCTCGCCGCCCTGTCGGGCTTCTCGGCAGCGGTGGAGCCGCCGCCGCACTTCACGCCGAAGGAGCGCACGTCCGATCGCGAGTTCCTGGCCGCCGTCCGGCGCGCAAAGGCGTACATCGCGGCGGGCGACGCGTACCAGGTGAACCTCGCGCGCCGGCTCGACGCGCCGGCGCCCGACCGCCGCGCGCTGCGCGCGCTGTACCGCCGGCTCGCCGAGGCGACGCGCGCGCCTTTCTGCGCGTACCTGGAGACGGCCGAGCGCACCGTGCTGTCGAGCTCTCCCGAGCGCTTCCTCGCGAGCCGCGGCGCCTGGGTGGAGACGGCGCCGATCAAAGGCACTCGCCCGCGAGGGCACACGCCGGCCGAAGATGCCGCGCTCCGCGCGGAGCTCGTCGCGTCGGCGAAGGACCTTGCCGAGCACGTGATGATCGTCGACCTCGAGCGCAACGACCTGGGGCGCGTGTGCGAGGTCGGCAGCGTCTCCGTGCCGGCCTTGGCTCGACCGCGCAGCTTCAGCGATGTACACCATTTGGTGTCGCACGTGCGCGGCCGGCTCCGTGCGCCGTCCGACTGGCCCGCGCTGCTCCGCGCCGCCTTTCCCGGCGGCTCCATCACGGGCGCGCCGAAGCTCCGCGCCATGCAGATCATCGCCGAGCTCGAGCCCGTGCCGCGCGACGTGTACACGGGCGCGCTCGGCTGCATCGACGCCTCCGGTGCGGTCGATCTCGCGATCGCGATCCGCACGGCCGTCGCCTCGCGCGGCGAGCTGGCGCTGCACCTCGGCGGCGGCATCGTCGCCGACTCCGAGCCCGAAGCCGAGCTGCGCGAGACGCGCGACAAGGGGCGCGGCTTCGCGCGCAGCTGGGGCTTCGCCGGCTGAGCGACACCGAAAAGCGTCTCACGGCGCCTCAAGCGCCCCGGCCGGCCCGCCGAAAGCGGATCGAGAGCCGGAGGGCGCATGAAGAATCCCGAAGCCGAATGGACGCGCGAGCCCGGGGCGGACCTCGCCCTCGAAGCGCCTGCGCCGCAGAGCGGCTGGCGCAGGATTCCGCGCCCGACCGCGCCTGACGGCGACGTGCCTGCGCCCGGCCTTTCGCGCCGCGGCGACGAACGCACCGAGCTGTCGCTGCGGATCCAGCGCAGCTCGATCGACGCCGTGCGCGACCCGGTCACCGGCGAGCTCTTCTACGACGTGTCGAGCGACGACGAGACGCTGAACCTCTCGCGGCGCGGCCTCTGCATCCGCTGCGAGCGCCCGCCCGAGATCGGCACACGCGTGCTCGTGCAGCTGCGCCTGCCCGGCGAGTCGCCCGTCGACGTCGTCGGCCTGGCGCGCTGGTCGCGCGTCGCGTACGTGCCCGGCGAGCACGGCGCGCGAGCGGTCGCCCACGTCGGACTCGAGCTGCTCGGCGGTCCACCGCGCGCGCTCGAGCGTTACGGGCGCGCGCTCGGCCAGCTCGCGCGCGGCGCAGCTTCGGCCGAGAGCTCACCCACGGAATCGGCGGTTGCCTCTCCCGAGGGCCGCCGATAGCATGAGCCGCGATGCGCGCCCCGAAGCCCCCGGGAACGTTCCGCTGGATCCGCGGGATGCGCACGTTCGAGATCGATCCTGAGCGCCTGCGCCTGCAGCGCATCCGCTCGATCATCCGCTCGATCCAGCGCGACCTCGACGAGGGCGGCCGCGCGTACGTGCGCCAGATCATGAAAGGGCCCGAGCTCTTCCGCATCGAGCTGGAGCGCCCCGACTGGTCCTATCTGCGCACGACCATCCTCGACCGCGAGACGCTCCGCGCGCTGCTCGAAGCGACGCCCGAGGCGACCGTCCGCTCCTCGATGTCCTTCCGGTAGACGGGTTCGCGTCTGCTGCCCGGAGCGGGGCTCGAACCCGCACGAAGCTCGCGCTTCCGAGAATTTTACGCGGATCCGGAGGTTTCCCTCCGGGGCGGACTATCTCTTCACCTCGGCGGAGGGTCGCCTCCGTCGAGAGTGCCGGGCGCTCGTCGGCGGGGATTATCGTTGGGGCTCACCCCGCTAGTCTCTGCACCTTCCGCAGAACCTCTGCCCTCTGCGGCTCGGCTCAGGATTGCCATGGCCTCGTCGCTCCGGAGCATGGACCGGGTGCCCATGCGATCCTCAGACGGGCGTTAGGTTCCCCTGAGTTCACCCGGTTTGTTACCCGCGCGTCGCCGTGCGGGAGACCCAAACTCGAGTCCTCTGTGTCTGCCAGTTCCACCATCCGGGCTCTGGCAGCGTACCCGGTCGTCGCGCCGACAGGTAGACGGGCTAAAGTACGCGCTCCTCGGGCGCCGTCGCCAAGTGGTAAGGCAGAGGCCTGCAAAGCCTTTATCCCCGGTTCGAGTCCGGGCGGCGCCTCCAAGCTCCGAGCGCCGAACGCGCGAGCACCGCTCCTACGGTCGCAGACGCGGCGCGGCGACGCGGCGCGAGCCCAGACGAACCAGGATGGAATCTCCGTCCAGCTCGAGCGCGTTCATGAGGTCGGCTTGCGCGGCGCGTGTGAAGCGTGCCGGGAAACGGGACTTCACGGTGCAGCGCAGGACGCCGTCGACGTCGCTCGCGAGCGTCGTCGGGTCGAGCGGCTCACGGGATTCGTCGGAGAGGGCGAGGTCGCCGGTCGCCTCTTCGTAGGCGTCGACGAAGAAGGCGGTGTCTTCGACGTCGAGCCAGCCGCGGAACGGGCCGACCTGGACGACGAAGGTGCGCTCGGCGTCGGCGAAGCGGACGCCGCGGCGGAAGGCGGCGAGCAGCCGCGGGTGCGTGACGCGCACGCCTTCGTGCCAGAAGCTGCCGTCGCGGCGCAGCCGCAGCCCGAAAGGCGCGAGCGGCGGCGCGCTCAGACCGGCTCGGGCCGAACGGCGCCGTCGACGGCTTCGACGAACGCGCCGCGGAAGTCGTAGCGGTGCCAGTACACCAGACGCTTCGCCCCGCCCGGCAGGAGCCAGATCCACTTCTCGTTCCAGCGCACGCCGTGCTCCTCGTGCGTGCGCGGGTCGTTCACGCTGCCGACCTGCTCCGTGGGCAGGCCGAAGCGCTCGCGCACGTCGGCATGCGTGACCTCGTGGTCAGCGGTCACACTCGCCGCCGATCATGTTGATCATGTCGAACGTGGGGACGATGTCCGCGAGCATGCCGCCGATCAGCATCTCGCGCATGGGCGCCACGTTCGCGAAGCTCGGCGGCCTACACCGAACTTTGTAGGGCTTGCCGGTGCCGTCGGACACCACGTAGAAGCCGAGCTCGCCGTTCGGCGACTCGACCGCGGCGTAGGCCTCGCCGGCCGGAACCTTGATCCCCTCGGTCACGCCCTTGAACTGCTGGATCAGCTCTTCCATGCGCCCGAACACGCGGTCCTTGCCGGGCCAGCGGACCTTCGGATCCGCCACGTTCACCGGCTCGCCGGCGGTCTTCTCGAGCACGGGCACGCACGCGCGGATGATGCGGATGCTCTGCACGAGCTCTTCCTGGCACACGAGGAAGCGGTCGTAGTTGTCGCCGAGCGAGCCGATCGGCACGTCGAAATCGATCTCGTCGTACGCGAGGTACGGCTCGGCCTTGCGCAGGTCGAGCGGCACACCGGCTGCGCGCAGCATCGGCCCCGTGACGCCGTACGAGATCAGCTTCTCGACGGGCAGCATGCCCGTGTTGCGGAAGCGGTCGACGAAGATGCGGTTCGAGGTGACCACCTTGTCGAAGTCGACGAGCAGCGCCTCGATCCGTGCGAGCGAGCTCGTGAGCCGCGCGTGGAAGCCGGGCGTGACGTCGCGCTGCACGCCGCCGATGCGCACGTAGTTCGACGTGACGCGCGCGCCGCACAGCATCTCCTGCAGATCCCAGCACAGCTCGCGCGCCTCGATGCCATACAGGAACGGCGTCATGGCGCCGAGCTCCAGGCACGCGGCGCCGAGGCGGGTCAGGTGATCGCCCATGCGCGACAGCTCGCTCGCGAGCGTGCGGACCCACTGGCCCCGCCGCGGGATCTCGCAATCGATCAGCTTCTCGACCGCCATGCAGAAGGCCAGGTTCGCGAGGATCGCCGAGTTGTAGTTCAAGCGGTCCGTGTACGGGATCGCCTGGTACCACGTGCCGCTCTCGCACTCCTTCTCGAAGCCGCGGTGCAGATAGCCGACCTGCACGTCCATCTCGACGATCTCTTCGCCGTCGATCTCGAGCATGATCTTGACGGTGCCGTGCGTCGCGGGGTGCGACGGGCCCATCGAGAGGAGCTGCGTCTCGGTGTGAAGATCGCCCTTGGCTCGCGGCGCGCGGAGCGCGGCTTCGGTCACGGCGCCTCCCCTAGTTCTTCGGACCGACGAGCGGCTGCCGCCGCTCCTTCGGGTAGTCCTTGCGCAGCGGATGGCCCTGGAACTCGTCGTAGAGCAGGATGCGGCGCAGGTCGGGGTGGCCGCGGAACTGGATCCCGTACAGGTCCCACACCTCGCGTTCGTACCAGTTCGCGGCGTCCCAGAGCGAGGTGACCGAGTCGGCCTCGGCCGCCTGCGAGTGCACGCCCGTCTTCACGCGCAGGCGCGCGCGCACCGCGCAAGGCTCGCCGGCTGCCGGCGCGAGGTCGAACGAGGCCAGGTGGTACACGAGCTCGAAGCGCGGCTCGCGGCCCAGGTAGTCGACCGCGGTCACGTCGACGAGCACGTTGAACTGGAAGCCCGGCTCGTCGCGCAGCCGCTGCAGGCACTCGCGCGCGCGGCCGACGGGCACGAGCACCGTGGCGTCACCGCGGTGTGTATGGGCGTCGAGCACGTCGCCGCCCAACAGGCCGCGCACGCGCGCGACGAGCTCCTCCGCGGCGGCCGCCATCAGCGCGCGTAGTCCCGGCGGATCAGCTCGAGCCGGCGGCCGAGCTGCTCCTCGGTGCGAAGCAGGTCCTTCATGTGCCAGAGCATGGCGCCGCGCTCGTACGTGGCGAGCTCGACGTCGCGGCTCATGACGATCGCCTCTTCGGGGCAGGCTTCCTCGCACAGGCCGCAGAACATGCAGCGCGACATGTCGATGTCGAACACCGACGGGATGCGCTCGATGCCCTCGTTCGTCTCCGCGGGCAGGATCGTGATGCAGTCCGTGGGGCACGCGAACTCGCACAGCCCGCAGGCCACGCACTTCGGCTGACCGCTCTCGAGCGCCACGAGCACCGGGTGGCCGCGGAACGCGTCGGCGTAGTCGAGCCGCTTCTCGGGGTACTGCACGACGAAGGTCGACGGCCGGCCGATCATGTACCCCCAGAAGTTCCGGAAGAACACGCGCGCCGTGACGCCCAGCCCGACGAAGATGGTGGGCAGGTACAGGCGCTCGGCCCAGCCGAGCCGCTCGTTGCGCCGCACCTTGACGACTCTGCCCGGCACTCGACCCCCGACGAAAACGAGAACGCGCGCGCGATTATACGAGACCGCGCGGGCGCGTCGAGGCGGCGCGCCCTAGTGGAGCTCGTACGTCTTCGGCCGCGGATGCGACGCGAGCTGCGCGCGCTTTCGCGGGTCGGTCTCGTCGAAGTCGACCTGGGTCCAGAGCTCGCCGTTGCTCTTCCAGAGCGACCAGCGGCCCTTCTTGCAGCCTTCGAGCAGCGGCATGCCCCACTCGACGCTCTCCTCGCCACCCGGGACCGGGGTCACCGAGAGCTCCGGCGGCGACTCGCACCAGGCATATTCGCCCTGCTCGACCAGGTGGCCGCGCGGGTCGTAGCGCTTCCATTCGCCGACGCGGCGGCCGCGCTCGTAGCGGCCCTGCAGCAGGATCTCGCCCGCTTCGCCGCGGAAGGTCCAGTCGCCGTCGCGCTGGCCATCGAGCCAGTTCTCCTCGCCCTTTCCCGTCTTCCAGCGGCCCGTCTTCTTCCCCGCGAGATACTGACCCTGCTCGACCACGCGCCCATCGTCATCCCATGCGGTGTGGAGGCCCTCGAGCTTGCCGTCGCGATAGCTCGACTCTCGGCGCTTTCCGCCTGACTCGAACCAATCGATCCACGTGCCGGCGGGCTGGCCGTCGCGGTACTCCTCGCGCTTCCTGCAGTGGCCCGACTCCGGGCACTCGATGAACACGCCGTTTCGCGGGCTGTACGGAGCGGTGCCGCATGCGCGCGGTGCGCCGTTCGGCCACCAGCTCGCGAACGGGCCCTGCTTCTTTCCCGCGACCCAGCTCGAGATCTTTTGCAGGCTGCCGTCCCCGTTCCAGAGCACCTGGCGGCCCTCGTACACGCCGTCGTGGAAGTCGAGCTCGCTGTTCTCCCGGCCGGCCGCGTCCCAGATTCGCAGCGTGCCCTCGAGCTTCCCGTTGCGTGCAACCAACACCGGCTCATGGCCCTCCAGCAGCGCGAGCAGGAGGGGCACGGTCTCTGCGAGCCTTCCCTGGCGAAACTCCGGCGGCAGCGGCTCGTCGAGCGGAGGGGCTTGGGTCACGAGCTCGATCGGACCTCTGCCGTCCGAGACGGCGCAGCCACGCGCCGTGAAGCTCGCGGTCGTTTCGCTGAACGGCTTCGCCGGCGCGCGGCACACGGCCTCGCCTGCCCGGGCGAGGGGGATCGGTGTGAGCGTGCGAAAGGGCCAGCCGTCCGGCAGCGCCGTCGAGACGGCGAGGATCTCCCTGGACGAGCGCCCCTGCGGACCGTAGACGTCCCGGCGGAGCAGCTCGCCCGCCGCACTCCACGTGTTCCAGACTCCGATCTTGTGCCCGTCCCGGTACTCACCCTCTTCGTGAAGCTGCCCGTCGCGCCACCAGGAGCGCCACACCCCTTCCAGCTTCTCGTCGCGGCGCGACTCCTCGAGCGACTTCCCGCCCTCGCGATAGAAGAAGGTCGCGTGCACGCGCTTCTGCCCGCGCTTCACCTCCTCGCCCTCGAGCGAGCCGTCGGCGCGCCAACGGCGGTGCAGCGACAGGCCGCCGTCGAGCGGCGACATCTCGGTGCGCTTCGTGCCGCGCTCGTCCCACGTGGTCATGGCGACGAGCTCGCCGGCCGAGTAGGTCTGCGACTCGTGCAGCCACTCCTTCTCGAACTGGCCGTCGCGGAGTCCGGCGTGGAAGTGGCCGCGCTCCTGCACCCGATCGTTCCGGAGCTCGAGCCACGGGCCTTCCCGCACCCAGGCGCCGTCGGCGCGCGGCGTCTCGCACCACTCGCCGCCCGGGTCGGGCGCGACGCCCTTGGCGAAGAAGCTGCCTTCGGGACACGGGTGCACGGCGTCGCCGGGGCGCGACGCGCGCGCCTCCCCTTCGCTCGGCAAGCGCCGGCGCGCCACCCACTCGGCGAGGTGGTACTCGACCTCGCTGCGCAGCGAGCCGTCCTGATTCCAATCGCGCCACCAGCCGTGACGGAGCTCGTTCCAGTGATAGCTGCCCGCGCTGCGCAGGTTCCCGTTCGGGTACCACTCGAGCGAAGGGCCTTCCTTGCGGTGATGCGCGGTCTCGCAGCGGACCTCGCGGTGGTCGCCCTGCTTCTCCACGCGCGACGTGTCCGGCGGACATACCACGTCGGTCACCGACGCCGGATCGGGCGAAGGCATGGGTGCGCTCGTGAACGCGAGACACGCTGCGATGAGACTCGTGCGAAGGACGGCCACGCGAGACTCCCTGCGGAGTCATCGGCCGTTTGCGCGACTCACTTGTGCGCCGCTGCCGCCAGCTTCTCGGCGCGGTAGGAGCTCCGTACCAGCGGCCCGGAGAAGACCTCGTCGAAGCCCAGCTCGCGGGCGAAATCGGCCCAGGCGTCGAATTCCTTCGGAGAGACCCAGCGCGCCACGGGCAGGTGCGCCGGGCTCGGCGCGAGATACTGGCCCAGCGTGAGCAGCCGGCAGCCGTGCGCGCGCACGTCGCGCAGGGTTTGGCGGACCTCGTCGTCCGTCTCGCCCAGGCCGAGCATGAGGCCGGTTTTCGTCGGAACGTCGGGGCGCAAGCGCGCTGAATTCGCGAGCACGGCGAGCGAGCGGTCGTAACGTCCCGCCTTGCGCACGGGCCGCTGCAGGCGCTCGACCGTCTCGAGGTTGTGGTTGAGCACGTCGGGCGATGCCGCGAGCACCGTCTGCAGCGCCTCGACCGAGCCCTTCAGGTCGGGGATGAGCAGCTCGACGCGGCAGCCGGGTGCGTGCGTGCGGATTGCGGCCACCGTGCGTGCGAAATGCTCGGCGCCGCCGTCGGCCAGGTCGTCGCGCGCGACCGCGGTCACCACCGCGAAGCGCAAGCCGAGCCGCGCGATCGCCCGCGCCACGCGCTCGGGCTCACCGGGATCGAGAGGCCCCGGCCTGCCCGTCGCGACGTCGCAGAAGCCGCAGGCGCGCGTGCAGAGGTTCCCGGCGATCATGAACGTGGCTGTGCCGTGCGACCAGCACTCGCCCAGGTTCGGGCAGGCCGCCGACTGACACACCGTGTGGAGCTTCTCGGTGCGCACGAGCTCGAGCAGGTTCTCGAGCTCGGGCGTCTGCTGGTAGCGGACGCGCAGCCAGTCGGGACGCGGCGCCTTCATCCGAAGGCCTTCCGCAGCTCGTGCTCGACCTGCGCCTCGATGCGCGCGCGGTCGACCGGCGCGCCGAGCACGCTCGCCACGCTGACCATCTCCACGTCCGCGAGGCCGCACGGCACGATGGCGCCGAAGCGCGCGAGGTCGCAATCGACGTTCAGCGCGAAGCCGTGCACGGTGCGCCACGCGCGGATGCCCACGCCGATCGACGCGATCTTGCGGCGCTCGTCGAGCCACACGCCGGCGTAGCCGGCGCGTCGCGTCGCCGCGATGCCGAAGTGCTCGAGCGCGCCGATCAGCACGCCCTCGAGCGCGCGCAGATAGCGGTGCACGTCGGAGCCGTGCCGGCGCAGGTCGAGGATCGGATAGCCCACGAGCTGGCCGGGGCCGTGCCAGGTCACGTCGCCGCCGCGGCCGATGCGAAACACCTCGTAGCCGCCGCGGCGCAGCGCGTCGTCGTCGGCGAGCGCACTGCCCGGCTTCGCGCCGCGCCCGAAGGTGATCACGTCGGGATGCTCGAGCAGGAGCACGGTGTCGCCGAGCTCGCCCGCCGCGAGCCGCGCGCGCAGGTCTTCCTGGAGCGCGAGCGCCTCGGCGTAGGGCACGCGGCCGAGCCGGCGGACGTCGAGTCCGCTAGTCGTGGCCGTTTCCATCGTGCGCGAGCTCGCGCGGCTCCTCGAGCAGCCGCTTGATCTCGCCGAGGAACTGCGCCGCGCGCACGCCGTCGATCACGCGGTGGTCGACCGACAGCCCCAGCGTCGTGATCTGCCCGATCTCGAGCTTGCCGCCGCGCACGACGGGCCGCTCCGCGATCTTCGACACCGACAGGATCGAGCTCTGCGGCGGGGTGATGATCGCGTAGAAGCGGTCGACGCCGAACATGCCCAGATTCGAGATCGTGAACGTGCCGTCCGCGTAGTCGGCGGGCTGCAGCTTGCGCATGCGCGCGCGCTGGATCAGCGAGTTGGCCTCCTCGGCGAGCTGCCAGACCGTGTGGCCCTGGCAGTCCTTCACCGTGGGCGCGACGAGCTCGTCCTGCACGTCGACCGCCAGCCCGATGTTGATCGCGTCGTACAGCGCGATGTCGTTCTCCTCGGCGCGGTACGTCGCGTTGACGTGCGGGTGGCGCTCGAGCGCGAGCGCGGCGGCCTTCAACATCAGATGGGTGTAGGTGAGTCGCGGGCGCTTCTCGCCGGCGTCCCGATTCAGCTGGTCGCGCAGGTCGCGGAGCGCCTCCGTCGCGACGTCCATCTGGATGTAGAAGTGCGGCGCTTCGGCCTTGCTGCGCACCATGTTGCGGATGAGCGCCTTGCGCTTCTGCGACAGCTGGAGCGTGCTGCGGTACATGACCGCCTCGCGCTCCTTCGAGTGCGCCTTCTCGCGCTTCCAGTGCGCGAGCAGATCGGACTTCGTGATGCGGCCGCCCGGGCCGCTGCCCTTCACGGCTTCGAGGTCGGTGCCCTGCTCGCTCGCCATCCGCAGCGCGAGCGGCGTGGCGCGCACGCCGTCGCCGTCGGGAGTCTGGCCTTCGAGCGTGGCGAGATAGGCCTCGAGGTCCGCCACGAGGATGGCGCCGTGCGGGCCCGTGCCGGTGAGCTCGGACAGGTCGATCGAGCGCTCTTCGGCGAGCCGCCGGGCGCGCGGCGTGGCGCGGATGCGGTCGTCGTCGGGCGCGTAGAGGGCGGCGACGCGCTCGCCGGCCGGCGGCGCGGGCAGCTCTACACGCGCGGGTGTCGGCGCGGGCGCAGCTGTGCGCGCGGCGCGCGGCGCGACCGGCTTGGCCGGCGCCGTCGCGGGCGCCTGCCCGGCCGGCGCGGCTGGGGCGCGCGCGGGCGTCTGCGGCTGCGCCTCTGCGGCCGGCACGGCGGCGACGGCGTCCTCGGCCTCGCCCGGCAGGCGCAGCACCGCGATCAGCGTGCCGACGGGAACGGTCGCGCCCGCCTCGACCACGATCTGCGCGACCGTGCCCTCGGTGTACGCCTCGAACTCCATGTCGGCCTTGTCGGTCTCGATCTCGGCGAGCACCTCGCCGCGCTTGACCGTGTCGCCGACCTTCTTGCGCCACGCGATGAGGCGGCCTTCTTCCATCGTGTCCGAGAGCTTGGGCATGCGGATCTGCTTGGGCATCGCTTCTCCCGCTCCGAGCTAGAGCGTGATCTTCAGCACCGCGTCGACGATGCGCTGGGCGTCGGGCAACGCGAGCTTCTCGAGGTTCGAGGCATAAGGCGTCGGCACGTTCGCGGCGCCGACGCGCTGCACGGGCGCCTCGAGCTCGAAGAACAACGCCTCGTGGATCTGCGACGCGAGCTCCGCGCCGACGCCGACCTTGCGCCAACCCTCTTCCACCACGACCGCGCGGCGCGTGCGCATCACCGACGCGAGGATCGTGTCGATGTCGAGCGGGTCGAGCGTGCGCGGATCGACGACTTCCGCCTCGATGCCCTCGCCCGCGAGGAACTCCGCGGCGCGCAGCGCCTCGTGCACCATCTTCGACCACGCGACGATCGTCACGTCGCGCCCTGGCCGCTTCACGTCGGCGACGCCGAACGGGAGCAGGTACTCCTCGTCGGGCACCTCGCCCTTCGTGTTGTAGAGCATCTCGTGCTCGATGAAGAGCACGGGGTCCTCGCAGCGGATCGCGGTCTTCAACAATCCCTTCAAGTCGTACGGCGTGGACGGCAGCACCACGCGGATCCCCGGCGAGTTCACGAACCACGACTCGATCGAGTGACTGTGCTGCGCGCCCTTCTGCGTGCCGCCGCCCGCCGGCGCGCGGATGACCATGGGCAGGTTCACCTGGCCGCCGAACATGTACCGCGCCTTGCAGGCGTGGTTGATGATCTGGTCCATCGCGACGATGCCGAAGTTGAGCGTCATGAGCTCCGCGACCGGCCGCAGCCCGGTCATCGCGGCGCCGATGGCCACGCCAATGATCGCGGCCTCGGCGATCGGCGTGTCGCGCACGCGGCGCGCGCCGAACTCGGCCATGAGCCCTTCGGTCGCGCGGAACGTGCCGCCGACGAGGCCGACGTCCTCGCCCAGGATGAACACGCGCTCGTCGCGCGCCATCTCCTCCGACAGCGCGCGCTGCACCGCTTCGTAGTAGCGGATCTCAGGCACTGGGCCCCTCCACGAACAAGTCCTCGTACAGCGCATCGGGCGCGGGCCGCGGGCTCGCTTCCGCGAAGCGCATGGCGTCTTCGACGACTTCGTTCACTTCCGCCTGGATGGCGTCGAGCTTCGCGCGGTCGGCGATGCCGGCCTCGAGCATCGACTTCGCGAGCCTCGGGATCGGATCGCGCTTCTTCCACAGCTCGGCCTCGGCGACGCTGCGGTACTTGCCCGCGTCGGTCATCGAGTGGCCCTGGTAGCGGTAGCAGCGCGCCTCGAGCAGCACGGGCCCGCCGCCCTGCCGCGAGAAGCGCACGAGCTCCTCGCACTTCTCGCGCACCGCGAGCACGTCCATGCCGTTCACGACGTGGCCCGGAATGCCGTAGCCCTGCGCCTTCTTGTGGATCTCGTTGAACGCCGACGAGGTCCGCACGTCGGTGCCGATGCCGTAGAAGTTGTTCTCGCACACGAACACCACGGACAGGTTCCAGAGCTTCGCCATGTTCAGCGCTTCGTGGAACACGCCCTGGTTCGAGGCGCCGTCGCCGAAGAAGTTCATGACGATGCGGTCCTGCCCCTGCATGTGCATGGACAGCGCGGCGCCGACGCCGATCGGGAGATTGCCGCCGACGATGCCGTAGCCGCCGAGCATGTAGCGCTGCGCGTCGAAGAAGTGCATCGAGCCGCCCTTGCCCTTGCAGATGCCCGTCGCGCGGCCGTACAGCTCGGCCATGAGCGCGCGCGCCGGCGTGTTGCGGCACAGCGCGTGCGCGTGCACGCGGTACGTGCCGATCACGTAGTCGTCGTGGTTGAGCGCCGAGATCGCGCCCGTGGCCACGGCTTCCTGGCCTATGTACAGGTGCGTGAAGCCGCCGATGAAGCCGTCGGCGTACGCCTCCGCGACGCCTTCTTCGAAGCGCCGGATGAGCACCATGTTGCGGTACATCGTGAGCTGGTCGGCCGCTGCGATCGCCATCAGAGCTCGAACTCCGCCGCTTCCAGCGCGCGAGCCACGCGGAAGAGAAAGCTGTTGCCGGTGACGCCGTCGATGATTCGATGGTCGTACGAGAGTGCGAGGTACATCATCGGGTGTATGGCGATCGTATCCTCGCCGCCCGACTCGATCACCACGGGGCGCTTCTTCACCTCACCCATCCGCAGGATGCCGACCTGCGGCTGGTTGATCACCGCGAAGCCGTAGAGGTTCCCCTCGCGGCCCGGGTTCGACACGGTGAACGTGCCGCCCGCGAGCTCGTCCGCGGTGATGGTCTTCTCGCGCGCGCGTTTCGCCACGTGGTCGATCGCCTGCGCGATCCCGACCAGCGACAGCCGATCGGTGTCGCGCAGCACGGGGACGAGCAGGCCCCGGTCGGTCTCGACCGCCACGCCCACGTGGATGCCCGCGCGCTCGACGATCGCGTCGCCGACCACGGCCGAGTTCACGCGCGGGTAGTCGCGCAGCCCCCGCACCGTCGCCGCCACGACGAACGGCAGGTACGACAGCCCGAAGCCGTGTGCCGCCTCGAACGACTTCTTGTGGCGGTCGCGCAGCTTGGCGAGCTTCGCCAGGTCCACTTCGGCCACCGTGCCCACGTGCGGCGAGACGACCTTCGACACCACCATGTGCTCGGCGATGCGCCGGCGGATGGCCGTGAACGGGATGACCTTGTCCTCGGGCGCGATCTTGTGCGTGGGCACGCGCATGCCGGCGAGGAACTCGCCGAGCGTGCCCGGGGCGGGCGCCGTCGCGGGCCGCGCCGCGGGCGCGGGCGCGGCAGGAGCCGCGGTGCGCGTCTCGGCCTGCGCGTCGACGTCGGCCTTCATCACGCGCCCGCCCACGCCCGAGCCGGTGAGCGAGCTCGGATCGATGCCGCGGTCCTCGGCCGCGCGCCGCGCGACCGGCGAAACGCGCGGCAGCGGCGCGGTCGGCGCGACGGGACGCGGCGCCGCTGCGGGCGCTGCTGCGGGGGCAACACTGGAACGTGTAGGCTGCGCCGGCGCCGGGGGCGCGGCCGCCGACGCCGCGCCCGACGGCTCGATCGTCGCCAGCTCCGCGCCCACGGCCACGGTCTGGCCCTGCGCGACCGCGAGCTTCGTCACCACGCCGCTCTCGGGCGCGACGACCTCCGCGTCGACCTTGTCGGTCGTGATCTCGCAGAGGATCTGGTCCTTCTCGACGCGCTCGCCCTCGCGGACGAGCCAGCGCTCGAGCGTGCCTTCGACCACGCTCTCGCCCATCTGGGGCATCGTCACCGAGATCGCCATGGCTCGCTGCGCGCCCGACTAGAAGTCGAGCGCGCGGCCCTCCGCGGCGAGCGCCGCCTGCATGACCATCTCGCCGAGCGTCGGGTGCGCGTGCGAGGTCTCGCCGAGCTCTGCCGTCGTCGACTCGATCGTCATGGCGAGCGCGACCTCGTTGATGAGCTCGGTCGCGCCATAGCCGATGATCTGCGCGCCGAGGATCTCGCCGTACTTCGCGTCGGAGACGAGCTTCACGAAGCCCTCGGTGTGGCCGGTGCCCACCGCCTTGCCCGACGCCGCGAACGGCGCCTTGCCCACGCGCACGTCGTGCCCGGCCGCGCGCGCCTCGGCTTCCGACAGGCCGATGCTCGCGACCTGCGGCTGGCAGTAGATGCACGCGGGGATCTTCTTCTTGTCGATGCCGTGCTTGCGCACGCCCGCGATGAACTCCGCGGCGGCGACGCCTTCGTGCTGCGCCTTGTGCGCGAGGAGCGGCGGGCCCGAACAGTCGCCGATCGCCCACACGCCGTCGGCCGTCGTGCGCTGGTCGGGGCTGATCTTGATGAAGCCGCGCTCGACGGCGACGCCGCGTCCCTCGAGCCCGAGGTCCGCCAGCAGGGCGCGCCGCCCCACGGCGAGCAGCAGCTGGTCGGCGCGCAGCTCGACGGCGCCCTTCTCGCCTTCCGCGGTCACGACCACGCCCGGGCCACTCGCGTCGAGGCTCTTGAACGCGGTCTTGGTGAGGATCTTCGTGCCGCCGCGCTGGAACGAGCGCGCGAGCGCGTCGGCGGTCTCCTTGTCGAAGCCGGGCAGGATCTGCTCCTGCATCTCGACGATCGTCACCTGCGCGCCGTACGCGTTGTACGAGTACGCGAACTCGAGGCCCACCGCGCCGCCGCCGATCACGACGATCGAGCTCGGGAAGTCGCGCGATTCGAGCGCCTCCCGGCTCGTCAGCACCTTCTTCCCGTCGACCTGCACGCCCGGGAACACGAATTCGGTCGAGCCGGTCGCGAGGATCACGTTGCGCGCCTCGAGGCTCTCGCTGGCGCCGTCCTTCGTGAAGACGACTTCGCGGCCCGGCCCGAGCCGGCCGCGGCCCCAGATCACTTCGATCTTGTTCTTCCGCATCAAGCCAGCGACGCCGCGCGACAGGCGGTCCGCGGCGGCACGGCTGGCGTCGATCACCTGGCCGTAGTTCGGCGACTGGCCTTCGACGACGAGCCCGGGCACGCCGTGCTTCACGGCCGCGAAGATCTCCGCGGACGACAGGATCGCCTTGGTCGGAATGCAGCCCCAGTTGAGACACACGCCGCCGAGGACGGGCTCGTCCTCGACGATCGCCACGGTCATGCCGAGCTGCGCGGCGCGAATGGCGGCGATGTACCCGCCCGGCCCAGAACCGATCACTACGACATCGAACGATTTCATCGGTCGCTCAGTCCTTCCCCGTCACTCTTTCGTCGGATCTTGCCGGCTCCTTGAGCGGCAGGAATTGACGGGAGCGCGCGTCAGGCGACCGGTTTCTCGATGATGGGCAGCGAGAGGTCGCTCGTCTCCTGGTGGTGCGGAACGCTCCACCCCGG
>DATJZN010000054.1:0-211722 GCA_035499075.1 Myxococcota bacterium | reverse complement strand
ACAACCGAAGCAGCTCATCGTGCAGGGTTTGCTGGAACCCGGAGGGATCGCCTCTGCGTTCGGCGGGCAGCTCGCGGTGATGGACATCTACGCGCTGCAGAACCTGGTGGGCCGTGAAGGCTGGTTCGACAGCGTCGACGTCGCTACGGCTCCCGATCAGCCCGTAGAGCAGGTCGTGGCACTACTGAACTCAAGGCTTGATGGGAGGGCCAGTGTTCGAGCAGCAGGCGGTTCAGCTGGGGCCTTCTATGAAGCCGTAGAGATGATCCAGACCACCGCGCTCTTAGTAGCATTCGCAGGCGCAATAGCTGCCGCATTGACCGCGTACGCTACTGCGACTCAATGGGTTGCCCGGCAGCAGCGCCAGTTGGAGATCTTGCGCTCGGTTGGAATGAGTGCAAGACGGATGCAGCTCGGGACACTAATCGAGATCGCGCTCCTCAGCCTCGGGGGGTTCGGCTTGGGGCTCTGTGGGGGCGTCGTCCTCTCACCTCCGATGCTCGCCACACTCTCGACAATCGCTGCGTCTGCGAAGGTGGAGCAGCTAACACGCCTCTCGATCTCTCCGATGACCGTCGTCGTTGGGATGCTCGTCGGAATCGTTGCGCCTTTCGCGGGCAGCATGATCCCGATCGCTAGATCGAGCCGACGGTTTGCGCTTGACTCCGGCGGCACCGAAGGTTCACACGCACTCTCGTTCCGATGGCTCAGCGCAGCGGGTACGCTCACCGGAGTGTTTGCGTTGTCTCAGTTAGCTGGTGGTTACTTTCCAGGCGGCGCGTTTGCGCGTGTCTCTACGCTGTTTCTCTCGGGAATTGGTTTGATGTTTTCGCTTTCCCCGCTAGTCCTCGCAGTGTGGAAGCACCTCCTAGTCCTGCTTAGACGATCTGTGCCACAGCTCAGTCATTTGG
The DNA here is from genome assembly GCA_035499075.1 of Myxococcota bacterium. Classification (GTDB taxonomy): domain Bacteria; phylum Myxococcota_A; class UBA9160; order SZUA-336; family SZUA-336; genus VGRW01. The sequence goes on along the minus strand of DATJZN010000054.1, from coordinate 210,811 downwards.
TTGCACGCTCGTTCATCTCGCGCCCGCTTAGTTTCGCGGTATCACTCTGCGCAATCGGCTCGATCGTAGCAGTGCTTACGTGTCTCGCTCTGGTCGCGAAGACCTTTGAAGCAAGCATCGACCGGTGGACCTCAGCCCGTTATCCAAATGGCGCGCGACTTGTCATCGCGGGTTCGCTCTTCGATGTGAACCGAGTCGAACTACTAACTCCTGCGACCATGCGAGCGATTCGAACGTCCAAGGGGGTACTCGGCGTCGACGAGCAATATCGAAATCTAGCGTCAGTTCTCTACCGAGGTCGTGAAGTGCAGCTAGATATGCACGACATGGCAGCTATCGCGAAGTACGGACACATCATGAGCATCGGGGAGGACTCTTCGTCTCTCGCAAAAAAGATTGCCAACGGTGGTGTCGCCGTGTCCAGTACGTTCGTGCGCAATTTTGGACTTAGCGTTGGCGATCAGTTAGAGCTAAATACGCCCTCAGGTCTAGAGAGTTTTCCGATCGTTGGTGTCATTGAGGACTTTGCGGGGCCCGTCGGAACCATCATGCTCGATCGGTCCACATTCGATGAACATTGGCAGCGCCGCGGTGCCTGGTCCGCCACGATTTGGACAGAAGGAAGTGAAACCAACGTAGTTGAAGAGATCCGAAGGAGAGTGGGAGGGGTACAGGACCTTTACATAGCCGACGCTGAAGGAATGGCGAAATCGAATCGAGCGTCTGCAAGCGTCTTCAATGGTGTGCTCTCTACGATCGGAGCGTTCATGGAGACACTCGGTGGCGTTGCTGTGGCCGCTCTTCTGCTCGGGACGATCGCCGAGCGGCGACGAGACCTCGCGCTCCTTCGGGCTGCTGGTGCCGAGCCTGGGCTTCTTTTCTTGCTAGTGCTCGCGGATGCAACGGTGGTGTGCGTTAGCAGTTGCATAGCGGGACTCGTACTGGGTCTATCGTGTGCGTCACCGGCAGTCGACGTACTTCGCGAGTCCTACGGGTGGGGGCTTGATCAAGTTTGGTACACGAAGCAGCTGGCATATTTGGCGGCCGGCACACTGGCGCTCGGACTCCTCGGCGCTTTGGCTCCCGCTCGAATCGCATATCGGAGCATTCCCACCGAAGCGTTCGCGCCCGACTAGGTGCTCCGCCAATTCTAGGTCGTCATCCAGTTGCAACCTTGGAGTACGACAGCTAACGCGATGGCGAGCACGCAGCGCCCCAACGGGACGCCGCACCAAGACCAAGGCGGCGCTCGTCGCATTGAGCGATCGTAGCTGAATCGAGGGATTTCCTGTTGGCTGCCGGCCTGGTGGACAACCCGGCAATAGAGTTCGCCAGTTCTGGCTAGTAGCAGCTACCGCAGGCGCCTCAACGATTTGCCCAGGAGCATGCTTCGAGCGCGAGTATCGAAATGAGCCCCAAGAAACCGCGTAGATGAAACTGATTCATGCCCGCGAGCAAAAGCGGCGACGTTTTCCCGTGCGTCATTCCATTAATCCTTCTGAATGAGGTGCCCAAGCCGGTACTTCGTGATCCTGTGCCGGAGCGTTCCCCGGGCCATATGGAGGCGGCGGGAGACGCGTGACACGTTGCCTCCGGTTTCCGTGAGAGCGGCGGCGATTTGCGCTGCGTCGTCGAGTTCGTCCTGGTCGAGATCGAGCGGCGTCGCTGCCGTGCGGAACTCCGCGGGGACGGACGGGCCGCTGGATGAATCGTTGTGTTCTACAAGGTCGTCCAGATCTTCCGCGACTAGGTCGGGGCGCGGGCCGCGGGCGAGTACGCGCTCGATCAGGTTGAGAAGCTCTCGCACGTTGCCGGGCCAATCGTGCTCAGCCAGCCGGGCGTAGAACGAGTCGTCGATCTCGGGCGCCGCCATCCCGAAGCTCTCGGCGAAGCGGCGGACACCCGCGGTGACCAGCGCGGGCAGGTCGTCGAGGCGCGCGCGCAGGGGTGGGACCTCGATGGTGATCACGTTCAAGCGGAAGTAGAGGTCCGGGCGGAAGCGGCCCTCGCGCACGCGGTCGGCGAGGTCATGGCATGTCGCCGCGATCACTCGGGCAGTCATCGGGATCGATTGGCTGCCGCCGACTCGCTCGAAGATCCGGTCCTCGAGCACGCGCAGGAGCTTCGATTGCAGAGGGCCGTCTAGGTCGCCGATCTCGTCGAGGAAGATCGTGCCGCTGCCCGCGATCTCGAAGCGGCCGCGCCGCATCGCGGCGGCGCCCGTGAACGCGTTCTTCTCGTGGCCGAAGAGCTCGCTCTCGATGAGCGTCGGCGACAGCGCCGCGCAGTCTACGTGAACGAATGGATCGTCGCGGCGCCGCGAGTGTTCGTGGATGAGCCGAGCGACGAGGCCCTTCCCGGTGCCGGTCTCGCCTTGCAACAGCACCTTCGAATCGACGCGGCCGGAGGCTCGGATCGCGTCGCGGAGCGCCCGCGTGGGCTCGCTCTGACCCACGAGTTCGGAAAGCCCAGGCGCCGAGCCCGGGTCGACGACATGCGACGAGACCCGCGCGATGAGTGCCATCGAAGTCACCGGCAACTCGATGATCTCCGCGATGCCCAGGCGCGCTAGACGAAAGCCGATCTCTGCGGTGAGCGACGTGCCCAGTACCACGATCGGCACGCCGCGCAGGCCCTTCGCCAGAGCGCGCAGCCAGTCGAGCGACGCCTCTCTTGCGCGCGAAACCTCGACGACGACGAGCGCGAGCGCGCGTCGATCTAGCGCAGAGACTGAGTCGAGGCGCGCCTCGACGACTCTCAAGCCACTTCGCGCGCACCAGCCCGACAGAGGTGCGGCGAGATCGGTCCTCACTTCGACGAGGAGAGCCTCTCGACTCGGAAAATTCGACACGACATCCACTCCCAACACGCTCGCCCGCTATCACACCGGAGGCCACCGAGCAGTGTCAAGAATATTCGTGAGTCGAATCTAACTCCATGAGTTGGCCACTTCTGGCCAGCCGAGCAAGAGAGACCACGAAATGCCGGAAACTCCTGCTTGGACGCACCCAAGCGCTAGCTCCGCTCGAGACGAGCGCGAGCTACTCCGACTCGCTCTTCTCCGCCGCGATCTCCACCGCGAGCTGCAGCGCGTCGGAGACCGACGCGCAGTCGTAGGTCGAGATCCCGCCGTCGGTGAGCATCTTGCTCCAGCGCTTCGCGCCCATGCTGGCGACGGCGGACTTCCCGTGCACGTTGATGACGGCCAGGATTCCCGCGTCGCGCGCCACGTCCATGCCCTCGCCCGAGATCCACGCGAGATCCGCCTGCGTGGGCACGCCCGGGTCGGGGCCGGTCAGGTCGACGATCCACGACTTGCCGCCCAGGCGCCCGCACTCGGTGAGCCCGCGCGCGACCGCTTCGCGGAAGCACGGCGCGCTGAGCGCCTCCCAGCGCGCCACGCACGCCTTCGCGTCGGGGTAGTGGTGCACCGTGACGGCCTTCGGGTACGTGAACAGCATGCTGCCCTTCATGCGCACATCTCCTATGCGGCGCGGCCCGCGGCCACGTCGGCCGCCAGCGCCAGCGCGTCGTCCAGGGTCTTGCAGTCGTACGTGACCAGGCCCCCGTCGCTCGCGCCCTTGGTCCAGCGCTTCGAGCCCAGGCTCGCGAGCGCGCTCTCGCCGTGCACGTTGATGACGGCGCGGAGCCCGTTCTTCTTGGCCAGCTCGACGCCCTTCGTGCCCATCCACTCGAGATCCGGCTGCGACGGCACGCCGGGGTTCTTCGTCAGGTCGACGATCCACGTCTTCGCGCCCAGGCGCCGGCACTCGTCGGAGCCGCGCTCGATCGCGGGCACGGCGTCGGGCGTGCAGAGTGACTCCCAGTGAGACACGAGCGCGCGCGCCTCGGGGTAGTGCACGACCTCGACGCACTTCGGCACGCGGTACACGACGTGACTGCGCATGGCTACGCCGCCCGTCCCGCTGCGATGTCGGCTGCCAGCGTGAGCGCGTCGCCCAGCGACTTGCAGTCGTAGCTCGCCATGCCGCCCGCCATGGCGTTCTTGCTCCAGCGCTTCGCGCCCATCTTCGTCACGTGGCTGTCGCCGTGCACGTTGATGACCGCCTTCACGCCGTGCTCGCGGCACAGGTCGAGGCCCGGCCCCGCCATCCAGTCGTAGGCGGCCTGCGACGGCACGCCGGGGTTCTGGGTCAGGTCGACGATCCAGCTCTTCGCGCCCAGCCGCCCGCACTCGAGAATGCCGCGCTCGATCAGCGTGCAGCAGTCGGGCGTGCACAGCGACTCCCAGTGCGACACCAGCGCGCGCGCTTCGGGGTGGTGCGTGACCTTGCCGGTCTTCGGAATGTGGAACAGGAACGTGCCCGCCATCTCGCCACCCCTCGGGGTTGGAGCTCGAACTCGAAAGCTCTGGGCTGGATCGGCCGGAGGGAATTCGAGTTGTAGGACGGCGCGGCTGGCGGGCGTGTCGCTTCGCGAACTCGTCACACGAGCGCGGTAGACTCGCGGCATGGAGCTGCCGTTCGAGCCGGGCCGGCGCCGGCGCATCTACCTGATGCGCCACGGCGACGCGGCGTACATCGACGCGGAAGGGCGCATGGCGGCCGATCCGCGCCAGGTGCCGCTCTCGGCGCGCGGCCGGCGCGAGGCCGCGGCCATGGGCGAGCTGTTGGCGGCGGCGAAGTTCGACCGCGCGGTGTGCTCGGGGCTGCCGCGCACCGTCGAGACGGCCGAGCTGGTGCTGCGCGACAAGCGCCTGCCGCTCGAGCGCGTGCCCGAATTGGAAGAGGTGCGCGGCGGCGCGCGCGGCTCGGGCCGGCCGATCGTGCCGCGCGACGTGGCGTATTCCATCGGCGAAGCGAAGAGCCCCGGCGGGCGCTTCCTGGGCGGCGAGAGCTTCCTCGAGCTCGAGCTGCGCGTGATGGGCGCGGTGGAGCGGCTGGTCGCGCAGCTCGACTGGACGCAGCTCCTGCTCGTGGCGCACGGCGGCGTGAACCGCGTGGTCCTCGGCTGGGCGCTCGGCGCGGGGCTGCACAGCGCGCCGCACATGGAGCAGGACTCGGGCTGCGTGAACGTGATCGATCTCGATCACGACCCCGAGGGCAAGCTCATCCGCACCCTGGTGCGCGCGCTGAACGTGACTGCCGCCGACCCCGCGAAGCACGAGCACTGGCTCACCACGCTGGAGCGCCAAGGCAAGGAGCTCGAGAGCTTGCTCGCGCGCGCGCAGGGCCGCGCGAGCTAGTGCGCGTCGTATGCGTCGCGCCAGCGGCCGCGCGCGATGAATGAGCCGCGTTCGGCGGCGAGGCGCAGGGCGCGATCCACGTCGATCACGAACGGGCCGTCGCGAAGCACGGTGAGTCGCGCGGTCTGCCCGTGCACGAGCTTGCGCTCGCGGTCGCCGTCGAAGGCGAGCACGCCCGGGCCGCGGACTTCGACGGCTTCGCCCAGCGCGATGCGCGCGTGACTCGCCACGTTCACGGGCCGGTACAGGCCCGCGGACACGGGCGCGAGCAGCTCGCGGCCCGGCGCACCGGGCGCGGCGCAGCGCACCACGAGGCCGGCGTCTTCCGCCGCGCCCACGGGCTGGAGCAGCCCGCCGATCGGCGACATGCCCAGCGCCGCGGGCTCGGCGCGCGAGAGCACGAGCGCGCGCAGCTTCGACGTCTCGAACGGCATGAGGTTCCCCACGTGGTCGTCGACCAGGAACGCGGCGTCGACGAGCGCGAAGTCGTCGGGCTCCTCGGCGATCTCGACCTTCACGCGCTTCGCGCGCGCGGCCACTTCGTGGAGCTGCACGGCGCCCGACGCGACGAGCCCCGCCGCGGCGCCGGCGCACGTGGGCTCGACCAGCCGCGGGAACACGTTGTTGGTGCCGGTCGAGAGCGGCACGAGCGGCGCGTCGGGCCAGATGCGCGCCACGGCGCGGTTCGTGCCGTCGCCGCCCAGCACCACCAGCGCCGCGCAGCCGGCCTTGCGCATGGCCTCGGCCGCGCGCGCGGTGTCGCCCGCGTCGAGCTGCGCGCCCACGTCGAGCGCCTCGAGCTCGGCGTCGAGATCCAGGTTCTCGATCGCCGATACCGACACGCGGAACGGCTCCCGCATGACGAGCACGCGCTTCGCGCCCGCCGCGACCGCCCCGATGGCGATGCGCGCCACCTGGTTGCGCTTGCTCTGCGGCGTGGACGTGTCGGCGCGCGCGGCCACGCGGCGCACGTCGCGCCCCGAGAGCGGGTTCGCGAGGATGCCGATCGTGGGCCGCTCGGACGAGTGACTCACGGGCAGGCAAGCCCCGCAGTCACTCCCGTCGGATACTCGGTGAAGAAGCGGTTCTCGCCGAAGCAGTCGTCGGAGTAGTCGGGATCGCGCGCAACCACTTCGCCCGTGCCGAAGTCGACCACGCTCGGCACGAACACCACGTCCGCGCCCGGCGGGCCGGGCCGCTCGGGGTCGGGGTTCTGGCCGTTCAACAGGATCACGTTCTTCGCCACGCGCTGGTCGTCGACGAAGGGCTCGATGCGCCGGTCGGCGGGCCCGAACGGGCTCGCCACGCCGGCGACGCCGAACGAGTCGTTGCCCAGGATGATGTTGCGCTCGATGGTCACGTGGTCGCCGCCCGCGTTCAGCACGCCTGCGCCGCTGGGGATGGCGCCGAGCGCGTCGGCGCCGTCGGGCGCCACGGGGTTCTCGAGGTCGTTCTGGATGATCGCGTTCTCGGCGATGCGCACGTGGTCGGTGAGCGGCAGCGGATGGCTCGGCCGCACCAGCACGACCGCGCCCGCGGAGTTGCCGAACAGCTGGTTGTGCCGCACCACGCCGAAGCTCGAATTCTCGACCAGCGTGCCGATCGCGCTGCCGGTGACGGCGCTCTCTTCGACGACCACGTGGTCGGAGTCACTGACTCGCAACGCCGCACCGCGTTGACCCGACGCGAACACGCCGCTCACCAGCCCGTGCGCCGAGCACAGCGAGTGCACGCCTTCGCCGCCGTTCTCGAGCAGCGCCGTGCCGCGCACCGCGAAGCCGTCCACGCCCGCCAGCTCGACGGCGGCGTGCGACGCGTTCATGACGGTGAAGCCCGTCATCGAGAAGTCGCGCGCCGAGATCGGCAGACACGCGTCCGCCGTGGGCTGGCCCGCTTCGCCGACGAGCACGCCGAACTTGTAGCCGTGCGCGTCGAGCAGCGCGGAGCGCGTGGCCTCCAGGTGCACGCCGTTCCCGCGCACGTGCACGAGCGCGTCGCCGCCGGGGCCGGAATACGTGCCGGGTGCGACCGCGACGGTGTCGCCGGGCTCCGCGTGGTCGAGCGCGGCTTGGATGGAGTCGCCTGGGTTCACCTGGAGGATCTTGGCCTGCGCTCCGCCGCACACGAGCAAGGCGAAGGCGGCCATCGAGAGAGACCGCTTCATCGACAGAGACCACCGCCTGTAATTCGCGCGAATTCTATCAAACGGGCGCGTCTGCCCGGGTGACGCCCGCCTCTTCGTAGCGGAGCGCGTCGCGAAAGCCGAGCCCCAGGTAGCAGCGCCGCGCGGGCGCGTTGTCGACCGCGCAGTTCAGCCCGACGAGCGGCACGTGGCGCAGGAGCTCGCGCGCAAGTCTCGCGCAGATTGCGCGCGCAAGGCCGCGCCCGCGCCGTTCCGGCGCGGTGGCCACGTTCGCGAGCGCCGCCACGCCATAGCGGCGCGAGAACACGTGCAGGCCGGCCACGGCGACGAGCTGGCCGCGCTCGCGCACGCCCAGCCACGGGAACGGCTCGAGCATGCTGCGCGCGAAGAAGCGCCCCTCGCGCTCGCTCGGCGCGTAGGCGCGCGTGGCGTAGAACTCGGCCAGCTCGTCGGCGTGCTCGGGGCCGAGCGAGACGAGGCCGGCCGGCTCGGCGCAGTCGAGCGCGGCGGGCTCGGCGAGCCACATCTTCGCGTGCACGCCGCGCGGCGCGAGCGCGCGTGCGGGGCGAAGCGCGTCGCCGCCGCCGACGGGCAGGTTGGCGTAGAAGCGCTCGGGCAGACTCGGCTCGAGCTCGCGCAGCAGCGCGAGCGTGGCGGGATCGCCGGGCGGCGCGACCGCGTACACGATCGGCAGCTCTAGCTCGTCGAGCACCAGGCACAGCGCTTCGAGCTCGCCGTCACTCTTCCGTGTCGCGTAGAAGCGCACGTCCGGGAAGAGCGCGTCGTCGAGATCCGCGAGAGCGTAGGGGTGCACGGGGGCGGAGCGGCGCAGGAAGCGCTCGAGCTCCGTGCGATCCACGTCCGCTGGTCGCATGGGCACCCTACCCATGATCCGGCCGCGCCACTAGCTCGAGGCGAGCAACCGCGCCAGCTCCGCTTCGAGCTTCTCGCGCGTGAACGGCTTGCCGAGCAGGCCCGCGCCGTCGGGCAGCGCGGCCTGGCCGTCGGCGGGCAGCTCGGCGTGGCCCGTCATGAGCACCACGTGCACGCCCGGGCGCGTGCGGCGCAGCGACGCGCACAGCTCGACGCCGGAGATTCCGGGCAGCACGTAGTCGGACAGCACGAGGTCGAGCGCCAGGCCGGGATTGCGCGCGAGCTCGAGCGCCTCGGCGCCGTTCGCGGCGGAGAACACGCGATAGCCCGAGTTCTCGAGCACGAGCGTGAGGAGCCGGCGCACCGCGGGGTCGTCCTCGACGAGCAGGATCGCCGCGTCGCGCCTCTGCACGCGCGTGGAGAGGCTGCTCCGCGCGGGCGCACCTCGCGCTCCGACCTGGGCCGCGGGCAGGTCGATCACCACGCGCGTGCCGCAGCCGGGCGCGCTCTCGAGCTCGATCGAGCCGCCGATCTGCCGCACGATGCCGTACGTGGTCGACAGCCCGAGCCCCGAGCCCTCGCCCGGCGGCTTCGTGGTGAAGAACGGCTCGAATGCGCGCAGCCGCGTGGCCTCGCTCATTCCGATGCCGGTGTCCGACACTACCAAGTGTATGGTTCGCCGGCCCGTGTCGCCGCGCGTCTCGATGCGCAGTCGTCCGCGGCTCGGCATGGCATCGCGCGCGTTCAGCGCCAGGTTGAGCAGCACCTGGTCGAGCTGCGACGGATCGGCCTGGATCGACGGCAGGTCGGCGTCGAGCGACAGCTCGATCTCGATGCTCTGGGGCAAGGTGCGCCGCAGCATGGGCTCGAGCCCGCGAATCACCGCGTTCACGTCGACGGCGGACGGCAGCGCGAGCTGGCGCCGCGACAGCGAGAGGAGCTGTCGGGTGAGCCCGGCGGCGCGCTCGGCCGCGGCCTCGATCTCGCGGGCGGCCTCGCGCGCGGCGGGACCGCCCGCCGCCGAGCTCTCGAGCACGCCGGCGTAGCCGCCGATCACCGTGAGCAGGTTGTTGAAGTCGTGCGCGACGCCGCCGGCGAGCCGGCCGATCGCCTCCATCTTCTGCGCCTGGCGCAGCTGCTCCTGCAGCGCGAGCTCCTGCGTGATGTCGCGGCTCTGCCCCACCATGTGCATCTTGCCCTTCGAGGTGCGGTACGGCGCACCCGACGACGACACCCAGCTGTACGTGCCGTCCTTGTTGCGAAGGCGGTGCACGACCCGGCCCACCTGACCCGTCGTCATCGAATCGATGAACGCCTGCCTGCACTTCTCGACGTCGTCGGGGTGGTTCCACGCACCGAAGTCGCTCGCATCCTGCGGGTTCTCCGGCAGACCTCGCTCGCGCGCCGCGGGATTCGCGTAGACGATGCGGCCCGTCTCGTCGTGCTCGACGATCTGGTCGGGCGCGTTCTCCGCCAGCATGCGGTAGCGCTCCTCGCTGTCGCGCAGCGCGTCTTCGATCTGCCGCTGCACGGTCACGTCGCGACTCACGGTGACCACGCGCCGCTCTCCGCTCGGATACACGATGCCGCCCGCGGTCACGTCGACGATCGCCGTCTCGCCCTCGGGCGTGACGACGCGCGCCGTCATCGCGCCCGTGCCACCCGAGTCGCGCACGCGGCGCAGACCCGCGACCACGCGCTCGCGGTCGTCCGGGTGGATGGTGTCGCCGATGCGCATGCCCGCGAGCTCGTCGAAGCTCTTCATGTGCCGGCGCGCGAGGAAGGCGGGGTTCACGTACGAGAAGCGGTCGAGCGAGTCGAACTCGATCACGATGTCGCCGATGTTGTCGGCGATCGCGCGGAAGCGCGTCTCGCTGCGGCGCGCGCGGCGCAGCGCCGCTGCCGCGTGCGCGGCGGTGATCGACACGAGCGCGGCCGCGCTCAAGAAGATCGCCGCCTGCATGAGCCACAGGCCGATCGCGTAGTACGGCGCGCCGGGGTGCAGGTCGCGCGCGTCGAGCGCGCCGAGCGCCGGCCCCACGAGCGCGGACAGGAGCGCGACTGCAAAGCCGGCGGCCGGCCCGAGCAACAGACCCGCCGAGCACACCGACAGCACGAGCGCGGACTGCGCGACCACCGAGCTCGCCGGCGCGCGGGCGATGGTGGCCACGATGCCGAGCCAGCAGCTCGACACCAGCACGAACGCGCCGGCGCGCACCCAGCCCGCGCGCACGAGCCCGAGCGCCGCGGCGGTGCACGCGAGACACGCGGCCGACACGGTCATCCGCCACAGCGGATCGGGGAACGCGAAGAAGATGGCGACGATGGCGGCGAGCGCCGTCGCGCCGTACACGACCGACACCAGCTCCACCGTCTCGGCCACCGGCCCGCCGCGCGCGGCGCGCGCGCGCGCACGCAGCAACCACGCTCGCAGTCTGCCCCGGGCGTCCATGGCGCAAGGATACCCGAGTGTTCCGCAGAGACCGAGCGCGTTTCTCCGCACGCAGCACTCCAGCGCAACTGCGCGTGTCCCGAAGGAATGAGCATGGGTTCGCTGGATGACCTGAAGTCCTTCGACATGTCGCGCGAGCGCGGCTTCCTGCCCGCGCACGACCCGTGTCGCGAGCTGCCCGCGGCTTTCGGGCGCTGGGACCAGCTGGCCGCCGACCTGCCGAAGCTGCTGGCGGCGGGCCGCGCACGCGCTGCGCTGCGCGCGCTGCCGCTGCTGGACCCCGCGACACTTTCCGGTGACGGCACGCTGCGCCGTGCGATGGTCGTGCTGTCCTACTTCGGACACGCGTTCGTGTGGGGCGGCGCAGAGCCCGAGGCGCGCATTCCGGCGGCCGTGGCGGAGCCATGGTGCGCGGTCGCGAAGCGGCTCGGCCGCCCGCCCGTGCTCTCGTACGGCTCCTACGCGCTCGACAACTGGCGGCGGCTCGATGCCTCGGGGCCGCTCGACCTGGGGAACCTCGCCATCCTGCAGAACTTCCTGGGCGGCGCGGACGAGGACTGGTTCATCCTGGTGCACCTGGAGATCGAGGCGCGCGCCGCGCGCGTGCTCGCCGGGCTCGGCCCCGCGTGCGCGGCCGCGGCGGCGCGCGATGCGGGCGCGCTCGCCGAGCACCTCGGCGCGATCGCGGACGGCATCGAGTCACTCTGCGAGAGCCTGGGCCGCATGCCCGAGCTGTGCGATCCGTACGTGTACTACCAGCGCGTCCGGCCGTACATCCACGGCTGGAAGGACCATCCGCTCCTGCCCGAGGGCGTCGTGTACGAGGGCGTGGCGGAGCTCGGCGGGCGGCCGCAGCGGCTGCGCGGCGAGACCGGCGCGCAGAGCGGCATCGTGCCCGCGCTCGACGCGGCGCTCGGCGTGGAGCACGCGGGCGATCCGCTGCGCGCGTACCTGGCCGAGATGCGCGAGTACATGCCGCCGGGCCACCGCGACTTCCTCGGCGCGGTCGAGGCCGCGCCGTCGATCCGCGCTGCGGTGCTGGCGTCGGGCGACCGCCACGCGCGCGCCGCGTACGACGAGTGCCTGCGCTGGCTCGAGGCGTTCCGCTCCACGCACCTGGACTACGCGGCGCGGTACATCCACCACCAGCGCCCGAGCGGCGGCGCGAACCCGACGAGCGTCGGCACCGGCGGCACGCCGTTCATGGCGTACCTGCGCAAGCACCGCGACGAGACCGCGCGTCACCGATTGGTGTAGAAGAACCGCTCGAGCATCGCGTTGACCTGGTCCGGCACCTCCAGCTGGTGGAAGTGTCCGGCGCCGGCAGTCTGCGCGCACACGAGCTGCGGGCACAGCTCCTTGAAGCGCGCGCGGTCGGGCAGGCCGACGTCGGCGTCGATGAGCAGCACGGGCGCCTTGCAATTCCGGGCGGCGGACTCGCTGTCGAAGCCCACCAGGCTCTCGAACGCGGAATGCATGACGTGCTGCGGCGTCGCGCACATGTCCGCGACGATGCGCGCCTTGCGCGTGGGATCGTCGGCGGGGATGAACAGGCGCTGCTCGACGAACTGCGCCGCGACCTCTTTGTACGCGGGCGTCGCCAGCGCCGACACGAACGGCCCCATCGCGTCGCGGACGAAGCTGGGAAACAGCACCGCAGGATCGCTGAGCGCCACGGCGCGCACGAGGCCCGGATGGCGCGCGGCGGTCGCGAGCGCGATCGCGCCGCCCATGCTGTGGCCGACGACCGCCGCGCGGTCGATCCCGAGCTCGCGGCACAGCGCGGCCACGTCGTCGGCGAAGCCCTCCATCGTGTATTTCTGCTGCGGCTTGTCGCTCTGGCCGAAGCCGCGCTGGTCGAGCGTCACTACGCGGTGTCGCGCCGAGAAGTGCGCGAACTGCGGCGCGAAGTAGCGGTGGTCGCAGCACCAGCCGTGCACGAACACGATGGGCGCGTCGCGCGTACCGTCTTCTTCGTAAGCGATGCGCACCCCGTCGCGGACGAACGTCTTCATGCGCTCACCCTACCACGGCTTTTCCCGGCTCGTCCGTTCGCGGTAGAGTCGCGCACCATGTTCGACACCGACCCGTCCCGCATCGACCTGTCGCTCGACTCGCGCGCGGTCACGTTCGAGAACCCGACGGGCGAGCGCGGCGCAGGCGGGCGCAGCTTCGGCGGCCGCAAGGGTGCGCCGGCGAAGCGGCTCGAGCCCGGGGAGCGCGTGGTGCTCGCCGATCTGGAAGGCCCGGGCACGATCCGCCACGTGTGGCTCACGTTCCCGCCTGCGCGGCCCGAGCGCATGCGCGCACTCGCGCTCGAGGTGTTCTACGACGGCGCGGCGGAGCCCTCGATCGCGGTGCCCGCGCTCGATTTCTTCGGGCTGCCTCACGGCCGGCCGGCGGCCTACACTTCCGCGCTGTCAGCGGCGCAGGAAGGGCGCGGCTTCAACGCGTATCTCCCGCTGCCGTTCCGCCGGCGCATCCGCGTGGAGATGACGAATCACTCGCCGCGCCCGACGGTGCTCTACTACCAGCTCGACTACACGCTCGAGCGCTCGCACTCGCCCGAGACCGGCCTCTTGCACGTGTCGTTTCGGCGCGAGAACCCCACCGTGCTGCGCCGCGACTTCACGATCGCCGCGGACCTGCGCGGCCCGGGCCGCTTCCTCGGCTGCAACGTCGGCATCCGCACGCTGCCGAACGCGCACTTCGGCTGGTACGGCGAAGGTGAGCTCAAGATCTTCCGCGACGGCGACCGCGAGCACCCGACGATCTGCGGCACGGGACTCGAGGACTACGTCGGCAGCGCGTGGGGCATGGGCGCGCACTCGGCGCTGTACGGCGGCGTGCCGCTCGACCTGCGCGCGCCCGAGTCCGGACCCATGCCCGACTTCGTGAGCTTCTACCGCTGGCACGTGCTCGACCCGGTGGTGTTCGCGCGCGAGCTGCGCGTCACCATCCAGCAGATCGGCTACGCCGCGGTCCCGCTCGGCTTGTCGCAGGCCGAGCTCGAGGCGTTCGAGCGCACCAACCCGGCCGCGGGCACGGGCTGGTCGCGCGACAACCCGCGCGTGGCTCAGCACGGCATCGCGGAGCGCGTCGACGACTACTGCGCGTGCGCGTACGTGTACTGCCGCGACGCGCAGCCCGTGCCGCGGCTCGACGCGGCGGCCGCGTGCGCGGACATCGAGCGGCGGCCCTACGAGTCGGCGAAGCCCGTCGAGATCCTGCTGGGAACGGTGACCGGCGCCTGAGCGACGGCGGTGCGCCGCTGCTCGAGCACCTTCTGGATCTCGGACACGCGCGCGGCCGTGAGCCGGTAGCGCGAGAAGTACACGGCACCGAGGATGAGGATCAGGATCGTCCCCGGGCCGAAGATCACGCCGAGATGGCGCACGACTTCGGGCGCGACGGAGCCGCGCGCGGCGTTCTCGGGAAAGCCGATCCAGTCGAGCGCGGCGCCCGCGATGAAGTTGCCGAGCCCCGACGACGCCTTGCCCGAGAACGCGAGCGCGCCGAAGAAGATGCCCTCCTGGCGCCGCCCGGTGTCGAACTCGTGCTCGTCCGTCAGGTCGGCCATCATCGAGGTCGCCGAGATCAGCGCGCCGCCGCCGCCGAAGCTCGCCAGGAAGCCGAACGCGCCGAGCAGCCCCATGTACGCGGCGGCGTTCGAGTGACTCGGCCAGACGCCGACGAGCTTCAGCACCGGCCCGATGACGACGAACACCGAGAACACCGCGACGCCCGCCAGGAACGTCGGCTTCTTGTCGAGCCTGCGCGAGAGCGCGCCCCAGCAGCCCACGCCGACGAGCAGGCCGACCACGTTGATCGCCGTGAGGTTCCGGATCTCCACGCTCGACAGCTCCCAGAAGTGCGTCGACAGGTGCAGGCCGAGCGACGTCTGAATGCCTCGCGTCACGAAGAACACGAGCGTGCCGACGAACAGCGCGCGAAACGACGGGCTCTGCAGCGACTCGCGCAGCTCGTGGAACAGCCGCGTGAACGAGAGCCTCTCCGGCTTGTGCGACGGCTGCACGAGGTACTTGATGCGCGAGTGCGTGCCGAGCGCCGACGCCAGCACCGCGACCGTCGCGATCACGCCGAAGAACACCGCGAACTTCGGATACGCGGCGACGTTGCGCTGGCCGAACGGGTGCTCGGGCGTGTCCCGAAAGAACGCGCCGAAGCCGACCAACGCCGTGGCAAAGGCGCCGATCAGCCCGAAGAAGATGCGCCAGCCGCCGATCGACGTGCGCTCGTGGTAGTCGGCCGAGAGCTCGGCGCCGAGCGCGTTGTGCGGGATCAGATAGACGGCCATCGCGAAGCGCACCAGGATCGCCGAGCCCGTGAGCCACAGGAACAGCCCGCGCTCCGACAAGCCCGCGGGCGGCGCGAACACGAAGTAGAACAGCACGCCGAACGGCAGCGCGCCCGCGTACATGAACGGGTGGCGGCGTCCCCACTTCGAGCGCACGGCGTCGGACACGGAGCCGACGAGCGGATCGAGGAACGCGTCGAACAAGAGCGCGATCAAGATCGCCGCGCCCGCGAGCGTGCCTGAAACGCCGAGCACCTGGTTGTAGTAGAAGAGCAGGAACGTCTCGAACGAGCTGTTCTTGACGCCCTCGCCGAGCTGGCCGAGGCCGTAGGCGATCTTGTTGCGCAGCGGCAGCTTGCTCACTCGGACATCCTATGCGAGGCGCGTCAGTCGCGGGGAATGAAGCGCTCGAAGAGCGGCACCAGGTTCGGGCCCTTGCGCACGGTGTGCCCGCCGTCGACGGGGATGAGCTGGCCCGTGATCCAGCTCGCGTCGTCGGACAACAGGAACAGCACCAGGCGCGCGACGTCTTCGGGCTCGCCCACCCGCGAGATCGGCATGAGCGACAGGTACTCGTCGCGCGCGACCGGCGTGTCGGTGAGCGCGGCCGCGAGCGGCGTGCGCGTCACGCCCGGCAGCACGGAGTTCACGCGGATGCGCAGCGCGCCGAGCTCGTCGGCCGCGCAACGCGTCAGCATGTCGAGTCCGGCCTTCGAAACGCAATACGGCGCCATCCACGGGTGCGTGAGCGCACCCGCGATGGAACTTACGTTGACGATGCTGCCGCCGGATTCATGCATCGCGCGCGCCTCGGCGCGGAGGCAGCGGAACGGCCCCAGCAGGTTGGTGTCGAGCACGCGCTGGAACTCGGCGGTGGGAATGCGCTCGAGCGGGCCCGCGCTGCCCGTGCCCGCGCAGTTCACGGCCAGCTCGAGCGAGCCGAAGCGCTTCACCGTGGCCGCGACCGCGGCGTCGACCGACGCGTCGTCGGTCACGTCGCAGGCGGTCCAGTCGGCGCTCCTGCCGAGCTTCGCCGCGGCGTCGCGCAGCGTGTCCTCGCGGCGCGCGCAGATCATCACGCGTCCACCCGCGTCGGCGATCGCCTTCGCGCATGCGAAGCCGATGCCCGTGGCGCCCCCGGTCACGAACGCCACCTTGCCCGCGAGATCCGGCATCAGTCGCTCCTCGGCGTGAAGACCACCGGCATGTGCTCGATGCCGACGATGAAGTTGGACGGCCGCAGCTTCGGCGGCGCGGCGGCTTCGAGCTCGAGATCCGGCAGGCGCGCGAGCAGCTCCTCGAACATGACGCGCAGCTCGAGCCGCGCCAGGCTCGCGCCCAGGCAGAAGTGCGCGCCGTAGCCGCCAAAGGCCACGTGGTCGTTCGGCGCGCGCGCGGGGTCGAAGCGGTCGGGCTCGGCGAACACGCGCTCGTCGCGGTTCGCGGCTTCGTACAGGAGCAGCACCTTCTCGCCCGCGCGGATCTTCACGCCACACAGCTCGGTGTCGGCGGTCGCGGTGCGATTCATGTTCTTGATGGGCGTGACCCAGCGCAGCATCTCCTCCACGGCGGTGGGAATGCCGGCCGGATTCGCGCTGAGCGCGCGGCGCGCGTCGGGGTGGCGGATCAGCGCGAGCATGCCGCCCGTGATCACGTGGCGCGTGGTCTCGTCGCCGCCCACCAGGATCAACAGGCTCTCCTGGATGAGCTCGTCGTCGCCGAGCTTCTCGCCGTCGATCTCGGCGTGCACGAGCACGCTCATCAGGTCCTCGCCCTGCGGCTTGGCACGCCGATCGGCGATCACGCGCTGCGCGTACTGGATGTACTCGGTCGCCGCGGTCATCATCGCCAGCTTCACGGCGGGCGGCGCCGCGGCGTCGGTGCCCGCGATGAGATCGTCGGACCAGCGGAGCAGCTTGCCGCGGTCTTCCGGCGCCACGCCGAGCAGGTCTCCGATGATGATCATCGGCAGCGGCGCCGCGATGTCGCGCACGAAGTCGCAGCGGCCCTTTGCGGCCACCGCGGCGATCAAGTCGCGGCAGATCGCGCGGATCTTCGACTCGTGGTCCTCCACGCGGCGCGGCGTGAAGCCCTTGTTCACCAGGTTGCGGCGGCGTTTGTGCTGCGGATCGTCCAGGTTGATCATGGACGGGATGGGCGGCGCGTCGGGCCGCGAGCTCATGCGCGAGCAGAAGAGCTCGGGATTCTTCGAGACCGCCATCACGTCGTCGTGGCGGCTCACACCGAAGACCTGGCCGCTCTCGTCCCAGTACACCGGAGCGTGTCGGCGCATCCACGCGTAGTGCTCGAGGGGCCGGTCGAGGTAGAACGCTCCGTCGAGCAGGCGGATCTCGGGGTTCTGCGGCGGCATCGCCGCATTCTACTCCGGCCGTGGGGCTTCGGGCGCGGTCGTCTCCAGCGCGTGCAAGTGGCGCTCGGCGTGCACGGACGAGCCCTGCGCTCGCGCGAGGTCCAGGACCCGCTGCCACGTGCGCGCGGTGAGCTGGCGGTCCACGCCGCTCCGCTCGTAGACCAGCGCGAGGTTGTTCCACGTCGAGATGTAGCCAGGCGCGAGCTCGAGTGACTTGAAGTACTGGTCCGTCGCGAGCTCGAACTGACTGTGCTCCTTGTAGGCGTTTCCGAGGTTGAAGTAGGCCATGGAGAGGTCCTCGCTGGGCTCGTCCCAGTTGACGAGAAACGCCGCGAGCGCGACGAGCCCCGCCGCGAGCGCGGCGCGGCGGAAGTCGCGCGCCCGCGCCGCGTCCCAGAGCGCAACCGCTCCCGCGCCCGCGAACACCGCGAGCAGCGGCACGGCCGGAACCCGATAGCGAGACAGGGCGACGAAGAGCACACCCGACACGAAGTACACGAGCACCATCGCGTAGAGCGGGGCGAGCCGGCGCCAGCGCGGCGCGGCCAGGACCATGCCGGCGAGCGCCAGCGGCGCAATCACGCCGAAGCCCGGCAGCGGCAGCCGCAGCACCCACGAGCTCTCGCGCGACACCGTGAGAGAGCGCACGTCCCACGGCTCACCGCGGTTCCAGAACAGACGCGCGCGCTCGAGCGCGATGGCGAGCGCCCGCGCTGGCTCCGCGCCCACGAAGGCGAGCGCTTCGCCGCGCCAGTACGCGGACACCTCGGAGGCGCGCAGCGGCGAGCGGCCGAGCGCCCGCTGCGCGAGCGCGGTGTAGGCGCCCTTCCGCTCGATCGGATCGTCGGCGAGCGCGCGCGGAAATATCGCGGGGATCGAGTATGTCGCCGACGCGCTCGGGTTCCACGAGTCGTACAAGAGCAGGCCGCCCGTCGCGTTCCCGATCACGAGGTCGCCGCTCGCGGCCCAGTTGTAGAGCGTCGCGGGCGCCAGAGTGAGGGCGACGGCGAGCAGGAACGCGCCGGCATAGGCGACGCTCTGGCGTGTCGGCCGCCACGGCGCGAGCGAGACCGCCACCCAGACCGCGAAGAGCGGCGCGAACAAGAGGGTGTTCTGGCGCGCCAGCGCAGACAGACCGAGCAGTGCGCCCGCCGCCGCGAAGCGAAGCGCCGTCGGACCTTCGAGCGCGCGCACGGCGGCCCACACCACGGCGGTGGTGAGGAACGACTGGAGCGCCTCGAGCAGCGGCGCACCCTCGTAGAAGATCTCCAGCGGGTAGCTGGCCGCGAGCAGCGCGGCGAGCAGCGCAGCGCGCCCGTCGAAGAGCCGCGCGGCGAGCGCATAGACGAGCGCGCAAGCGCCCGCGCCGAGGACCGCATTCACGGCGAGCGGCCAGAACGGACCCGGCCCTGCGATCCAGTAGACCAGAGCCACGAGATAGCCGTACAACGGCGACAGGAAGAACGGCTCCGTCCCGAGCCAATCGCCGCCCGCGATGCGCTTGGCCCACTCCACGTAGATCAGCGAGTCGACGGACGGCTGGTCGTAGAACGGGTCGTGCGCGGCCACTTGTTGCAGGTGCAAGAGCCGCAGGGCCAGCGCCGCGGCGAATACTCCGGCGCCGATCCAGCGCTGCCTACGCATGGACCCAGGATCGCACGAACGTCAGCCCGTGATTGCGTCGAGCCCCGTCAGCTCCTTGCCGAGGATCAGCGCGTGAATGTCGTGCGTGCCCTCGTACGTGCGCACGGTCTCGAGATTCACCATGTGCCGCATGGCGCAGTAGTCGTCCACGATGCCGTTCGCGCCGAGCATGTCGCGCGCGAGCCGCGCGATCTGCAACGCGAAGTCGACGTTGTTCATCTTCGCCATCGACACCATGGCGTGGTGCAGCTTGCCGGCGTCCTTCAAGCGGCCCAGCTGCAGACACAACAGCTGCGCCTTCGTGATCTCGGTCGCCATGAACGCGAGCTTCTGCTGGGGGATCTGCAGCGACGCCAGCGGGCGGTCGAACACGATGCGCTCCTTCGCGTAGCGCAGCGCTTCGTCGAAGCACGCCTGCGCGGCGCCGATCGCGCCCCAGGCGATGCCGTAGCGCGCCTGCGTGAGACAGCCGAGCGGCCCCTTCAGACCCTTCACGCCGGGCAGGCGGTTCGCTTCGGGCACGACGACGTCGGACAGGAACAGCTCGCTCGTGACCGACGCGCGCAGCGAGAACTTGCCCTTCATGTCGCGCGCCTCGAAGCCGCGCATGCCGCGCTCGACGATGAAGCCCTGGATCTCGTCGTCGGTCTTGGCCCAGACGATGGCGAGGTCCGCGAGCGTGCCGTTCGTGATCCAGCGCTTCGTGCCGGAGAGCACCCAGTCACTGCCCTTGCGCACGGCGCGGGTGAGCATCCCGCCGGGGTTCGAGCCGTAGTCGGGCTCGGTGAGCCCGAAGCAGCCGATCGCGCTGCCTTCGGCCATGCGCGGCAGCCAGCGCTCCTTCTGCGCGTCGCTGCCGTACGTGTAGATCGGGTACATGCAGAGCCCGCCCTGCACGGACGCGAACGAGCGCAGGCCGGAGTCGCCGCGCTCGAGCTCCTGCATGACCAGCCCGTACGCCACGTTGTTCATGCCCGCGCAGCCGTAGCCGGAGAGGTTCGCGCCGAACAGGCCCAGCTCGGCCAGCTTGGGCACGAGCTCCATGGGGAAGGAGCCGTCCTGCCGGACGTGCTTCACCACGACCGGCAGGAACTCCTTGTCGACGAACTCGCGCACCGTGTCGCGGGCGATCCGCTCCTCGGGCGCGAGGGAATCCTCGATTCGGTAGAAGTCGAGGGCTTCGAAAGCCATGCCGGCACCTCCAGAAGTCGTATTGGACCTCCGGAGGCGCTGGGCGTCAGACGGCCTCGGAGTGCGCTTCGCTGACGGGCCGGCCTTCGGACAGGTCGTGGATCTGCTTCGAGATCTTGTTCAGCCGCTTGTGCAGCTTCTCGACCTCGGACTTCGACGCAATACCAAAGACGTCGTAGATCTGCGAGCGGGTTTCATCCACGCGCGTCTCGATGTCCTTGCGGGCCTGGTCCGCGCGCTTGTAGATCTCGCTGTCCTGGATGCGCTCCTGGAGCTGGGTCGCGCGCTTGCGGACCTCGCGCTCCACGCGCTGGCGCTGGTGGTCGAAGCGCTCGCGCAGGTCCTGGAGCTGCTCGTCCAGCGATTTCAGGGCGTCGTTCACGCGGTCGAAGCCGGTCGCTCGTGCATGGGCCATGGGAAGCTCTCCTCTGGGGGTGTGGAACCGGGGCGAACCATAACACGATGCGTCACGGCGTCAACCCGCAAAAATTACCCGCAGGAACGCCTAGTTGTGAGGAGATTCGCCCTTCGCCCTAGCTTCGTTCAACGCGCGGTGTCGTAGCCCGGCCCGTCGAGCTACCAGCGGATCAGCGCGGAGCCCCAGGTGAAGCCGGAGCCGAAACCCGCCATGGCGATGAGATCCCCTTCTGCGATCCGGCCCTGCGTCACGCACTCGTGCAGCAGCATCGGGATCGAGGCGGCCGAGCAGTTCCCATACTTCTGGATGTTGTTGTACGTGCGCTCCTCGGGAATCTTGAGCTTCTGCGCCACGAACTGGTTGATGCGCAGGTTGGCCTGATGGAAGAGGAACAGGTCGACGTCGCCGATCTGCACCTTGTTGTGCCCGAGCGCTTCTTCGATCGCCTCCGGCATCCGGTCGATCGCGTGCTTGAACACGAAGCGGCCTTCCATGTACGGGAAGTGGCGGCCCTGATCGATCATCTCGTGCGTGATCCGGTGCGGCCACAGCGACGAGCCGGGTGCTTCGATCCACAAGCGCTTCGCGTGCTTGCCCTCGGCGTGCGTGTGCACCGAGAGGATGCCGCGCTCGGGCTCCGGCGACGGCTCGAGCACGATCGCGCCCGCCCCGTCGCCGAACAGCACCGCGACGTCGCGCCCGCGCGTGGTGAAGTCGAGCGCCGTCGAGTGCACCTCGGTGCCGACGACGAGCACGCGGTCGTACTGGCCCGAGCCCACGTAGAGCTCGCCGACCTGGAGCGCGTACAGGAAGCCCGTGCACTGGCAGCGCACGTCCATCGCGGGGCAGCCCGCGAGGCCGAGGTGATCCTGCAGGAAGCACGAGATGCCGGGGAAGTCGTGCTGCGGCGACAGCGACGCGACGAGGATGGCGTCGACGTCGTCCGCAGTGATCCTGGCGTTCGCCAGCGCGACCTTCGCAGCCTCGAAGGCGAGCTCGGCCGGGCCCATGCCGGCGTCCACGTGGTGGCGCTCGACGATCCCGCTGCGCTGCTGGATCCACTCGTCGGTCGTCTCCATGAGCTTCATCAGGTCGAAGTTCGTCACGACGCGCGGCGGCACGTACATGCCCGTGCCCGCGATCCGGACGCTGCGCATCACTCGGGTGCTCATGGCTTCTCCCTCTCGGACGGCGCCCGCTCGGACAGCAGCCGCTCCGCCGCCGCCAGCATGTCCGGAATTCCCTCGCCGTTCAACGCCGAGACGCAGACGCCCCCGAAGCGCCTGGCGACGCCCTCGCGTTCTTCCGCGCCGAGCCGGTCGCACTTGTTGAGGATCAGGAGCTCGGGTTTGTCGGCCACGCCGAGCTCGGCCAGGATCTCGCGCACCGCGTCGACCTGCTCGCGCATCTGCGGGCTCGCGGCGTCGACGACGTGGAGCAGCACGTCGGCGTCGCGGATCTCCTCGAGCGTGGACTTGAAGCCCGCCACGAGCTCGGGCGGCAGGTCGCGGATGAAGCCGACGGTGTCGGTGATGATGACGTCGCGTTCGCGCGGCGTGCGGAGCCGACGCGCCGAAGTGTCGACCGTCGCGAAGAGCTTGTCGGCGGCGTAGACGTCGCTCTTCGTCAGCCGGTTCAGCAGCGTGGACTTGCCGGCGTTCGTGTAGCCCACGATCGACAGCACGGGCAGGCCCTCGCGCCCGCGGCGCGAGCGGCGCGTCTCGCGCTGGCGCGCGACGTCCTTGAGGCCCTTCTCGAGCAGGCTGATGCGGTCGCGCACGCGGCGGCGGTCGACCTCGAGCTTCGTCTCGCCGGGGCCGCGTCCGCCGATTCCACCCATGAGCCGCGACAGGCCCTCGGTCTGGCCCGAGCCGGCGAGCCGCGGCAGCCGGTACTTCAGCTGCGCGAGCTCGACCTGCAGCTTCGCCTCCTTCGTCTTGGCGTTCTGCGCGAAGATGTCGAGGATGAGCTGCGTGCGGTCGACGATGCGCGCCTCGACCAGGTCGGTGATCGCGCGGATCTGCCCCGACGACAGATCGCGGTCGAACAGCACGAGCGATGCCCCGCGCTGCCACGCGCGCGTGACGAGGTCCTTGATCTTGCCCGGACCGACGAGATAGCGCGGGTCGGGCTTCGGCCGGCGCTGGCGCAGCACATCGACCACCTGCAGGCCCGCCGTGCGCGCGAGCTCGCGCATCTCGTCGCAGCGCTCGTCGGCGTGCGGGTCGTTGCCCATCTGCACGCACACGAGCACCGCGCGCTCGCCTTCGCCGTCGGTGGCGACGCCCGACTGCGCCTCGCCGAAGCGGGCCTCGAGCTCTTCGATCCACTCGAGGAAATCGAAGTCGAGCAGGCTCGGCGCGACCTGCTCGTGGCGCGTCACCATCTCGCCCGATTCGTCGGCCGGCTGCAGCGACGCGTAGTCGACCTTGTCGGGCAGGCCCTCGCTCGACACGAGCACCGCGGCCATCGCGTCCAGGCGCAGCAGCGTCAGATCGGTCAGATCGTCGCGCGTCAGCGGCTCGCCGCGCAGGTGCGTGTGGATGCAGCGCAAGCCGCGGAAGCGCCCCGCGCCCGTGCGCACGCGCTTGAAGTCGGGCAGCGTGATCGAGAACGCGTCGCCGACCATGACGTACTCTACCTTGCCGCTGCGCGCGACCAGCACGCCGACCTGCCGCCCGCAGTCCGCCGAAATCTCGGCGAGCTGGCGCGCGAACTCCTGCGTGACGAGCCGTTCACGCGGGAGCTTGCGCTTGTACAGGTTCTCGAGGCGGCGCAGCTGGCTCGCCTTGAGTCCGTAGGTCTGGCCGTAGAGCTCGGAGATCGCCGACTCCTCAGCGGAGACTGTGCACGACCGACGCTGCGCGGTCGAGGAGCGGCAGCACCTCGCCGGCCGGTGCGGGCGGGAGACCGAAGATCGCGCGGTGGACGCCCGCGGCGCGGAGCTCGTCGAGGAGCTTCGCCTCGGGCCGGGCGCCGAACACCGACACCTCGAGCGCGTCGGGGTCGCGCCCCGCGTCGGCCGCCATGCGACGGAACTCGGGCAGCCGCGCGGCGATCTCGTCGCGGCCGTGGATGGGCATCCAGCCGTCGCCGTACGCGATGGCGCGCGCCGCGCCCGCCGGGAAGCCGCCGCCCACGTGGATCGGCGGGTGCGGCTGCTGCACGGGCTTCGGCCACGTCATGATCGGAGCGAAGTCGACGAAGCGGCCGTGGTACTCCGCCTTCGCTTTCGTCCAGATCTCCTTCATGGCGAGCACGCGCTCGCGCATGAGGGCGATGCGGGTCCGCGCATCGGTGCCGTGGTTGCGCATCTCCTCGCGGTTCCAGCCCGCGCCGATGCCGAACATGAAGCGCCCGTTGCTTACACGATCCAGTGTAGCCACGTGCTTCGCCGTCTGGATCGGGTCGCGCTGCACGACCAGACAGATCCCCGTCGCCACGCGCAGCGTCGTCGTCACGGCGGCGGCGGCCGCGAGCGCGACGAACGGCTCGATGACGTCGTAGTACATCTTCGGCAGCTCGGCGCCGCCCGGCCACGGCGACTCGCGCTTCGCGGGGATGTGCGTGTGCTCCGGGAACCACAGCGACTCGAAGCCGCGCGCCTCCGCGGCACGCGCCAGCTCCACCGGCGCGATCGAGTAGTCCGTCGGGAACATCGTCACTCCGAACTTCACGGCAGCATTATGCACGGAGGGCGAGCGAAGGCCTCCGGTCTCGCGAGCGAGCCGCAGGCGCGCGCAGTCTTCACCCGCGAAGCGATCGACAGTGCGAGTCCGAGCGAGGGCCGCCCCCGAGCGAGGACGCAAGCGCCCCAGGCGCGCGCAGCGAGCCGCAGGCGAGCGTAGTCAATCAGTCACGGAAAAGCCTTGTACCAATACCAGCGGCTGCCGCCGGAGAGCGAGAGGTGCGGCATCGGCACCTTCACGTCGTCGCGCGAGAAACCGTCGAGCAAGAGCTCGCGCTTCCCCTTCGGCAGACCCTTCGTGTCGAAGAGCAGCCACAGCTCGCCGCGCTCGAGCACCGCGAACTTCGCCTGGTCGGCGGGCGTGGCCGGCTCCTCGCCGCGCGTACACGGCTCGAGCTTGCCCGACTCCGCGCCGTTGTCGCCGAGTGACTCGGACTTTTTCGCCAGCACGATGCGATAGCGGAACGGTGGCACGCGCGAGCCGTTCGGGCCGAGCAGCGCGATGTCGGAGAACGCGGCGCGCCACGCGCCCTTGCTCTCGAACGTGATGCGCACCGCCGTGGTGTCGGGCAGGCCCGTCTGCCCCTCCATCGACAGGATCGGGATCGGCAGCGGCGGGAAGATCGGCAGCCAGAAGCCCGCGTCCCAGTCGCACACCGCGACGACCACGCCGCCCGCACTGGCGCCCGCGCGCACGGCGACCGGGTCCTGCGCGAAGCCGGTGCCGCTGCGGTCGCGCGCCACCGACACGGCCTCGGGCGCGGGGATCGCCACCGCGCCCTCGCCGGCGAGCGTCGTGTAGCTCTCGCGGCCGAGCATGAGACAGCTCGTGCAGGCGAGCGCGAGCGCGGCGCCGAGCCAGCGGGCCAGTGATCTCTCCTCCCCACGGTCCGAGAACGGGGGAATTCTCTGCTACGATCGTTCTCATGTCACTGCCCGCGGCCGCTTCCCCGGGCACCGCCACTCCCGAGCTTTCCGTGCTTCTGCCCGTGCGAGACGGCGCAGCGACGCTCGGCGCAGCGCTGGATTCGACACTCGCGAGTGTCGGCCCGGGCCTCGAGGTCGTGTGCGTCGACGACGGCTCGCGCGACGCGACGGCGGAGATCCTGGCCGAGCGCGCACGGCGCGATTCGCGCGTGCGCGTGCTGAGCCGCCCGGCGCGGGGCATCGCGCCCGCGCTGTGCGACGCGCTCGCGGCAGCGCGCGGGCGGCTCATCGCGCGCATGGACGCGGACGACCTCGTCCACCCCGAGCGCTTCGCCGAGCAGGCGCGGCTGCTCGACTCGCGGCCCGACGTGGCGCTCGCGGGCTGCCGCGTCGAGTCGTTCCGCGCGGGCGGGCTGCGCGACGGCTTCCGCCTGTACACGGAGTGGGCGAACGCGTGCACGACGCACGACGAGATCGCGCGCGAGGCCTTCGTCGACTGCCCCGTGCCGCACCCGACCTGGATGCTGCGCCGGCTGACACTGGAACGTGTCGGCGGCTGGCGCGACCTCCCCTGGGCCGAGGACCTCGACCTGTTCTACCGGCTCCTCGCCGCGGGCCTGCGCGCCGAGAAGGTGCCGCGCGTCTTGCACCGCTGGCGCGACCACGACGGCCGCCTCTCGCGGCGCGACCCGCGCTACGGCCGCGAGGCGCTGGCCCGCGCGAAGGCCCACTGGCTGGCGCGCCTGCGGCCGGATCGGGCCGCCGTGCTGGTCGGGGCCGGCAGCACGGCGCGCCGCTATGCCCGGCTTCTGGCCGCCGAAGGCGTCGCGGTGCGCGCACTCGTCGCCCCCTGCGATCCCGGGCCGGCACGCTCCTGGCAGGGCATTCCGTTGGTCGGCCCCGCCGAGCTCGCTGCGCGCGCCGGGGAATGGCGCGACTCCGGCACGCTCCTTCTCGGGGCTGCGGCGGTCCGTGGCGCGCGGGAGCGGATTCGGGGAATCCTTGGGGCGCTCGGGTGCGTCGAAGGCCGCGATTTCCTCATGTTGGCTTAGGCGGCGGCGGCCAAGCGCCGATCCGCGGAGGCGGGGAGACGAGAGAATGGCTCGGGGCGAACTGGCGCTGGTGCTCATGGCGGCGGGCAAGGGCACGCGGATGCACTCGCGCCTGCCGAAGGTGCTGCACCCGCTCTGCGGCCGGTCGATCCTCTTGCACGCGCTCGAGATGGGCCGGCAGCTGGGCGCGAAGCGCCGCGTCGTGATCGTCGGCTCGGGCGAGGACGAGGTGCGCGCCGCGGTCGCAGGGCACGACGTCGAGCTCGTGCGCCAGGCCGAGCAGCGCGGCACCGCGCACGCCGCGCTCCAGGCGCAGAGCGCGCTCGCCGACCACGACGGCCCCGTGCTGATCATGAACGGCGACCACCCGCTCTATCGCGCCAGCACGTTCGCGGCCATGCGCGAGTCGTTCGAGCGCACGGGCGCCGACCTCGAGATCCTCGTGTGCGACATGCCCGACCCCGAGAGCTACGGGCGCGTGCTGCGCGACCAGAGTGGCCGCGTCGCGCGCATCGTCGAGGACGCCGAGTGCACGGGCTCGATGCGCCGCATCACCGAAGTGAACCTGGGCGCGTATCTGGCGGACGCGCGGGTCATGTTCGACCTGCTCGCGCGCGTGCGCGACGACAACGAGAAGGGCGAGTTCTACATCACCGACATCGTCGAGCTGGCGCGCGCCGCGAACCGGCGCGTCGAGACCGCAAAGGTCGAGGACTGGACCGAGACCGTGGGCGTCAACACCAAGCGCGACCTCGCGCGCGCCGAGGAGCTGATGCGCTCGCGCATCATCGACGACCTGCTGGACCGCGGCGTGTCGATGGTCGACCCGCACACGATCTACGTCGACGTCGACGTGGAAGTCGGCGAAGACACCGTGCTCGGGCCGTCGATCACGCTGGGCATCGGCACGCGCATCGGCAGCGGCTGCCGCATCGACTCGGGCGTGGTGATCGACGCGTGCACGATCGGCGACGGCGTGTGGCTCAAGCCCGGCTGCTTCCTCGAGCGCTCGCGCGTGGGCGACCGCTGCGAGCTCGGCCCGAACGCGCACCTGCGCCCGAACTGCGAGCTGCGCGAAGACGTCCGCATCGGCAACTACGTCGAGGTGAAGAACTCGGTGCTGGGGCCGGGCACGAAGGCCGACCACCTGGCGTACATCGGCGACGCCGACGTGGGCAGCCAGGTGAGCTTCGGCTGCGGCTCCATCGTGGTGAACTACGACGGGGCGAAGAAGACACGAACCACGGTCGGCGACCGCGCGTTCATCGGCTGCAACTCGAATCTGATCGCACCGGTGGTCATCGAAGCAGACGCGTACATCGGCGCGGGCTCGACCATCAGCAAGACCGTGCCGAGCGGCGCGCTGGGGATCGCGAGGGCCGAGCAGAGGAACATCGAGGGCTGGCGCAAGCGGCGCTTCGGCAGCTCCGGCCACGATCAGTGAGTCGAGAAACGGCAGGAGGGGCGGAGCGATGTGCGGGATCGTGGGGTATGTCGGACACAGTGACCGCGCGCAGGACGTGATCCTCGACGGGCTGCGCCGGCTCGAGTACCGCGGCTATGACTCCGCGGGAATCGCCGTGCTCGTCGACGGCAAGCTCCGCGTGATTCGCGCGCAGGGCAAGCTCGTGAACCTGGAGGGCGCGCTGCGCGACGTGCCGCTCGCCGGCTCGCTCGGCATCGGGCACACGCGCTGGGCCACGCACGGCAAGCCCAGCGAGCGCAACGCGCATCCGCATGCCGCCGGCACCGTCGCGGTGATCGGCAACGGCATCGTCGAGAACTTCCGCGAGCTCAAGGCCGAGCTCGAGAGCCGCGGCTGCGTGTTCAAGAGCGACACCGACACCGAGATCATCTCGCACCTGGTGTACGAAGCGCGCAAGCGCGGCAGCTCGCTCGCCGAGAGCGTGCGCGGCGCGATGGCGCGGCTCGAGGGCTCGTGCGCGATCGCGGTCGTCGATGAGTCGTCGCCCGGCGAGATCGTCATCGCGAAGAACGGCGGCAACCCGCTCGTGATCGGCCATGGGAAGGGCGAGAACCTGATCGCGAGCGACGTCGCGACGCTCTTGCCCTACACGCGACAGATCCAGATCCTGCACGATGGCGAGCTCGCGCGCGTGACCACGAGCGAGGTCTCGATCCAGACCTTCGCGGGCGTCCCGGTCGTGCGCGAGAAGAAGCTCGTGCAGTGGGACCCGGTGCAGGCGGAGAAGGGCGGCTACGACCGCTTCATGCAGAAGGAGATCTTCGAGCAGCCGCGCGCGATCGGCGACACGATCGGCACGCGCGTCCTCGAGGCCGAGGGCGACGTCGAGCTCGACGGCATCGCGCTCGACGAGAGCTGGGTGCGCGACCTCGCGGGCGTGCAGCTCGTGGCGTGCGGCACGGCGTGGCACGCGGCGCTGATTGGCCGTTCGATGCTCGAGCGCCTCGCGCGCGTGCCGTGCGACGTCGACCTGGCCAGCGAGTACCGCTACCGCGAGCCGATCATCGGCCGCAAGCACCTCGTGATTCCCGTGTCGCAGTCGGGCGAGACCGCCGACACGATCGCGGCGCTGCGCGAGGCCACGGACCGCGGTGCGCGCTCGCTCGCGATCTGCAACGTGCACGACAGCACGATCGCGCGCACCACCGACTGGGTGCTCTACACGCACGCGGGGCCGGAGATCGGCGTCGCGTCGACGAAGTGCTTCACCACGCAGGTCGTGGCGCTGTATCTCGTGGCGCTGAAGCTCGGGCTCCTGCGCGGGACCCTCACGGCCGACGAGGTGCGCAAGCACGGCCACGAGCTGCGCCGGCTGCCGCGCCTCGTCGAGCAGACGCTCGCGCTCTGGCCGCACATGGAGGCGATCGCGCGCCGCCGCCAGCACGCGCGCGACTTTTTGTTCCTGGGCAAGGGCTACGGCTTCCCGATCGCGCTCGAAGGCGCGCTGAAGCTGAAGGAGATCTCGTACATCCACGCCGAGGGCTACGCGTCGGGCGAGATGAAGCACGGGCCGATTGCGCTCATCGACGAGAACGTGCCGGTCGTGATCGTCGCGAACCAGGCGTCGGTCTACCCGAAGGTCGTCTCGAACGCCGAAGAGGCGCGCGCGCGCGGCGGCATCGTGATCGCCATCGTCGACGAGAAGAACACCGACGCCGAGCGCTTCGCCGACGAGGTCGTGCGCGTCCCGGCGACCTCGAGCGAGCCGCTCTCGGCGCTGCTCGCCACCGTTCCGCTGCAGATGCTCGCCTACCACGTCGCCACCCTGAAGGGCACCGACGTGGACATGCCGCGCAATCTCGCGAAGTCCGTCACGGTGGAGTGAGCGCCCGGCGCGGTGCCGCGCGCGCCACTTTCGCTAAGCTCGCGCGGTGCCGGGACCGGATGAGATCGTCGCAGGCCTGAATCGGGAGCAGGCCGAAGCGGTGCGCCACGTCGAGGGGCCGCTGCTCGTGCTCGCGGGCGCGGGCTCGGGCAAGACGCGCATGCTCACGCACCGCGTCGCGCACCTGATCGCGAGCGGAGCGGCGTACCCGCACGAGATCCTCGCGGTCACGTTCACCAACAAGGCGGCGCGCGAGATGCGCGAGCGCGTCGAGCGCCTGCTCGGCGGTGGCACGCGCGGCGTGTGGGTGTCGACGTTCCACTCCACCTGCGTGCGCATCCTGCGCCGTGAGATCTCGCAGCTGGGCTACGAGTCGAACTTCGCGATCTACGACTCGGACGACTCGCTCGCGCTCGCGAAGCGCGTGCTGCGCGCCCTCGACGTGGACGAGAAGACCTGGCCGCCGCGCAGCGTGCGCGCGGCGATCGACCGGCTGAAGAACCGCGGCATGCTGCCGGCGGACCTGGCGAACGAGACGTCGCTGCACGGCCGGCGGCTGCGCGAGATCTACCAGCGCTACCAGGTCGAGCTGCGCCGCGCGAACGCGCTCGACTTCGGCGACCTCTTGCTCCTGTGCACGCGGCTGTTCGAGAACCACCCGGGCGTGCTCGCCGAGTACCAGCGGCGCTGGCGCTTCGTGCTGGTCGACGAGTACCAGGACACGAATCCCATCCAGTACCGCTGGCTGCGGCTGCTCACCGCCGAGCACCGCAACCTGTGCGTCGTCGGCGACGAGGACCAGTCGATCTACCGCTTCCGCGAAGCCGACATCCGCAACATCCTCGACTTCGAGAAGGACTTTCCCGGCGCGCACGTGGTGCGGCTCGAGCAGAACTACCGCTCGACGCAGCCGATCCTGTCGGCCGCGAGCGCGGTGGTCGCGAACAACGTCGAGCGCAAGGGCAAGAAGCTGTTCACCGAGCGCGCGGGCGGCGAGCGCGTGCGCTTCTACGAGGCGGCCGACGAGCGCGGCGAAGCGTCGTTCGTCGTCGGCGACCTGCTGCGGCTGCGCGAGCTGGGCGAGTCGCTCGGCAACGCGGCCATCTTCTACCGCACGCACGCGCAGTCGCGGCCGCTCGAGGAGGAGCTCCTCAAGTACAACCTGCCCTACGTCGTCGTGGGCGGCACGCGCTTCTACGACCGCGCCGAGGTGAAGGACGCGCTCGCCTACCTGCGCGCGCTGCGCAACCCCGCCGACACCGAGAGCTGGCTGCGCATCGTGAACACGCCCGCGCGCGGCATCGGCCGCACGAGCGTAGAGCGCGTGCTCGCCGCCGCGGAAGCCGAGCAGACCACGTTCTGGGACGCGCTCTCGCGCGGGCTCGGCGGGCTGTCGGTAGCGACACAGAAACGTGTCAGCGAGTTCGTCGCGCTCATGCAGGCGCTCGGGCCGTCGCTCGCCGGCGACGCCGTGGCACAGCCGCTCGCGCAGCTGCTCGAGCGCACGGGCTACCTGCGCGCGCTCGAAGCCGAGAACACGATCGAGGCCGAGGCGCGGCTCGAGAACCTGAAGGAGCTCCTGTCCGCGGTCGAGGAGTTCGAGCGCCAGAACCGCGCGGACGCAGGCAGCGCCGACGGCCCGCGCTCGCTCGTCGACCTGTTCCTCGAGCAGGTCACGCTGCTCGCGGAAGCCGACGGCATTCCCGAGTCGGGCGAGCGCATCCCGCTCATGACGGTGCACGTCGCGAAGGGGCTCGAGTTCAAGCACGTGTTCGTGGTCGGCCTCGAAGAGGGGATCTTCCCGCACTTCGCGTCGCTCGAGGATCCCTCCGCGATCGAAGAGGAGCGCCGGCTCTGCTACGTGGCGATGACCCGCGCGATGGAGCGGCTGACGCTCACGAACGCGACCCTGCGCCGCATGCACGGCTCGGTGCGCTACAACGCGCCGAGCCGCTTCCTCGCCGAGATCCCCGACGAGCTGATCGCCGGCAGGCGCGGCCGCGTCGCGGTGGCGCGCGAGCCCGCGCCGCCGCCGCGTGAGCCCGGCCCGCGCGTCGACTACAGCGACAGCCAGCTGCCGCCGGACGAGAGCCTGCCAGGCGTGGGCCAGCGCGTCGAGCACCCCATCTTCGGTGCGGGCAGCATAATGGAGGTGGTCGGCGGGGGGGCCGCCGCGAAGGCGACGATCCGCTTCGACCGCGCGGGGCTGAAGGTGATCAAGCTCAAGTACGCGCAGCTGAGACTCCTCGCTTGAGCGTGCTCGACCTGTATCCGAACGAGCTCACCACCGAGCGCCTGCGCCTGCGGGCGCCGCGCCGCGGCGACGCGGCGCTCTTGCACGAGGCGATCGCCGAGACGCTGCCCGAGCTCGTGCCCTGGCTGCCGTGGGCGCGCATCGACCACGGGCCCGCGGAGACGCGCCGCTACCTGCGCGCCGCGCGCTCGGCGTGGTCGCGCCAGAGCGCGTTCGAGTTCGTGATCGAGCTGCGCGCGACGCAGCGCATCGCGGGCGTGACGAGCCTGCACCGCATCGACTGGCTGCGCGCGTCTGCGGGGCTCGGCTACTGGGTGCGCCGCTCGGAGTGGGACCGCGGCGTCGCGACCGAAGCGGCCAGCGCCGCGCTCCAGCACGCGCTCGGCGGGCTGCGGCTGCACCGCATCGAGGCGCTCGTCGCGCTCGAGAACAAGGCGAGCCAGCGCGTGGTGGAGAAGCTCGGCTTCGCGCGCGAGGGCATCGCACGCGAGGCCGAGTACATCGACGGCCGCTACCTCGACCACATCCAGTACAGCTTCCTGCGCAGCGACCTCGACGGCGCGCCCGGACGCGCCCGCGGCTGATGCGCTACGCCCTGGTCTCCGACGTGGGCCTCGAGCGCTCGAACAACGAGGACAGCGCCGCGGTCGACCTCGACCTGGGCCTCTTCGTCGTCGCCGACGGCATGGGCGGCCACGCCGCCGGCGAGGTGGCGAGCCGCGTCGCCGTCGAGGCGACGATCTCCACCCTGCGCGCGCAGCCGCGCCCGCGCCGCGCGCGCGATCACGGCGAGGCGATGCTGCAGGCGCTGCACGACGCGAACGCCGCCGTGCTGCGCGAAGCGGACGAGCGCGGCACGTTC
Source organism: Myxococcota bacterium (assembly GCA_035499075.1). Taxonomy (GTDB): domain Bacteria; phylum Myxococcota_A; class UBA9160; order SZUA-336; family SZUA-336; genus VGRW01. The sequence continues at coordinate 178,101 of DATJZN010000054.1, read as the reverse complement.
GGCATGGGCACGACCCTGTCCGCGGTCGCGCTGCGCCGGCGCACGGCGGTCGTCGCGCACGTGGGCGACTCGCGCGTGTACTCGGTCGCACGCAAGTCGATCCGCCAGCTCACCACGGATCACACGCTGGTCGCCGCGATGGTCGAGGGCGGCGTGCTGTCCGCCGAGCAGGCGCAGACGCACCCCGACAAGCACGTGCTGACGCAGGCGATCGGCACGATGGGCGCGCTCGAGCCGCAGGTGCTGCAGGCGCGCGTGCCCTTGCGCGGCCGGCTCCTGCTCTGCACCGACGGGCTGCACGACGCGCTCTCCGAGGCCGAGATCGCCGAGCTCGCGCGCAAGGACGATCTCGACGAGGCCGCGCGCGCGCTCGTCGAGCGAGCGAACGCGCAGGGCGGCCACGACAACGTGACCGTCTTGCTGATCGAGCCTTAGTCCTCGAAGGCTTCGGAGCCCACGACCACGCCGATCCAGTCGAGCTCGCGCAGTGCGCCGTCGAGGTCCATGCCGAAGCCGACCACCCAGCCTCGCGTGACCTCGAAGCCAACGTGGTCGAGCTCGAGCGCCACGCGCCGGCGCGACAGCTTCGAGACCAGCACGGCCGTGCGCAGGCTGCGCGGCGCGCCCGTGCGCACGCGCGCGCACACCGCTTCGAGCGTGCGGCCTTCGTCGGCGATGTCGTCGACGACCACGACGTCGCGCGCCGCGACGCGCGTTGCATCGAGCTCGCCGAGCTCGACGGGACGGAGCTCGAGCCCGTGGCTGCGGCGCGCGCGCACGATCACCTGCTCCGCCGCGAGGCCGCGCTCGCCGAGCCGCGCCGCCAGCGCCGCCGCGAAGCGCCGCGCCCCCTCGGCGATCACCACGACGAGCGGCGCGCGGCCCTCGAGCGCGCGCGCGAGCTCGCCCGCCATTTCGGCGATGCGCGCCTCGACCGCGCGCGCCGAATGGAGCTCGCGCAGCTGCGGTGCACTGCCTGCCCCGGCCGACACGCGCGCGATGCTATCGCCCGGCGCGCGCCCGGCAAAGCGCCGCGCGCTCGTCTAGGATGCGCGCCGTGCCCGTCGAACCCGTTCCCGCCGCGACCGTCATGCTGCTGCGCGACTCGGCGGCGGGGCCCGAGGTGCTGCTGCTCGAGCGCCACGCGAAGAGCGAGTTCCTGCCCAGCGCCTACGTGTTCCCGGGCGGGCGCGTCGAGGCCGACGATCACGCGCTCGCGGACCGCGTGGTCGGGCTCGACGCGGCGGGCGCGAGCCGCGCGGTGGGCACGGTGCCGCGCGAGCAAGCGCTCGGCTTCTTCGTGGCGGCGATCCGCGAGACGTTCGAGGAGTGCGGCATCCTGCTGGCGCGGCGGCGCGGCGAGTCCGCGCTCGTCGACGCAGCGCACGCGGCCGAGCTCGCGCGCCACCGACTGGCGGTGCAGTCGGGCGAAGCGTCCTTCCGCGCGCTCGTCCTGCGCGAGGACCTCCTGCTCGCCGCAGACCGGCTCGCCGCGCACGCGCACTGGATCACGCCCGAGGACTCGCCGCGCCGCTTCGACACGGTGTTCTTCGCGGCCGAGACGCCCGCCGGCCACGAAGCGCTGCACGACGGCGTCGAGCTGACCGACCACGTGTGGCTGCGCCCGGAGCAGGGCCTCGCCGAGTACCGCGCCGGCCGGCGCCAGATGATCCTGCCGACGTGGGCGAACCTGGAGACCCTGTGCGGCTTCGCGCGTTCGAGCGACGCGCTGGCGGAGTCGCACAAGCGGACGCTCGTGCCGATCCTGCCCGTGTTGACGCAGCGCGACGGCGTGCGGCGCATCGAGATCCCGCGCGGCTCGGGCTATCCCACCGTCGAGGAGCTGCTCGGCTGACGTGCTCCGGGTATGCTCCGTCCGGGTGAGAGCCGCGCGGCCTCGAGAGCGTGACTGATGCGACCCGTGCTCGTCCTCGGCGGGTACGGTGCGCTCGGGCGCCATTGCGTGGCGGAGCTGCTGGCGCGCACGGGCGCGCCCGTGCGGATCGCAGGGCGGAACGCGCAGCGCGCCGAGTCTCTCGCGCTCGCGCACGGCGAGCGCGTCCGCGCGAGCTACGTCGACGCGACCGACCCACGCGTGCTCGCGCGCGTCGTCGAGGGTGCGGCGCTCGTGGTGGCGTGCTGCGGCGGCAGCGCTCTCGCGGCGCTGCAGACGGCGCTCGAGCTGCGCGCCGGCTTCATCGGCGTGTCGCCGCTCCGGCTCGAGCCGCGCAGCGAGAAGCACGTGGCCGAGCTTGCCTGGCGCGCGCAGGTGCCGGTCGTGCTGCACGCGGGCGCGGTGCCGGGAATTCCGGGTCTCCTCGCCGAGTCACTCGTGCGGCGCGTGCCCGAGATCGCGAAGCTCGAGCTCGCGTCGACGGGCCCGTTCCTGGCGAGCGACACCGCGCGCCGCGACCAGGCCGAGGCGCGCGAGCTCGCCGGCGGGTCGAGCCGGCTCGCGCTGCCCGAGCTGTGGAGCTTCCCCGAGCCGGTGGGCCGCGCCGCGTGCGCGGCGGCGAGCTCGGCCGATCTCGCCGGCTTCGCGGAGCGCCACTGCGTGGCCGCACTGCGCTACCTGGAGCCGAGCGACGGCGCGCTCGGCCGCATCATGGCGCGCGTGCTGGGGCGGCGCGCGGCAGCGGGCTTCGCGGTGACCGCGCGCGCGTTCGCACCGGGCGACGTGAACGAGCCTGCCGCGACGGCCGAGCTGTCGGCGCCCGATCCGCTGCCGCTCGCCGCAGCGTCCGTGGGCGCGCTCGCCGCGGCCGCGCTCGACGGCCGCGTCGCCGCGGGCCTGTCGCTCGCGCGCGATGCGCTCGCACCGGCGCAGCTGCTGGGCGAGCTCGAGAAGCGCGGCGCGCGCATCGAGATCCGCGCGCGCGGCTAGTCGGGCAGCGCTCCCGCGCGCACCAGGTCCCGCAAGCCGCGCATTCCCACGCGCCGCATGCGCCGCGACTCGAGCGCCTTCGCCATGCTGCCGTCGCTGTAGATGCGAAACTCCTCGTCGCGCTGGCGCCAGTCGCGCGTGATCCGCTGCAGCTCCGGCTTGCCCTCGGCGCAGTGCGTGATGAGATAGGAGAGCCCCGGCCCGAGCCGGTCGAGCCGCTTGCAGTTGTGCTCGAGGCCCGTGCCCGGCTGGAACTCGAGTGAGTCGGCGTCGAAGTGGTCGAACACCGGCATGCCGAGCGCCTCGGCGGCGTCGATGCGGCGCGCGTACTCGGCGAGCCGATCGGGCAGGCCATGCGCGGGCAGGTCGCGCGTGCGCAGTCGCGGCACGAAGGCCGGCAGCTTGTAGTCGCGCGCGATGCGGAAGTAGACGTCCACGAAGCGCAAGTCGAAGACGGTGCCCATGTGCGCGTCGACGTGAGTCACGTCGATGCCGGCGGCGAGAGCGCGGTCGACCTGCGCGCGCAGCTCGCGCTCGACGTCCTCCGGCGTGGCGTTCTCGACCGTCTCGCGCGACGTCTCCCACATGCCGCCGTCGCGCGCCATGAGGCTGCGCGCGTCGGGCGACACCGGCCCCCAGCGGTAGTCGGCGTACTCGCAGTTGAGCGTCAGGTGCACGCCGAGGTCGAGCTCGGGGCGCTCGCGCGCGATCCGCGCGATCTCGTCGAAGCCCGGACACGGAACCATGATGCTGCCGCACGTCGCGGCGCCGCCGAGCGCGCGCACGCCGCCCTCGTTCGCCGAGTGCGACATGCCCAGGTCGTCGACGTGCACCACAACGACGCGCTCGCCGGGATCCAAGCCGAGGCGCTCGAGAATCGACAAGTCCCCTCCCGTGCTCCGAGCATAGCCGCGCCGGCCTCTGCGATCATCCGCTCCGTGGAACCCGAGCGTCGCTTCGCCGTCGCGCCCGCGGATGCCGGCGCGCGCCTCGACCAATGGCTGGCGCGCGAGCTCGGCCTGTCGCGCGCATACGCGCGGAAGCTCGTCGCCGACGAGCGCGTGCTGCTGGCCGGCCGGCCGGCCGCGAAGGGCACGGCGCTGCGCGCCGGCGAGGAAGTCGTCGTGCTGCCCTACGCGCGGCCCGAGGAGCCGCCGGCGCCCAATGCGGACCTCGAGCTCCGCGTCGTGGCGAGCGCGGGCGGGCTCGTCGCGATCGACAAGCCGGCCGGCCAGGCGGTGCATCCGCTCGCGCACGCGGAGCGGGATACCGCGCTGAACGCGTTTCTCGCGCGCTTTCCCGCAGCGGCCGGCGTGGGCGAAGGGGGGCTGCGCTCGGGCGTCGTGCACCGGCTCGACCCGGGCACGTCGGGCGTGCTCGTGTTCGCGCGCGACGACGCGGCCTGGCGCGCGGCGCGCGAGGCGTTCCGGAGCGGGCGCGTGCGCAAGCGCTACGTCGCACTCGTGCACGGAGCGTTCGCGGGCGCGCGCGAGGTCGAGCTCCGGCTCGAGAGCCGGGGCGACCACGTGCGCGTGGTGCGCGACGGCGGTCGCCGCGCTGCGTCGCAAATTCGCGCGCTGCGCACGGGCGAGGCCGAGAGCCTGGTCGAGGTCGAGATGCGCACCGGCGTGCGCCACCAGATCCGGGCGACGCTCGCGCATCTCGGCTTCCCCGTGGTGGGCGACCGCGTGTACGGATCGAGTGTGTCGCTCGACCGGCACTGGCTGCACGCCGAGTCGCTGGAGTGGGACGGCTTCGCCGCGCGCGCGGCCGTGCCGCCCGAGCTCGGGTGAAACCGAACGGCGCGGCTGCGTCGTATCCAGGCCGACTCCCCTCTAGCGTGCCGCAGCGAACGGAGCCGTTCAGCCAAAGCTGCTGCGTCTGCCACCGCAGCGGACGGAAAACCCTGCAATCCCCGTATTTGGCGGACGTCGCGCCGCTTCGTCGCGGACCGGGGATCTCGTGCAAGCGTGCTTGCGCGGGGTCCCCGGTTTTCCGTCGCCCTGCGGGGACCGCTACGGCGCGATGATCACCTTGCCGTACGTCGCGCGGCCGGCGAGCGCCTCGAGCGCCTGCGGCACCTCGTCGAGGCCGTAGGTGCCGAAGATGAGCGGTCGGATCTGCCCCTGGTCGTACAGCTTCGCGAGACCGGCGAACACCTCGGGGATCCGCTCGGGCTCGTGCTGCGCGTACGCGCCCCAGTGCAGGCCGACGACCGAGATGTTCTTGAGCAGGATGCGGTTCGCCTTCACCTCGGGAATCACTCCGCTGGCGAAGCCGATCACGAGCAGCCGCCCGTTCCACGCGATGCAGCGCATCGAGCCGTCGAAGATGTCGCCGCCGACCGGATCGTAGATCACGTCCGCGCCGCGACCCGACGTCTCGCGCTTCACGGCTTCGACCCAGTCCCCGCGCGAGTAGTCGATGGCGACGTCGGCGCCCGCGCGGCGCGCGACCTCCAGCTTCTCGGCGCCGCCGGCGGTCGCGATCACGCGCGCGCCGAGCGCCTTGCCGATCTGCACGGCCGCGACGCCCACGCCGCCCGCGGCCGCGTGCACGAGCAGGGTCTCGCCCGGGCGCAGGTTCGCGCGGTGCACGAGCGCCGCATAGGACGTCGGGTACACCACGGGGAAGGCCGCGCCCTCGGGGAAAGTCATGGCGTCGGGCATGCGGTGCAGCGCGCTCGCCGGCACGCAGACGCGCTCCGCGAACGCGCCGAGCGACAGGCCCGCGAACACGCGGTCGCCGAGCGCTACGCCGCGCACGTCGGCGCCGAGCGCGCGCACGGTGCCGGCGACCTCCGCGCCCGGCACGAAGGGGAAGGGCGGCTTCTGCTGGTACTTGCCCTGCACGAGCAGGATGTCGAAGAAGTTGCAGCCCGCGGCCTCGACCTCGAGCAGCACCTCGCCCGCGCGCGGCGTCGGATCGGGCACGTCGCGCGCCGCGAGGTCCTTCGGCTCCTGCCAGTGGTCGACCACGATCGCGCGCATGCGGCGCGCATTCTACACCGGAAGGGCTCGCAACACGTCGCGGGCCGGAGACGCGAACGCCGACCGGGTCGCCCCGGTCGGCGCCGTACCTGATCAGCGTGGGATCAGACGTCCTGCGGGCGCAGCGTCTTGCGGCCGTTCGCTGCCGCGCGGTTCTGCGCCGCGGCGATCACCTCGCGAACGTGCGCCTCGAGAGCACCGTAGAACTCGCTCCCGACGTTGCACTTCGTAGCAGCCGCCTTGACGCGCGACTTCGAGATGATCATCGAGTCGCCGCCGCCCTTCTTGCCAGCGGCCTTCTTCTTCATGCCCATGTTCCGCAACTCCCTAGTGAAAATCCGGCGCCGATGATTCGGCACAGGCGGCAAATAGCATGAAAGACCCCCGCCGCAAAGGGGAGAGCGCCATTTTCGGGTTAGAATCCGGAGGTGCGCGCGCCTCCTCTTGCGCTGGTTCTGTTGCTCTTGCTCGCGCCCGTCGGGGCGTCGGCGGACAGCGGCTGGAACGAGCGCACCTCGAGCCACTTCGTGCTGTTCGAATCGCTGGGCTTCGCGCGCTATTCGGGTGCGGACGGCTCGCGCGCGTTCGAGCGCGCCGTGCTGGCGGCGCTCGAGGACGCGCACGCGCAGGTGCGCGACGGACTGCGCGTGGAGCCGCGCACGAAGGTACACGTTTATGTGTATGCCCCCGACGCGTTCGACGCCGACTTCGCGTCGCGCTTCGGCTTCCGCGCCGCCGGCTTCTGGGACGGCTCGATGCACGTGCGCGGCGGCCAGGCCTTCACGCCGCAGCTCGTCGCGACGCTGCACCACGAGTACGTGCACGCCGCGCTCGAGACCGCCGCGCCGCGCGACCTGTGGCCCGCGTGGCTGAACGAGGGACTGGCCCAGTACTTCGAGCGCCTGTCGCTCGGCGTCGACCACCTGACGGCGAGCGAGGACGCGCGCCTGCGCACGGCCGTCGCGGACGGCAGCTGGATTCCGCTCGTGGACCTGTCCGGCCCCAGCTTTGCGCGCCTGGCGCAGGCGCCGGCGGAGCTCGCGTATCTCGAGTCGTACGCCGCCGTCGAGATGATGTTCCGGCGCGCCGGGCGCGAGCGCGTACAGAACGTGGTGCGCGAGATGGCGCGCACCCGCTCGCTCGACCGCGCGCTGGACGGCGGCCTGCGCACGAGCTTGGGCGGCCTGGAGGCGCAGCTGGTGGCGGAGCTGCGCTAGCTCGCCTCGCGGTTCAGCTCGCGCGCGCGCGCGCCGATCGCCGGTGGGAGATGGGAGCGCTCGACGAAAGCCGCGCCGAGACTGACGCGGCCACGACCGGCCTGCGGACCACCTTGTCGTCCGAGCTCGAGAGTCCGCTCACGGCGGTGCTGGGCTACGCGGACCTGGTGCTCGAGTCGGCGCAGAGCCAGCGCGACCGCAAGCGCGTGCAGGGAATCCGCCGCCACGGGCAGAAGCTCCTGGCGCTCGTGCGCGAGATCGCGGCCAGCGAGCGCGCCCGCGCCGCGCTGCCTTCACCCGAGCTGCTCGAGGCGAACCCGCGCGCGACGATCGAGCTCGTCGTCGAGGAATTCCGGCCGCGCTGCGACGAGCGCGGCCTGCGCCTGTGGAGCGACGTGCGGCCCGTCGTGCCCGCGCGCGCGCTGTTCGATTCGCTGCGGCTGCGCCACGCGCTGCGGCTCGTCCTGGCGAGCGCGCTCGCGCACACGCGCAGCGGCGGCATCAGCGTGCGCTCGGGCTGGCGTGCCCCGGGGCGTGGCGAGATCGAGGTGATCGACACGTCGCGCGGGCCGAGCTTGAAGGAGTTCGAGCGGCTGGCGCGCGCGCTGGACTCGGCGTCGGAGCTCGTCGGCGCGAACGCGCCGGCAGATCCGCCGCCGCTCGACGGCGTGGGGCTCGCCCTCGCGCGGCGCATCGCGCGCGCGCTGGGCGGCGACCTCGAGTACGAGCGCGCGCCGAACGCGCGCGGCGTGTACCGGCTGCGCTACGCGCTCTGGCCGATCGAAGGCGAGGAGGCGGCGCGCCGCCCGGGCTGGCTGCGGCTCGCCACCACCGAGGTCACCGGCCGCGCGCTCGTCGCCGACGCGTGCGGCGAGACGCGCTGCCTGTTGCGCCGCAGCCTGGAAGAGATGGGGCTCGAGGTCGCCACCGCCGAGACGGGCCGCGGCGCCGTCGACGCCGCGCTGCACGGCGCGTTCGACCTGGTGCTGCTCGCGCTCGACCTGCCCGTCATGGACGGCCTCGCGGCGGTCGCGTCGCTGCGCCACGTCGGCTGCCGCGCACCGGTCATCGCGCTGGCGCCGCCGGCCGACGCGGAGCTCCGCGACCGCTCGCGCTCGTTCGGCTTCGACGGCTTCCTGCTGAAGCCGCTCGACCGCAAGACGCTCGTCGAGCTGGTGGCGCGCCACGTGCGCGCGCGCGTCGCGCCGCGGCCTTCGCCGATCCGCGCCTAGCTAGTTCAGCGTGTAGACGAAGTTGCCTTCCGAGCCCACGGAGAGCAGCGCGAGCGCCGCGAACAGCGCGAGCACGACGAGCATCGGCAACAGCCAATAGCGCTTCCGCACCTTCAAGAAGCCCCACGTGCGCGAGAGCGGGCTCGACATGCGGGCGCAGGATCGGGCGCGCGAGCTAGATGTGCAAGTCTTCGACGAGGAGCCGGCCCGCCGCGAAGCGCTCGGCGGCGAGCGGCGAGAGGTCGAGCGCCGAGTAGCGCCCGTCGACGACGAGCTCCGCGACGCCGCGGCCGATCGCGAAGGACTGCATGACGCCGCGGCCCGTGAAGCTGTGCGCTTCGAGCGCGTTCGCGACGCCCGCCACGCGGCCGAGCAGCCCGCTGCAGTCGGGCGTGACCGAATACAGGCCCGCCCAGCCGCGCACGTGGCGGCAGCGCTCGAAGGACGAAGCGCGGTGCGCGAGGCGCGGCCAGATCTCGCGCTCGAAGAACTCGTCGCCGCCGTAGCGGAAGTCGTAGCCCACGGGCTCGTCGGCGTTGGAGTAACCCACGAGCGTGTAGGGTCCCTCGGGATGGAAGTACACGCCGGAGGCGTCGACGACCATCGGCAGCGCGTGCAGGTCGACGCCGGGCGGCAGGTCGTGCGCGTGCACGTCGACGAGCGCGATCTGGCGCCGCACCGGCTGCGCGCGGCTGGGCGCGCCGAGCCGCGCCGACACGAGCGGACTCCACGCGCCGAGCGCGTTCACGAACCAGCGCGGCCGCACCGCGAGCTGGTCGACGACGGCCTCGCCGGGCACCGCGTGCTCGGTGAGGATGCGCTCGACCGTGCGGCCCTCGTCGCTCGTGTCGCTCTTCGCGATCTCGACCAGATGCACGGCGGAGACCTCGCGCCCGCCGGTCGCGCGCGCGGCCAGCTCGATGCCCTCCACGAAGCAGCGGTTCAGGAAGCGCGCGCCGCCCGCGATCGCGCGCTCCTGGTAGAGCTTGCGCAGCGCGTTCGGGTTGAGCAGGCCGTCGTTCGGCGAGAACGTGGCGCCCACGAGCTCGCCGAGCTCGCGGTCCACGACCGGAAAGCGGCGCGCGACCTCCGCGGGCTCCAGCAGGTCGACGCGCACGCCGAGGCGCTGCTGCAGCTCGCGCGCCTCGCGCGCGCGCGCGAACAGCGCCGCGTCGGCGTAGAGCCACAGGTAGCCGCAGCGGCGGAACGACAGCGCGTCGGCGTTCGCGGCGAAGAACGCCAGCGAGTCGCGGCACGCGGCCACGTTCACGGGCTGCCACCAGGTCGCCCGCGCGCCGCCCGCGTTCAGCTCGGACGAGGCGAAGCGGCCGGCGAGGTCGACGTCGACGACCGCGACGTCGCGCACGCCCCGCTCGACCAGCGCGCAGGCGATCGCGGAGCCGATCACGCCCGCGCCCGCGATCAGTACGTCGGTGCGCTCCATGACATTGGCATCGGCGGAATGCGCTGGCAGTAGAATGCCGCGCGAGGCGCGTTCGCGCCGGTCGGAGGCCCATGGAGTCGCTCGAGACCGGCGCGCCGGCTGCGCGGCGCGTGTTCCTCGAAGCTCACGAGGTGCCTGCGCTGGTGGCGGGCGTGGCGCTGGGCCGCGCGGCGGCGGCGCGGCGCGTGCTGGGGGCCCGGCGCGGCGGCCGCGCGGGCGTGGCGCTGGCGCTCCTGGTGCTGGCCCTGGCCGCACCTTCGCGGCGCGCGGCGGTGGGCGCCGTGCTGCTCCACGGGGTGCTCACCCTGCTCGCCGGGCTGGTCAACCGCCGGCGCGCCGGCCATACCACGAAAGAGGTGCAGCGGCTCGCGCTGTGGACGGCACTGACACCGGTCTGTGTCGCCGCGCTCGTGCGGCCGTTCGCGGGCGGCAGCGTCTGGCCGCTCGCCGTGGCCGTGGTCGCCGGGCAGGCGCTGCTCTGGCAGGCGCTTCGCGCGACGCGCTAGCGCGGCGAAGCGGGCGGCGCGGGAGCTCGCTCGGCCGCCGGCGCCGGATCGAATTGGATCTCGCCCGGCAGCGCGTAGTTGTAGCCGCGCGTGTTGAGCGTGACGAACTGGCCCTTGGAGGAGCCGGGCTTGAGCTGCATGTGCATGGGCGGCCGGCTCGGCGGAATCGGAACGCCGCACTGCTTCGGCTGTGGCTGTTCGAGGAGCGGCAGCGCCGCGGGCGATTGCTCGGCCGCCGAGCTCATCGTCGCAGCCGGCGTCCGGCCCAGCGGCGGGTCGGCCTTGCCGTTGATCGCGACGCCGCCGACGGTGAAGGCCAGCGAGAGCGCGATGGCGGCGTACACGGGAAGCGCGCGCATGAGATCCTCCTCGTCCGCTCTGCCTTTTCGGCGAAACGCCCGCCGCGCTTGAGCCGCGCCGGGGACCGGCGTAGGTTGCGCACGACATGCGCGCGTTCGAGCGAGATCTGCGCGAGATCGAGCGCGACGTCCCGCACTGCGCGCGCTGCCCGCGTCTGGCCGCGTACCAGGCGGAGCTGCGCGTGCGCCACGCCGACTACTGGAACCGCCCGGTGCCCGGCTTCGGCGACCGGGCGGCGCGGCTCCTCGTCGTCGGGCTCGCGCCGGGCCTGCACGGCGCCAACCGCTCGGGCCGGCCGTTCTTTCTGGATGCGTCGGGCGAGTGGCTGTACGGCGAGCTCGGCCGGCGCGGCCTGTGGGACGGCGAGCGACTCCATTCGGTGTACATCCTGAACGCGGTGAAGTGCGTGCCGCCGCAGAACCGCCCGACGCACGAAGAGCAGTCGCGCTGCCGGCCGTGGCTCGAGCGCGAGCTCGCGGCTCTGCCCGACGCGCGCGCCGTGCTGGCGCTCGGCCAGATCGCGTGGCTCGCGGTGCTGCGCGCGTTCGGCGTGCGACCGCTCGCGAGCCAGCCGTTCGCGCACGGCGCGCTCTGCCGCGCACCGGGCCGTCCGCCGGTGCTCGCGAGCTACCACCCGTCCCGGCAGAACACCAACACGGGCGTGCTCACGCGCGCGATGTGGCGCGCGATCATCCGCCGCGCGGAGCGGCTGGCCGGAACGCGACGAGCGCCCAGTAGGCGATCGGAATGACGCCGGCCGCAGCCGTCTGGTGCAGCCCGGCGACGAAGCCGAGCGGCACGGAGTAGGCGCTGGGGTCCCAGCTCGCGACGTCGCTCATCAGCATGAGCAGCGCGATTCCGCCGACGAGCGCGAGCCCGCCCGCCGTGGCGGCGGCGAAGCGGCGCGCGCCGAGCCAGGGCGTCGACGCGACGAGCGCGCCGTAGAGCAGCAGCACGAAGCCGTGCGCGTGCAGCGGGCGCTCGAGCCGGCTCACGCGGTCGTCGCCGTGGAGCTCGTACAGGTACACCGTCTCGTCGCCGCGGCGCTCGAGCGACAGCGTGCGCGCGCCGCCGGTCTGGCGCAGCAACAGGTTCGCGGCCCACGCCAGCGGGCGCTCGAGCTCGCGGTACACCGGCGCGACGGCTGCGAAGGCCGCGAGCGCCGCGTAGATCGCCGCGAAGCGCACCAGCCAGAAGACCGCGCGCCTAGACATCGGCGACGGGCGCCGTGCGGATCCAGGCCACGAGCGTGCCGAGGCACGCCAGCGAGATCAATACGGGCCACACATAAATGTGTACGACGTCGAACGCGATCGGGAAGCGCCCGACCAGCACGCACAGGGTCAGCACGCGTACGAAGTTCACGGCGAGCGCGACGGCGAACGCCAGCGCCACGCCGCGCAGGCGCGCGCGCCACGGCGCGGGGAACACCGCGATCGCCGATGCCAGGAACACGCCCACGTCGAGCCCCGTGCAGCCGTTCACGATCTCGACCACGGACTCGCCCACGAGCACGTGCTCGCCGACCGCGCGCACGTCGTGCTGAAACAGCCCGAGCAGGGCAGCCGCCGCCCACGCGATGCTGCGCCGGAGTTGCGCGAGAGCTGCGCGGTCGACGGCGTCGGCGAGCAACAGATTGGAGAGCCCCACGACGAGCGCCAGATACACCGCGGCGCGCACCGCCAGCGCGAGCCCGCTCTGGTTCGCGCGCGCTGGGCCGGCTGCGGCTGTCCCGTCGTCTCCCGCCAGGTGCGCGCGACCTCCGGGCCGACTTATACCACCCGCCGCGCTCTCTGTACCCCAGGGGGGTCGCGGGCTAGCATCCGCGCGTGACCGGACAGGATCTGCCGCGCATCGCCACGGAAGTGCCCGGACCGAGGTCGCGCGCGCTGGCGGAGCGGCTCGCGCGCGCGGAGTGTCCCGAGGTTACGTTCCAGGGCCCGCCCGGGCCGCTCGTGTTCGAGCGCGGCACGGGCGCGAACCTGTTCGACGTCGACGGCAACCGCTTCGTCGATCTCGGCGCCGGCTTCGGCGCGGCCGTGCTGGGCTACGCGCATCCGGAGCTCGTCGCCGCGCTGCGCGAGCAGGCCGGCCTCTTGCAGCACGCGCTCGGCGACGTGTTCCCCGCCGCGCGAAAGCTCGAGCTGCTCGAAGCACTCGAGCGCGTGCTGCCGCGCCCGCTCGGCTGCGCGATCCTGTCGAGCTCCGGCTCGGACGCCGTCGAGTCCGCGCTGAAGACGGCGCTCGTCGCGACAGGCAAGCCCGCGGTCGTCGCGTTCGAAGGCGCGTATCACGGGCTCGGGCTCGGCGCGCTCGACGCGACGTGGCGCGACGAGTTCCGCCGCCCCTTCCTCGCGCGGCTGGCAGGCCAGACCCGCTTCGTGCCGTTCGGCGACGCGGAAGCGGCGCGCCGCGCGGCGCGCGCGGGCGACGTGGGCGCGATCCTGTTCGAGCCCATCCAGGGCCGCGGCGGGCTCGTGTTCCCGCCGCGCGGCTTCGTGGCCGAGCTGCGCGCGATCGCCGACGAAACGGGCGCGCTGCTCGTCGCCGACGAGGTCTACACAGGATTGGGTCGCACCGGCCGCTGGCTCGCGTGCGAGCACGAGGGCGTGCTGCCCGACGTGGTGGCACTCGGGAAGGCGCTCGGCGGCGGCTTCCCCATCTCGGCGTGCGCGGGCCGGCCCGAGGTCATGCGGCGCTGGCCGGCGTCGCACGGCGAGGCCGTGCACACGAGCACGCACCTCGGCAATCCGCTCGGCTGCGCGGCCGCGCTCGCGGTGCTGCGCGTGCTCGAGCGAGACGCGCTGCCGCGGCGCGCGGAAGAGCTGGGCGGGCGCTGGCTCGCGAAGCTGGGCAAGAAGGTCGGCGGCAGCGCACGCGTGCGCGCGCTGCGCGGCCGCGGCCTGCTCGTCGCCGTCGAGCTGGACGACGCCGGCTTCGCGCGCGAGCTCGGCGCGCGCCTGCTCGCGTCGGGCTGGCTCGCATTGGGCGAGGGACCCGACCTGCGCACGCTGGCGCTGACCCCGCCGCTCGACGTCGCCGAGGAGCTCCTCGACGCGTTCGCCGAGCGCCTCGCGGAGCTGTGCGAGTGACTCGCGAGGAGCTCGAGCGCGAGATCCTCGCGTGGATATCCGAGGGGGTGGACGCGCCGCCCGACGACGCGCGCTTCGAGCGCCTGGCGCTCGCGCTGTTCCACCTGCAGTACGAGCGCGGCGCGGCGTACCGGCGGCTGTGCGACGCGTTCGGGCGCAGCGCGAGCGACGTGCGCGATTGGCGCGACGTGCCCGCGGCGCCCACCGGCGCGTTCAAGGAGGCGCGGCTCGCGATCTTCCCGCCGGCCGACACCGTCCGCACGTTCCGGACGAGCGGCAGCACGACCGCGGCGCGAGGCGCGCTCGCGCTCGACGACCTGGCGCTCTACGACGCGTCGCTCCTGGCGACGTTCCGCGCCTTCGTCGTGCCCGACGTGGCGCGCATCCGGTTCCTCGTGCTGGCGCCGCCGGCCGAGGCCGCGCCGGACTCGTCGCTCTCGTACATGTTCTCGCGCGCCGCCGCGGAGCTGGGCACGCCCGACAGCGCGTTCCTCGTGGGCGCGGGCGGCTGGGAGCCCGACGCCGCGATCGCGGAGCTCGCGGCGGCGCGCGCGCCCGTGGCGCTGTGTGGCACCGCGTTCGCGTTCGTGCACCTCTGCGACCGCCTGGCCGAGCGCCGGCTGCGCCTCGCGCTGCCCGCCGGAACGCGCGTCATGGAGACGGGCGGCTTCAAGGGCCGTTCGCGCGAGCTGTCGCGCGAGGAGCTGCACGGCGCCATCGAAGCGCGCCTCGGCGTGCCGCGCGCGCGCATCGTGAACCAGTACGGCATGTGCGAGCTGGGCAGCCAGTTCTACGAGCCCACGCTGCGGACCGGCCGCTACGGCGACGTGAAGTTCGTGCCACCGTGGGTGCGCACGCGCGTGGTCGATCCGCTGACACAGAAAGATGTAGGCCCGGACGAGACCGGCGCGCTCTTGCACGTCGATCTCGCGAACGTGGGCTCCGTCCAGGCCGTGCTCACGTCCGATTCGGGCCAGCTCGCGCCCGGCGGCTTCCGTGTGTTCGGCCGGCTGACCGGGGCCGAGGCGCGCGGCTGCTCGCTGGCGGCCGACGCGCTGCTGGGTGCGCCGTGAGAGAGCTCGCCGAGCTGGCCGCGGCGCGCGGTGCGCTCGAGCCGCGGCGCGTGATCCGAGCGCTGGGCGAGACGTTCGCGCGCTGGCGCGCGCCGCGGAGCCCCGAGCGCGAGCGGCTCGCCCGAGAGCACGGCGTGTACTCGCCGGAAGTCGTCGAGCGCGGCGTCCAGCTGGCGCTCGCGGGCTGGACCGAGAGCGCGCTCGAGTCGCTGCGCGCGCGCGAGGTCCCGTCGCCGTGCTGGGTGCCGCCGGTGACCGCCGTGTGGCTGGCGGGCTCGATCCCCACGGCCGCGTTCTCGGCGCTGGCGCTGCCGCTGCTCGCGGGCTCGGCCGTCTACGCGAAGCCGGCGTCGGCGGACCCGCTGTCGGCGCGGTTCTTCGCGGCGTCGCTGGCCGAGACGGACCCGGCCATCGGCGCGGCGCTCGCGGTGGGCAGCGACGCGAAGGCGCTCGACGAGGCCGACGCGGTGGTCGCGCACGGCAGCGACGCCACCATCGCAGCGCTGCGCGCGCGCGTCGGCGCCGGCCGGCCGTTTCTCGGCTACGGGCACAAGGGGTCGCTCGCGGCGCTCGGCCCCGCCGTCGAGCCCGCCGTCGCCGCGCGCCGGCTCGCGCTCGACGTCGCGCTGTGGGATGGGCGCGGCTGCCTGTCGCCCGCCTGGGTGCTCGCGGTGGACGCGCCGCGCGGGCGGGCGGCCGAGCTGGCGCGCTCGCTCGCGAGCGCGCTCGAGGAGGTCGAGGACGAGCTGCCGCGCGGCGCGCTCGCCCCCGGCGAGGCGTCGGAGCTCGTCGAGCTGCGGGCGCGCGCCGCAGTGCGCGAGGGCACGCGGCTCGAGATGGCCGCCGGCGCGTCGACTTGGACCGTCGCGCTGGAGGCGGGCGACGTGCGGCCGCCGCCAGGCGCGTTCCGCTTCGTGTCGGTCGTCCCCGTGCCCGACCTCGAGTCGCTGGGCTCGTTCTGCGCGGGGCTCACACCTACACTTTCGTGTGTCGGTCACGCGGGCTTCGGCGCGGAGCGCGCGCGGCTGGCCGAGCTCGCCGCCGCGGCCGGCGCGTCGCGCCTGTGCCCGCTGGGCCGCATGCAGCTCCCGCCGCTCGACTGGAACCACGACGGCCAGCCGCCGCTCCGGCCGCTGGTGCGCACGCTCGATCAGGAGACGGCCGAGGGCTAGCTGCCTTCGTACGGGAACACGGCCGCGAACGAGAAGCCCGTGAACGCGGCCTGGAAGAGCGCCGCGATCCACGGGCCGGGCATCCAGCGGCCGATGCGCAGCGCCACGATCTCGAACAGCACGAAGTTGAGTGCGATCGGCGCGATGCCGAGCACGATCACGAAAGGCAGGAGTCCACCGAGACAGCCCGCGACGACCACCGCGAGCGTGAGCGCCTTGCCGACGGCGGGCAGCCACCAGCCCGTTCGTCCCGCGCCGCGCAAGAGACACTCGCTGGCGCCGAAGTAGGGCAGGAAGAGCGCGGTCGCGACGAGCGCCCACGGCAGGCGGTGCGCAGCGGGGAACGTGTCCCAGAACGGCAGCACCAGAGTCCCGATCACGGCGTACACCGCGAGGAAGAGCGCGCCCGCGGCGAGCCACGTGCGCGAATCGCCGAGGCCGTCGGCCGAGGCGGCGCGCCGACGCGAGCCCAGCGCCAGGAAGATCGCACCCGTGAGCGCGAAGAAGCCGAACAGGTCGCGGCCCGCGGTGAGCGGCACGAACGAGAACATGCCGCGCGTCGCGAGTGAGTCGGCGCCCGACTGGATCGCGAGCGCGGCCGCGAGTGACACCGCGAGCAGCCCGAGCGGCAGCCACGGCTTCGGCACGGGCGCGAGCCCCATGCGCGGCGCGAGCGGCGCGAGCAGGCGCGGCAGCCCGAACGCGCACACGACCGCCGCCGCGAGCCCCGCCAGCACGAACGGGAGGCGCGGGTCGGGACCCGGCGTCTCGGGGGTGCCGTGGCCGGGCCCGAGCGTCTCGCCGAGCCAATCGGCGATGCGCCGCGCGGCTTCGGCCGAGTACAGGATGGTGACGTGGTCGACGCCCGGCACCTCGGTCATGCGCACGCCCGTGCCGCGCGCGGGCTCGCCGTACGTCTTGTCGGCGACGAGCTGCTCGAGTCCCGCGGCCTTCGCGGCCAGCTCGCGCGCGCCGCGGCGCAGGCCCGCGGGATCGCCGTCGGCCCAGATCGCGAGCGTGTTCGGCGGCGTGAACGGGCCCGACATGGGCGCGCCACCCGAGATGGCGACGACCGCCGCGACGCCCGGGTCACGCGAGGCGTGCGCGACCACCGCGAACGCGCCCATGGAGTGACCCGCGAGCGCTATGCGCTCGCCGTCGAAGCGCGGCTGCGTGCGCGCGTAGAGCAGCGCCGCGTCGATGTCCGCGCCGAGCAGCCCGCCGTCGGGCGAGAACGCGAACGGGTTCCGGTTCTCGCCGTGGCCGTGGAACTCGAGCGCGATCACGGCGTAGCCGGCCTTCGCGATGCGCCGCGCGAGCGAGCTCATCATCTCGCTGTCGCCCGCGAAGCCGTGACACAGAATCACGACGGGCACGGGCGGATCGAAGCTGGGCGTCTGGCCGAACGGCAGTGGCGGCGATGGCTCCCACACGACCGCCGGCACGCCGCCCGCAAGCACCGTGCTCGTGCGCTGAATGTCGTTCGACGCGCGGTGCAGACCCACGAGCGAGAACGCGAGCGCCACCCCCGCGAGCGCGTACACGATCTTCGCGATCACGTGCCCCATGCTAGCATTCGCGCATGCGCGTGCCCGAGATCGACACACCCGCGCTCGTCGTGGATCTCGAGCGCATGGAGCGCAACATCGCAGCGATGAGCCGCTTCTTCGCGGACAAGCGCGCGAAGCTCCGCCCTCACTGGAAGACGCCGAAGTGTGTCGAGGTCGCCGAGCGGCAGCTCGCGGCGGGCGCGATCGGAATCACCTGCGCGAAGCTCGGCGAGGCCGAGGCGCTGGCCGCGGGCGGCGTGCGCGCGAGCGTGCTCATCGCGAACCAGCTGGTCGGCGCGGCGAAGCTCGCGCGGCTGGTCGAGCTCGCGCGCGTGCTGCCGGAGCTGATCGTCGCCGTGGACTCGGCGGCGCAGGTCGACGCGCTCGATGCCGCGCTGCGCGGTGCGGCGTCGGCGCCGCGCCTCGGCGCGATCGTCGAGGTCGACACCGGCATGCACCGCTGCGGCACGTCGTCGCCGGAGGAGACGGTGGCGCTGGCGCGGCGCCTGCGCGACAGCCGCGTCCAGTACCGCGGGGTGATGGGCTACGAGGGCCACGCGGTGCTCGTGGCCGACGCGGCCAAACGCAAGGAACTGGCCGAGGCGGCCGCCGCGCAGCTCCTCGCGCACGTCGACGCGCTGCGCGCCGCGGGGCTCGCGCCCGAGATCGTGTCGTCGGGCGGCACCGGCACGCACGACCTCACCGGCACGGTGCCGGGAATCACCGAGATCCAGGCCGGCAGCTACGTGTTCATGGACGGGCGCTACCGCGACGTGCGCACCGACTTCGAGCCCGCGCTCACCCTGCACACGACGGTGATCCACCGGCGTGGCCGGCTGCTCGTCACCGACGCCGGCGTGAAGTCGCTGTCGAGCGACTTCGGCCTGCCGACGGGCTTCGACTTCGCGGGCCGCGTCGTCGGCCTGTCCGAGGAGCACGGCCACGTGCTCGTCGACGAAGGCGTGGAGATCGAGGCTGGCGCGCGCATCCGGATCCTGCCGAGCCACGGCGACACGACCATCAACTTGCACGAGCGCTACTACGCCGCGCGCGGCGACCGCGTCGAGGCGGTGTGGGCGATCGTCGGGCGCGGGCGCTTCGTCTAGCATGCCGCGCGTCGCGGTGACGGGGGCGAACGGCGCGCTCGGCCGCGTGCTGCTCGAGCGCGCGCTCGCCCGGCCGGGCGTGGAGGTCGTCGCGCTCGTGCGCTCGGCGGGCGCCGAAGCGCAGCTCGCCGCGCGCTCCGGAGCGCGCGTGCAAGTGCGGCGCGTGGCATGGGACGACGCCGAGGCACTCCGTGCGGCCTGCGCGGGGGCAGACGGCGTGATCCACCTGGCCGGCGTGTTGATCCCGACGCGCGACGAGAGCTACGAGCGAGCGAACGTGGCCACCGCACGGGCGATCGCCGCCGCGGCGGCGCGCGCGAACGCGAAGAAGCTCGTGCTCGTGTCGGCCGTGGGCGCGGACTCGCGCTCGCGCAACGCGTACTACCGCAGCAAGGGCCTCGCCGAGGCGCACGTGCGCGCCGCCGGCCTGCCCTACACCATCCTGCGTTGCCCGCTGCTCCTCGCGTGCGACAGCATGGGCGCGCACGTGCTGGCGCGGCAGAGCGAGAAGCCGCTGGCGCTCTTGCTCGACGGCGGCGCGAACCTCGAGCAGCCGGCCGACGCGCGCGACGTCGGCGACGCGGCGCTGAACGCGGCGCTCGACGTCGACTGTGCGCGCGGAGCAGCCCTCGACCTGGTCGGGCCCGAGTCGCTCGCGCGCCGAGAGCTGCTGTTGCGCTGCGCGCGCCTGCGCGGCCGCGCGCCGCGCGTGATCGCCGTGCCGTCGAGCGCGCTGCGCTTCGTGTGCGGGCTGCGCGAGCGCCTGCTCGGCCCGGGCTTCTCGCCCGACGTGCTCGAGGTCCTGCTCGACGACGTACGGCTCGACGCCGCGCCCGCCGCGCGCGCGCTGCAGCTCGAGCTGCACCCGCTCGACGCGACGCTCGAGCGGACGCTCGAGCTCGAGGCCGCGGCGTGAACGGCGCGGCGCAGGCACCCCGCCGCGTGCGCACCTGGCAGAAGCTCGCGCCGTGGGCCGTGACCACGGTCTGCTTCGTATTCCTGTTCTCCTACGTACGCGGCGCAGCGCACCGCCAGGGGCTCGAGGTCGCGCCCTACATGGAGCACGTGCTCGAGGCCGTGCGCTGGGGCCCGTGGCTGGCGCTCATGATCCCGTACTCGCTGCTCTACCTGGTGATCGACACGCTCGTGCTGTGGCGCGTGATCAACTGGTTCAACGCGCCCGTGCGCTATCGGGACGTGCTGCCCGTGCGCGCGTCCGCGTACATCATCTCGATCGTCAACGAGCAGGTGGGCAAGGGCGCCATCGCGCTCTACATGCACCGCCGCCACGGCATTCCCGGCTGGGAGGTCGGCTCGAGCATGCTGTTCATCATCTTCTGCGAGGTCTACTACCTGCTCTCGTGGGCGACGCTCGGCTACTTCATGGCGCGCGACGAGCTGCCTCGGGAGTTCGACCTCATTCCTTGGATCGCGGGCGGCGCGGTCGTCGTGTTCTTCCTGTTCATCGCGTACTTCAGCGGGCGGATCCTGCCCGGCTCGAAGCTGCGCGAGCGGCCGATCTTCCGCGCGTTCCACCTGGCGAAGCCGTGGCAGTACGTCGCGCTCCTGGCCATTCGCGCCCCCGCGATGCTGGCCGCCATCGTGGTCTACACCGCGGCGGCTCACCTGTTCGGCATCGACGTCGGCCTGCGCCAGATGATGGGCTACGTGCCCGTCGTGTTCTTCGGGGCGGCGGCGCCGACGCCGATGCGCGCGGTCGCCGTCACGCTATGGGTCGTGCTCTTCTCGAGCTACGCGGGACAAGCCTCGATCTTCGGCTTCGTCCAGCACAACTTCTTCCTGTTCTTCAACGCCGCCATCGGCCTCGTCTTCCTGCGACGAGCCTACGGCGCGCTGCTCGAGCATTCCGCCTAGTTCGTCCCCATCGCCACGATGCCCTCGAGGAACTCCGAGAAGCTGTTCGTGATGCGCGAGACCTCGGTCACGCGGGTCGACTTCGTCGATACGCAGCACACGGGCGCGCCGTCTTCGCTGCGCAGGTCGAATACGTAGAGCTCGTCCGCGCCGTCCCAGCCGAACGCGAAGAAGCCCGGCAGGTTCTCGACGACGTGGTGCTTCTGGTTCTGATCGAGCGCCGCCTCGGCGGCGAAGAACTCGATGTAGCCCGTGTCGTACGGGATCTTCCCGCGCGCGCTGCTGCACGACTCGAGGAAGCGCAGGTACGTGCGAGGCAGGTTCTGGGGCGCGTGCTCCTGAAACTGCTTCACCTGGACCGGGTTGGGTGCGGGGTCTCGATCGAGCCGGAACCTGGGATTGCGAAGCAGTTTTTGGACGTCCATCCGCCCTCCTGCCCTCCTTTTCCGATGCAGCCCGATTATACGCCTCAGGAGCGGAACATGAAGTACACCGCGCCCATCATGCACAGCCCCGACCACAGGAAGTCGAGCTTCACCGGGTTCTGCATGTAGAGCACCGAGAACGGCACGAAGACCAGCAGGGTGATGACCTCCTGCATGATCTTCAGCTGCGGCAGCGAGAGCGCCGTGTAGCCGATCCGGTTGGCGGGCACCTGCAGCAGGTACTCGAAGAGCGCGATCGACCAGCTGACCAGCGCCGCGAGCCACCAGGGGCGCTGCGACAGGTTCCGCAGGTGCGCGTACCACGCGAAGGTCATGAACAGGTTCGAGAGCACGAGCAGCCCGGCCGCGGAGAAGACGACGCGCAACATGCCGGCAGAATAACGGAGGGCGGGCTAGCGGCCGCGCAGGCCCGCGGGAAGCTCGGAGTCGGCGCAGGGCAGCCACGGGCCGTCGAGCGCTTCGCTCGTGAGCCAGCCGCGCTCGCCGCGCTCGAAGTAGTGGCCGTCGAGCCAGAAGACGCCCGGCGCTGCAGGCACGGCGTAGCTGCGGCGCACCGGGTCGTAGACGAGCTCGACACCGCTCGGTGTCATGGCCTCGTAGCCGGCGGACGCCGGGCGGGCCGCTCCCGGCGCGGACCCGGGCGCCGCGCCGGGCGACGCGCAGGCGGCCAGGAGCAGCGCGACCAGCGCGGCGCGAGCGCGGCGCATCAGACGCTGCCGGGCGCGCCGCGGCGCAGCGAGAGCGCGCGGTCCGCGATCGAAGCGAGCGTCGTGGCCACGAGTGCCCAGGCGCACCACGCCGTCGGCGCGGCCAGCGCCGCGCCGCCCAGCTCGACCAGCAGCGCCCCACCCAGCGGCACGAAGTACAGGATACCGTTCCAGCGGCCGAGCTGGCTCATGCGCAGCTCGCCGGCTCGATGCAGCCAGTAGGAGTCGGCGACGTACTGCAGGAATGCCACGGCGATCAGCACGGGCAGCGCCCACGGCACGCTGCCGCGCAGCGCCGCCGCGCCGAGGCCCGACGCCACGACGCTGAAGTCGGCGAAGTGGTCGAGCGCGCGGCCGAGCGCGCCGGCGGTGCCGCGCGCTCGTGCGATCGGGCCGTCCGCAAGGTCGGTCCCGATCGCTACACAAAAAAGAGTCGCACCGAGCAGGCCCGCGCCAGGAGTGCCGCGCGCGAGCGCCAGCGCCAGCGGCGCGGCCAGCAAGAGGCGCAGCGCGGAGAGCAGGTTGGCCATCGGCCGGGCGCTCAGCCCTTCTGGATCTGCTTCGCGATGGTCTGCAGCTGCATGTTGCTGGTGCCCTCGTAGATCTTGCCGATCTTCGCGTCGCGCCAGCGCTTCTCGACGGGATATTCCTTGGTGTAGCCCACGCCGCCGAACAGCTCGATCGCGAGCGAGGTGACTCGCTCGGCGACCTGCGAAGCGAACAGCTTGGCCATCGCGGCCTGGATCAGGAACGGCTTGCCCGCGTCCTTAAGCCGCGCGGCGTCGTACACCATGAGCCGCGCGGCCTCGACCTCGGTCGCCATCTGCGCGAGCTGGAACTGCACCGCCTGGAACGAGCCGATCGGCTTGCCGAACTGCTTGCGCTCGGCGGTGTAGCGGAGCGCGTCGTCGAGCGCGCCCTGCGCGATTCCCACCATCTGCGCGCCGATCGCGATGCGGCCCTCGGTCAGCGTCTCGATCGCGATCTTGTAGCCCTGGCCGAGCTTCCCCACCACGTTCGCCTTCGGCACGCGCGCGCCGTCGAACACGAGCTCGCACGTCGAGCTGGCGCGGATGCCGAGCTTGTCCTCCTTCTTGCCGATCGTGAAGCCCGGAGTCTTGCGGTCGACGATGAAGCTCGTGATGCCGCGGTAACCGGCCTCGGGGTTCGCGTTGGCCATGACGAGGAACACGCCGGCCTCCGCCGCGTTCGTGATCCACAGCTTGCGGCCGGTGAGTACGTACGAGTCGCCGGCTTCGACGGCGCGCGTCTGCAGCGCGAACGCGTCGCTGCCCGAGCCCGCTTCCGACAGCGCGTACGACGCGACCGTGTCCTTCGCCATGCGGCGCAGCACGCGCTCGCGCAGCTCGGGCGCCGCGAAGCGGAGCAGCGCGTTCGCGACGAGCGTGTTCTGCGCGTCGACCAGCACCGAGACGGCGGCGTCGCCGCGCGACAGCTCTTCGATCGCGAGCACCGACATGAAGAAGCTGCCGCCCGCACCGCCCCATTCCTCGGGCGTCTCGATCGCCATGACGCCCAGCTCGAACAGCTTGGGCACGAGGTCCGCGTCGTAGTGGCCCTGCGCGTCCTGGCGCGCCGCGCGCGGCGCGAGCTCCTTCTCGGCAAACGCGCGGACCGTGTCGCGGAAGATCTCCTCGTCTTCCACGAGCACCGAGAGCGGCGCAGTCACTTCGCGAGCCTGCGCGCGAGCTCCGCACGCACGTCGCCCAACGGCAGCTCGCGCGCCTCGCCGCCCGCGCGCACGACGAACTCGACGCAGCCCTTCGCGAGCGCGCGCGGCCCGAACACGACGCGGAACGGGATGCCGATCAGGTCGGCGTCCTTGAACTTCACGCCCGGCCGCTCGTCGCGGTCGTCGAGCAGCACCTCGAGCCCCGCGGCGCGGAGCTCCTCGTACATGCGCTCCGACTTCTCGCGCTGCTCGGGGTCGCTCGCCTTGACCGTCGACAACACCACGTCGAACGGCGCGATCGAAGCGGGCCACACGATGCCGTTCGCGTCGTGGTGCGCCTCGATGGCGGCGGCCATGATGCGCTCGATGCCGATGCCGTACGAGCCCATCACGATGGGCGTCTCCTTGCCGTCGGGGCCGAGCACGCGCGCGCCCATCGACTCCGAGTAGCGCAGCCCGAGCTTGAAGATGTGGCCCATCTCGATGGTCTTCTTCATCTCGAGCGACTTGCCGCAGCGCGTGCACGCGTCGCCCGCGCGCGCGTTGCGCAGATCGGCCCACTCGACGCTCGCCAGATCGCGCGACACATCCACGTGTCGCAGGTGGAAATCGTTCTCGTTCGCGCCGGTCGTCATCTCGCGCCGGCCCTCCAGCGCGCGGTCGGCGACGACGCGCAGGCCGCGCACGCCCACGGCGCCGAGGCTGCCGGGCAGCGCGCCGAGCGCGGCGCGGCATGCCTCGGGCTGCGCGGGCCGCACGGCCTCGCCCGGGAAGAGCTCGCCGAGCTTCACCTCGTTCAGCTCGTGGTCGCCGCGCAGCAGCAGGAGCACCGGCTGGTCGCCGACGACGTACACGAGCGTCTTGATCTGCCGCTCCGCGGGCGCACCGCCGGGGAAGCCCGCGAGGTCCTCGATCGTGCGCATGCCGGGCGTCGGGAACTTCTCGACCGGCCCCGCCGCCGGCGGATCGGCGACGGGCGTCGCGACGGAGAGCGCCTTCTCCAGGTTCGCGGCGTAGCCGCAGCCGGGGCACACGACGATCCAGTCCTCGCCCGCAGAGCTGGCCGCCATGAACTCGACCGACTCGCTGCCGCCCATCGAGCCCGACGACGCCTGGACGGGGATCGTCTCGACGCCGCAGCGGGAGAAGATGCGCCGGTACGCGTCGGCGTGTTTGTCGAACGACGCGTCGAGCCCCGCGCGGTCCACGTCGAACGAATACGAGTCCTTCATCGTGAACTCGCGCCCGCGCAGCACGCCCGACTTCGGCCGCGGCTCGTCGCGGAACTTGTCGCCGATCTGGTACCAGATTTGCGGCAGCTGCCGGTAGCTGCGCAGCTCGTCGCGCGCGATCGTGGTGAAGATCTCCTCGGCGGTCATGGCGAGCGCCAAGTCCGCTTGCTTGCGGTCGCGCAGGCGGAAGAGCTCCTCCTTCACCGACGCCCAGCGGCCGCTCTCCTTCCACGGCTCGGCGGGGTGCAGCATGGGCAGGCGGAACTCCTGCGCGCCGATGCGCGCCATCTCCTCGCGCACGATCGCTTCGATCTTGCGCGCGACCCGCTCGGCGAGCGGAAGCTTCGAGTAGATCCCCGCGCCCAGCTGGCGGATCAGGCCGGCGCGCAGCATGAGCCGGTGGCTCGTCGCCTCGGCGTCGGCGGGGTCGTCTCGGAGCGTGGGAATGAACGTCTGCGACCAGCGCATGGCGCCGTACTCTAACGGGTAAAGCGGCGGCGTTCCCGCGGCCGATGATCCGGCCATGAAAGCTCGCGCTGGTTCGGCGGTGGTGGCGCTCGCGCTGTTCGCGTCGGTCGGGCTCGCCTTCGCGGGGCTCGCGGCGCGCGAGGCGCGCGCTCAGGCGTACAAGTACAAGGACGAGCAGGGGCACGTGCACTTCACGGAGAACCTGTACGACATCCCCGAGAAGTATCGCGCGAAGCTCGAGACGCGCGAGATGCCCACGCGCGTCGACCCGAACGAGGCGGCGAAGCAGGGCCAGAACGACGCGATCGCCGAGACGTCGGTCGAGGACACCGTGCGACAGGTCCGCGGCAAGGACCTCACCATCAAGCAGCAGGACGCGCTCGCGAAGTGGTGGAAGACGTACGGCTGGACGTGGGTGATCGTGGGCGGCGTCGCGTTCCTCGCGCACCTCGTCATCCACTTCTCCATGGTGATCCACGCGTTCCTGAACAAGAACCTGGGCTGGGGTCTGTCGAACCTGTTGCTCGGAGTCACGAGCCCGTTCTACCTGATGACTCACCTCGAGCAGCCGATAGGCGTGCGGCTCGGGCTGCTCTTCATCTACCTGGCGCCGGGCGTGATCCTCGGCGTCGTGCTGAGCCAGGTCACCGCGCTCCTGACCTAGGGGCAGTGCGTGCGCGCCGGCGGCGCGGGCGCGACCAGGTAGCCGTCGACGAGCCCGTCGACGCACGCGTCACCGCGGCCGAACGCGGTGTGCATCTGGCTCTGGATGTCCACGCGCGTCGCCTCCGGGAACGCGGCGGCGAGGCGCTCGCCCCAGACGTGCGGCGTGAGCGGGTCCGCGTCGTTGGCGAGCACGAGCACGGGCGCCGTGTGCTTCGCGCCGGGCGTCGGCGGCCGGTGCGCGGGCGCGGGCCAGAACGCGCAGGGCAGGTGCGACAACAAGTTGCCGGGGCCGAAGTGCGGCGACGCGGCGGCGAGCGCGGGCAGCGCCTCGCGGTACGCATCGGCTGACACCAAACGGTGTTGGTCGGCGCACAACACGGCGAGCTGCGCCTCGACCGAGAGCTCGCGCGTGCCGTCGGGGTGCACGCCGAAGTAGCGCGTCGCCAGGTCGTCGAGCCCGCTCGTATCGCCCCCCTGTGCGCGGCCCAGCGCGTCGGCCAGGTCGTGCCAGCCGTCGGGCGGCGACGACAGGCCTTCGGCCGCGGCGTACAGCACCGTGCTCTTCCGCTTCGCGTGCGCGAACGCGTCGTCGAGGGCGTTCGCACCGTGCCAGCCCTTCTCGGCCGCCTTCGCGTCGTAGGCGGCGAGCGCGCGCTCGACGGCGACGG
This sequence comes from Myxococcota bacterium, assembly GCA_035499075.1. GTDB lineage: Bacteria > Myxococcota_A > UBA9160 > SZUA-336 > SZUA-336 > VGRW01. Next base: position 151,720 of record DATJZN010000054.1, on the reverse strand, counting down.
CCTGCTCGCGCGCGAAGCGCTCGAGGTCGAAGCCCGGGTCGATCGAGCCGTCGAGCACGGCTGCGCGCACGCGCTGTGGATACAGCGTGAGATACGCCGCGCCGAGCGCGGTGCCGTACGAGTAGCCGACGTAGCTGAGCTGCTCCTCGCCGAGCGCCGCGCGCACCCAGTCCATGTCGCGGGCGCTGTCGGCGCTGCTCATGTAGGGCAGGAGCTCGCCGTGCTTGCGCGTGCACTCCTCGGCGAGGGCGCGGCTCGCCGCGACGGCGCGCTGCCACGACTCGGCGTCGCCGGGCGAAGGGTCCTGGTCCATCAGCGCCGCGAACGAGGCGTGGCAGTCGAGCGGGCTCGAACGACCCGTGCCGCGCGTGTCGAACGCGACGAGGTCGAAGCGGCTGCGCACGCTCTCGCCCAGCCGCGGCCACGCGGAGCGCAGATACTCGAGCGCAGATACGCCGGGCCCGCCCGGGTTCACGATCAAGATGCCGAGCCGCTCCGCGCTCGACTCCGCGGGCCGGCGCGCGAGCGCGAGCGTGAGCTTCCCACCGTGCGGCCGGTCGTGGTCGACGGGCACGAGCAGCTCGGCGCAGCGGAAGCCGCTGCCGCAGCCGCGCCAGGCGAGCTCCGCCTTGGGCGGGGGCGCTTCCGCCGCCGACGCGCAGGCGAGCGCGGCCGCGAGCGCACAGGCGAGGGCTTTCGCGCGCATCGCTGGCAAGGTTCGCCATCGGCTAAGATCCGCGCCAGGATGGCGCCGCGCTCCACGAAGAAGCCGCCTGCCCGGAGACCCGCGCGCAAGCCCGCCGCCAAGAAGCCGCGCGCGCCCCAGGGGCCGCTCGAGAGCTGGCGCGAGGGCGGCGAGCAGCTCGAGACCCTGGCCAAGGACGCCGCGCGCGCGCTCGAGCAGGGCCAGCTGGCCCGCTCGCGCGAGGCGTTCGCCGAGTACCGGGAGCTGCTGCTCCGCCACCTCGTCCGCGAGGAGGACTTCGTGTTTCCGGCCGCGGAGAAGCGCGCGCCGGCGCAGGGCGGACCGATCAAGAGCCTCCGGCTGGCGCACATCGGCATGCGCCGCGACCTCGACCAGGTCCGCGCCCACCTCGAGCTCGACCACGTCGGCGCGGCCCGCGCCGTGTTCGCGGCCTTCCTCGAGAGCTTCGCCGCCCACGAGCGCCTGGAGGACCAGCTCGAGGCGCTGCTCGGGAAATCCCCGCGCAGCACTGGCCCGGGCCGCCGCCGCGGTTAGAATCGCGCGGCGCCTGCGATCCCCCGCAAGGAGCCCCAGGCCGGCTCATGGCCGAGTACCCGTTCATCCAGACGATCGCGGAGGTCGAAGAGCTCGCCGCCAAGCTCGCCGTCGAGAAGGTGATCGCCGTCGACACCGAGGCGGACTCCTTCTTCCACTACTTCGACAAGCTCTGCCTGGTGCAGATCAGCGCGTCTTGCGGGACGTTCCTGATCGACCCGCTGGCCGTGCCCGCCAGCGCGTTCGCCGCGCTGGCGCCCGTGTTCGCCGACCCCGCTGTGCGCAAGGTCTTCCACGCGGCCGAGTACGACCTGTTCGTGCTGAACCGCCACTCGGGCCTGCGCGTGCGGAACCTGTTCGACACGATGATCTCGGCGCAGCTGCTCGGCTATCCGGCCGTCGGCTACGGCGCGCTCGTCGAGAGACACTTCGACGTGCGCCTCTCGAAGGACCAGCAGCGCACCGACTGGTCGCGCCGTCCGCTCCGAGACGTGCAGGTCGACTACGCGGCGGCCGACGTGCGCTACCTGGCCGAGCTGGCGCAGATCCTCGAGCGCGAGCTCGAGGGACTGGGCCGGCTCGCCTGGGCGCGCGCCGAGTTCGGCGCGCTCGAGCAGCGCGTGTGGCCCGAGCGCGAGTTCGACCAGCAGGGCTATCTGCGCATCAAGGGCTCGCGCAAGCTGCCGCTGCGTTCGCTCGCGGTGCTGCGCGAGCTCTTCCTCTTGCGCGACAAGCGCGCGCGTGAGAGCGATCGGCCACCGTTCAAGGTCATGGGCAACGGCACCCTGCTCGACCTGGCGCAGAACCCGCCGCTGTCGCGCCGCGCGCTCGCGAAGCGGCGCGGCATCACCGATCTGGTGCTGCGCCGGCTCGGCCAGGACGTCGTCGACGCCGTGCACCGCGGGCTCGACGGGCCCGAGCACCCACCGCTCGAGCGGAAGGCCACGCAGAACGGGCGCCGGCGGCTCGACCGCCGCGGCGAGGTGCGGCTCGAAGAGCTGAAGCGCTGGCGCGCGACGCGCGCGCGCCAGCTCGGCCTCGACCCCGGCGTGTTCTGTCCGAACGCCTCGCTCGAGGAGATCGCAGCCGTGCAGCCGGGTTCGCTGGACGAGCTGCGCGCGCTCGGACCCGTGAAGACGTGGTGGGCCGAGCACTTCGGCCAGGAGCTCCTGCGCGTGCTGGGCGAGGCCGAGGCGCGCGTGCCGCAGGACGACGGGCGCCCGCATGGCCCTCCCGCACCGGTGCAGCCGCCCGGCGCGGAAGACGCAACGCCGCCAGACGGCACGCCCCGCCGCAAGCGCTCGCGCGGGCGCCGGCGCGGTGCGCGCGGCGGCCGGCGGCGCGGGCGCGGTCAGGGGCACGGCCGACCCGGAGTGTGATCTCCGTCACTCGGTTTTCAGCGCAAGCGGTCGCTGTAGAGACCCGTGGCGTCCTCACATTCGGACACTCCGGCGTGGCTGTTCTCGTTCGTCGACCTCGCCTTCCTGATCCTGCTGGCGATGACGCAGCTGGGCTCGCCCGACAGCGCCAAGAGCATCGACCTGGGCGAGATCGTCGTGCCGAAGATCGGCTCCGACGCCGGCGCCCAGCCGATGGCGGCGACGTACCAGGGTGCGCAGCTCCGTGTATACCCGCCCGGCGACGGCCAGCAGCCCTTCGAGCTCGTCACGCCGAACGGTGCACCCGTGCGCGTGACCAAGGAAGCGCTGCGCCCGGGACTCACTCGCCTGCGCAGCGCCGGGCTCGAGCGGCCGCTGCTCGCGCCGCATGCGGACTCGCGCAGTGAAGATCTGCTCTACGCCGTCGGGCTGATCGAAGACATCTGGCCGAGCAATCGGCGCGCGACGATCGAGCGAGTCTCGGACCCCCAGTGACCACCAGCGCGATCCGCCGCCAGTACGGCCACGGCGCCGCGCGGCTGTGCATCGAAGCGCAGCCGGTGCGCTGGGCCCAGTCGCCGCCGCTGTTGCCGAACGCGACGAGCGGCGCGGCGACGGTGCTGATCGGTGGACTCGCCGTGTTCGCGCTGTTGCGCTCGATCCAGCCGCCCGAGGACCCGCCGAGCGCGATCCAGATCGTGCAGCTCGAGGAGACGCCGCCGCCGCCCCCCGAGCCGTCGCCCGCGCCCGAGCCCGAGCAAGTGCTGCAGCCGCTGCCCGAGCCGCCACCGCCCGAGCCCGTCGTCGTGGCGAAGGCCGAGCCGCCTCCGAAGCCGCCGCCGGTGAAGAAGCCCGAGCCGCCGAAGCGGCGCGAGCCAGCTCCGAAGCCGGTGCAGGTGGCCAGGGCCCTGCCCAAGCCGGTCCTGCCGCCGCCGGTCGCGCCGGAGCCCGCGCCCATGTGGAAGCAGGCCCCGATCGCGCCGCCGCCGCCGCGCCCGGTCCAGCCGCCGCCGCCCGCGCCCGCGCGCCGGCCGCCGCCGGTCGTCGTCGACATGCCGAAGCCCGCGCCGGTGCTGGCCGAGGCGACGCAGCCGGACACGCGCACGGAGTGGAAGCCCGTCGCGCTGCCCGACAAGCCCGCGCCAGCGCGCGCACCGGCGCCGAAGGTATCGATCGACGCAGTGACTGCGGCGCCGCAGCCCGCGGCAGACACTCCGCCGCCTGCGCGCGTGGCGAGCCTGCCGCCCGGCGTACCGGGACCGAAGCGGCCGCCTGCGAACATGCCCGTCATGAAGCCGGTCGCGCTGCCCGCTGCGGCCGCCGTGCCCGACGCCGTCGCCGACGCCGCGCCCGCTTCGACTCTGGCACGGAGCGCGGTGCCGTCGCCGAGCGCGCCGGTCGTCACGCGGCGGCCGCCGCCGACGAAGGGCCTGGCGATGCCGGGCCTCTCGGCCGACCGCGCGAACGCTCCGCTTGCCGCGTCGGCGACGGACACGCGTGACTACACGCGACCGGGAGTGACTGCGCCGCCGCCGCCCGAGGCGCGCAGTCAGCCGAACGAGAAGCTGCGCGGCGTGCCGCTCGGCTCACTCGCGGCGTGCCGGACCGACCGGCTCGAAGACGATCTCAAGCAACAGGTGCTCGGAGCCGTTGGAAATCGTGGGGAGTGTTCCAGCTCGGCGGGGCACTACCGCTTCGTCGAAACCAAGAATCTGAACGCGTTTCTCATGTGGATCGAGCGCGCACCGGGGCGCGCGGAAGGCGATCGCTGCGCGGAGCTGTCCTACGCGCTCGCTTGCCTTCGCAGGTCCGGGGGGGCCCGATGAACAAGCTGCGTTACGCCATCGGGCTCGGACTCGCGCTCGCGCTCTGCGCGCGCGCGGCATCCGCAAGCACCGAGTCACAGGTCTGGTCGGGCTATCTCGACTACGCCTACGTGTATTCGTCCGCCGACGCCAAGTCGCTCTCCGAGCGGCTGAAGGGCTACGGCAACGAGGCGGGGATCTCGCTCGACCGCTACGTGACGGACTACTTCGGCGCGCTGGCGCCGAAGGAGGCCGAGGGCGCCGACGCCGAGAACAACACCCGGCGCAAAGCGATCGCGTACCTGCTCTTGTACCTGCAGAGCGGCTCGACGGACGCGCTCGAGACGAGCGCCAAGACGATCCGCGAGCTGCAGCACCGGCTCGACCGGCACGAGAACAGCTACTGGTACCACTACATCCTGGCGCACCGCGCGCTGGAGCGCGGCAACGCGGGCGACTTCGTCTCGGAGGTGTTCGACCTCTGGCTCACCGTCGTGGTGCCGATCGAGGCGACCTACGCGACGCTCGACACGCTGTCGCTCAGTGACTCGCCGAACTCGGGCTTCGTGGCCGCGCTGCCGTACGTGTACGAGAACATCGCGCGGCTCATCGTGCTGCGCACGCAGGAGAAGGGCGTCGACCGCGAGCTCGATCCGCTCGGCGCGATCGTGCAGATGCTGTACGACAACCGCGTCGGCGCGTATCCCGACGTGATTCCCGCCGCGGCGTCGTCGCGCGCGTATCTCGAGCGCATCGTCGAGCGCCTGAACGGCGCGGAGTCGGACGGCGGCAGCCTGACCTTCACGCTGGCGCTGCTGGAAGCCGGCAAACAGCACGAGGTGGCGCGCGGGCTGCTCGCGAAGTCGGGGCTCTCCGACGAGACGCTGCGCGCGCTGCGCACGGCGACGGGTGCGTACGAGGTGGCGTTCAAGCGCGCGGGCACCGTCGAGGGCCAGTGCGCTGTGTACACGCGCGTGCTGCGCGAGATCGGCGAGCTGTACGCCGCGCGCCAGCGGCTCGGCGTCGACGCCGAGATCGACATGCCGTTCTCGATCGAAGGCGCGATCGGCGTGTACGCCACGCTGCGCGGCTCGATGGGCGGCGACTGGCAGAAACTCGGCTACGAGAACGTGCCGCGCGAGCAGTATCTCGACGCGATGCAGCGCCTCTGGGAAGAGATCCAGGAAACGAGCCTGAACGTCGGCGACTACTACCTGTCGCAGAGCGTGAAGCAGCCGACGCGCGCCGACGAGATGGCGCGCAACGGCGCGCGCGTGTACGGCCGCTACCTGACGTTCTTCCACCAGTACGCGACCGAAGAGGGTCAGGAGGCGCTGCCCGACTCGGCCTACTTCGCCGCGTTCGAGGCCGCGAAGGGCGTCGGCTCGGCGCTGCTCTCCTACGCGCAGCAGCCCACGCCCGGCGAGGTGCGCATCGGCACCGAGCGCTACCGCGCCGCGCTCATGCTCTTCCCGTTCGACCGCGAGCTGTGGCCCGCGATCACCGCGGCGCTCGGCCGCCACGGCCAGCAGAGCGAGTACGCCGCGCTGGTCCGCCCGATCGCGGAGCACGTCGTGCGCTCGCGCGCGATCGACGCCTGGATCCAGCAGAAGGAGCCCGACGCCGACCGCATCGCGCGCGTGCGCCGCGCGCTCGCCGACAGCGAAGTCGTGCTCTACATGGGCTTCGCCGAGAGCACGAAGATCCCCGATCTCGAGCGCGAGCTCTCGGGGCTCGAGTCCAAGCGCAAGGACGCCGCGCACCAGGTCGACGTGCTGACGCAGAAGGTCGAGGAGATCCGCAAGTCGCGCCGCTCCGACGCGCCCGCGGCGCCCGCGGCCGCCGACGACGCGGAGGCCGCCGCGAACTCCGGCTCGAGCGAGCTCGCCGACGCTGCGCAAGCGCTCTCCGACGCGAAGGCACAGCTCGGCCGGCTCGAACAGCAGATCGCCGCGCGCACGCGCGCGCTGCCGCTCTACAAGGAGACGCTCGCCACGGACGGGCTCGCCGAGGAGCTGCGCACGCGGCGCGACCACCCGGTCCACACGCTGCTGCGCCGCATGTACCACGAGCTGCGCTCGGCCGCGGAAGCGAAGGAGAAGCAGGGATGAGCCGGATGGTTCGCCGAATCGGTCTGCTCGCCGCGGTGAGTCTCTCGCTCGCGTGTGGCTCGAAGACGTTCCTGCCCAAGGACTTCGTGAAGCCCGAGAAGTCGGCGGAGGAGAACGCGCCGACCGGCGGCCCGACGCTCGACCAGCGCCGCGAGAACATGACGCGCATGTACAAGGACCTCGTGCACTTCCGCACCTCGCTGCGCGACGCGCAGCAGCGCGGCGACCGCTCGACGACGAACGCGCTCGCGCTGTTCATCGACTCGTACATGAGCATGCACCTCGATCCGCTGCTCGACGGCGAGTGGCAGAGCCGGCACCCGGAGCTCTGGGGACTGGACGCGGACCTGCGCCTCGCGAAAGCCGACGTGCTCATCCGCATGAACGACACGAGCCGGGCGAAGAAGACGCTCGACGAGGTCGCGGCGCGCTACAAGGGCCGCGACGACATGTTGGTCCACTACCCGCTGGGCTCGGAGAGCCCGCTCGGCAAGGCGATCAAGCTCCTGCGCGACAGCGCGTGAGCGACGGCGCGCGAAGGAAACGTCATGGCCCTACCCTCGAGTCAAGTCACCATGGTTGCGTGCATGAGCGTGCTGTCGCTCATGGCGATCTGCGTGCCGTTCTGGCGCGGCCTCGCGCTGGCGCTGCGCGCGCGGCGCGCGACGCGTTTCGTCTCGCGCGCGGGCCTCGAGAAGGTGCTGCAGTACGGGCCGAAGGACCCGGGTGACTCGCTCGCGCTGCTCATGCTGCGCGTGCTGACGAAGTCGCTGCGCTCGAAGGAGGCGAAGGAGGTCTCGGCCGACTTCGTCGTCGACGCCACCAAGCAGTACGTGGTGCACGAGTACGAGTCGAACTACTCGCGCCCGATCGGCATGTACGCCAACCTGCTGCCGCCCGTCGGTCTGACCGGCAACGCGGTCGGCATGCTCGTGCTCATGGTCTCGAAGCACATCCAGGGCACGCCGCTCGAGCTCGGCGCGCTCGGCCTCGCGCTCATCTCGACCATCTGCGCGCTGCTCGGCTACGCCGTGCTCGAAGCGCTGCGCCTGCGCATCTACGGCCGCCTGCTGCGCTGCCTGGACGAAGTCGTCGGCCTGCACCGCGCGTTCGAAGAACGCCAGGAGCGCTCCGCCGGCAGCCCCGCGCCCGCGCCTGCCTGAGTCGGAGCCGCTCGGCCCGCAACCGCGGGACATCGGCCCGCGGTCCGATGTCGGCGAGCGAGGACGCAAGCGCCAATGGACGCGCACAGTCAGCAATACCTGGGCGCTCTCCAATCTTCACGGGCGATGCGATCGACACTGCGAGTCCGAGCGAGGGCCGCCCCGAGCGAGGACGCAAGCGCCAACGGCGCGCGCAGCGAGCCGCAGGCGAGCGTAGTCACTAAGACCTAGGCTCTCCGGCGATCTCGAAGCGCGGCGTGAAGCCTCGCTTGCGCAGCTCGATCGACTCGTCGCCCAGCGGGCCGATCTCGGGGAAGCCGGTCAGGTACACGTCGAAGTGTTGACCGCCGACGTCGTCGGTCCACTGGGTGACGAGCGGCGTGCCCGGCAGATCGGCCAGCTCGGGCAGCACGTCTTCGGCCTGCTCGCGCGTGGCGCGCGTGGCGACGAGCAGCGCGTAGGGCTCGGTGACGAACGCGCGCAGCGGCTGCATGCGCAGGTTGCGGCGCTCGAACGCGATCACGCGTTCCATCTGCTCGGCGCGCTCCTCGGCGGGGGAGTGCAGCTCGACCGCCTGCAGCGTCACGATGAAGCGCTGGCGGTTCGTCAAGTCGGACGTCTGCTTGAACAGCCAGCCGAAGAAGGGGATCCGGCCGAGCCACGGCACCGTCTCGTCCTGCGTGGTGATGGTGTCCTTCGGCGCGCTCGAGATCAGCACCACGGAGCCGTCGTCGATGCGCACCTGCGCGTCGAGCTTGATCTGGTTGATGGTCGGCCCGAGCGGAGTCACCGTAGTCGACGCGGTCGCGGCGACCGAGGAGATGTTGATCGCGACCTCGAGCGCAGTCATGTGGTCGTCGAGCGCGATCGGCTTCACGCGGAAGTCGACGCCCACGTCCTGGCGCTGGATCTGCGTGTTGACCTGGAACGCCGACGACACGCTGCCCGGTGTGGTGGTGCTCGTGGTGCCCACCTGCTGTCCGCTCGTCGACGCGCCCGCGCTCACCGGAACCGGCACGTTCGAGCCCGCGAACACGTGCTGCTCCTGGCCGCTCGCCGCGAGCAGGTACGGGCTCGCGAGCGAAGTCACCGTCGCGGTGCCGTCCGACGCGGTGATCTGCGCGCCGGCCGAAGGGATGACGACCGTGGTCGGATTGCCGTCGGGCCCCACGACCGGCACGACCAGCGGCCGGCGCGTGAAGCGCGCGACGAACGGGATGAGCTTGTTCGCCTCGCTCGTGGCCAGCGGCACGGGGTTCCCGAACACGCCGAACGCCACCATGTCGCCGAGCTTGTCGGGCACGATGAGCGGCAGGATCGCGTCGAAGCCGATGTCGACCTCGCGCGTGGTCTGCAGGCTGAGCACCTGCGCTTCGACGGCGATGCGCGGCGGGATCCGGTCGAGCTCCGCGATGGTGTCCGCGATCAGCCCGAACGTGTCCGCATCGGCGAAGATGATGAGCGAGTTCGTCGGGTCATCGGCGGTGATCGTGTAGCGCTTGCCGCGCAGCCCGGCGCCGGCGGACACCGGCGCGCCGAGCGCGGACGCGCCCAGCACGCCGGGGCGCGGCGCGGCAGCGCCGAACGAGCCGCCGGAGCGGCCGCCCGCCGACGGCGTCGCGGAGTCGTCGAACGTCAGGCTCGAGAGCGTCTGCGCCAGCGTCTGCGCATCGGCGTTGAGGATGCGCACGACGTGCACCTTGCTCTTGTTGCGCCGCGGGACGTCGACGAGCTCGACGTACTTCTTCACGTCGATGACGCGGCTCGGCGCGCCCTTCACGACGAGGGAATTGCTCACGGGGTCGGCCACGATCCGCAGCGGCTGGTCCGGGCGCGTGTCGTCCTTCGAATCGAAGCGCGTCTGGAGCTGCTGCGCCGTCGTCGCAGCGTCGGCGTAGCGCAGCGGCAGCACCTCGGTGCGCAGCGCGGCGCTCTGGTCGAGCGCGCGCAGGAGATCGAGCATGGCCGCGATGCGGTCCTCCGCCGCTGCGATGATCAAGCTGTTCGTCGGCGGATACGGGATGACGAGGCTCGTGCGGTCGGACGGCGCGAGCTGCTTCGCCAGGTCGGCCGCGTTCGCCGCGTGCAGTCGCACGAGCGTGGTCACCATCCGCTCGGAGCCCTCCGACACCGAACGGTGGATCCACGGCGCGGCGGACTTCGCGGCCTCGATGGGCAGGATCTTGTAGCTGCCGTCGGGGGCGGGCACCGGGGCGAAGCCGACCGTCATGAGCGCCGCGTTCAGGATCTCGAGCGCCTCGCCCGGCGAGACGGTGTCCTCGAGCGAGATGGTGAGCTGCCCACGCAGCGCAGAGTCGGCGACGAAGCGCGTGCCCGTGGCGCGCGCGATCGCGTCCACGACCGCGAGCGGCGGCGAGTCGCTGAAGTTGAGCGTCAGCTTCTCATCGTCCGCGCGCGCGGCGGCCGCGCAGGCGAGGCAAAGCCAGAGCGCCGCAAGCCCCCATCGCATCTTGCGAAGGATAGGGACCGGCGGCGCCCGGAGCTAAGGCGTCCGCGAGGACGCGGTCAGCGGATCGGCGCGAACGCCGTGAGCGTGTTGACCGCCGAGCTGATGCTGTTCATCGGCAGCACCGTCGACAGGTCGCCCACGCGGTTGTGCAGCGCCAGGTAGTTCAGCACCACGGCCTCGGCCAGGAGCGGCACGTTGTTCGCGATCGGCGTCGCCGCGGTCTCGACGGAGCCGTCGGGCCGCATGTAGCCGATCTGGTGCGCCGTGGCGGACGTCATCGCCGGGCGGCCCGCCGGGTTGTACACCAGCGCGAACGTGGCGGCGGTGTCCGAGTTGTCGCCCGTCCAGACGCCCTTGCCGCGGCCGCCGGTCGAGTTGTCGAGCGTGCCGTTCGACGCGAGCGAGCCGTCCGTGATCACGTACAGCATGAGCGGCTGCGCCTTGCGCGCGGCGTACTCGAGCATGGCGCCCATCATCTGGCCCGCCACGAAGTCGCGGCTCTCTCCCGTCGCGCGGGTGGAGTCGTGATAGTCGTAGCCGCCGTTCTCGACCGTGCCTGCGCCCGCGTAGCCTTCCACGACGAGCTTCATGACCGAAGCCGTGCGCTGGAAGCTCGACTGGTTCAGCTCGGCCGACGTGAAGATGGAATTCGTACCGCCGACGATGTCGGTGTCGAGGTTCGGATTCACGACGTCCGGGCTGCCGAAGCGCGTGATCAGATCCGTCGTCTGCACGTAGCCGCACTGCACCAGGCCCTCGAGGTTCGGGTCCTCGGCGAGCTTCGTCATCTTCAGGGCGCTGATGTCCTCGGCGGCCTTTGCGACCTGAGCAGCCTGCTGGTTGTTCAAGAGCGACACGAGCTGCCCGGTGTTGACCAGGCCCGTGGCGTCGCTCGCCGAGGCGATCTTCGTCGGGCGCAGCGTCGGATCCATCATCGACGCCGGCGCGGCGGAGTTGCCGCCCGAGTCGGTGGGATCGTTGCCGATCAGCACGACCAGGTCACCGGCCGCACCCGCCTTCGCGATGCCGTACATCGGATTGTGCGGGTTGTTGCCCGTGTCGTTGTCCGAACGCGCCACGAAGATGGTGCCGTTCACGTTCGCGCGCGTCGTCGTCGCCGTCTTCGACTGCATGCCGCGCAGGAACGCGCTGTCGGAGTGGAAGGCCAGGCCGAATTCCGTGTTCACCTGGTTCGCGTTGCCCGGCGTCATGCTCGCGGGCAGGCCCAGCTTCGAGTAGCCGGCCGCCGAGAGCAGGTCGAGCTGCCCGCCGGGACCGCCGACGAGCACGTTCGAGCCTGCGACGTTCGCGCCACCCGCCAGGTCGAGACAGATGAACGGAATCAGACCTGCGCCGGTGCGAATGGAGCACACGAACTGCGCCGCGTTGGCGCGCCGAGCTCCGAACATGCCGAGCACCGTGGGCGCGATGACCATGCCCACGCCGGACAGGAAGCCCTGCGCGAGGAAGTCACGCCGAGTCACAGGCCGTCTGTGCTCGTGCAGGTAGAGCGGCTCGTCCGGTTGAAGGACCTTTCGCTTCGCCATTTCGGGTTCCTCTCGAATCGCTTACTGGATCTGCGCGGCTGCGCTGGAGAGCACCGCCGAGCAGACGCCTTTGACCGCGTTCTTGGTGAAGGTCGACGTGCACGTCGCAGCCGTGCAGCCGTTCGTCAGCTGATCGAACAGCGTGTTCAGCACGGGCCGGATGTCCGTCTGATCGGGCTGGTCCGCCAGCGTCTTGCCCACGATGTTGTCGACGAGCGGGTTGATGATCGCGTCGCGCTTCGCCTGCGTGTTGAAGGCGACGTCACCCGTGGCCGTGAAGTCGAAGCTGCCCGCGCCGAAGAAGGCGTTCCGCAGCGCCGTGTTCTCGACCATCTGGTCGCAGTAGTCCAGCGACAGGCGGGCGATGCCGACCTGCTGCGCCGACACGAACGAGTACGGATCGTTGTTCGTGGGCAGCTGCTGGATCACGTCCGAGTAGGTGCCGCTCACCGTCGTGTTGCTGGTGGCGACGCCCGTGACCTTGCTCATCGTGTTGTTGATCTCGGCGAAGTCGCGCACGCCGATGCCCGGGAAGGGCACTGCAGGCGCCGGAGGCGGCTGCGGCGGCGGGTTCGGACCGAGGTCCGCGATCGGCATGCTCTGCGTGCCCAGCGTGTCGAAGAAGATGTAGAACATGTCCTGAGCGGCGCCGAGATCCTTCGGCACGATCTGACACTGCTGAGACAGCTGGGTCTGCGACTGAGTGATCGTGGTGTTCAGAGTGCGGAACGCCTGGCTCGCGACCGGCGCGGTGCCGTTCACCGCGATGCGCAGCGTCTGCACCGAGAAGCCCGTGCGGCCGTTCGTGTCGAGCAGCGGCGCGCAGAACAGGTAGCTGTATGCGTCGTACTCGCTGACGGTGAACTGGATCCACGCGCCGTTGCCGAGCGCGGAGTCCAGGCCGAAGCGCAGCGTGTACAGCTGGTTCGAGCCCGCCAGGTAGTTCTGCATGATCTGCGCGGGCGTGAGCGCCTGGCGGAAGATCGTGAGCATCTTCACGACGCCCTTCCACGTGCGGTTGTTGGTCGTCTCCTTGCCGACCGCGAACGTGAAGGTCGGGTCCCAGTTCAGGAGCAGTGCCGGCGCCACCGGATCCTTGTCGGTCGTGTAGACGCCGTTCACGTAGATCTGGCGGCCGTGCGTCTGGTCGTACGTGATCACGGCGTGCTGCAGGTTCGCCTGCAGGCGCTGTGCGCCGTCGTCCGTCTTCAGCGCGGGCTCGCCGTTGCCATCGAGCTTCATCGAGTTGGCGCGGTTGCGCACGACGTAGTCGTACATGGCCTGCCCGATCATGAAGTTGTGCTTGTCGGGCCCGTTGCCGTACGTGACGATGCGCGCCGGGTTGTCCGCCGTGCCCTGCGTGATGTTCGAGGGGATGATCCACGCCTCGACCGAGTACTGGTTCGAGCCGCTGCCGCTCGCGAGCTCGTTGTAGAGCTTCACGGAGTCGTTCGGGTCGGCTTTGCCCATGCCGCCCTCGAAGTCGACGCCGCCGCCCGACATCCACGAGTACGTGCCCGAGAGCGTCATGTTCATCGTGGGACCGACGGACGAGCTGTCTTGCGCGAGCGTGCCCGCGCCCTCGTCGAACTTCCACTTCGCGATGACGCCGGTCTCGAAGCGCCCGCTGTCGGCGCGCTGCGCGTTGATGAAGCCGCGGCCCTCGCTCGTGATCACGCCCGTGGGCGCGGCGATCGAGTTCGGATCGACGGGCGCCGTGGTGACGACCGCGTCGGCCCACATCTGGATCGCGGCCTGCATCGTCGCCGCGTCGGCGGGGCAGGTGGTCCAGCAGAAGTGCTTGTCGTCCGCGAGCCGGTGCACGAGCCGGGAGGCGTTCGGATCGGTGAGCGACACTTTCTGGTTGTCGACCACCGCGCGGAACGCCGTCTGCGGATCGGGATCCGCGATGGCCGGGAAGCCCGGGCCCGAGCCCGCGTGGCAGTTGATGCAGTACTGGCGCGTCAGCTTGTAGACGCCCTGCTCGAACGCGGCCTCGCCGGCCGCGCCGCCGCCGCCGGGGACGCCGACGCCGGTCGAGATGCCGCCGCTCGAGGTGTTGTTCGTGGCGGGGTTCGAAGCGATCGCGCCGGCGTCGCGGCCGTCGCCGCTGCCGCCGCCGCCGCCGCAGCCCGCCGCCGCGAGGGCGAGGACGAGCACCGAGAGAACGAGGACGTTTCGCGTGGTCATCGGCTCAATTCCCCATGCAATAGGCGGCGGTCTCCGCGAAGACCCGCTTCATGCTGTAGTTCTGGGCCTCGAAGTCGTTGGCGATGGTCTGCACCTGGGCAAACTCCGCCGGCGACGTGGGAGGGTGCTGACAGACGCGCGTGAACACCTTCGTGACCTGGCACTCGGAGAACGCGCGGCTGTTCTCGATCTCCACGCCGAGGCTCTGCGCGCCGTTGCCGGCGCCGCCGCCCGCGCGGAAGCCCAGGTTCGAGTTCGGGCCGACGCGCCAGAAGTTGATCCAGCTGTCGTCGACGGTGACGTAGCCGCCGGGGAAGTTCGTCGAGTTGATCAGGAACTTCGGCTGCACCTGCCCGCGCGTGAACACCATGCTCTGCGAGTTCGGATCGAACTGGTAGTACGCGAACGCGCCGGCGAGGCCGTCCATGCCCGAGTGACAACCGACGCACGTGTTCAGGAAGATGCGGCTGTCACCGCCCGGGCTGCGCGTCACGTCCTGGCGGATGCGGTCCGCCGGCCGAGTGATGTCGTTCAGCTGCTCCATGTCGCGGCACAGGAAGTTGATGCCCGTGAAGCGCCACATGCGGCGGTCCGTGCCCGCCGAGAAGTACGCCGCCGCGGCAGCGCGCGTGGTGATCACGCCCGCCGCTTCGGTCGACATGATCTGCGCGCCCGGCAGCGTGGACTGCGGATGCGGCACGAGCTTCGTCGGGTCGGAGAGATCGACGTTGTTCTGTTCGAGCTGCTGGTAGTGGACGTTGTCCGTCTGCGAGTAGCCGTTCGGCACCACGCCCGGCGCGCCCACGTAGACGAGGTCCGCCGACAGCACCGTGTTGAACGGCACGTCGTCGCGGATCATCCCGATCACCGTGGCGGTGTAGTCGTTCAGGTCCTGGAACTGGTCCTGATCGACGTTCGTCCAGGGCGTGATCCAGTTCTTCAGATACGAGTTGTAGAAGACGGGATCGCTCATCGCGGTGTAGGCCGCGCCGACGGGGTCGCCGCCCTGGATCTGCGAAGTCATGCTCGTCAGCACCGCGTCCGTGGGCGGCACGCCCACGAGCCGGTCGTAGATCCGTTTGGCTTGCTCGCGGGGCCCGGCCACCGCGGGCTGCGGCACGAACGCCAGCAGGCCCAGGGCCAGCGCCGCGCCGATCGCTCGGCCGCGCACTCTGTAAAGGCGATCCATCTCAAGCTCCTGTCGCTCTTGTCGGTGTGTGTGCACCGGTTGCGCTCGATCCAGCTCATCGGAGAACGCCACCCCCTTCCTTCGTGAGACAAGTCACCAAATCAGCGACACGCGTGATATCGCGCGAGATGCGCGCGGAGTTGCTCTCCGCTTGCGACCTTGGTGCGGTGAGTTGAGTCACAAGGCGCAGCGAGAAACGGTCGATGAGCGGGGGGTCGCAGTTCGCGACGAGGCCGGCAACCCATGCGCAAGACACGAATCGTTCTCGCAGCTTCTCCCCTGTTGCTCGCTCTCGCGCTCGCACCTTCGTGGGCGCGAGCGGCGGAGCCGGGCCAGCCGGCGCCGGCGTTCTCGGCGCACTCGCTCGACGGCGACGCCACGCTCAGCTTGGGCGCTTACCGCGGCAAGGTCGTCTACCTCGACTTCTGGGCGTCGTGGTGCGGCCCCTGCCAGACCGCCATGCCCCTGCTCGAGTCACTCCGCAACGAGTTTCCCGCGGATCAGTTCCAGATCCTCGCGGTGAACGTCGACCAGGACGGCGACAAGGCGAAGAGCTTCCTCGCGCGCCACAAGGTCGGCTACCCGAGCGTGACGGACCCCGAGGGCCGGCTGCCGTCGACGTACGGGCTCAAGACCATGCCCACGTCGTACATCATCGACAAGAACGGCGTCGTGCGGTACGTGCACGCGGGCTTCCGCGCGAGCGACATCGACGAGCTGCGCAGCCAGATCAAGAGCCTGCTCGGCACTCCGCCGGTGCCGGCGGCGGCGGACGCAAAGCGATGAATCGCCTCGCGCGCGCGCTCGCCGCGCTCGCGCTGCTCGCACAGAGCGGCTGCGCGAGCCTGGACTTCCACTGGCCGCACTGGTTCCAGGACGTGAAGCTCCCCGACTTCCCCGCGTTCGACGAGTACACGGAGAGCCCGAAGAGCTACGTCGAGATCGCGCTCGAGCACGACTTCCTCGTGCGCGTGAAGCCGTGGGAGCGCGCGGTGCTCGCGCGGCCCGACATGGCGTTCGATCCGGACGCGCTGGAAGCGGCGCGCCGCAATCACACGTTCTTCAGCAAGGAAGCCACGATGCCCGGCGGTAGCGCGGGCGGCGGCGGCTGCGGTTGCAACTAGTCCAGTTCGTTGCGGGCCCGAGGTCCGTGGAGGGGTGAGATGAGACGCTCTCGCAGAGAGCGCCGGCGCGAGCGCGGCACGCTGCGCGCGCTCACGTCGAGCGCGCTGGCGCTCATCGGCGCCGCGAGCAAAGCGTCGGCCGACACCGCGATCGACCACTACGAGGCCGCGTACAGCTTTTCGAACTACTCCGAGGACCCCCTGAAGTCCTCGAAGACGATCCCCGGCGGCGAGACGCAGCGCTACAACATCGACACGCAGCAGGCGTCGCTCGCGGGACCGGTCACCGACTGGCTCGATCTCGGCCTCGTGCTCACGCACGAGACGATGAGCGGCGCGAGCCCGTGGTTCACGCAGCGCGACGCCGCGGGCTCGCCCATCCAGATCATGAGCGGCGCGACCATCTCGGACACGCGCAACGATCTGAAGCTGCACGGCAACTACTACACCGACGAAGGTCGGCTCGGCTTCGGCGGCGGCTACTCGACCGAGAACGACTTCACCGCGATGGACTTCGGCGTCGATGGCGAGCGGCACTTCAACGAGAAGAACACCACGCTGTCGGGCGGGCTCGGCGCGTCGTTCGACACGATCACGCCGACGGACCCGCAGGGCTTCCCGACGCGGCCCACCCAGAAGAGCAAGCAGAGCTACTCGGGCTTCCTGGGTCTGTCGCAGATCATCAACCGGCGCTCGATCCTGCAGGCGAGCTTCACGTACAACTTCGGCAACGGCTACCTCTCGGACCCGTACAAAGAGGTGTACCAGGTCGGCGCACAGACTCAGTTCGGCGACTTCCGGCCGAACCAGCGCCACCAGTTCGCGTTCCTCGTGCGCTACAACCGGCACCTCGAGGAGACCGAGTCGACGATCCACCTGACCTACCAGTACTACGTCGACACCTGGGCCATCAGCTCGCACACGGCGGAGCTCGCCTGGTACCAGAACTTCGGTGACTCGTTCCAGCTCGCGCCGCACGTGCGCTACTACTCGCAGAGCAAGGCCGACTTCTACTTCGCGTACCTGCGGCAGGGCGCGACGCCGCCCGACAACATGTCGAGCGACTTCCGCCTGTCTGCGTACGGCGCACTCTCGTTCGGCATCAAGGCCGAGTACACCTTTCACACGCCTTGGTGGCGCGACATCGAATGGCGCACGAACGCCTCGGTGGAGCGCTATCTGTCGAGCGGTGATCTCTCGCTCGCGAGCGTGTCGGTGGCCGCACCGGGCCTGGTGAACTTCACCGTGTTCAGCGTCGGCATCTCGATGGCGTTCTAGGGGCGATGCTCGGGCGTTTCACCTGGAAGGCGATGGGCAGCCCGTGCGCGCTCTTCCTCTACGCGCCCGGGCGCACCGAGCTCGACCGTGCGGCGGAGCGCGCGCAGGCGCTGGTGGCGGAGCTCGAGCGCAAGTACTCGCGCTACCGCGACGACAGCGTGCTCTCCGCGATCAACCGGAGCGCGGGCGATCCCGCGGGTGTGGAAGTCGACGAAGAGACCGCGCTCTTGCTCGATTATGCCGACACGGCGCACCGCCACTCGGGCGGCCGGTTCGACGCCACGTCGGGCACGCTGCGGCGCGTGTGGAACTTCCGCTCGGGCCGCGTGCCCTCGCGCGGCGAGGTCGGTGAGGCGCTGCGCTGCGTGGGCTGGGCGAAGCTGCGTTGGGAACGCCCGCGCGTGGCGCTCCCCGTCGCGGGAATGGAGCTCGACTTCGGCGGGTTCGTGAAGGAGTACACCGTCGACCGCGTCACCGATCTGTGTCGCGAGCTGGGAGTTCGTCACGGCATGGTCGACCTGGGCGGCGACCTGCGCGCCATCGGCCCGCACCCCGACGGCCGGCCGTGGCGCGTCGGCATCCGGGACCCGCGCGCGCCCGAGCGCGCGCTCGCGAGCGTGGCGCTCCGGTGGGAGGCGCTCGCGACGAGCGGCGACTACGAGCGCTGCATGGTCGTCGACGGCGTGCGCTACTCGCACATCCTCGACCCGCGCACGGGCTGGCCCGTGTCCGGCCTCGCGAGCGCGAGCGTCGTCGCCGAGCAGTGTCTCGTCGCGGGCACCGCGACGACGGTCGCGCTGCTCTCGGGCGAGCGCGGCGGCGCGCGCTTCCTGGATGGCCTGGGCTTGCCGAACCTGCGCGTCGACTCGCGCGGGCGGCTGTCCGGCTCGCTTCTGGCTAGCGCCGGGTCGAGTGGCCGATTCGCAGCAGGTGACCGTCCGGGTCCCGCAGCGTGAACTCGCGCGTGCCCCACGGCGTGGAGGCGATCGGTTCGACGATCGGCGCGTTGCGTTCGCGGCAGACCGAGTAGGCGAAGTCGGCGTCGTCGACGAGCACGCAGCAGATCGCGGGCGCGAACGGCGGCTCGGACTTCGCCAGGTAGAGCTCCACGCCGCGCGCACGCACCGCGCCGAAGCTCTCGCCGCGCGTCCACGCGATCTCGAGCCCGAGCACGTCGCGGTACCAGCGCTGCGCCGCCGCCACGTCGGCGACCGGCAGCTGCGGCGTGATGCCCCTCCACATGTCGCGTGCGCCTCCTCCGACTCGTATCGGCGCGGATCAGTGGTGCTGGAGGTTCACGACGACCGTCGTGGGGTTGCCATGGCGCAGGATGCCGAGCGTGACCGGCTGCGCGGGGTCGATGCCGTGCGCCGCCTGCAGCGCCGCGCCGCTCGAGTCGACTTGCACGCCCTGGATCGAAGTCACCACGTCGTCGCTCTGCAGGCCCAGGCGCTCGACCTCGCTGTCGGGCATGACGTTGAGGAGCGCCACGCCCTTGAGCTTCCCGGAGTTGTCCATCACGGGCACGAAGCGCGCCTGCTGCGAGAGGAGCGCCAGCAGGTCGTCGGGCGTCTGCGCATTCGCCGCGGACGCGGCTGCGCCGCCGCGCGCGGCGGCGTTGCGGGTGCGCTGCGCGGGCGCGCGCTGGCCGGCTGCTGCAGCGGACGCCGCGCCGCTGCGGCCCGCGTTGCGCGCCGCGACCGCAGTGTCGAGCGCGTCGGAGTCGCCGGGCGCGGGCGCCGCGGGCACGGGCCCGCCCGTCGCTGCGCCGGCGCGCGACACGCTCTGCAGGTCGAGCGACTCCACGCGGCCACCGCGGCGCACGAGCAGCGCGTCGCTCTTGATCTCGACCACCGTCGCGCCCGCCAGCTCGTCGCCGACGTGCACGACGCGGCGCGCGCCCCCGTCGTCCACCACGGCCAGCGAGCGGTCGGCCTGCGACGACACGACGGTGCCGAGCACGTGGACGTCGGCGCGCGTGACGGCGTGCGCGACACCAAACGGTGTCAGTAGCGCGAGCGCCAGAGCGGCGATCCGCTCACGCACCGCGCCCGTCCCGCTCGCGCAGCGCGTCGAGGAGCGCGTCGACGGTGAGCAGCTCGGACAGCACGCGCGGCTCGCCGGGCGCCGCGGGATCGTAGACCACGTAGAGCGGCACGCCGGCGCGGCCGAAGCGCGCGAGCTCGCGCCGGATCGATTCGTCGCGCAGCGTCCAGTCGGCGCGGAAGAGCGCGAAGTCGCGGCGCGCGAGCGCCTCCTGCACGCGCGGGCTGGCGATGACGGCGCGCTCGTTCACCGCGCACGTGAGGCACCACGCCGCCGTGAAGTCGACGAACACCGGCCGCCCGCCCGAGAGCTCGCTCGCGACGGCGTCCTGGTCGAAGCGCTGCCAGCCGGCATGCGCGGAAGCGGCCGTCGGAAGGTCGAGCGGCTGCGGCGCCGCCCGCCAGGCCGGCCGCGCGAGCGCGAAGGCGGCGAGCGCGAGGGCGACCGCGACCGCGAGGCCGCGGCCGCCGCGGTCCGCGGCCTGGAAGCTGCCGAGCGCCCAGGCCGCCAGCGCGAGCCCGAGCGCGAGGCCCAGCGCCGCGCCGAGCGCGTCGACGCCGGCGGTGCGCCCGAAGATCCAGGCCGTCCACGCCGCGCTCGCGAGGAGCGCGAAGCCGAGCAGGGCGCGCAGCTTGGCCATCCACGGGCCGGAGCGCGGCATGAGCTTGCCGACGGCGGGTGCGAGCGCCACCAAGCTGAGCGGCGCAGCGAGGCCAGCGCCGATCGCCGCGAAGATCGCGAACACGTCCGCCGCCGAGCCCGCGAACGCGAAGCCGATCGCGGTGCCGAGGAACGGCGCCGAGCACGGCGTCGCCAGCACCACGGCGAGCAGCCCGTCGAAGAAGCTGCGCGCGACGCCGCTCGCGTCGCCGCCGACGTTCGCGAGCGACGTCGGCTGCGGGATCTCGAACACGCCGAACAGGTTCAGCGCGAACGCCACGAGCACGAGCGTGATCGCCAGCGCGAAGCGCGGCTCCTGGAACTGGAAGCCCCAACCCACGTACGTGCCCGCGGCGCGAAGCGCCACGATCACGGCCGCGAGCGCCAGCATGGTGAGCTCGATGCCCGCGGCGTAGCCCAGCGCGTGGAGCCACGTCTCGCGGCGGCTCTGCCGGCCGAGCTCGGCCAGCGCGAACACCTTCAGCGCCAGCACCGGCAGCACGCACGGCATGAGGTTCAGCACCAGCCCGCCCAGCGCCGCCAGCGCGAACGCCCACGCGAACGACGTGGCCGCCGCCTGCGCGGCCCCGGCGGGCGCGTCCTCCGCGAGCGGGAGGTCGAGCGCGACGAAGCGCGCGCGCCCGTCGTGGGCGCGCAGCTCGAGCACGCCCGCCAGCCGGGCGTCGCGGCGCGCGCGGTCGACGGTGGCCCGGCCCTCGAGCGGCAGGTCGAACGCGCCCGCGCCCGATGCCCGGGCGCTCGCGTCCTGCAGCGCGACGGTCTTGCTGGCGTCGGGCACGAAGGACGCCGACTCGACCGCGCAGGCCGAGTCACTCGAGTCACTCGTGGTCTTGCAGGGCTCCACGTGCAGGCGCGCGCGCAGCGGCGCCCCGGCCTGCTCGGCGAGCTCTAGAACGCGCACGCCGACGCCCACGCCGAGCCGCTCCGCGGGGAGCGGCACGCGCGCGGCGAAGGACTCGAACAAGGCGTGCGTGCGCGCCGCTGCGGCTGCGCCCGCCGAATCGAGCGCGCGGTCGAGATCGCGCGAGAGGGTCACCTTGCCCGGGATGCACTGGTCCTTGCAGAGGAGGAACTCCGCGTCGGCGCGGAGCTCGCGCGGGCCACGGCGGGGGCCGAGCGACGCCACGTCGCTCGCGAGCAACACCTCGCCGGAGTAGCCGTACGAGACCAGGTCGGCCTCGTGGTCGCGGAACACCTCGGGCGCGGGCCAGCCGAGCGGGCCGAGCTGCGCGCCGTCGAGCTGCCAGCGCACGCGCGTGGGCAGGCCGGCGTCGCCGGGGTTGCGCCAGTAGAGGTGCCAGCCCGGGTCGAGCCGGAACAGTGCGCCCACGCGCGCCACGCGGCCCGGCGCGGGGGTGGGATCGACCAGCAGCCGCACCTCGACGCGCGCCTTCACCGCGTCGGGCGCGGCCGCCGCTACGGCGGTGGGCGGGACGGGGAAGCCGTCGTCGGCGACGGCGCCGGACGGCAGCGCCAGCGCGAGCGCGCAGGCGAGGATCGAGCGTCGGGGGAAGCTTCGTCCCATTCGGGGACGCATCGGCGCGCCCGGCCGTCCGGCTTGTGACGGGCGTACGCGCAGCTCGGGTCCGAGCGCACGCAAGTCGTTCGCACGAGAGTCCGATCCGGAAGGGTGAACTGGCCGCGCGGCCCTGATAACCTCGCGCGACCGCTCGGAGGATCCGTGCCCAGCTTCGACCCGATCTCGCCCGCCGAGCTGGCGGAGCGACGCCGCCGGTTCCAGAGCCAGCTCGGCGAGGGCGTGGCGCTCGTGCCCGGCGGCCACTCGAGCATCCGCTCGCACGACACCGACTACCCGTTCCGCCAGGACTCCGATCTCTGGTACCTGACGGGCTTCGAGCAGCCCGAGGCCGTCGCCGTGTTCACGGCGAAGCGGTTCAGCTTCTTCGTGCAGCCGCGCGACCCGCTGCAGGAGACCTGGAACGGCCGGCGGCCGGGCGTGGCGGGCGCGGTGGCGCGCTTCGGCGCCGACGAGGCGTTCCCGATCGGCGAGCTCGCCGAACGCCTGCCCGGGCTCATCGAGAACAAGCCGCGGCTCTGGCACAGCTTCGGGCGCGATCGCGCGCTCGACGAGCGCGTCGTCGCGGCGCTCGCGGACGTGCGCTCGCGCGGGCGCCGCGGCGTCACCGCGCCGGGCGAGGTCGTGTCGCCGCACGACCTGATCCACGAGATGCGGCGGCTCAAGTCGGAGAGCGAGCTCGAGATCATGCGCGCGGCGTCGGCGATCTCGGCCGAGGCGCACCACCGCGCCGCACATCTGTGTCGCGACGGCGTGCGCGAGTACGAGCTCGAGGCCGAGCTGTTGCGCGCGTTCCGGCGCGGCGGCGGCGCGGGCCCCGCGTACAACCCGATCGTCGGCGCGGGCGACAACGCGACGATCCTCCACTACGTCGAGAACAAGGACCGGCTCGAGGCCGGCCAGCTCGTGCTGATCGACGCAGGCGTCGAGCTACACGGATATGCGTCGGACGTGACGCGGACCTACCCCGTCGGCGGGCGCTACGAGGGCGCGGCGCGCGACGTGTACCAGGTCGTGCTCGACGCGCAGGCTGCGGCGTTCCGCGCGGTCGTGCCGGGCGTGACGCTGCCGGAGATCCACGCGGCGGCGCTGCGCCAGCTCGTGCTCGGGCTCGTGTCGCTCGGCGCGCTCTCGGGCGACGTCGACGAGCTGATCCGCACCGAGGCCTACCGGCCGTTCTACATGCACTCGACGAGTCACTTGCTCGGGCTCGACGTGCACGACGTGGGCTCGTATTTCGTCGACGGCAAGCCGCGCCCGCTCGAGCCCGGCGTGTGCTTCACCGTGGAGCCGGGGCTGTACTTCAGCACCAGCGAGCCGAAGTCGCCCGCGCACCTCCGCGGCATCGGCGTGCGCATCGAGGACGACCTCGTGATCACACCCGGCGGCTTCGAGAACCTGACGGCGGCGATCCCCAGGGAGATCTCCGACGTGGAAGCGTGGATGAGGAGCTGAGCAATGGCGGACGCGAACTCGATCGAGTCGACGCTCAAGGAGAAGCGCCGCTTCAAGCCCGACGCGGCGTTCGTGAAGCAGGCGAACCTGTCGCCGGCCGAATACAAGAAGTGGACGCAGGAGGCCGCGCGCAGCCCCGAGAAGTTCTGGGCGCGGCTCGCCCGCGAGCACGTGCACTGGTTCGCGCCGTGGAAGAAGACGCTCGAGTGGAAGCCGCCCTTCGCCCGGTGGTTCATCGGCGGCAAGACCAACGTCAGCTACAACTGCCTCGACCGGCACCTCTCGGGCGAGAACGCCTGGCGGCGCAACAAGGCCGCGCTCATCTGGGAAGGCGAGCCGGGCGACAGCCGCGTGCTGACCTACGCAGATCTACACCGAGAGGTGTGCAAGTTCGCGAACGTGCTGCTGGGGCGCGGCGTCGCAAGGGGCGATCGCGTGGTGCTGTACATGCCGCTCGTACCCGAGCTCGCGATTGCGATGCTCGCGTGCACGCGCATCGGCGCCATCCACTCGATCATCTTCGGCGGCTTCTCGGCCGACTCGGTGCGCGACCGCATCAACGACGCGCAGGCCAAGGTGGTGGTCACCGCCGACGGCGGCTGGCGCCGCGGCCAGATCGTGCAGCTGAAGTCGATCGTCGACGACGCGCTCGCGCACGCGCCGAGCGTCACCGACGTGATCCTCTTGAAGCGCACCGGCCACGACGTGCTCGTGAAGGAGGGCCGCGACCGCTGGTGGCACGACCTGATGGCCGACGCGTCGGCGGACTGCAAGCCGGCCAAGCTGGACGCGGAGGCCCCGCTCTTCATCCTGTACACGAGCGGCTCGACGGGGAAGCCGAAGGGCGTGCTGCACACGACGGGCGGCTATCTGACGCACGTCACGGCCACCGCGAAGTACATCTTCGATCTCAAGGAGACCGACACATATTGGTGTACAGCCGACATCGGCTGGATCACCGGCCACTCGTACGTCGTGTACGGCATCCTCTCGAACGGCGCGACGGCCGTCATGTACGAGGGAGCGCCGAACTTCCCCGACGTCGAGCGCTTCTGGCGCATCATCGACAAGTACCGCGTCACGATCTTCTACACGGCGCCCACCGCCATCCGCACGTTCATGCGCTGGGGTGACGAGCACGTGAAGAAGTACTCACTCGCTTCTCTGCGCTTGCTCGGCAGCGTGGGCGAGCCGATCAACCCGGAAGCGTGGATGTGGTACCGCAAGACGATCGGCAAGAACCGCTGCCCCATCGTCGACACCTGGTGGCAGACGGAGACGGGCGGGATCCTGATCTCGCCGGTGCCGGGCGCGGTCGCGACCACGCCGGGCTCCGCGACGCTGCCTTTCCCGGGGATCTTCCCCGAGGTGTGGAACGAGAAGGGCGAGCTCTGCGGGCCGAACGAGGGCGGCTACCTGGTGCTGACGAAGCCGTGGCCCGGCATGCTGCGCGGCGTGTGGGGCGACCCGAAGCGCTACGCGGAGCAGTACTTCGGCAAGTTCGACAAGACGTACTTCACGGGCGACGGCTCGCGCCGCGACCCGAACGGCTACTTCTGGGTGGTGGGCCGCGTGGACGACGTGATGAACGTCGCGGGGCACCGGCTCTCCACCATGGAGGTCGAGAGCGCGCTCGTCTCGAATCCCAAGGTGGCGGAAGCGGCGGTCGTGGGCCGCGCCGACGAGATCAAGGGGACGGCGGTGGTGTGCTTCGTCACGTTGAAGGCGGGGCAGGCGTTCGATCCGAATCTCGCGACCGAGCTGAAGAACTGGGTGGCGAAGGAGATCGGGCCCATCGCGCGCCCCGACGACATACGTTTCGCCGAGGCCCTGCCGAAGACTCGTTCAGGGAAGATCATGCGGCGGCTCCTCCGCGACGTCGCGGCCGGCCGAGAGACGGCGGGAGACACCACGACGCTCGAAGACTTCTCGGTCCTGGTCAAGCTGCGCGCGTCCGACGAAGAGTGACTCGGCAAGCCGCTCCTGATTTCGTCGCGGGCGCAGTTTCGAGGGGGGAGAGATGCGCATCGTCTGGTTGATCTTGCTCGTGCTCGCAGGGGGCGCAGGCTACTACGCGTACACGCGCCTGGAGCGCGTGCCTCCGACGATCGGAGGCCTCTCGACGCCGGCGTTCGCGGGGGCCGAGTACCGCCACACGTTCCGCTTCAACGACAAGGAGTCCGGCGTGCGACACGTGCGCGTGTGGCTCGAGGCGGGCGGCAAGAACTACCAGCTGACCGACCAGGAGTTCCCCGGCAGCGTGGTCACGGGCGCGGAGCTCGCGATCGAGCGCGAGGTCGAGGTCGTCGTGAAGCCGAAGGAGCTCGGCGTGCCTGATGGCCCGGCGGTGCTGCAAGCCGAGGTCACCGACTACGCGTGGGTGCCCAACACCGCCGTGGAGCAGATCCCGCTGACGATCGACACGACGCCGCCCCGCGCGTCGCTGCTCACGGGGCTCACGTACGTGCGCCGCGGCGGCTCGGAGCTCGCGGTGTACACCGTCGAAGACAAGGTCGACCGCAGCGGCGTCGCGGTGGGGGACAAGTTCTTCCCCGGCTTCGTCGACCCGAAGGACCCCAAGCGCCACCTGGCCTTCTACGCGATCCCCGCCGACGCACCCGCGGACGCGAAGCCGACGCTCGTCGCCACCGATCCCGCGGGCAACTCGACGAAGATCCCACTCGTCACGTCGCTCATGGACCGCACGTTCCCGGCCGACACGCTGCCGCTCACGGACGACTTCATGAAGGCCAAGATCGCGGAGATCCTGCCCGACTTCCAAGGCTCGCCGCTCGACGGCTACCTGAAGATCAACCGCGACGTGCGCAAGGAGAACGACGCGAAGATCGCCGAGGTGTGCGCGAACTCGAGCGTGGACCGCTTGTGGTCGGGCCCGTTCACGCAGATGCCCAATACGCACGCGGGGGCGAGCTTCGCGCAGCGACGCAGCTACGTGTACGGTGGGAAGGTCGTCGATCAGCAGACGCACATGGGCTACGACCTCGCGTCGACCGCGCACGCGGACATCCCGGCCGCGAACGACGGCGTGGTCGTGTGGGCCGGGCCGCTCGGCATCTACGGCAACGCCGTCATCCTAGACCACGGCCTCGGGCTGTTCAGCCTGTACGGTCACATGTCGGAGATCGACGTGCAGATCCACAAGCCCGTGAACCAGGGCGAGACGCTCGGCAAGAGCGGCACCACCGGCCTGGCGGGCGGAGACCACCTGCACTTCGCCATGATCCTCGACGGGGTCTTCGTCGACCCGCTGGAGTGGTTCGACAAGAAATGGATCGACGACCACATCGAGGCGAAGCTCGGGACCACGCCTTCGTCGGGCGGCTAGCCGGCTGGTACGCGCGCGAGCGGCGCGATCTGCCGTGGCGGC
The DNA here is from genome assembly GCA_035499075.1 of Myxococcota bacterium. Classification (GTDB taxonomy): domain Bacteria; phylum Myxococcota_A; class UBA9160; order SZUA-336; family SZUA-336; genus VGRW01. Next base: position 125,117 of record DATJZN010000054.1, on the reverse strand, counting down.
GCACGAGCGACCCGTACCGCATCTGGCTGTCCGAGACGATGCTGCAGCAGACGCGCGTCGAGACGGTCGTGCCGTACTATGAGCGGTTCCTCGCGCGCTTCCCGACGGTCGAGGCGCTCGCCGAGGCGGGTGAGGCGGACGTGCTGCGCGAGTGGGCCGGACTCGGCTACTACGCGCGCGCGCGCAATCTGCACCGCGCCGCCGCCCTCGTCGTGCGGGACCACGGGGCCGAGCTGCCGCGCGACGCCGATTCGCTGGCGACACTTCCCGGTGTAGGGCGCTACACGGTCGGCGCGCTGCGCAGCATCGCCTTCGGCGCACGCGCAGCGGTCGTGGACGGCAACGTGCGCCGCGTGCTGGCGCGCGTGCGCGGGTTGGCCAAGCCGAGCGACACCGAGCTGTGGCGGCTGGCCGAGGCGCTCGTGCCCGACGAGTCGCCGGGCGACTGGAACCAGGCGCTGATGGAGCTCGGCGCGACCGTGTGCCTGCCGAAGCAGCCGCGCTGCGGAGATTGCCCGGTTGCCGCTGGCTGCGCGGCGCACGCCAGCGGCGCCCCCGAGCGCTTCCCGGCTCCCGCGAAGCGGGCCGCCGTGCGGCGCAGCGCCGCGGTGGCCGGAGTGCTCGTCCGCGCCGGCCGCACGCTCCTGTGGCGGCGCCCGAGCGAGGGTCTCTACGGCGGTCTGTGGGAGCTGCCGACCGTGCCGAGCGGCGACGGCAAAGCGCTGGCCGCAGAGCTGCTGCGCCGCACGGGTCTGCGCGCGGCGCCAGGCGCGAGCCTGGGGCGCCTCCGCCACCGGCTCACGCACCTGGACCTGCGGCTCGAGGTGATCGCGCTCGAAGACCGCGGAGGCCGCCTGCGGCCCACCGCACGCCCCGAGGCGCGCTTCGCCAACGCCGCCGACCGCTCGCGCCTGCCCCTCTCGGCGCTGGCGAAGAAAGCCCTGGCGCTCGCCCGTCCGATGTAGGAGAAGCAGGGGTCGAGGTCCCGATGTCGCAGGCTCCGGACGACGAGGCAGCGCTCTTCGAGGAGGCGGTGGCCGGCGTCGCGCGGCTCGAGCAGACGCGCCGGCCGCCGAGCCCGGTCTACCGCGAGCCCACTCCAGTCTCGGAGCGCGAGCACGAGGTGATCCGCGAGCTCGACGCGCTCGTCGCCGGCGAGGGCCCGTTCGACGTGCGCGACGCCGGCGAGGAGCTCTCGGGCTGCGTGCCCGGGCTCGACCCGCGCGTGGTGCGCCGGCTGCGCAAGGGCGAGTTCACGCCGCAGGCCGACCTGGACCTGCACGGCTGCGACGCCGAGACCGCGCGCGCGCAGGTGGAGGCACTGGTCGTCACCGCGCACGCGCGCGGGCTGCGCTGCCTGCGCATCGTGCACGGCCGCGGCAACCGCTCGCCGAACGGCGAGCCCGTGCTGCGCCCGAGCCTGCCCCGCTGGCTCGCCCGCGGCCCCGCGCGAAAGATCGTGCTCGCGTACTCGAGCGCGCCGCCGACGGACGGCGGCACCGGCGCCACGTACGTGCTCCTCAGGCGCTAAGCTCTCGCCGTGAGCTCGTCCTTCGGACATCTCTTCCGCATCCACACGTGGGGTGAGTCCCATGGCGGCGCGGTCGGCGTGGTCATCGACGGGTGTCCGCCGCGGCTGCCGCTCGACGCGGCCGACCTGCAGCTCGAGCTCGACCGGCGCCGGCCCGGACAGAGCCGCCTCACCACGCCGCGCCAGGAAGCGGACCGCGCGGAGATCCTGTCGGGCACGTTCGAGGGCAGGACGCTCGGCACGCCCATCTGCGTGCTCGTGCGCAACGAGGACGCGCGCCCCGAGGCCTACGCGGAGATGCGGGAGGTCTACCGGCCCTCGCACGCGGACTTCACCTACGAGGCGAAGTACGGCATACGCAACTGGCAGGGCGGCGGGCGCGCGAGCGCGCGCGAGACGATCGGCCGCGTCGCCGCAGGCGCCGTCGCGCGCAAGGTGCTGAAGCATTTCGGTGTCGGCGAGATCGTCGGCTACGTCTCGCAGGTGCACACGGTCGAGGCGAAGCTCGACCCGTTCGGAGTGACTCGCGAGCAGGTCGAGGCCTCGCTCGTGCGCTGCCCCGAAGAAGCGGCTTCGGAGGCGATGATCCGCCGCATCGACGAGGCCCGGCGGAACGGCGACTCACTCGGCGGCGTCGTGACCTGCGTCGCGCACGGGGTGCCGCCAGGACTGGGCGAGCCGGTCTTCCACAAGCTCGAGGCCGAGCTCGGCGCGGCGCTGCTGTCGCTGCCGGCGTCCAAGGGCTTCGAGATCGGCTCCGGCTTCGCCGGTACGCGCATGCTCGGCAGCGAACACAACGACGCCTTCGTCGTGGAAGACGGCAAGGTGCGCACGCGCACGAACCGCTCCGGCGGCGTGCAGGGCGGCATCTCGAACGGCGAGCCCATCCTGGTGCGCGCCGCGTTCAAGCCGACCGCGACGATCCGCAAGGAACAGGACACGGTGAACCGCGAGCTCGAGCGCGTGAAGCTCGAGGCGCAGGGCCGCCACGACCCGTGCGTCTTGCCGCGCGCCGTGCCCATGGTCGAGGCGATGGTGGCGCTCGTGCTCTGCGACCAGCTGCTGCTGCAGCGCGCCATCGCGCCGTAAAGCGCTCCGCACCGCGCGCCGATTCCGAGGCGTGGCGTTCGACCTGGCGGCGCTGTGCCTGCTCGTCGTGTTCATCGCGCTCGGCGTGTGGCGAGGCGCGTTCGCGGGCAGCCTGCGCGTCGCGACGGTGGCCGCGGCCTACGTGGCCGGCTGGCTCGCGGCGACGCGGCTCGCGAAGCTCGTCGCGCTGCTCTCGGGCGGGACGCGCCTCACCGCCGCCGTATGCCTCGGCAGCGGCGCGTTCCTGTTCGTGTATCTCGCGGGCACCGTGACGTCGGCGCTCCTCATCCGCATGGAGCGCGAGCGGCGCGCGGACCAGCCGCGCGGGGCGTTCGACCGCTTCGGCGGCGCGTGCTTCGGCGCGCTGCAGGCGTGCCTGTCGCTGCTGCTCTTGGCCGTGCTCGGCAGCGTGCTCGACGCTGCGTACAGGGCGGGCTTGCCGCAGGGCATGGACGCGGGCCACTCGTTCCTCGTCGCCAGCACCCGGCAGGTCGTCGCCGAGGGGCTGGGCGGCGTGCTCGGCGACGGCCCGGGTGCGCGGCTCGCCGTGAAGCTCGTCGCGAACCCGGGCGACGCGCTCGTCTCGCTCCGGGGCTTGCTCGGGAGCGGTCCGCTGTCGCGCCTGCAGCAGGACGGCGTGTTCTGGGAGATGCTGGGCTCGAACCAGCTCGACGCCGCGCTCGCCCGAACGAGCTTCTTCCAGCTCATGCACGACGACGAGACGCGCGCCCGCCTCGCCGACCTGGGGCTCGTGCCGGCCGCGGCGCGCGAAGACCCGGAGGCCTTCCGAGCGGCGGTCCGCACCTCGCTCACGACGGCAGCCCCGCGCATCCAGGCGATCCGCGACGACCCCGCGCTCGCGCAGCTCGCCGCCGACCCCGAGGTGCAGTCCGCGCTGCAGAGCGGCAACGGCATCGCCTTGCTGGGCCGCCCCGAGTTCCGCGAGCTCATGGATCGCGCGCTGTCGGACTGAAGCAGAGCGAGCCGAAGGCGCGCGGAGCGAGCCGCAGGCGAACGAAGTCGATCAAAACTCCGTCCCCCTCTTCACGAGCGATGCGATCGAAAGCGCGAGGCCGAGCGAGGGCCCAACGCGGGACATCGGCCCGCGGTCCGATGTCGGCGAGCGAGGACGCAAGCGCCGAAGGCGCGCGCAGCGAGCCGCAGGCGAGCGAAGCCCCCTAAGGCAAGATCGCGAAGCCGGCGACGGCCGCGGCCAACCCGAAGAGCAGCCCGGCGCTGGCGGCCAGCGCGTGCCAGTTGCGCAGGCTCGGCCGGCCGCGGCGCTCGAGCGCGAGGCCGAGTGCCCCGCCGCCCGCGAAGCCGAGCAGCGCTCCGCTCGCGAGCCACGCGTGCAGCGATTGGAACGGTGTTCGCTCGCGCAGGAACGCCATCGATGCGAGCCCGGACAGGAAGCCGAGCTCGACCAGGAGCACGACTACGGGCGCGAGCCGCCGGTGCCGGCGCGAATCCACCCTCTGGCGCAGCAGCCGGGCGCGCCGCACGCGCAGGCCGTCGCGCAGCACGAACAGCGCGAACGCGAGCACGCCGACCATCGCCGCCGGGTGCAAGTACGCAACCCAATGCACGGCGCGCGAGGCTACCGGCACACCCGTGACTGGTCCAGGCAGCGGGAAACTGTTATCTCGTTCCGCCGATGGGGATGGATGAGGGTTCGGTCCTTCGGGCGGCCGTCGCTCACCTCGAGCGCTATCGCGGCGCCATCGAAGCCGAAGTGAACCGGCGGCTCGGCCGCGCCGAGCCCACTCCCGAAGTGCGCGCCGAAGTCATCCGGCGCTTCCGCACCTTCTGCCGGCTCGCGAGTCTCTCGCTCGAAACGGCGCGTGTCTCGCTCGACGGCCTGGGCGGCACGAGCGCGCTCGCACTCGAGTCGTCGGTGCACGCCGCGGTGGAGGTCGCGAACTCACTCGGCGCGCCCGCCGAGATCGCGCTCGCGCTCCGCGACATGGAGGCGCGCTTCCGCGCCGGGGTGCGGCGCGTCCTCGCGCCCGAGGAAGCCGAGGACAAGCGCGAGCGCAACAAGAAGCGGCCGACGCCCAATGCGGGCAAGCGCGTGCGCGGCGCGATCGATCGCATCTCCGACACGTACGTCGCCGTGAACCTCGACACGAACACGATCTACGACGTGAACCCGGCGGCCGAGGCGCTCTTCGCCAGCGACGCTGCGCGGCTCATCGGCTCGACCCTGGCCTCGTTCGTGTCGCCCGGCGACCAGCTCGCCTGGAACGACCTCGAGCTGCGCCTCGACGCGGGCGAGGACGCCGGCCCCGTCGAGCTCACCATCGCGCGCCCGAACGGCGATTTCGTGCCCGTCGAAGTCACGATCGCGAATCACATGATCTCGGGCCGCCGCTTCGCGATCTTCCTGGTGCGCGAGAGACTCAAGCGCATCGCCTGAGCCCGCGCCGACCGAGTCACTCCACCCGGACGAGTGCACCCTGCGGGATGCGGCGCACCAGCGCGGCGGCTGCGCGCTCGGCGTAGTCGGCGTCGCGCGATTCGAGCGTGAGCATCGTCATGTAGTCGACGTCGCTCGTGGTGCGCGGGTAGCTGCCGAGCATGATGTCCTTGAACTCGACGAGCAGCGCGTTCAGGTCCTCCGCGATGTCGCTCTCGATCAAGCTCACGTACACGCGGCGCAGGTAGATGGGGCTGCCCTTGAACGTGTCGCGCGCGGCCTCGAACTTGGCCTGCAGGAGCCGCGGAATGCCGGGGAAGATGAACACGTTGCGCACGTACACCAGCGGGAACCACAGGTCCTTCGTCGCGATCAGGCTCGCGCCAGCCGGCAGCATGCACATCTTCATGTGACTCGCGTTCGGCTCGCGCCCGCGCAGCGCGCCGCGCAGCATCGCGACCATCTCCTCGTGCGCGACGAGCGGCAGGTCGAACGCGGCCGCGACGCCGTCCATGGTGACGTCGTCGTGCGTCGGCCCGACGCCGCCCGAAGTGAGCACATAGTCGAAGCTCGCGCTGAACTCGCGCACGTCGCGCGCGATCTCGGGAATCTCGTCCGGGATCACGTGCACGCGCGGCACGTCGACGCCCTGCCGGCGGAGCTCGCGCAGGAGATACGGGGTGTTCTCGTCCTGGATCTTCCCCGTCAGGATCTCGTTGCCGATGATCAGGATGCCGGCCGTGGACATCGGCCCGCAGTCTAGCAGCGCTGTGGCCGGGGGTGCCGGTCGTCTATCCTCGCACGCGTGCCGACGGTGCGGTTTCTGCCCAAAGGCGTCGAGACGAGCGTCGCGAAGGGCACGCGGCTCATCGACGCCGTGCGCGCGGCCGGCCTGCCCATCGCGCGCGCGTGCGGCGACGACCTCGTGTGCGCGAAGTGTGGCGTGCGAATCCTGGCGGGGAAGGTGGCGCGCGAGGCGCCCGTCGAGCGGCGCGCGAAGGAGCGCAACCGCGTGGCGCCCGAGCTGCGGCTCGCGTGCGCACTGCGCGTGCAGCGCGACCTGGTCGTCGCGGCGGACTACTGGTGAAGCGCGGGCTCCTGCTCATCGACCACGGCAGCCGCGAGCCCGAAGCCGCCGCGCACCTGGAGCGCATCGCGGCGGAGCTGCGCAGGCGGCGGCCCGAGCTGGCCGTGTACGTGGCGCATCTCGAGCTCGCCGAGCCGTCGATCGGCGCGGCCGTCGAGCGCGCGGCCCGCGAGGGCGTGGCGGAACTCGCCGTGCACCCCTTCTTCCTGGCGCCGGGCCGGCACGCGGCCCGCGACGTGCCGGCGGCGGTCGAGGCCGCCGCGCGCGCGCACCCGGGTCTGCGTGTGCGCCTGACCCCGCCGCTCGGCGCCGCCGCTGGTGTCGCGGAGCTGATTCTGGCTACGCTCCCGGCGGAGTGAGGTCGGGCCGATGGCGCGGATCAACGACGACTACCTGAAGCTCGCAGGCGGCTACCTGTTTCCCGAGATCGGCCGGCGCGTGCGCGCGTTCCAGGAGCAGAACCCGGGCGCGGAGCTGATCCGGCTGGGCATCGGCGACGTGGTGCTGCCGATCGGCCCGTCAATCCGCGCCGCCATGCACGCGGCGATCGACGAGCTCGGTGCCGCCGAGACGTTCCGCGGCTACGGGCCCGAGCAGGGCTACGACTTCCTGCGCGACGCGATCGTGGAGCACGACTTCAAGGCGCGCGGCGTGGCCGTCGCGCCCGACGAGGTGTTCGTCTCCGACGGCAGCAAGTGCGACAGCGGCAACATCCAGGAGATCTTCTCGACCGCGGCGAAGGTCGCGGTGCCCGACCCGGTGTACCCGGTGTACGTCGACACGAACGTCATGGCGGGGCGCACCGGCCCGGCGAACGAGGCGGGCGCGTACGCGGGGCTCACGTATCTGCCGTGCACCGAGAAGAACCAGTTCCGGCCGGCGCCGCCCGAGTCGCCGGTCGACGTGGCGTACCTGTGCTTCCCGAACAACCCGACGGGCGCCGCCGCGACGAAGGCCGACCTGGAGCGCTGGGTGGCCTGGGCCAAGCAACACGACGCGGTGTTGCTCTACGACGCGGCGTACGAGCGCTACATCCGCGATTCCTCGCTGCCACACTCGATCTACGAGATCGCTGGGGCGCGCGAGGTCGCGCTCGAGTTCCGCAGCTACTCGAAGCTGGCGGGCTTCACGGGTCTGCGCTGCGGCTACGTGGTGGTGCCCAAGGAGGTCGTCGGCAAGGACGCGAAGGGCAACGCCGTGAGCCTGCACCGGCTGTGGCTGCGCCGGCAGACCACGAAGTTCAACGGCGCGAGCTACCCGATCCAGGCCGGCGCCGCCGCGTGCTACACGCCCGACGGCGCGCGCGAGGTCGCGGCGAACATCGACTACTACATGGAGAACGCGCGCGCGATCCGCGAGGGCATGCGCGCGGCCGGTCTGCGCGTGTTCGGCGCCGAGAACGCGCCCTACGCGTGGCTCGCTACACCAGACGGTGTCGGATCGTGGGACATGTTCGACCGGCTGCTGCGCGACGCCCACGTGGTGTGCACGCCGGGCGCCGGCTTCGGCGCGTGCGGCGAGGGCTACCTGCGGCTGTCCGCGTTCGGCAAGCGCGAGAAGATCGAAGAGGCGATCGCGCGCGTGCGGAAGACGCTGGCGGGCTAGCCGATGGACTGCCGCGATTCGCCCGAGCAGGCCCGCTTGCGCGCGGACGTGCGCGCGTTCGCCGCCGCCGACCCGGCGCTCGCCGCGCGCCCGTTCCTGGAAGACGGCTGGATCGCCGGCTTCGACCCCGAGTTCTCGCGCCGGCTCGCCGCGCGTGGCTGGATCGGCATGACCTGGCCGAAGCAGTACGGCGGCGGCGAACGCACCTACCTGGACCGGCTCATCGTGACCGAGGAGCTGCTCCTCGCGGGTGCGCCCGTCGCAGCGCACTGGTTCGGCGACCGCCAGATCGGGCCCGCGCTGCTCGCGCACGGCACCCCCGAGCAGAAGCGCGAGCTCGTGCCGCGGATCGCGCGCGCGGAGGTGAGCTTTTGCGTGGGCATGAGCGAGCCCAACGCGGGCAGCGACCTGGCTGCGCTCGCCACGCGCGCCGACCTGGCGGGCGACGAGTTCGTGATCCGCGGCCAGAAGATCTGGACGAGCTTCGCGTCGCACGCCGACTACTGCTACCTGGTCGCGCGCACGGACCCGGACGCGCCGCGCCACAAGGGCATCAGCGAGCTGCTCGTGCCGATGCGCGCGCCCGGCATCACCGTGCGGCCGATCCGCGACATGGTCGGCGAAGCGCACTTCGGCGAGCTGTTCTTCGACGACGTGCGCGTGCCGAAGTCGGCGCTCATCGGCAAGCTGCACAACGGCTTCTACCAGATCATGCAGCAGCTCGACTTCGAGCGGAGCGGCATCGAGCGGCTCGTCTCGAACGCGCCGCTGTGGCGCGCCGCGCTCGCGCACGCGCGCGAGACGGGCATGACGGCGCGCGACGCCGACCTGCGCAACCGGCTGGCGGGGCTCGAGATCGCCTGGCGCGCGGGGCGCGGGCTGGTGTATCGCGTGGCCGAGATGCTCTCGCAGGGCCGCGTGCCGAACCACGAGGCGGCGGTCGCGAAGACGTTCTGCACCTCGCTCGAGCAGCGCATCACGGACGCGGTCTCCGAGATCTTCGGACCCGCCGGGTCACTCGACCCCAGTGACCCGCGTGCACCGCTCGGCGGCCGCGCCGCGCGCACGCTCTTGTACGCGCCTGCCTACACGATCCAGGGCGGCACGAACAACATCCTGCGCAACGTGATCGCTACGCGCGGCCTCGGTCTGCCGGCCTGACTCGCGTTGACGCGGAAGGGTGCCTCGCGTAGAAGGGCCGCATGACTCCCCTGCGGTTCGCTCGGCTCGGCCTGCTCCTCGTCTGCGCGTGTCTGGCGGGCGGACGCGCGCGCGCGCAGGGCGCGGCTGCGCCGTGCCCGAGCGAGCTCGGCGAATTTCTCAAGTCACAGGGCTATAGCGCGATCGAGCTGTCGCAGAACACGGCGAAGCAGTTCGAGGTGGAAGCGACGCTCAACGGAAAGATTCCGCTGCTCCTGCTCGTGGACACCGGCGCGTCGATGACCGTGTTCGATCGCGACAAGCTGAAGGACGCCGGCATCGACGTCGAGAAGACGGACCTGCAGGTGTTCGGCTTCGGCGGCGACCAGCGCGCCTACAGCGGGCAGATCCAGACCCTCGCCATCGGCTCGGCTCAGATGGGCGTGACCTCGATCCTCGGCGTCGACCTGAGCGACTTTCAGAAGCAGCAGAAGAAGATCGGCAGCCGGCCGATCGACGGCCTCATCGGCTCCGACTTCCTGTCGCGCTACTCCGCGGTCATCGAGGTCAAACACTCCATTCTCTATCTGCGCACGCAGTAGCCGATCCGACGAAATCGTTTGACTGTCTCCGAGGAGACCGCTGCCGGTGGGCGTCTACGCGCCTTGGAGCGCGCACGTCAGCTGCGATCATTCGGCGCCGCCCCACTGAGCGGTCCGGGAGAGTGGACTTGGCCGTCTGGCCGCGACTACTCTGTCGGCATGAGCGAAATCACGCCGTCGCCGATGCTGACCGAAGAGTTCGTGCGCGATCCGTATCCGATCATCGCGCGGCTCCGCGCGGAGGACCCGGTGCACCTCGTGCCCGGGCTCGGCTTCTGGTACGTCACTCGCTACGACGACGTGCGCCAGCTGTTCACCGACGCGAACGTCACGAACGACCCGCGCGCGTACGAGCGCTACGTGGCGCCGCCCGCGGGCTCCTACATGGCGAAGGTCGCGGACCGCGGCTTGTTCTCGCTGCCACCCGACGAGCACGCGCGCGTACGCCGTTTGGTGTCGGCCGCGTTCACGCCGCGCGCGATCTCGCGCATGGACCGCCAGGTGAAGGAAGTGGTCGAGCAGTTCGCGGCGCCGCTCCGCGGGCGCCGCGGCGTCGTCGACCTGATGGCCGAGTTCACCGATCCCATTCCCAACGCGGTGATGAGCCGCGTGACCGGCGTGCCCGCGAAGGGCGGCGAGGAGGTGCGCTTCCGCGAGCTCGCGCAGGCGACGATCCGCGGCTTCTTCGCGTTCTCGGATCCGGCGCTCAAGGAGGCCGGCAACGCCGCCTTCGTCGAGCTCGCCGAATGGGTGCGCAAGATGGCCGACGAGCGGCGCCATTCGCCGAAGGACGACCTCGTCACCGACCTGGTGCGTGCGCGCGACCGCGGCGACGCGATGAACGACGACGAGATCGTGAACTTGATCGCGGGGCTCATCGGCGCGGGCAGCGAGACCACCGCCATCGGCGGCTTCGTCACGATCACCACGCTGCTGCAGCACCCCGAGGCCGCCGCGCGCCTGCGCGCCGACCGCGCGCTCGTCCCGTCCGCGGTGAACGAGATCCTCCGCTACTCGTTCGGCGGCGGCGGCGGGCTGCCGCGCTACGCGGTGCGCGACTTCGAGCTGCGCGGCAAGCCCATCAAGAAGGGCCAGATGCTCATGCTGTCGTTCACCGGCGCGCACCGCGATCCGTCGGTGTTCCCGAACCCCGACCGCTTCGAAGTGGAGCGCGACAACAGCGAGCTCATGATGTTCGGGCGCGGCCCGCACTACTGCATCGGCGTGCACCTGGCGCGCGCCGAGATGGGCTTCATGCTCGACGCGGTGCTGGACTACCTGCCCGAGCACGCGCGCCACCGCGAAGACCTAGTGCGGTGGCAGACCCTGCCCGTGTTCCGCCGGCCCCTGAACCTGCCCGTCGATTTCGGCTGAGCCGGAGCGATAGCCGAGGATCAGCTCCTCGATCTCGCCGATGCGCGCGCCCGCGTCGGCGTAGCCGATGTCGACGAGCGCGCTCGTGTACGCGGAGTCGAAGAGCAGGTAGCTCATGAGGTCGGCGCTCTGCGCGTCGGGGGTACCGAGCCCGTCGAGCGCGAAGCGCAGCATGCGCGGCATGCGGTGCGCGAAGCGCTGAGCGACGAGCGCCAGGTCCTCGGACGGGCTCACCACCAGCGGCGTGACGATCCGCATGGGCTCGGGCACGCCGTTGCCGTGTTGTGCCTGCGCGGCGACCAGCTCGTTCATGCGGCGCAGGTGATCCAGATCGGTGTCGAGGTGGTCCAGGAAGATCGCGTTCAGGAACACGCCGCAGATCTGCGCGAGCGGCGGACAGGGCTGCGCGGGGCCCGTCGACGCCTCCGCCTGCGCGAGCGCCTCGGCCGCCCTCGTCGAGCGCACGCCGATCGCGAACAGGCGGCTCGCGCCGAGCCGGATCGCCGGGCTGAGCGGCGTGGTGAGCCGCAGCCCGCCGTCGCCGAACCAGAGCTCCGCGCCCGCGTTGTCGATGCGTACGGGCGGGAATACGATCGGGATCGCACCCGACGCCAGGATGTGTTGGTGCGTGAGAGTCACGGGCAAGACGACGCGCCGGCTCTTGCGCCAGATGGCGTGGCCCTGGCGGCCCTGCACGAAGATGTACGAGCGGCCCGAGTGGTAGCTCGTGGCGGTGACCGCCACGGCGTAGACCCGGCCGGACTCGATCGCGCTGCGGATCCCGTGCGGCGGCAGCGCCCGCTCGAGCAGCTCCGCGAGCGGGCTCGCGTCGAGCAGCCCGTGCGTGGCCGTCCAGCCGAGCAGGCTGCCCACGGTGAAGTCGCACACCAGCCCGGCGCCGCCGAGTGCGAGCGCCAGCGCGTCGGTGCGGAACACGCGCTCGACCGTGAGCTCGGACCACACGCGCGCGACCTCGGCCGCCGCGACGCCGAACGCGTCGCCCTGCGCGGCGAGGATCGTGCCGTTGATCGCGCCGGCCGAGGCGCCGGCGACGATCTCGAACGGCTGCGCGCGCCCGCGCAGCGACGGCAGCTCGGAGATCCGCTTCAGCACGCCGGCCTGGTAGGCGCCGCGCGCGCCCCCCGCCGTCATCACGAGACCCAGCATGCCAGTTGGACGCAGCAAGCGCGGTGCCACACGCAACGCGCGCGCAGCGCGCCGGAAGGGCACGGATGCCAAATTTCGCGGCAGGGAAGTGCTATATCTCCGACATGGAAGCGAAAGGTCGGACCCCGCCGGGCGAAAGCGGGAGCGGCTCTCCTTCGGTCCTCATCCTGGGCGCGGGCGTCTCGGGCCTGTGCACGGGGATCCAGCTCAGGAAGGCCGGGATCCACTCCTTCACGATCCTCGAGAAGTCGGGGAAGGTCGGCGGCACCTGGTTCGAGAACGTGTACCCGGGCGCGGCCTGCGACGTGCCGTCGCACTTCTACTGCTACTCGTTCGAGCCCAACCCCGACTGGTCGCACAAGTTCTCGGGCCAGGCCGAGATCCGCGAATATCTCGAGCGCACCGCCCAGAAGTACGGGATCGTGCCGCACATCCGCTTCGGTACCGAGGTCGCGGCCGCGAGCTTCGACGAGCGCGCGGGCAAGTGGCGCGTGCGCACGACCGGCGGCGAGGAGCTCCTGGCCGACGTGCTCGTCTCGGGCTGCGGCCAGCTGAACCGCCCGCGCGTGCCCGACCTGCCGGGGCTCGGCGAGTTCGAGGGCAAGTCGTTCCACTCGGCGCGCTGGGACGAGACGTACGACATGACCGGCAAGAACGTGGTCGTCGTCGGCAACGGCGCGAGCGCGATCCAGTTCATTCCGAAGCTCGCAGCGGTCGCGAAGCACGTCACGATCCTGCAGCGCTCGCCGAACTGGGTGGTGCCGCGGGGCGACTACGCGTACAGCGAGCGCGCCAAGCGCTTCTTCCGCGTGTTCCCTGCGCTCGCGCGCCTGTATCGCTGGTTCTTCTACTGGCAGCTCGAGAAGAACTACATGGCGTTCGGCAGCGAGGGTTACTGGGCTGGCTGGTTCCACAAAGGCGCCCTGGCGTACCTCGAGGCGTCGATCTCCGACCCCGAGCTGCGCCGGAAGCTGACGCCCGACTACCGCGTCGGCTGCAAGCGCATCCTGATCGACGACGACTTCTACCCGTCGCTCACCCGGCCGAACGTGTCGGTGGTGACGAGCCCGATCGAGCGCATCGAGCGCGACGCGGTGCGCACGGCCGACGGCGCGCGCCACCCGGCCGACGCGCTCGTGCTCGCGACGGGCTTCCAGGCCACGTCGTTCCTGGCGCCGATCCAGATCGAGGGGCTCGGCGGCAAGAAGCTCGAAGAGGTATGGCGCGGCGGCGCCGAAGCGCACCTGGGGCTCACGGTCGCGGGCTTCCCGAACTTCTTCATGATGTACGGACCCAACACCAATCTGGGTCACAATTCGATCATCTTCATGATCGAGTGCCAGGTTAGTTACACCGTAAAGTGTATCCAGGAGCTCGCGCGCCGTGGGCTGGCGTACATGGACGTGAAGCCGCAGGTCATGCAGGCCTTCAACGAGGAGCTGCAGCGCGACCTCGAGAAGAGCGCGTGGGCCGCCGGCTGCAAGAGCTGGTACAAGACCGCGTCGGGCAAGGTGACCAACAACTGGTCCGATTTCACGGTCGCGTACTGGTGGCGCACGCGCCGGCCCGACTTCGCGAAGTTCAACCTGGTGCCGCGCAGAAGCTAGTGGACGTCCACGTCGAAGGCGTCTGCGCGCCGCGCTTCGCGAAGGTGAAGGACGCCTTCGCGAAGAACTTCGCCGTAGAGAACGAGGTCGGCGCATCCTTCGCGGCGACGCTCGACGGCGAGCTCGTCGTCGACCTGTGGGGCGGCTCGGCCGACGCCGCGCGCACGCGGCCCTGGCGCCGCGACACGCTCGCGAACGTGTGGTCGACGACGAAGGCGATGGCCGCGCTGTGCGCGCACGTGGCCGTCGACCGCGGGCTCGTCGAGCTCGACGCGCCCGTCGCGAAGTACTGGCCGGAGTTCGCCGCGGGCGGGAAGGAGCGCCTGCCGGTGCGCTGGCTGTTCTCGCACCAGGCCGGGCTCGCGGGCTTGTCGGAGCCGCTGCCCGCGGAGGCGGCGCTCGACTGGGCGCGCTTCACGGGCGCGCTCGCGGCGCAGAAGCCGCTGTGGGAGCCGGGCACGCGGAGCGGCTACCACGCGCTCACGTTCGGACACCTGCTCGGCGAGCTCGTGCGCCGCACCGACGGGCGCTCGCCCGGGCGGTTCTTCCGCGAAGAGGTGGCCGAGCCGTACGGCGCCGAGGTGTTCATCGGCCTGCCCGAAGCGGAGGAGCCGCGCGTCGCCGAGATGATCCCGCCCGAGCCGCCCGCGCCGCTCTCCGCGCCGCCCGCGCGGGGCGAGCCGAACTACGAGCTCAAGTTCGCGCTCTCGAACCCGCCGATCACGCAGGCCATCGCCAACACCCGCGCGTGGCGCGCGGCCGAGGTGCCCGCGGCGAACGGCCAGGCCAACGCGCGCGGCGTGGCGCGCGCCATGGCGGTGCTCGCGTGTGGCGGAGCGCTCGAAGGGCGGCGGCTGCTCTCCGAATCGGCCGTCGCCACGGCCATCACCGAACAGTGTTACGGGCGCGACATCGTGCTCGGCCCCATGCGCTGGGGGCTCGGCTTCATGCTCGTGTCGAAGGACCTGCCGCTCTCGCCGAACCCGCGCACGTTCGGGCACGGCGGCTGGGGCGGCTCGTTCGGGCTGGCCGACTGCGACGCGCGCGCGTCGCTCGCCTACGTGATGAACCGCATGAGCCCGGGCACCACGGGCGACAAGCGGCTCGGTCGGCTGCTGCGCGCGTTCTACGGCGCGCTGTAGCGCGATACGATCGCGGCGTGTCGAAGCCGCCGCTCCGCGCGCTCGCTGTCATCCTGTTCGCCGGGCTCGCGCTCGGGCTCGCGTTCCGGCTCGGCACCGCGCCGCCTCGGCACCGCTCGGAGAAGCGCAGCGATCTGATCGTGCACGAGATGCTCGCGACGGGGCATTGGTTCATCCCCACGTTGGGCGGCGTGGCGCGGCTGCAGAAGCCGCCGCTCTACTACTGGGCGGCGGCGGCCGCCGGGCAGCTCGCGGGCGGCGCGAGCGCGACGACCTTGCGGAGCGTGTCGGCGCTGGCGGCGCTCGGGCTCGCGGCGGCCGTGTTCGCCTGGGGAGCGCGCGCGCTGGAGCCGGCTACGGGGCTGGCCGGCGCGGCGGCACTCGCTGCGACGGCGCAGTTCTGGATCTCGGCGCGGCTCGGCACGGCCGACATGCTGCTCGTCCTGTTCACGTCCGCTGCGCTGTTCGCGTTCGAGCGGCTCGAGCGCACGCGCGAGCGGCGCTACTGGCCGTGGCTCGCGGCCTTTGCGGTGCTCGCGTTTCTGACGAAGGCGACGGCGGCGGTCGTCGACGTGGCCGTGCCCGTCGTCGCGTGGCTCGCGCTCGAGCGGCGCCTCGCGCTCGCACTGCGGCCGCGCGCAGTCGTGTGGCTGGCGGTGACCGCAGCCGCGAGCCTGGCCTGGTATGCGGCCGCGCTGTGGCTCGTGCCCGACGCGCCTGCGCTGTTGCGCACGTTCTTCTTCGTGCCGCTCGGCGCCGGTCACAGCGACCTGGCGAGCGATCACTACCGGCCCGTCTGGTGGTATCTGCCGCGCTTCCTCGGCGCGGCGGCGCCCGCCGTGCTACTCCTGCCGCTCGTGGTTCGCGACGGTGTGCGCACGCACCTGTGGCGCGACGCGCCGCCGCTGCGCTTCGCGGCCATCGCCGCGCTGTCGCTCTTCATCGTCTGGTCGGTCATCCCCCAGAAGGGCCGTCACTACCTGTTGCCCATCCTGCCGTTCTACGCCCTGCTCGCGGGCGCTTCGGCCGTGCGCTGGAGGCCGCGCGCGTGACACCCGCGCGTGTCGGGCTGCGCGTCGCGCTCTTCGTGGCGCTCTGCGCGGGGCTGTTCTGGGACGTGGGCGGCGACAAGATGTGGCGCGCCTCCGAGGAGCGCTGCCTCAAGGTCGTGCAGGAGATGGTGCGCTCGGGCGACTGGCTCGTGCCGCGGCTCGACGGCGAGCCGCGCCTGCAGAAGCCGCCGCTCTTCTACTGGGCCGGCGCGGTCTCGGCGACGCTCGGTGGCGGCGCCAATCTGACTACACTTCGCTGTGTCAGCGGGCTGGCGGCGCTCGCGCTCGCGCTCGCCGTGTGGCTCGCCGGGCGCGCCTGGGGCGGCGACCGCGGGGCAGACCTCTGCGTGCTCGCGCTCGCCGCCTGCGCGCTCTTCTGGGTGCGCGGCCGCGTCGGCGATGCCGAGATGCTGCTGGCGTTGCTCGTGTTCGCGTCGCTCGCGGTCGCCGAGCGCCTGTGGCACTCGCGCGACGCGCCGCTGCTCGCCGCCGTCTCGGTGCTGCTCGGGCTCGCGTTCCTCGCAAAGGCGACTGCCGCGCTGCTCTGCTTCTTCGCGCCCGTCGTCGCGTGGCTCGCGCTCGAGCGCCAGCTCGGCCTCCTGGTGCGGCCGCTCGTGCTCGCCTGGCTCGCCGTGGCGCTCGCGATCGGGTTGTCGTGGTACGCGGAGATCCTGTGGCGCGTGCCCGGCGCGGGCGAGCTGTTCCGCTCGTACCTGGTGGCACCCGCAGGCGTGCAGGCGGGCACGAACGCGACGCACCTGCGCGGGCTCCTCTACTACGCGACGCGCTTCCCGGTGCAGCTCCTGCCCGCCGCGGTGCTGTTGCCGTGGCTCGCCTGGGACGGCTGGCGCCGGCGCTTCTGGCGCGAGCAGCCCGGCGTGCGTTTCTGGGCGGTCGCCTGCCTCGCGAACGTCGTCGGCTGGACGCTCGTGCCCTCGAAGCAGATCCACTACCTGCTGCCGGCGGTGCCCATGTACGCGATGTGGGCCGGGCGCGCGCTCGACGCGCGGTGGATCGCGCGCGGCTAGGACCAGAGCCGGACGATCTTCTCGCAGCGCTCGATGCGCCCCGCGTCGCCCTCGATCACGCGCCGCGCGTTCGCTTCGAGCTCGAGCATCTTCACGTGGATCCAGCGCGCGGCGAGCTCGATGCGCTCGTGCGCGACGTCGGCCTGGCGCAACAGCTCGCAGGCGACGATCACCGCGATCACCATCTCGGCGACCGCGCGCGCCGAGAGCAGGGCGTAGCCGAAGTCGCTGAGCAGCGCGTGTGCGGAGTCCTCGATGCGCTGGATGCCCGCCTCGACGCGCTCCGCGAACGGGCGCAGCACGGGCGTCGCGAGCGCCGCGAGGTCCTTGCGCAGCTCCTCGAACACGATGCCGAGCGCGCCCTTGCCGATCTCCTTCAACGCGAAGCTGACCTGGATCTCGCTCGTGCCCTCGTAGATCGTGGTGATGATGCCGTCGAGGTGCAGCTTGCCGACGGTGCTCTCGGCCATGAAGCCGATGCCGCCGTGCACCTGGATCGCCGCGCGCGTGATCTCGTCGCAGCTCTCGGTCGCCAGGAACTTCGCGAGCGGCACCAGGAGCCGCGTCTGGATCTGATTGCGTTCCAGCGCGTGCGGCAGCTCCGCGCGCTCGGCCGCGCTCGGTGCGCGTTCGAGGGTGGCGCGCCACGCCGCGCTCTGGTCGATCAGCCGGCACGCGCGGTAGACGAGCGCGCGCGAGCCCTCGAGCGAGGCGATCATGCGCGAGAGCAGGAGCTTCATGAGCGGCTGGTCGCCGATCGGCATGCCGAACTGCTTGCGCTCGCGCGAGTAGCGCACCGCCTCCTCGACGGCGGCCTCGGCGATGCCGATGCCCTGCGCGGCCACGCCGAGCCGCGCGTTGTTCATCAGGTCGAGCATCGCCTTGAAGCCTTCGCCCTTCGTGCCGATGCGCCACGCCTCGGCGCGCTCGAAGCGCAGCGCCGCCGTCGGCGAGCCGTGGATGCCGAGCTTGTGCTCGAGCCGCTCGACGCGCAGGCGGTTCTTCGTGCCGTCGGGCAGGGTGCGCGGGCACAGGAACAGCGACAGGCCCTTCGTGGTGTTCTTCGACTGCTCGAACGTGTCGGCGTCGCGCGCGAGCACGAGGTGGATCTCGGCGCCGCCGTTCGTGATGAAGATCTTCTGGCCGTCGAGGAAGATGCGGCCGCTCTCCTCGACGGCGCGCGTGGTGAGCGCGCCCAGGTCGGAGCCGGCCTGCGGCTCGGTGAGGTCCATCGCGCCCTGCACCTCGCCCGACGTGAAGCGCGGCAGGTACTGCTGGGCGAGCGCGTCGGGGGCGTACTTCTGGATGTCCTCGGCGACACCCGACTGCAGACCCATGACGGTCATGAGCGCGGCGTCGGCACGCGCGACCATCTGGATGCACACGTTCGCGACGAAGCTCGGCAGCTCGAAGCCGCCGAAGCGCTCCTTCACGCCCAGCGCGACGAGCCCCGCCTCGCGCAGCCGCGCGTAGCCGTTCGCCACGTGCGGCGGGTGCACGACCTCGCCGTTCTCGAGCTTCGCCGCTTCCCACCAGCCGGCGCGCGCCTCGGGCTCGATCTCGGTGCAGATCTCCGCGCACGTCTCGAGCAGGCTGCGCAGCGCCGCGCGCTCGGGGGCGAGGTCGACGCCGTCGCCCTTCTTGCGCGCGAAGTAGTCGTCCCAGTCGGAGAGCTTGTCGAGGTAGAGCAGGATCGCGTCGTGCAGATAGTCGGCCATGAATGGGAACCTCGCCGGGTTTGTGGCTAGAATCGCCGGGCTCCCCGAAGTGAGGTTAGCGCATGTACGTCGGTCGCATCGTCGCGGTCGGGCGCACCAAGTCGGGAGCGAACGCCGCGCTGTACCGGGTCTCGTCGCGGTCGTTCCCGAACCGCATGGCCGTCGAGGTCGAAGGGCGGCTCGCCGTGGTGCCGCGCCCGGGTCACGAGGGCGATCTGCACAAGAATCCGTACATCGCCTACAACTGCGTGCGCATCGCGGGCGATCTCGCGGTCGCGACGAACGGCAGCCACACCGACCCGATCGCAGAGAAGCTCGCGCTCGGCGTGCCGCCGCGTGACGCGCTGGCGAGCGTGCTGCTCGCGCTCGACTACGAGAAGGACGCGCTGCAGACGCCGCGCATCGCCGGCATCGTGCCGCGCGAAGGCGACGTCGGCTGGCTCGCGATCGTGCGCGACGACGCGCTGGTCGTGAGAGCGGTGCCGCTCGAGCCGGGCCGCGCGGCGTTCGTCGCGACGTACGAGCGCGACGACGTCGACGCCGCGCAGGCGAGCGAGTTCGACGCCGCAGACGCCGCGGCATGCGCGCGCTTCGCGGTCGACGGGGGCGCGTTCGCCGCGCTCGAGAAGCCCGTCACTGCGGGCGCGGCGCTGGCGTCGAGTCGCGGCTTTCGCCTGGGCACGTTTCTCGTCAACCCGTCGTAGGCCGCGCCGATGAGGACGCATGGCTGACTGGCGCGGCGCGCTGGCCGTCTATCGCAACCCGCGGCAGGCGGCGATCCTCGCCATGGGCTTCGCGAGCGGCCTGCCGCTCGCGCTCGCCGGCCAGACGCTGCAGGTGTGGCTCACCGAGTCACAGGTGTCGCTCACCGACATCGGGCTGTTCTCGCTCGTCGGCTTCTCGTACACGCTGAAGTTCCTGTGGTCGCCGGTGCTCGACCGCGTGTCCGTCCCGTGGCTCGGCGCGCGGCTCGGCCAGCGCCGGGCGTGGCTCGTGGCGATCTCGGCGCTGCTCGCGCTCGCGATCGCGGCGCTCGGCCAGACCGATCCCGCCGTCGACGCGCTGCGCACGGCGGAGCTCGCCGTGGTGGTCGCGTTCCTGTCGGCGAGCCAGGACATCGTGATCGATGCGTACCGGATCGAGCTGCTCCGGCCGGAGGAGCAGGCGGCGGGGGCCGCCTCGACCCAGTGGGGCTACCGCTTCGGCATGATCGCGTCGGGCGCGGGCGCGCTGGGCCTCGCGCAGGCCTTCGGCTGGCCGCGCGCGTATCTGGTCATGGCGTCACTTCTCGGTGTGGGTTTGATCGCGGCGCTGGCGTCGCCCGAGCCCGCGCACCCGCGGCCGCGCGGCTCGTTCCTGCGCGGCGCGGTGGTCGAGCCGTTCGTCGAGTTCGCCTCCCGCCCGCGTTGGCTCTGGGTCCTGGCGTTCATCGTGCTGTACCGGCTGGGCGACGCGCTGTCGGGCGGCATGTCGAACCCGTTCTACGTGAAGCTCGGCTTCACGAAGCTCGAGATCGCGAGCGTCGCGAAGGTGTTCGGCGTGATCGCGACCATGGCGGGCATCGCGGCCGGCGGCGCCGTGGCGTTCCGGCTCGGCACCGTGCGCGCGCTCGTGGCGGCGGGAGTCGTCCACGCGCTGTCGAACTTCGCGTTCGTGCTCCAGGCGTTCGCGGGCCACGACCTGCGCGCGCTCGCGTTCACGATCTTCGTCGAGAACTTCACCGGCGGGCTCGTGTCGACGGCGTTCGTCGGCTACCTGTCGCAGCTCTGCCATCCGGGGTTCACCGCGACGCAGTTCGCGCTGTTCACGTCGCTCACCGCGGTCGGGCGCACCCTGTTCGCGTCGGGCTCGGGCTGGCTGGCCGACCACCTGGGCTGGCCGCTGTTCTTCTCGGTGAGCGCGCTCGCCGCGCTGCCGGGGCTCGCGCTCGCCGTCGGGCTCAGCGCGCCCGCAGCGCCTCCATCTCCTCGAGCGTCCGCGGCCAGTCCGACTTGAGCAGCCGCGAGAGCGCGCGGTCGGCGAGCAGCCGCCCGCCCGTCTGGCACGTCGCGCAGTAGTTCGTCTCGTTCTCGGCGTACACGATGCGCTGCACGGGCGAGCCGCACACGGGGCACGGCTTGCGGTACCGCCCGTGCACGGCCATCTCGGCCCGGAACGCAGTGACTCCCTCGGGGAAGCCGCCCGCGGCCTGCTCGGTGAGGCGCTCGACCCACTCGCGCAGCACGACCTGCGTGGCTTCGTGGAGGCGCGCGATCTCCGCGTCGTCGAGCTTCTGCGAGAGCGCTATCGGCGACAGCTTCGCGCGGTGCAGGATCTCGTCGGAATACGCGTTGCCGATGCCCGAGAACAGGTGCGGGTCGGTGAGCGAGCGCTTGAGCGTGTGGTTCGCCGAGCGCAGCGCGCGCGCGAAGGCGGCGGCGGCGGACTCGAGCGGCTCGATGCCGCCCGGGTCGTGCTCCGCGAGCCCGGCCGCGCCGCGCACCAGGTAGAGCGACGCGCGGCGCTTCGAGCCGGCTTCCGTGAGCGTGAGCGTGCCGGTGTCGAACTCGGCGGCGAGGAGCGGCTTGCGGCTCGGCTTCTTGCCGGGCTCGGTCCAGTGCAGGCGCCCCGCGATCATGAGGTGCAGCACGAACCAGAGCTCGCCCTCGAAGCCCAGCACGACGCGCTTGCCGAGCCGGCGCAGCGTCTCCACCCGCTTTCCCGCGAGCTCCGCGGGCGGCGGGTCGACCGAGCGCAGGAGAAACGGCGAGGCGATGCGGAGCTTTGCCAGGCGTGCGCCGAGCACGCGCGACTCGAGCGCGCGCAGATAGACCTCGACGTCGGGCAGCTCGGGCACGCGCCGAGCTTCACACCCGTGGCGCGGCCGCCGCAAGGACCCGGCTGCGTGTCGGCCCGGCGCTGCAGCTCGAACGCGCCGCGGCCGGTGTGCACGGGCAGCGCGGGGCACGGCGCTTGCTCCTTCGGCCGCGCAGGAGGAGCCCCCATGTTGAACGACCCGTTCGAGCCCCCCGCGCTGCGCGAGCGCGCGCCCAGCCCCGGGCTCGCCGCCGTGCTGTCGGTGATCGTGCCCGGCCTCGGCCACGTGTATGCCGGCCGGCTCGGTGCCGGCCTCGCGTGGTTCATCGCGACCTTGATCGGCTACCACGTGATCCTGGTGCCCGGCTTCCTCATCCACGGGGCGAGCGTCTGGTTCGCGTATGAGGCCGCCAAGCGCTTCCGCGGCTACTGACGTGGGCGACATCGAGAGCGGCCTGTGCGACGTGATCCGCACGCGCAGCGGCGCGCGCGAGCTGCGCTTCGCGAAGCGGCCGACGCCGGTGCGGGGCGGCTACTGGGCGGAGATCTTCGCGTTCGAGCTCGCCGCCGCTCCGCGCGGCTTCGGCGGCGAGCTGATCCTGCGGCTCATGCCCGAGCCCGAGGTCGCGCGGCGCGAGACCGCGCTGCAGACCGCGGTCGCGGAGCTCGGCTTCCCGACGCCCCGGGTGCGCGCCACGGGCGGCGCGGAACCGTTCGGCCGCCCCTATGCCATCATGGACCGCGCGCCCGGCCACACCTTCGACAAGTCGCCCACAATGGCCGCGAAGCTGGCGCGCTTGTGGCGGCTGCCGGGACTGTTGGCCGCAGCGCAGTCGCGGCTGCACGCGCTCCCGATCGCGTCGCTCGAGGCGCGGCTCGCGCACCGCGGCGTCGAGCCGGGCGAGCTCGCGCACGACGTCGCTATCGGCGAGCTCGGCGAGCTCGTGCAGGCCACCGGCTCGCGCGAGCTCGCGAACGCGTTCGACTGGCTCGTGGCGACGCGCCCGCCGCGCGGCGAGCCCGTGCTCACGCACGGCGACGTCCACCCGAACAACCTGCTCGTCGACGGCGGCGGCGTGTGGACGCTCATCGACTGGTCGAATGCCTGCTTCGCCGACCCCGAGCGCGACGTTGCGTTCACCTCGGAGCTGTTCGAGCTCCGGCCACTGCGCCTGCCGCGCGGCACCGGTGCGCTCGGCGACGCGCTGCTCCACGAGATCACGCGGCGCATGCGCACCGCGTACGCCGGACCGGCGCCCTTGGACCGCGCCCGACTCGCGTGGTACCGAGCGCTCTACCAGCTTCGAATCGCCGCGCGCGTGACCGCGGCGGAGCTGTCGCTGCCGGAAGCCGCGCTCGGCGCGTCGCATCCGAACCGCGAGATGGCGCCGCGCGCGTGGGCGCGGCTGCGCGCCGCACGAGCGGCTAGTCGCGCGCCTCGAGGGTGAACTGCAGCTCGAGCGCGCCCAGGTGGAAGCGGTCGCCGTCCTTCAGCTCGAGCGAGGGCGCGGATTCCGCATCGGCGTCCGCCACGCGCAGCACGAAGCCGGCGCCGCGGAACTCGACGAGCGCGTGGCGCCTGCGCAGCGAGGCGTCGTCGAGCGCGAGATCCACGCCGGGGCCGCGTCCGACGGCGATGCGCGGCTGGTCGAGTCTGTACTCGAGCCCGCGCGCCTCACCGGAGAGGATCACGAGGGCGGGCCGGAAACGGGTCAGGTAGTCCGACAGGGTCTTCGACTCGGGAGCGGGTGTCATCGGTCCTCGGTTGGACGGGGGAAGGACGGTACTTCTTCTAAGAGCGGTCCGCCTGCCGATCCCTTGAGTTCGAGGTGAAAACCCCGCGAATCTCGACCGCAATCAGCTGGCGCGTTCGATTTCCACGCGATTGACCCAGCGGCCGTGCAGCCCGTACGGAACCCGCTGGGGCAGCCGGATCCGCGCGAGCGGAGGCGCGTCGAAGCTCCGGGCGTCGGCGACCACCAGCTCGCTCTCGCCGAACGCCTGGTCGTGGACGAAGGCGAGCACGAAGCCGTCGTCCTCGCCCGGCGCGCCGGGCCGCGGCACGAATACGCCTTCGCCGCCGGTGCGGTCGCGGCCGAGCGCGTGCACCTCGGGCGCGCCGCCGCGCTCGAGGTCGTACTTGAGGAGCGCGTCGGCGACGGGCACGCGCGCGCCGGGCAAGACGCGCGCCGCGTACGCGAAGCGCGCGCGGCGGCCGACGCGCGCCGGGTGGAGCGACGGCAGCTCGGCGTTCGTGTCGTCGAGCGGCTCCTCGCGAACGGCGCCGCGGTCGAGGTCGATGCGGAAGCGCCAGAGCTGCGACGGCTCGGCCGGCGCGCCGGGCTCGGCATCGGCCGCCAGGTCGAGCGACCAGCGATGGATCACGTCGAGCACGATCGCCGCGCCGTCTTCGAACGCGTTCACCACGTGGTAGGCGAAGCAGGGCGCCACGGCGAACCAGCGCACGTCGGAGCCCGAGCCCCGGCGGGGCAGCACGCCGAGGAACGAGCCGCGCTCCGGCTCGAAGCGCGCCATGGGCTCGCCGCGCAGCCAGCGGCGGACGTCGTACGTGTACGGGTGGTTCATGAACACGGCGTACCGCTCCGTGATCGCGAAGTCGTGCATGAGCACGCCCATGGGCAGGTCGAGCGCGGTCGTGTGCGCGAGCGCGCCCGCAGCCGAGAACACCGAGTACACCAGGTGCGGCTTCGCGACGGGGCTGTAGCCGAACGCGAACATCTCGCCCGTCGCGGCGTCGAGCTTCGGGTGCACGCACAGCGGGTGGCGCAGGCGCCGCCCGAACGTGTACGCGCCGCGCGTCTCGAGCGAGGCGGGGTCGAGCTCGTACGGCTCGCCCTGCTCGTGCAGCGCGAGCAGGTGGCCCGCGTGGCAGACGATGCCGCCGTTCGCGGTGTTCTTCACCGCGCCCTCGGGGTTGTCGAACTGCTGCCGCTCGAGCGCGCCGGTCCAGAGCGCACGGCCGCGCCGCCGCTCGAGCTCGAACGCGCGCGTGCGCACCCAGCGGTTGCGGTAGCTCGCGCGCCCGCCCGCGATGCGCACGGCGTGGATCATGCCGTCGCCGTCGAAGAAGTGGTGCTTGCCGAGCGGTGGGAACTGCGGGTTCGGGCCGTTGCGAAACAGCCAGCCGTCGAGCTCGCGCGGCAGCGCGCCCGCGACGGGCAGGTCGTCCTGCGCGAGCTCGCGCTCGACGGGCGCGAAGTTCCCCTCGAGGAACGGGCTCTTCCCCACGAGCGCGGATTCTAGCGCGCGGTCGCCTCGAGCCGAACGGGCGCGGCCGCGCCTGCGGCCCCGCGCCACGTGAGCCGCCGCGCAGCCAGGTCGAGCAGGACGTCGGGCGCGGCCGCCGAGCGCGGCAGCGGCGGCGACTGCACGACCGCGAGCGCGCCGTGCGCGAGCTCGAGCCGCACGACCGCGCCGCCCGCGTCTGCGGCGACGAGCGCGCCCGTGCCGCCCGCGTACGCGGCCCGCCTGCGCAGGTGGTCGATGCCGGCCGCGAGGTCGCGCGCGCGGAACAAGAGCTCCTGCGCGAAGAAGCGCAGCGACGGCTCGTCGGGCGCGCCGTCGCGCACGACGACCGCGCCGATCCCCGCCTCGTTCACGCCGCACACACAGCCCGCGAGCGGCGCGAGCGCGAGCTCGGCGCTGGCGAAGCCGCCGGCGTCGGGCGCGCTGCGCCGCGCTACGACGAGTGACTCGAGCTCCGGCGCGAGCGCGAACGCAGCCGCGAGCCGCGAGCCGTCGGCGAACGCGGCGCCCTGCACGCGCGTCTGCGCCTCCGCGAGGAGCAGCGCGCGTTCGGACACGCGCGCGGCCTGCGCGAGCCCCTCGATGCGCTCGCGCTGCCAGGGCAGCTGCGTCGCGAGCGCGCGGCCGAAGCTCGCGGCGGCGCGGCGGGCGAGCGCGCGGCGCGCGAGCCACGGCGTCTCGCGGGCGCGGCGCGCGAGATCGGCGCGGATCGCCGCGCGCGCGAACTCGCCCTGTGCGCGGCCCTGCTCGACCGGCGCGCCATCGGCGCGGACGAACTCGCTCATCGCGCGGGAGGCGGGGCGATCTGGAGCACTTCGTTCGCCGAGCCGGTGCGGTAGCCGTCGACGTCGAGCGCCACCCAGCGGAAGCCGGCGTCGTGCAGCGCGCGAGAGATCGCGCGCAGCGCGTCCGGCGCGAGCGCACGCGGCATCTCGTCGCGCGCGAGCTCGACGCGCGCGAGGTCGCCGTGATGGCGCACGCGAAGCTGCCGGTAGCCGAGCGCGCGCAGCGCGTCCTCGGCGTGGTCGATCTGCGTGAGCTTCTCGGGAGTCACTTCCATGCCGTACGGCACGCGTGACGAAAGACATGCCGACGCCGGCAGCTCGGCGGTCGCGAGCCCCGCCGCCTGCGAGAGCGCGCGGATCTCGAGCTTGGCGAGGCCCGCGTCGAGCAGCGGCGAGAGCACCTGGTGCTCGTCGGCCGCGCGGTGGCCGGGCCGGAAGTCGCCCACGTCGTCGGCGTTGATGCCGTACGCGACGGCGCCGAAGCCGCGCGCCTCGCGCAGCGCCTCGAGCAGCTCGAACAGCTCGGTCTTGCAGTGATAGCAGCGGTCGGGCGCGTTGCGCGCGTACTCGCGCTTCTCGTGCTCGCGCGAGTCGATCCACTCGTGGCGGAAGCCGACCTCGCGCGCCACGCGCGCGGCGATCTCGCGATGGCTGCTCGGATACGACGGCGACACCGCCGTCACGGCGAGGGCGCGCTCGCCGAGCGCGCGGTGCGCGGCCCACGCGAGATAGGCGGAGTCGACGCCGCCCGAGTACGCGACGACGACGGAGTCGCACGCGGCCAGGCGCGCGAACAGCCGCGCCTCCTTGGCGCGCGCGCCGTCGGTGCCGCGCATGTCTTCGCCCGTCGCTGCCACGCGCGCAGGGTACGAACGCGCTTCGCGGCGTGTCAATGACACCGCGGGGTCCGCTGCTATCCTCGCCGCATGCCCAAGCTGCGCGTCGGCATCGTGTTCGGGGGGCGGTCGACGGAGCACGAGGTCTCGGTGACCTCGGCCACGACGGTCCTCCACGCGCTCGATCCGTCGCGCTACGAGCCGGTGCTCGTCGGTGTCGGCCACGACGGCCAGTGGCACGTGGCCGAGTCCGGCGCGCGGCTCCTGCCCGAGGCCGTGATCGGCAGCCCGAAGTCGCGCACCAGCTTCGCGGGCCTGCGCGCGGGCCTCGAGCTGCTGCGGCGCGACGACGCCGCGAGCGCGCTGGCGCAGCCGCTCGACGTCGTGTTCCCGATCATCCACGGCCGCGGCGGCGAGGACGGCAGCCTGCAGGGCATGCTCGAGCTGGCGGGCATCCCGTACGTCGGCTGCGGCGTGCTGTCCACGGCGCTGTGCATGGACAAGGCGCTGGCCAAGGCCGTGCTGCGCGACGCGGGGGTGCCCGTCGTGCCGTACCGCGAGATCTCGCGCCACGCTGCGCAGGTCTCCACGGCCGAATTCGCGGACGACGTGGAGCGCGACTTCCAGTACCCGCTCTTCGTGAAGCCCACGAACACGGGCTCGTCGGTCGGCGTGCAGAAGGTGCGCACGCGCGCGCACCTGCACCACGCCATCAAGGAAGCCGCGCGCTACGACCACGACGTGCTGGTCGAGCCGGGCGTCGACGCGCGCGAGGTCGAGTGCGCCGTGCTCGGCGGCCACGCGCCGCAGGCTTCGGTGCTCGGCGAGATCCGCTACGCCTCGGAGTTCTACGACTACGAGGCGAAGTACGCCAGCGAGTCGACGCAGCTCTGCATCCCCGCCGACGTGTCCGCGCCGAAGGCCGAGGAGATGCGCGAGCTCGCGCTCGTGGCGTTCCGCGCGCTGAAGTGCTGGGGCATGGCGCGCGTGGACTTCTTCCTGGAGAAGCGCTCGGGCCGCGTGCTCCTGAACGAGCTCAACACGCTGCCCGGCTTCACCGACGGCAGCATGTACCCGAAGCTGTGGGAGCACTCGGGCATCGCGCTGCCCGAGCTCGTCGACCGCTTGATCGAGCTGGCGCTGGAGCGCCGCCGCGAAACCGACTCACTCGAGATCCGCTTCAGGAAGTGAGTCACTCCGTGAAGAAGCGGACCAGCTCCGCTTCCATCGCGGCCGCGTCGGCGAAGCCGAGCTCGATGAGCTCCGAGGCGTACTCGCCGTCGAAGAGCAGGTAGCTGGCCAGATCGGCCTCGTTCTCGGGCGAGCCGCGGGTCAGCGCGCCGAACGCGAGCTGGCCGAGCCAGCTGCCGTCGGGCCGCGAGCGCAGCCGCGCGACGTGGCGCGCCGCGATCACGCCGATGTCGCGGCTCGGCGTGATGAAGCAGTCGTCGACGACCCGGAAGCCCAGCCCGCGCTCCTTCTTCACCTGCACGTTCACGCGGTCGAGATACTCCTCGCCGTACACCTCGAGCCCTGCGCGCAGGATGCGGTTCACCACGCGCATCTGGCCCAGGTCGTACTCGAGGCGGTCGATCAGGAGCGCATCGAGCACCTTGCCGAACAGGAAACCGACCGTATGCATCTGCTCCACGCGTTCGGCGGCGAGCGGATCGGCGAGCGACGGCGGCCGCGCGTGGCGCAGGCCGATCACGAGCACGCGGTTCGAGCCGAGCCGCAACGCGGGCGCGAGCGGCGTCTGCTGGCGCAGGCTGCCGTCGCAATAGAACGTGTCGCCGATTCGCACCGTCGGGAACAACAGCGGGATCGCGGCCGAAGCCAGCGCATGCTCGGGCCCGATCGTCGCGGGCCGGGCGACGTGGCGCGGGTCGTTCGTCCAGGTGGGCACCTCGCGCTCGCGGTGGTCGACGAAGGTCACGGTGCGGCCCGTCGCGACCTCGGTCGTGCTGACGCACACGGCCGAGAAGCGCCCCGCGCGCCGGTTCTGGCGCAGGCGCCGCCACGAGATGCCTTCGACCACGAGCCGCTCGAGCGGCGCCGTGTTCAAGAGCCCCTGGATGCGCGAGCGCCGCGCGCGCCGGCCGATCGAGCCGCCCGCGACGAAGCCGAACAGCGACTTCCCGAAGCTCCAGGCGTCGCCGACGCCGAAGCTGTACACGCGCGAGAACGACATCCGGCGCCACACCTCGACGAGCGCGCGCACGCCCGCCTGCGGCTCGTCGGCCATCGCCGCGAGAAAGCACGTGTGCACCGCACCGACGCTGGTCCCCGAGTACACGTCGAAGCGAGGCACGAACCCCAACCGCTTCGGCAGCTCACCCAGCACGAACGCGAGCGCCCCCGCCTCGTAAGCGCCACGCGCGCCCCCACCCGACAGCACGACCGCCCGTCGCACGTCATGCCTGCGAGGCTCGAAGGGCAGCGACTCTTCCACTCGCTAGTGAGTCGGCCAAACCCGCCGAGTCACTGAACACTCCCGCAACCATCCGATCCTGCTCTTCTCGAGCAACACGATCGAGAGCGCAAGGCCGAGCGAAGGCCGCCCTGAGCGAGGACGCAAGCCGCGAAGCGGCGCGCAGCGAGCCGCAGGCGAGCGTAGTCAATGAGGTAAGCCCGAGCCGGAACCTCGCACTGCGCGAGGGGAGGGGTTTCCGGCTCGGGCACTCCCATGCCCGGAGCAACGCGCTCCGAGCACGCCCGTGTTGAGCAATCGACATGCCAAGCGGGCCGCGCCGCGCAGCTCCGGGCGAATTCGCGCGTTCCCGCGGCGAACGCGCGCGAACGGCGCAATTGTGATTCCGCACACGAAGACGCATCGATCCTGTGGGCGATGCGCAACACGACGCCGTTTTGCGGCCGCGGGTGACGCGTTGCGGCCGCGCGCCGGCGCGGCGGCCCGGCGCGTTACAATCGGCGCCTTCCCGGGAGGTCGCGAGTTGCGCAAGTGGTTCATCGTCTCGGCGGTCGGGCGCGACCGGCCGGGGATCGTCGCCGACCTGGCGCAGCTCGTGTTCGACTGCGAGGCCAACCTCGAGGACTCGCGCATGACGCTGCTCGGGAACGAGTTCGCGGCGATCCTGTTGTGCTCGGGCAGCGCGCCCGAGCTCGAGCAGCGCCTGGCCGCCGGCGCGCGCCGGCTCGAGTGGGAGAACCGGCTCACGGTGTTCATCCGGCCGCTCGAGGGCGAGCCGCGCCCCGCCGTGCCCGCGCCCGGCACGCGCCTGTACCGCGTCGAGACGCAGGGCATGGACCGCGCCGGCATCGTCGCGCGCATCTGCCGCACGCTCGCCGACCACCGCGTGAACATCGCCGACCTGCAGTCGCGCTCGCTGCCGTCGCCGTCGGGCTCGGCGGTGTACCGCATGAGCGTGCTCGTCGAGGTGCCCGACCACCTCGATCCGGGCGCGCTCGCCAAGGCCCTCGACGAGCGCGGCGCCGAGCTGGGGCTCGAGGTCACGCTCGCGCCCGCGTGAGGCGGAGCGCGCCGTGCGCGTCACCGTCGTCGGCGCCGGGCTGGCCGGGCTCGCGGCCGCCCACCGGCTCGAGACGCTCGGCTGCCAGGTGACCGTGCGCGAGGCGCGCGAGGCGCCGGGCGGTAAACACCGTCTGGTGTCGGTCGCGGGCGGCGAGCACGCGCCGTGGCCGGCGCTGGCGCCGCGCGTCGCGCCGGCGCTCGCGGAGCTCTTGGCCGAGCTCGGCCTGGCCGCCGCCGTGCGGCTCGCGCCGCTCGAGCGCGCGTTCGTCTTGCGCGGCGGCGTGCTCGCGCCGCTCGCGCTCGAGCTCCGCGCCGCGCTGGGCGCCTCGCCGCTCGCGCCGTTCCGCCTGCGCCGCACGGCGGTGCTCGCGACCTGGCTCGGCGGGGCGCTCGACCCGGACGCCGCCTGGCGCGACACGCGGCTCGACGACCGGAGCGCGGCCGACTTCGCGCGCACCTACCTCGGCGCTCGTGCGCTCGAACGTCTGGTGGCGCCGCTCCACGCGCGCGCGTTCGGGCTCGACGCGGCGCAGGCATCCCGCCGGCTGCTGTTCTCGCTGCTCGAGCCGGCGGGGCGGATCGGCCTGGCGCGCGTGGCGGGCGCCGGCGCGCTCGCCCCGGCGCTGGCCGCGAAGCTCGCCGACCTGCGGCTGGGCGCGCCGGTGCGGCGCGCCGAGGAGCTCGACGCCGACGCCGTGGTGCTCGCCACGAGCTCCGCCGAGGCGCGCCGCCTGGCGGGCGCGCTGGGCCCGCGCGAGAGCGAGGCCTTCGCGCGGCTCGCCGAGACGCCCGCGCTGGTGCTGGCGCTCTCGACACCCAATGGTGTAGAGCTCCCCGGAGACGAGCTCTGGCTGCCGGCACGCGAGGGCGGCGAGCTCGCGGCGATCGCGTCGGCGGGCGGCGGGCTGCTGCAGCTCGTCGCGCGCCCGGACCTCGGGCGCCGCCACGGCCACCGGCCCGACGCCGAGCTCGCGCACTTCCTGCTCGAGTCCGCGCAGCGCGTGGTGCACCCGCTCGCGAGCCGCCACGCGCTCGGCGGGCGGCTCCACCGCGTGGCCGCGCCTGCGTTCGCCGTCGGCCACTACCGCGCGCTGGCGAGCCTCGAGTCGGCGCTCGCCGCGCGGCCCGACCGGCGCATCTTCTTCGCCGGGGACTGGTGCGCAGGACCGCATCTCGAGGGCGAGCTCGCCTCCGGGCTGGCCGCCGCGTCCGCAGTCGCCGCGCGCTTCGCGCGCTAGTGCGCGAGCGTCGCGACCGTCACGCCGTTCCCGCCCTCGCGCGGGCCGCCCGGCTCGAACTTCTCGACGCCGCGCACGCTGCGCAGCCAGCTGCGGATGGCGTCGCGCAGCGCGCCGGTGCCGTGGCCGTGAATGAACGTGATGCGCCCGCCGCCGCGGCCGAGCAGCCGCTGCAGCGCGGCGTCGGCGCGCTCGAGCGCCTCGTCGACGCGCAGCCCGCGCAGGTCGCAGTCGAGCTGCGCCGGCTCGTCGTCGACCTCGCGCGCCACGGCGAAGCCGCTCGCGCGCGCCTTCGGCGGCTCGGCGCCGAGCACGCGCAGCACGCGCTCGCGCCCGACGACCGTGCGCGCGGCGCCGACGCGCACCGCCAGCCGACCGCGCTTGTCGGGCGGCTCGAGCACGAGCGCGGGCGTGCGCACGCCCGCCAGCTCGATGCGCGCGCCTGCGACGAGCGCCGCCTCGTCGACCGGCGCGCGCGGCGCCGAGGCCTCGGGCTGGGCCGCGCGCTCGGCCCGCTCGGCCGACTGCGCGCGCTCGCGGATGCGCACGAGCTCGGCTTGCGCGCGGTTCGCGGCCGGCCCCGGCGCGGCGGCGCCGCTCTGCAGCTGCCGCACCACGTGGGCAATCTCGGCGCGGGCGCGCGCGAACGCGCTCTCGAGGTCGGACTTCATCGCTTCGAGCGCCTGCTCGCGCGCGCCGCGCAGCACGGCGAGCCGCGCCTCGTACGACGAGCGCGCCACCTCCGACTCCTCGCGCATGCGCAGCGCCAGGCGCCGCTCCGCCTCGAGCTCCTGGCGCAGCTCGGACAGCCCGCGCGTCAGCGCTTCGAGCCGCGAGTCCTCGCGGTCCATGAGCTCGCGCGCGCGCTCGACGACGGCGCCGTCGAGCCCCATGCGCGACGCGGCCCACATCGCGCCGGACGAGCCGGGCTGGCCCAGGTGGATGCGGAACGTGGGCAGGAACGTCTCGGGGTCGAACTCGGCGCTCGCGTTCGCGAAGCGCGGGTCGGAGCCCGCCAGCTCCTTCAGCCGGTTGAAGTGCGTGGTGGCGAGCACGAGCGCGCCGCGCTCGACGAGCGCCTCGAGGATGGCCTGCGCGAGCGCCGCGCCCTCGCCCGGCTCGGTGCCCTCGCCGATCTCGTCGGCGATGACGAGCGACGCCTCGTCCGCCTGCGCGACGACGGCGGCCAGGTTGGCCATGCGCGCCGAGAACGTCGACAGGCCTGCGCGCAGGTCCTGCTCGTCGCCGATCTCCGCGAACACGGCGTCGACGACCGGAAATGCGCTGCCCGCGTCGCACGGCACGTGCAGGCCGGCGCGCAGCGACAGCGCGGCCAGCCCGACCGCCTTCGCCGCCACCGTCTTTCCGCCCGCGTTCGGCCCCGACAGCACGAGGCAGCGCGCGCCGTCCTGGAGCGCCACGTCGTTGGGCACGACGTCCTCGGGCGCGAGCCCGGCTTCGAGGAGGAGGAGCGGATGGCGCAGCCCGCGCAGCACGAAGCCGCCGCTCGCGGCGAGCTCGGGCTCGCGCGCAGCGGCGCGCCGCGACAGCCGGCCGCGCGCGAAGGCGGCATCGAGTGCTTCGAGCGTGGCGCCCTGGGCGTCCAACAGGGGCGAAGCGCCGCGCGCGCTGCTGGAGAGCTCGGCCAGCAGCCGCTCCACCTCGCGCGCGAGCTCCGTCTGCGCGATGCGCAGGCGGTTGCCGGCCTCGACGACGTCCTCGGGCTCAATGAAGACCGTCGTCCCGCTCGATGAGACGTCGTGCACGATCCCGCGGACGCGCTGGCGCGCTTCGGCGCGGATGGGCAGCACGGGCCGGTTCTCGCGGAAAGTGGCGAAGGAGTCCTGGAGATGAGCCTGCACGTCGGGATCGCGCAGATGCCGCGCCATCTGGCGTTCGATCTCGCCCTCGAGCTCGCGCGCGCGCCGGCGCAGGCGGCGCAGCTCGGAGCTCGCGTCGTCGCGGATCTCGCCGGTGGGAGTCACGACCGCCGCGATCTCGCGCGCGAGCGCGCGCAGGTCGGGCAGCGTCTGCGCGAGCGCGGCGAGGCCGGGCGCTTGCCCGGCGTTCCCGGCGAGCGACGCGCGCACGCGCGCCGCGGCCTCGATCGTGGCGGCGAGCTCGGCCAGCTCGCGCGCCGTGAGCGCGCGCCCGCGAGCCAGCTCGGCGAGCTGCGCGCGCAGGTCGGCGACGCCGCCGAACGGCGGCTCGCTGCCCGCGTCGACGAGCCGCCGCGCTTCGGTCGTCTGCGCCAGGCGTTCTCGTACACCACCGTGTGTCGCCGGGAAGTCGAGCGCGCGCAGCGCCTCTGCGCCGCGCTCGGTCGCGGCCTGCGCCGCGAGCAGCTCGAGCAGCCGCGGCCACTCCAGCCGCGCGAGCGCCGCGTCGCTGGCTCGGAACGTCACGGGGCGGGATTGTAGATGGCGGGCCGCGACACGCCGCCGGGCGCGCGCAAGGCGCCGACCGAGGCCCGCAATCCGCGCACCGCGGACCTCGATCGCCTGCCCGTCGGCGAGCTGGTGCAGCGCATCCTCGACGAGGACGCGGGCGTCTCCGAAGCCGTGCACGCGGCGCGGCCGGCGCTGGAGCTGGCCTGCCTCGCGCTCGTCGAGGCGCTCGACTCGGGCGGGCGCTGGATCAACGTGGGCGCGGGCACGAGCGGGCGCATCGGCGCGATGGACGCCGCCGAGATCCCGCCCACGTTCGGGCTCGAGCCCGAGCGGGTGCAGGCGCTCGTCGCGGGGGGCGCGCCGGCCCTGCTGGGCGCGGTCGAGGGCGCCGAGGACGACGCGGCCTCCGCCGCACGCGAGCTCGACAAGCTCGAGCTCGGCCCCGGTGACGCCGTGGTCGCGCTCTCGGCGAGCGGGCGCACGCCGTACGCGCTCGCCGCGCTCGAGCACGCGCGCCGGCGCGGCGCGCGCGCCATTGCGGTCACGTGCGCGCCGGACTCGCCGCTCGCGAAGGCCGCCGAGATCGCGATCGTCGCCGTCGTCGGACCCGAAGTCATCGCGGGCTCCACGCGCATGAAGGGCGGGCTCGCGCAGAAGATGATCCTGCACACCTTGTCGACGGCGGTCATGGTGCGGCTCGGCCGCGTGCAGGGGAACCTGATGACGGGCCTGCGCGCGGTGAACTCCAAGCTCCACGACCGCGGCGTGCGCATCCTGTGCGAGCTCGCCGGCGTCGACGCCGACGCCGCGGCGCGCGCGCTCGCGCGCGCGGAAGGCTCCGTCGAGCGCGCGCTCGAGGAGCTCGCGCCCAAGCGCTAGTAGCTGCCCTCGAGCGGCGGCGCGGCGTTGAACGTGTACGAGGCGACCGTGCCGTTCGGGTCGAAGCGCACCACCAGGTCGCGCGTCTCCGTGCGGCCGATCAAGCGGTACTTGTAGCGGCCGTAGGTCCACGTGCGCCGGCCGTCCTCGATGCCCGTCCGCCACGGGTCGCCGAACATGCGGTGGATGTCGTCGCGCGTGGTGTGGCCGATCTGGATCTGCCCGATCGGATCCGTCGGGAACTCCTCCCCGACGTTGAGACACGCGGCGAGCGCGAGCGCGACGAGTGCGGAGCCGATTCGGCGCAGTGCCATCGCAGTCCTCCTCATTCGGGGCCGGTCTCGGGGCCGGTCGTCGGGGGGAGCGGTGCGACGCCGCCCTTCGTCACGTCGCGCTCGGCCCAGACCTTGAAGTCGTCGAACGCGGCGGCGGTGGTCGGGTTGCCGCGCACGATCACGCGCATGGCGCGCGGAATGTCGATCTTGATCGGCGCGTCGAGAACCGCCGCGCCGTCCTTCTCGACGTGCCAGGTGCCCTTCTCGGAGTCGAGGTCGACCGACAGGTGCATCGGCTTGCCGATCTCGAACCGGCCGATCGTGCGCGGATGCTCCACGGTCTCGGGCGCGAGCGCCGGGTCGACCATGGCGATCTCGCCCGCCGACGTGAAGCCGATGGCGTGCGCGTCGGACACGTCGAGGAACACGGCGACCTGGAGCAGCTGCGCCGGCAGCGGCGCCGGGTCGAGCTTGGGGATGCAGAGGTCGAGGTCCAGGTGGTAGTGCGCGAAGCGCTGGTCGAGCAGGAACTCGAGACCCTCGATGCCGCGATCGCCGCTGGCGACGGACAGCCGCGCGGGCTGGTGCGTGAGGCCGCAGAACTCGGCCACCACGCGCGGGTGTCCGAAGAAGACGTTCGACGGGATGCGGCTCGGGAAGGTCTGCGTCGTGCCGGGCGGCACGACCACGACGTCCTGGCCCGTCGTCTGCTCGGGCGCGGAGAAGTCGACGTCGTAGAGCAGCACGGCGCCGGCCGGCACGGCGGGCTTCGCGGCGGCGGCCGGCCGCTCCGGCGAGCTGCAGCCTGTGGCGACGAGAACGGCCGCAACGGCCGCGAGCGCGCCCGGAGTCCGCATCTCGGCTAGGTGATGATCTTCCGCACCGACGCGGTGTCGGGGACGACGATGCGCGAGGCCTCGGAGCGCTGGATCTCGCGCGCCTCTTCGATCATCTCCTCGACGGCGCGGCCCACGGCCTCGGGGAACTTGGCGATCGCCTCCTGCAGCGTCTTGGCCTCGATGAGCGCCGAGACGGGCACCGGGCCGACCTGCGACATGAGCTGCGTCTGGGCGATCCAGCGGGCCTCGCGCGACGGATCGGGCTCACCGGCCGCCGTGACGGGTACGAGCCGCCGCAGCGACGCGACCTTCAGGTCGGTGTAGCTCTCCTCGCGGTAGAGGTTGTTCGCGTCGACCGTCAGGTCTCCGACCACTCGCCGCGCATCGCTCATCGGGCCTCCCTTCGCCGGGCCGTTCGCTCGGGCCGGGAGTGTACCGCGTCGCCGGGCATCGACTAGCATCCCCGGCACGAGGTCAGCTTGGCGGCGAGTGGGCTCGGCGAGCCGGCGCTTTCGCGCTGGTCGCGCCGCGCGGTGAGCATTTCGAGCTACGTCCTCCTGTGGGCGCTCGCGCTCGCGGCCGCGCCCTTCGCGCTGCTCGCTTTCGCGCTCACGCGGCGGACGCTGCCGCGGCTGTTCCTGTACGCGGCGGTGTTCCTCTCGTACGAGCTGCTGGGGCTGGCGGCGAGCCTCGGGCTGTGGCTGGCGGGTCGCGCGGGCGATCGGGAGGCGCACGGCGCCTTGCAGCGCTGGTGGGCGTGCCGGCTGTTCGGCGCGGCGGCGCGCATCTTCGACCTGGAGCTGTCGGTCGACGGCGGCGAGTGCGTCGAGCCGGGGCCGCTCGTGGTGCTGATCCGGCACGCCAGCCTGGCCGACACCCTCTTGCCCGAGGTCGTGCTCGCCGACCGCCACGGTCTCCGCCTGCGCTACGTGCTGAAGCGCGAGCTGCTCTTCGACCCGTGCCTCGACGTGGTGGGCCAGCGGCTGGGCTGCGCGTTCATCTCCCGCGGCAGCGGCGAGAGCGAGCGCGAGAGCGCCGCCATCGCGGCGGTGGGGCGCGGTCTCGGCCCGCGCGACGGCGCGCTGATCTATCCCGAGGGCACGCGCTTCGAGGAGACGAAGCGCCTGCGCGCCCTCGAGCGAATCGCAGCGGCCGGCGACGCCGAGCGGCTCGCGCGCGTCCGCGGCCTGCGCCACGTGCTGCCCGTGCGCAGCGCGGGGCCGCTGGCGCTGCTCGAGGCGGCCGCGCCGGCCGACGTGCTGTTCGTGGCGCACACCGGCTTCGAAGGGCTCGCGCGCATGGCGGATCTGCTCGGCGGCGGGATCGTCGGGCGCAAGATCAAGGTGGCGCTCTGGCGTACACCGAGAAGTGTCATCCCGGAAGGGCGTGAGGCGCTCTTGCGCTGGCTCGACGGCGAATGGGCGCGCGTGGACGCGTTCGTCGAGGCCGCGCGGAAGGAGGCTGCGCGTGGCTAGCCTGGGCTCCGTGTTGCTCGCGAACGCGTGCCTCGTGACGGCGCTCATGCTGGCCACGTGGGCGCTGTCGCTGGTGCTGCGCAACGCGAGCATCGTCGACGTGGCGTGGGGCCTCGGCTTCGCGGCGATCGCGCTCGGCACCGCCGCGGGGTCGCACGGCGCGCCCGCGCGGCGCGCGCTCGTGGCGGCGCTCGCGCTCGGCTGGGGCCTGCGGCTCGCGGGCCACTTGTTCGTGCGCAACCGCGGCAAGCCCGAGGACTTCCGCTATCAAGCGATGCGCCGGCGCTGGGGCGCGCGCTTCCCGCTCGTGAGCCTGGGGACCGTGTTCGCGCTGCAGGGCGTGCTCATGTTCACCGTCTCGCTGCCGCTGCAGGTCGCGGCGAGCGCCCCGGAGCCCGCGGCACTCGGCGCGTGGGACGCGGTCGGCTGCGCGCTCTGGCTCGCCGGCCTGTTCTTCGAGACGGTCGGCGACGTGCAGCTCACGCGCTTCCGCGCCGATCCGGCGCGCGCTGGCCGCGTGCTCGACACCGGTCTGTGGCGCTACACGCGCCATCCGAACTACTTCGGCGACTGCGTGGTGTGGTGGGGCTTCTTCGCCCTGGCGCTCGCGACGCCGGGAGGCGCATGGACCATCGTGGGCCCGCTCGTGATGACGACCTTGTT
The DNA here is from genome assembly GCA_035499075.1 of Myxococcota bacterium. Lineage (GTDB taxonomy): Bacteria > Myxococcota_A > UBA9160 > SZUA-336 > SZUA-336 > VGRW01. Next base: position 87,623 of record DATJZN010000054.1, on the reverse strand, counting down.
GCGGCGCGTGTCGGGCGTGACCCTGCTCGAGCGCTCGCTCATGAAGCGCAAGCCGGGCTACGCGGACTACGTCGCGCGCACGAACGCGTTCGTGCCCGGTTTGCAGAAACGTCGCCCGTAGCTAGAAGCCCTTCACGTACGGCAGCGCGGCGGCCTTCGCGAGGATCTGGTCGCGGGCTTCGAGCAGCGTGCGCATGGCGTCCCAGCTGCCGTCCATGAGCTGGCCGCGCGCGCCGTCGGGCATGCGGATCGCGGCGCTGCCGCCGCGCCACGTGACCGTGCGCGCAGCGAGGTCGACGGCGAGCTCCTGCGCGGGGTCGAGCTCGACGGCGTCCATGAGCTTCGCGACGTCGGCGCGCGACGCGGTCACGGCGGGGATGCCGAGCGCGACGCAGTTGCCGAAGAAGATCTCTGCGAACGACTCGCCCACGATCGCGCGGATGCCCCAGCGGCCGAGCGCCTGCGGCGCGTGTTCGCGCGAGCTGCCGCAGCCGAAGTTCTGGTTCACGACCAGCACCTCGGCGCCGCGGTAGCGCCGGTCGTCGAACGGATGGCCCTTGGGCACGCCGTCGCTGGTGAAGCGCACGTCGCGGAACACGAACTCCTCGAGGCCCGCGAAGCGGATGGACGTCATGTAGCGCGCCGGGATGATCTGGTCGGTGTCGATGTCGTTGCCGCGCACGACGACGCCGCGGCCGCGCCGCGAAGTGACTCGCTCGGCGGTGACTCGCTCGCTCACAACAGCTCCCTCACGTCGGCGACGCGCCCGCGCAGCGCGGCGGCCGCGACCATGGCCGGGCTCATGAGCAGCGTGCGGCCGGTCGGGCTGCCCTGGCGGCCCTTGAAGTTGCGGTTCGAGCTGGACGCGCACAGCTCGCGGCCGATGAGCTTGTCGGGGTTCATGGCGAGGCACATCGAGCAGCCCGCCTCGCGCCACTGGAAGCCGGCCGCCTTGAACACTTCGTGCAGGCCTTCGGACTCGGCCGCGGCGCGCACGGCCTCGGAGCCGGGCACCACGAGCGCGCGCACGCCGGGCGCCACCTTGCCGGTCTTCGCCACGCGCGCCGCCTCGCGCAGGTCGGAGAGGCGGCCGTTCGTGCACGAGCCGATGAACGCGACCTGGATCGGCGTGCCCGCGATCGGGCGGCCCGGCACGAGGTCCATGAACTTGTAGGCGTCTTCTGCGGCGGCGCGGTCGTCGTCGGGCAGCTCGTCGACGCGCGGCAGCTTCTCGGTCACCCCGATCGCCTGGCCCGGATTCGTGCCCCACGTGACGGTGGGCGCGATCTCGCCGCCCGCGAGCTCGACCTCGTCGTCGAAGCGCGCGTCCTTGTCGCTCGCCATGCTGCGCCACCAGGCGACGGCGTGCTCGAACGCGCCGGCCTCCGGCGCGAAGCGGCGGCCGCGCAAGTAGTCGAAGGTGGCGTCGTCCGGGTTCACGTAGCCGACGCGCGCACCGCCCTCGATCGACATGTTGCAGAGCGTCATGCGCTCCTCCATCGAGAGCCGCTCGATGACCGGCCCCGCGTACTCGTACGCGTAGCCGACGCCGCCCTTCACGCCGAGCCGGCGGATCACGTGCAGGATGACGTCCTTGGCGTAGACGCCGAACCCGAGCGCGCCCGACACCGAAATGCGTCGCACCTTCGGCCGCGCGAGCGCCAGGCACTGCGAGGCGAGCACGTCGCGCACCTGGCTCGTGCCGATGCCGAAGGCGATCGCCCCGAAGGCGCCGTGCGTCGACGTGTGGCTATCGCCGCAGGCGATCGTCTGGCCCGGCTGCGTCAGCCCGAGCTCGGGCCCGATCACGTGCACGATGCCCTGGCTGCCCGAGCCGATCGGGAAGAACTGGATCCCGTGGCGCTTCGTGTTCGCCTCGACCGCCTCCAGCATCTCCTCGGCCTGCGCGTCCCGCAGCGGCCGGGCGTGCGTGTCGGTGGGCACGATGTGGTCGACCGTCGCGAAGGTGCGCGACGGGACCAGCACCGACAGGCCCGCGTCGTCCAGCATCTGGAAGCCCTGCGGGCTGGTGACCTCGTGGATCAGGTGCAGCCCGATGAACAGCTGCGTCTGCCCGCCGGGCAGCTCGCGGACCGTGTGCAGGTCCCAGACCTTGTCGAGGAGATTCCGCCCCGGTGCCATCGGGAACGGATGCTACCCCGTCGCGCTGCCTGCGTCCTACCGCTCGGCGACGAGCTGGTACGGCCCCGTCGGGCGCTCGCCTTCGCCCATGGGGCGCGCGCTGCCGAGGTCGTACTCGTAGATCGTCCGCACGTTCTCGAAGCCGGCCTCGGCGAGCAGCTGCTCGGCCTGCTGCGCCGGCACGTAGCGGCGGTGCGAGACGTGCTCGGCCGGCGGGCCGTCGTCGATCGAGAACACCTGGGTGCGCTTCTCGAGCAGCGGCGTCAGCATCTCGCGCTTGTCGCGCACCCGCAGCACGTGGCCGCGCACGGTCCGCTCGATCTCGCGCCACTGGCCGTTCGTCTCGGGCTTCACCATGGGCAGCGGGCAGAAGCAGTCGAGCGCGATCACGCCCGGCGATCTCATGCAGCGCGTGACGTGGCGGAGGAAGAGCCGCTGCTCCTCCACGTCGATGAGTCCGTTGAAGGCGTAGAGCGTGGCGAGCACGACGTCGAACTTCTCGAAGAGCGCGCTGTTGCGGAAGTCGAAGTCGGCCAGCCGCACGCGGTCCGCCCAGGGCTCGAGCCGGCGGCGCGCGACCTCCAGCATCGGGCGCGACACGTCGACGCCGAGCGCCTCGTAGCCGGCTTCGCCCAGCTTGCCGAGCACGCGGCCCGTGCCGCAGCCGACCTCGAGCACGGGGCCCGGATACTTCGCGGCGAGCTCCAGGTACAAGGGCAGGTCCTTGCGGAAGTCGGCGGCGAACAGGGCGTGGAACTCGGCGTATTGGCGCTCGACGGATAGACGGCTCTGCATGCGCGCGGGACTCTACGCAGGCTCGAATTCTGCGCGCAAACCGGACCCTGTGACGGCCCGCACAAGAGCGGTCAGCCGCGGAAGGTGCGGGACACGACGCGAGCCTCGCGCGCTATGCTCGGGTGCGTTGCCGGGAGCGGTGGAACCAACGACGACGCTCGCTCGCAGCGCGCTCCACACCGAGCTCGCGCACGGGCTCGCCGACTGGGGCGCGGGCGAGCGCGACGCGCTGATCCCGCTCGTCGACGCCGAGCTGCGCGGTTTCCCCGACGAGGCGCTCGCCCGCTGCGCGGCGCGCATCCGCCAGACCGAGCACGACTGGGGCTTCCACCCGGCGGATCCCGTCGCGCGCGTCCTCTCGCGGCTCGGCTATCGGCTGGTGATGGACGGCTCGGAGCTCCTCGGCCTGCCGAACCTCGCCGTCGCACACGGCCGGCCGGTGTTCTTCGTCGCCAACCACCTGTCGTTCGGCGACGCCAACGTGGTCGACCAGCTGCTCGTCTCGTTCGGGCAGCGCGACATCGCGGACAAGCTGACCGTGCTCGTCGGCCCGAAGGTGTACGCGTCGCCGACGCGGCGGCTGGCGAGCATGTGCTTCGGCGCGATCAAGATTCCGCAGAGCCAGAGCCGCGCGTCCGGCGAGGCCGTGATGCCACGGCGCGAGGTCGCGCGCCTGGCGGTGGAGACGCTGGCGTGCGTCGCGCGGCGCCATGCGGCGGGTGACCACGTGCTGATCTTCGTCGAGGGCACACGCAGCCGCACGGGCGCGATGCAGCGCGTGCTCGCCGCGTCGGCGCGGTATTTCGAGGGGGACGACGCGCTCGTCGTCCCGATCGGCTTGTGGGAGACCGAGAAGCTCGTGCCGCTCGCGAGCGAGCGCGTGTTCGCGCACCCGGTGCGCGCGCGCGTTGGCGCGCCGGTCTCGGCAGCCGAGCTGGCGGCGCGCGTCGGCGGGCGGCGGCCCGTCATCGCGGACGCGCTCGGCTACCTGATCGCCGCGCTGCTGCCGCCCGAGTACCGCGGCGTGTACGGCGAGGTCGGCCCATTCGAGCCGGCGCACGCGGCGGCGGCGAGCTTCTCCGCCTGATGCGCCGATAACGGCCCATGCGCTGCTTCGCCGGTCTCGCCCTCGCGGTCACACTCGCCGCGTCTGCGGGCGCCGACGAGCTCGCGGCGAAGGCCGACGCGTTCCTCGCCGCGATCCACGCGCGCCACCTCTCGCGCGAGGGGCTCCTGCTCTACAACGTGGACCTGCGCACGGTGTCGCGCGACCTCGACACCGGCGGCTACCCGATCGCGGCCGACGGGCCGACCTTCAACGGGCTGTTCGCCGCGGCGGCGTGCGCGCGCGCGGAGTCGACGCGCGGCGAGGAGTCCGAGCGCGCGCTCGCCGACGCGTCGCTCGCCCTGCGCGGGCTCGAGCTGCTGATGGACGTGACCGGCGTGCGCGGGCTGCTCGCGCGCAGCGCGCGGCGCGTGGAGCCCGGCGGCCCGGACGTCTCCGAGTGGCACGCCGCGAGCGGGCGCTTCAGCGGCTGGTGGTGGCGCGGCGACGTCTCGCAGGACCAGTACGCGAACGGTCTCGTCCCCGCAGTGGGGCTGTGCCGGCGGCTCTTCCCCGAGCGCGCGAAGCGGCTCGCCAGCGACGCCGCGGCGCACCTGGCGGCGCACGGCTACGAGCTCGTCGACGTCGACGGCAAGCGCACCACGTACGGCGACCTGTCGCCCAGCAGCGGCTTCGGCTGGAACGGCATCGGCCAGCTCACGGGCTACGCCATCGTGGCGCTCGCCGCCGAGCTCGAGCCGAGCGGGCCGTGGCCCGCCGAGCGCGACCGCCTGCGCGACCGCGAACGCGCGGTCGCGCGCGCGCGCTTCGTGAACCTGCGCGTGTTCGGCGTGACGGGCACCTCGAACGACCTCATGGCGTTCGACCTGTACCGCGTGCTGCTGCCGCTGGCGCGCGAGACGCGCGACCCGGCCGAAGCGGACCTGCGCGCCGGGCTGTGGCGCAGCTGGCTGCGCGTGCGCCAGGACGAGAGCGCCTACTTCGCGCTCGTGTTCTGCGAGCTCGAGCCCGCCGCCTGCCCCGCCCGCCTGCTCGCTGACGTGCGCGCGCAGCTCGCCGACTTCCCGCTCGAGAAGCGGAAGCTCGGCGGCTCGGCAGAGCTCGCCGCGCTGCCGCGCCGCTGGCTGCCCGGCCGCAAGTGGGAGGAGCTCGCGCGCGATCTCGTGCCGATGCACCTGCGCCCGGCCAGCTCGTTCGAGTGGAAGTCGAGCCCGTACCGCGTCACGGACGTCGTCGACCCGAACACGGAATACACCGGCCTCGACTACCTGGTCGCGTACTGGCTCTACGACGCGCTGTGCCGCGCGCGCACCGACTGCCCGCCGCGCTAGCCGACGGCCGCCAGCGCCAGCTCCTCCGCCGCCGACGCGGGGTCGACCCCGCGCGCCTTCGCGTGCGCGAGCACGCGCTCGAGGTTCTCCGGGATGACGCGCAGCTTGCGGCGCGTCGCGGCATCGTCGCCGCCCTCGAGCGCGACGGCCAGATGGATGAGCCCGCCCGCGTTCGCGACGAAGTCCGGCACGTACAGGATGCCGCGCGACTCGAGCACGCTCGCGACGCCGCGCGACGCAAGCGGATTGTTCGCCGCACCGCACACGACGCGGCACTCCAGCGCCTCTGCGAGCGCGTCATCCACGACGGCCGCCGGCCCGCACGGCGCGAACGCGTCGCAGCGCAGCCGCGCAAGCTCGTCCGGCGCGACGACGGTCACGTCTCTGGGCAATCCGGCGAGCGCTGCGGGCGAAGGGTCGGCGACCGTGACGCGCGCGCCCGCGCGGCGCAGGGCGAGCACGAGCTCGCGCCCCACGCTGCCGACGCCTTGCACCGCCACGTGAGCGCCGCGCAGCGCGCCGCCCGCGTGCGCCAGCGCCGCTTCGAGCGCGAGCTCGACGCCGAGCGCGGTGAACGGCCCCGGATCGCCGCAGCCGCCGAGCGCGCGCGGCAGGCCGGCGACGTGCGAGGTGCGCCGCGCGATCGTCGCCATCTCTCGCTCGCCCGTCCCCATGTCGGCGGCCGTGATGTACGCGCCGCCCAGGCTCTCGACGAACTCGCCGAACGCGAGGAGGTCGGCTTCGGTGCGCGCGCCCGGATCGCCCGCCACCACCGCCTTGCCTCCGCCGAGCGCGAGACCCGCCAGCGCCGCCTTGCGCGTCATCGCCGCCGCAAGGGCGAGCGCGTCGCGGCGTGCCGAGGCGGCGTCGGGGTAGCGCTTCCAGCGGCAGCCGCCGAGCGCGGGCCCGCGCGCGGTCGAGTCGATTGCGACGATCATCTCGAGCCCGCCGCCGGGCGCGGCGAGCCGCTGGCTGTACACCGTGGGCGCCATCGCTGTCTCATCGTCGTGGCGCCGAGCGCCGGACTTGAGCGCTAGTTGGACGCCGCCGGACGGAGCACGAGTTCGACTCCCTCGGCGCCGGGCTGCACGGGGCTCGGGAGCTCGGCGCTGGCGTCGCCCGGATCGTGCGTCAGCGGATCGCCATCGCGGTCGACGCGCGCGGTGAGCGCGATCGGCCCGAGCCACGGCCGGCCGCGGATCATCTCGTCCTCGGGGCCGATCTCGAAGGCGACCGGAAACGGGCCGACGCGCAGCCGCTTCACCGCCAGCGGCGGGCCCGGCTGGCCGGGTGCGCGCGCGATCAGAAAGAGCACTGCGCCCTGCGCGGTCACGCCTTCGCCGAGCGAGATCGTGCCGCGGATCGGCGGGCCGTCGGGCGCACCGGTGCGCTCGCCCATTCCCGCCGCGGGCGCGCCCGAGTCGGCGTCGGGGCCGAGCGGCATGCGCGCCGTCGGCGCGGGCGTCTCGAGGCCGGGCACGCGCACCGGCTGCTGCGCGCGCGGCGGCTCGTCCTTCGGGTCGACGTAAGGCTGGACGCGCCGGTCGCACGCCGCGCCGAGCGCACCGAGCGCCACGGCGAAACACAAAACGCGCGCGCTGCGACGCAAACTACGCGACATGGCCGGCAGAGATTACTCGCTCGACGCGCCGCGAGACAGCTTCGCGCGCGGTCGCGTCGCGCTGCTCGGCATGTGGCTGGGCGCGCTCGCCGCGTTCGGCGCGCTCTTCGTGCCCGCGGCGTTCGAGCACCTGCCGACGCAGCTCGCGGCGGGCGTGCTGGGCGACGGCTTCGCCGCGCTCGACCGGGGCGGCGCGCTGGTCGGCGCCGTGTGCGTCGCACTCGGTCTGGCTTCGGCGCGCCCGCGGCGGGGCGCAGCGCTCTGGCGTGCGCTCGTGCCGGCCGTGGGCGTGGCGGCACATGTGGCCAGCGCCGCGGCGGTCGCCCCGCACCTGCACGCGCTGCGCGTCGCCGCAGGCGGCACGATCGGCCAGCTCGCGCCCGGTGACCCCGAGCTCGCGGAATTCGCGCGCCTGCACGCCGTCTCGCGTGCGCTCTTCACCACGGCGGCGGCGAGCGCCGCGCTGGCATGCGTCTGGGACGTGCTCTCGGCTCCGCTGCGGCCGAGCGCGGGCTTCTCACGGCGGTGAAAGCATCGATTTCTGAGCTGATTTTCCCAAAAAATCCGTAGCGCGACCGACCACCTTCGTTATAGTCCCGGCCCCCCGTGCTGGACTCCGCGAGAGTCGCAGGCGACGCGGGGACGGAGACGGGAAGCGCCCATGGCCATCGACATCACGCTCAACATCAAACTGTCGGTCGAGGAATCGGCCCTCGAGGATGCGCTCGCCGAGTACGACGAGCTGACGGTGAGCGCGCTGGTCACGCAGATCCTGGACAAGGCCATCGCGCTCGAGCACATCGAGACCGAGATCAAGGCTGGTCCGAACTCGCTCGAGGAGTACGACAAGGTCCGCGAGGTCTAGAACAGCTCGAGCTGTTCTCCCACGCGTGCCGGCCGGGGTCTCTCGCGCGGCGCCGCGCGCCGGACTGCCGGAGGCAGCGCCGCGAACGCGGGAGCCGTGCGCGCGGGTGCCGGCTCCGGCCCTGGCCTGTAGATGCCGTGCCGCCGCGCGTACGCGAGGATGCGCCGGTAGAGCTTCCAGAAGCGCGGGCCGTGGTTCAGATGGCGCAGGTGCGCGAGCTCATGACACAGCGTGTCGACCATGACGCTGTACTTCAGCAAGTCGGGCTCGCGCAGCTGGTGCAGGCGGATGCGGATGCGCCCGTCGGCGTAGCAGATGCCGTAGCGCCGCCGCACGCGCGGGCTCTCCGCGTCGACCGACGCGAGCGGCAGCTCGAACGCGCCGGCGAGCTGGGCGGCGTGCCGGCGCAGTCGCTCGAGCGCGCGTTCGCGCGCTGCCTGGACGGGATCGCTCAAGCGCGGGCTCCGGGGGGCCGCGGGAGTATAACCTTGGCTCCATGAGCGACACCGAGGAGCTCGGCGACTTCCCGACCCGCTTCCCGATCTTCCCGCTGCCGAACGTCGTGTTGTTCCCGGGCACGTATCTGCCGCTCCACATCTTCGAGCCCCGCTACCGCGCGATGACGGAGTTCGCGCTCGCTGACGACTCGGTGATCGGCATGGTGCTCATCCGCGAGGGCGCGGATCCCATGGCGGCGCGCGCGCCGATTTTCGCGACGGGCTGCGCGGGCCGCATCGTCGAGCACCGCAAGCTCGGCGACGGCCGCTTCAACCTGTTGCTGTACGGCGAGCACCGCTTCCGCATCGCGCGCGAGCTCGACGCGCCGACGCCGTTTCGCGAGGTCGACGCCGAGCTCCTGCCGGAGCCGCGCTTCGACGCGCTGCCGCGCGAGGCGCGCCAGGCGCTCGAGCGCGCGCGTCCCGAGCTCGAGCGCGGCATGCTGGAGCTCGTGCGACTCACTGCGCCCGACAGCGTGGAGCCCCTGCGCGAGCGCATGCGCGCGCTCGACCCGAGCCTGCTCGCGAACGCGATCGCGTTCGGGCTCGAGTGCCCCGTGCTCGAGAAGCAGAGCCTGCTCGAGAGCGCGGACGCGCTCGAGCGAAGCGAGCTGCTCCTGCGTTTGCTGGCCTTCCGGATCGCCGAGGCGAGGCTGCCGGAAGGGCCGAAGACCCTGAACTGAGATTTCGCGAAATCTTGCGATCGCGAGTGAAAGATCGCGAATCGAAGAGGGCGCTCCACACCGCTCCGTGGCACTTCGCTGTGTGAACGGCTGTGGACCGCTCTGTGAACACGGCGCCTCACACCGCTTCGCGCGCGAAAAGAGCGCCGCGAATCTGGCGACTTGGCCGCCGTCGGGGATTGCCCGCGTGAACGGCGCAGGTCCGCCGCGGTGTAGGCCCGGAGCGAAAGCTGCGCGGTGCGGGAATCGGCTTTGCGCGCACGGAGGTCGCGTGGGAGAGTCGCGTTCCGCGAAGGCGACGGAAGCCCGCAAGATGGCGTTCCGTTGGGGGGAAACGGCTCGAAATGACCACTGGGGGGTGGGAGGTCGTCCGCTCCGAGATCGGACGACGCGTCGGGGAAGCTGCGTTCGACGCCTGGTTTCGGGCGCTCGACGGGGAGCTCCAGGGCGAAACGCTCGTCCTGCGCTGTCCCGACCGCTTCACGCGCGACTGGGTGCGCGGCCGCTACGGCCGGCTGATCGAAGAGTGCTCCGAGGCGCGCGCGGTCGAGTACGTCGTCGACCACGGCCCGCCGCGCGCGGAGCGCCGCCGCGCGGAGCCGCCGCGGTCCGCCGAGACGCCGGAGCCCGAGCCGCTCGCGCAGGACGAGCTGTTCGAGCGCTTCGTCGCAGGCCCGGGCAGCGCGCTCGCGCTCGAGGCGTCGCGCGCCGTCGCGCGCGGGGACGCGGGCCGGTGCAGCCCGCTGTTCCTCGTCGGCGGCACGGGCTCCGGCAAGACGCACCTGTGCCGCGCGATCTCGAGCCAGCTCGGCAGCGCGGCGCTCTACCGCTCGAGCGAGGAGTTCACGACGGAAGTCACCGAGGCGCTGCGGGCCGGGCAGATGCCGCGCATCCGCCAGCGCTATCGGCGCCAGGCGAACCTCCTGATCCTCGAGGACGTGCAGTTCCTCGTCGGCAAGCGCGCCACGCAGATCGAGCTCTTCCACACGCTCGACCACTTGATCGCGCACGGGCGCGGCGTGGTGTTCTCGGCCGACCGCGGCCCCGCGGAGCTCGACGAGCTCGACCCCAAGCTGCGCTCGCGCATGGCGTCGGGCCTGGTCGCGCGCATCGCGCCGCCCGAGGCCGCGACGCGCCGCGCGATCCTGCGCGAGCGCGCGGCGCGCGGCGGCGTGCGCGTTCCCGAGGCGTGCCTCGAGCGGCTCGCCGACCGCGAGCTGGCCTCGGTGCGCGACCTCATCGCCGGGCTGAATCAGGTGGTCGCGCGCGCGTCGCTCCTGCGCGCGCCGATCACGCCCGAGCTCGTGGCGCAGGCGCTCGACGCCGTCGACATGCCCGGTCGGCCGCGCACGCTCGACGAGATCCGCGCCGAGGTCGCGCGCGCGTTCGCGCTCGAGCCCGATGCGCTGCGCAGCCGCTCGCGCAAGCAGGTGTTCGTGCGGCCGCGCCAGCTCGCGATGTACCTGGCGCGGCGCTACACGGACGCGTCGCTCGCGGACATCGGCCGTGCGTTCGCGCGCGACCACACGAGCGTCATGTACGCGATCGACGCCGTGGAGCGCCGCATCGTCGAGCGGCCGCAGGTGCGCTACGAGCTCGAGGCGCTCGCCGCGCGGATCAGCGCCCCACCGAGTTCCCGTAGTGTTTCTGGTAGAACTCCCGGTACTCGCCGGACTTGATCGGCTCCCACCAATCGCGCCGCGCGGCGTACCATGCCGCCGTCTTCTCGATGCCCGCGCGCAGGTCGAGCTCGGGCGACCAGCCGAGCGCGCGGAGCTTCGACGTGTCGACGGCGTAACGCTGGTCGTGGCCGGGGCGGAGACCCGACACGGGCCGGATGAGTGAGTCGGGCTTCTCGAGACACTGGAGGATCATCGCGGTGAGCTCGCGGTTCGTGACCTCGGGAGTCTGGTTTGCGCCCACGTTGTAGATCTCGCCCGAGGTGCCGCGGCGCAGCACGGTGAGCAGCGCGCGGCAGTGGTCCTCGACGCGCAGCCAGTCGCGGATCTGCGTGCCGCCGTCGTAGAGCGGCAGCGGCTCGTCGTCGAGCGCGTTCGTGATGAACACGGGGATGACCTTCTCGGGGTACTGGAACGGCCCGTAGTTGTTCGTGCAGCGCGACACGAGCACGTCCATGTCGTGCGTGCGGTGGAACGCCAGGGCGATGTGGTCGGCGCCCGCCTTCGCGGCGGAGTACGGGCTCGACGGCTCGAGCCTCGCGCCCTCGTGCGGGAACTCGGGGAACGGCACGTCGCCGTACACCTCGTCGGTGCCCACCTGCAGGAAGCGCGCGCGCCGGTTCACCTGGCGCACGGCGTCGAGCAGCACGTACACACCGAAGACGTTCGTCTCGATGAACTCGCCGGCGCGCGCCTTCGTCGAGCGGTCGACGTGCGACTCGGCCGCGAAGTTCACGATCCAGTCGGCGTCGGCGACGAGCTCGCGCACCGCCTTCTCGTCGCGGATGTCGCCGCGCACGAAGCGGTAGCTCGACGAGCTGGCGCAGTCGGCCAGGTTGGCCAGGTTGCCCGCGTAGGTCAGCGCGTCGAGGTTCACGACGCGGGCGTCGGGCTCCTCGGCGAGCAGCATGCGCACGAAGTGCGAGCCGATGAAACCACAGCCGCCCGTGACCAGCACTCGCCTCATGCGCAGCTCATCGACGCGTCGCCGCGCGCCGCTTTAGGGCGACTAGTAGCCGCTCGGCAGTGCGAAGCCAGGGCGCTCGCCCCGGGCGGGCGCGAGCTGGAGCTCGAGCGCGGGCTCGCCCGCCGCCTTCGCGCGACGCCCGTACGTGGTGGTGCGCTCGTACGGCTCGCGGCCGATCTCGCGGATGAGCCGCTCGATCGTCTCGACCTCGACGTGGTCGCCGTGCTCGGAGCCCGCGGCCTTCGAGATCGACTCCTCCATCAGAGTGCCGCCGAAGTCGTTCGCGCCCGACATGAGGGCGACCTGGCCGAGCTTCAGCCCCATCTTCACCCAGGAGATCTGCACGTTCACGATGTGCGGCCGCAGGAACAGGCGCGCGACCGCGATGAGCCGCAGGTCCTCGGGCATCGACGCGCCGGCGCGCGAGCCCTGCTCGTTGTAGAGGCGCGTCTTGTGGTGGATGAAGCCGAGCGGCACGAACTCCGTGAAGCCGCCCGTGCGCTTCTGGATGTTGCGCAGCCGCTCGAGGTGACTCGACACGTGGCGCGGCGTCTCGATGTGCCCGTACATGAGCGTCGACGACGAGCGGAGCCCGACCTCGTGTGCGGTGGTGACGATCTCCTGCCAGCGCTCCGTCATGAGCTTGCGCGGCGACAGGATCTTGCGGACTTCGTCGTCGAGGATCTCGGCGGCAGTGCCCGGAATCGTGCCCAGCCCCTCGTCCCGCAGCATGACGAGGTAGTCGCTCAAGCTCATGTCGCCGACGCGCTGCGAGGCGAAGTGGATCTCCTCGGGCGAGAACGCGTGGATGTGCAGGTCGGGCAGCTCGGCCTTGATCGCGCGCACGATGTCGCGGTACCAGAAGCCGTCCTTGTTCGGGTGGATGCCGCCCTGGATGCACACCTCGGAGGCGCCGCGCGACACCGCTTCGTGACAGCGCGCCAGGATGTCGTCGAGCCCGCGGTCGTACGCGTCCTCTTCGTGCTTGTGGCGCGCGAAGCCGCAGAAGCTGCAGCCGACGTAACAGATGTTGGTGAAGTTGATGTTGCGGCAGACGACGTAGGACACCTCGTCGCCCACGTCGTCGAAGCGCGCGGCGTCGGCGACGGCGCAGAGCGCCTGCAGGTCGCGGCCGAGCGCGCCGAGCAGCACCTCGGCGTCGGCGCGCGCGAGCTCGCGGCCTTCGAGCGCGCGCTCGAGGACGGCGCGCACCGGAAGGCTCGTGCCGCGGAGGATGGCGTCAGACAGAGAGGGCATGCGGGGCTCCTTTGGCGGGAACGGGCCAGCCCGCCGCGTCGGTGGCGGCGCGCAGCCGGTGCAACATGTCGGTCGCGAAGAACTCCGGGCGCTCCGCGATGAACTCGGGATACACGCACAGGCGGTCGCGCAGCTCGTAGCCGGCGGCTTCGGTGCGCGCCCGCAGCTCGTCGAGCTCGGGCCACGGCGCTTCGGGATTGATGAAGTCGATCGTGAGCGGCGAGACGCCGCCCCAGTCGTTGATGCCCGCGCGGATCAAGAGCTCGAGCGAGGTCGGCGACAGGTTCGGCGGCGCCTGCAGGTTCATCGCGGGGCCGAGCACGAGCCGCGCGAGCGCCGTCGTGCCGGCCATGAGCTCGTCGCTCGGCATCGGCACGTGCGCCATGGGCGTGCCGGGCTTGGGATGGAAGTTCTGCACGATGACTTCCTGGATGTGGCCGCCTTCCTCGTGGAGCGCGCGGATCGCGAAGAGCGTGTCGACGCGCTCCTCGGCGGTTTCGCCGATGCCCACGAGGATCCCGCTCGTGAACGGGATGCGCAGCTCGCCCGCGGCGCGCGTCGTGTCGAGGCGCAGGCGCGGCTCCTTGTCGGGCGCGTGGTGGTGCGCCTGGCCCCGCTCGCGCAGGCGCGCGCTCGTCGTCTCGAGCATGAGCCCCATGCTGGCGTTGTGCGGGCGCAGCGCGAGCAATTCCTCGCGCGACAGGATGCCGGCGTTGGAATGCGGGAACAGGCCTTCGTCGAGCGACGCGGCGCAAGCGTCGGCGAGATACTCGCTGGTGCGCGCGTAGCCGCGCTCGTGCAGCCAGGCGCGATAGCCGCGGTACGCGATCTCCGGCTTGTCGCCCAGACAGAACAGCGCCTCCCGGCAGCCGGAAACAAACGCGCGGCGCGACGTGTCGCGCACCTCGCGCAAGAGCCACGTCTTCGCGCGCGGCGAGTCGGGCTCGACCGCGAACGTGCAGTACGCGCAGCGGTCGCGACACAGATTGGTGAGGGGGATGAACACGTTCCGCGACACGGAGATCACGTTGCCGTGGCCGCGGCGGCCGGCCTCCTGTGCGGCTTCGAGGAGCGGCTCGAGGAGCGCCTCGGGCGCGCGCTCGAGCAGAGCCATCGCCGCCACGGCGGCGTCGCGCGGCAGCGGCTCGGAATCGACCGCCTTGCGGATGCGCTCCAGGAGCTCGGCGCGGGGGGGCTCGCTCACGCCGGGGAGGCTAACACCGGTCTCCGCGGCCCGACAAACTGACGCAGCGTCAGAGTTCGGGGCGCCCAGGCGGCGAGGCGCCTCTGCATCACGCGCACGGCCTCGGCGCTGGAATCGACCAGCAGGAACTCGCGGCCGAGGCGGGCGGCGGCCTCGCCGGTGGTGCCGCTGCCGGCGAAGAAGTCGAGCACGAGGTCGCCGGGCCGCGAGTGCACGGCCACGATGCGCGACACGATGCCCAGCGGCTTCTGCGTGGCGTAGCCCGTGCGCTCGCGCCCGTTCGTGGGCACGATCGTGTGCCACCACACGTCGGTGGGCGTCTTGCCGCGCGCGGCCTTCTCGGGCCCGACCAGCCCGGGCGCGGCGTACGGGATGCGCTCCATCGCGCCGTAGTCGAACGCGTAGCGCGAAGGATCTTTCGCGTACCACAGAATGGTGTCGTGCTTCGCGGGCCAGCGCGTCTTCGTTCGCGCGCCGTAGTCGTAGGCCCAGACGATCTCGTTCATGAACGAAGCGCGGCCGAAGATCCGGTCGAGCAGCACCTTCACGTAGTGTGACTCGCGCGGGTCCAGGTGCACGAAGAGCGAGCCGTCGCTCCGCAGCACGCGGTGCGCTTCGCGGAGCCGCGGCTCGAGATACGCGGGCAGGTCGTCGAAGCGGTCGGCGAATTCGGACCTGCCGAGGACCTCGGTCGCGTAGCGGCGCCCCCCGAAGCCCGTGCGGTCCCCGGAGCCCGCGGCGGCGCGCTGCGTGCGGATGCGTGTGCGGCGCTGCGTGCGGCCGGTGTTGAACGGCGGGTCGACGTACACCAGCGCCGCGAGCGCGTCGGGCAGCGCGCGCAGCGCCGCCAGGTTCTCGCCCTTTACGATGGTGCCGACGCGCCTATCCTGCGCCGCGTGCCCGTTCGCGCCGTGCTCTTCGATCTGTTCGACACCCTGGTCGACATCCACATGGACCGCCTGCCGAAGGTCGAGCTCGGCGGCCGGCGCGTGCCGTCGACGTTTGGCCTGCTTCACGCGGCGAGTGTGCACTGGCACGGACTCGATTTCGAGAGCTTCGCGGCGACGCTCGGCAAGATCGACCGCGAGCAGCGCGACGCCGTGCAGCGCGAGCACCGCGAGTTCCCCACGGTGGAGCGCTTTCGCGCGCTGGGCCGCGTGATCGCGAAGCCGGACGAGGCGATGGCGCAGGAGCTGACGCGGGTGCACATGGCCGAGATCCGCCGCAACGTGACGTTCCTCGCCGGCCACGCCGAGGTGCTCGCGCGGCTGCACCGCGGCGCGAAGCTCGCCGTGTGCTCGAACTTCACGCACAGCGACACCGCGCGCCTGGTGCTCGAGGACGCCGGGCTCTTGCGCCACTTCGACGCCGTGGTCATCTCGATGGACGTGGGCCTGCGCAAGCCGCGCGCCGAGATCTTCCGCGCGGCGCTCGACGCGCTCGACGTCGGGCCCGAAGCGGCGCTGCACGTCGGCGACGACCTCGCCGCCGACGTCGCCGGCGCGGCCGCGCTCGGCATCCGCACGGCCTGGCTCACGCGCCGCGTGCGCGACCGGGCCGCCGCGCTTCGCGCCTACGCGGGACCCGCGCCGGCGCACGAGATCGCCGAGCTGGGCGAAGTCGAGACGCTGGCGGCGCGCTAGCCGCGCAGCAGCGCCTCGAGCGCGGCGACCTGGCTGTCCCAGTCGTAGTGGCGCGCGATGAACTCCGCGCCGCGCCGGCCGAGCTCGCGCCGGCGCGCGGGCTCGCGCAGCAGGGCTACCGCCGCGCGCGCCAGCGCCTCGGCGCCTTCGGCCACGCATACGCCGTCGTCCTCACCGCGCGCCCCCAGGCCCTCGAAGCCCTCGGGGGTGGTGACGACGGGTACGCCGAGCGCGAGTGACTCGAGGATCTTGTTCTGCACGCCTCCCGCGACCCGAACCGGGCACAGGCTCAGCGCGGCGCGCTCGACGAACGGTCGCACGTCGGGAACCGCTCCGGTCACGTTCACCCCGCCCGCACCATGGAAGGCGCAGACGGCCGGAGGCGGGTTCACGCCGACCACGTCGAGCACGGCGCCCTTCTCCTCGGCGCGCACGGCGGGGAAGATCTCGCGCAGCATGAAGAGCGCGGCGTCGGAGTTCGCGAAGCTCGCCAGGTTTCCCACGAACACCAATCGGTGTGGGTCGAAGCTCTCGGACTTCGGCGCGAAGAACGCGCGGTCGACGCCGTTGTTCACGAGCGCCATCCGTTCCTTGGGCGCGCCGTTCGCGGCCAGCACGTCGCGGTCGACGTCCGAGATCACCGCCGTCGCGTCGAACGCGCGCACGAGCCGCGCCTCGTAGCCGCGCAGACGCGCGACCTCGACCGCGAACACGGCGCGGAAGACGTCTCGCCGCATCGCGCGTGCGCGCCCGTAGAGCAGCGACACGGCGTCCGTGATGTCGAGCACGCGGCGCACGCGCGTCTCGCGCTCCACGTACTGCGCCATGCGCAAGAGGTGCACGTACACCGCGTCGAAGCGGCCGCCCGCGAGCCTCTCCGCAACGAGCCGGCGCATGCGCGCCGAGCGGTAGTAGTGCACCTGCAGCGGCTCGCGCGAAGCGAGACCGGCCAAAGCGTGCAGCCGCGAGCGCCACGGCGTCTGTACGACCGTCTCGACCGACACCGCCGGGTGTCGGCGCGCGAGCTCGTGGGCGTGCGCGTTCTCGCCGGCGCTCTCCACGAACGACAGCAGCTGAACTTCGTGCCGCGTCGCCAGGCGCGCGATGAACTCGAACGCGCGGAGCTTGTCGCCCCCCACGGGCGGATACGGCAGGCGCGGCGTCAGAGCCAGGATGCGCACGCGCCGAGATTGACACGCCTTTTCGCGTGCCGCATTCTGCGCGTCCGATGTCCGTCGCCGTCGACCAGCTGCGTCGCACCCGTACCGGGTCCCACCGGCGCGGATAGATTCGCCTCGCGATCGACGCCGTCCGGCGGGACCATCCCAGTGCCGTAGACCGCGTCGCCCGAACACCGCATTCGGAAACATCGCATTCGAGAGGTGAATCATGTCCGCGAAGTACGATCAGCTGGTCGCCCGAGAGAAAGCCGTCTTCATGCCCGCGGTGCGCCGCTGGCCCGTGGCGCTGGAGCGCGGCCAGGGCTCGCGCGTGTGGGACGTCGACGGCAAGGAGTACGTCGACCTGACCGCGGGCTGGGGAGTGACTTCCATCGGTCACTGCCATCCCGCGCTCGCCGACGCCATCGCCGATCAGGCGCGCACGCTCATGCAGACCACGAACCTGGTCTACACCAAGCCGCAGCTCGAGCTGGCCGAGCGCCTCGCGCGCCTCGCGCCCGCGGGGCTCAAGCGCTCGTTCTTCACGTCGAGCGGCGCCGAGGCGAACGAGGGCGCCCTGAAGCTCACCGCGCGCAAGACCGGCCGCGCGCGCTTCCTGTCCACGTTCAACAGCTTCCACGGGCGCACGCTCGGCGTGATGGGCTGCCTGGGCCAGGACAAGTACCGCGGTCCCTGGCAGCACATCGTGCGCGAAGCGACGTTCGTGCCGTTCGGTGACGTCGACGCGGTGCGCGCGGCGCTTACGCCCGAGTTCGCGGCGATGATCGTCGAGCCGGTGCAGGGCGAGGGCGGCGTGGTGGTGCCGGCAACCGACTACCTGAAGCGCGTCGCGGACGCGTGTCACGCGGTCGGCGCGCTGCTCATCGCCGACGAGGTGCAGACCTGCATCGGCCGCACCGGCCGCTGGTTCGCGTGCGAGCACGCCGGCGTCGTGCCCGACGTGCTCACCTTCGGGAAGGGCATCGGCGGCGGCTTCCCGCTTGCCGGCTTCATGGCCACGGAAGAAGTCATGGCCGCGATCCAGCCGGGCGACCACGGCGGCACGTACGCCGGCAACCCGCTGGCGTGCCGCGCCGGCGCCGCGGTCATGCGCGTGATCGAGAACGAGAAGCTCGTCGAGCGCGCGGCGATGCTCGGCAAGGACACGCTGGCGCGGCTGGCGTCGTTCGCGCAGAAGCACGCGCAGAAGGTCGAGCAGGTGCGCGGGCTGGGCTTCCTCATCGGCGTGGTGCTGCGCGACCCCGCGGTCGCGGCCACGGCGCACGCGGCCATGCGCGAGCGCGGCGTGCTCGTGAACCTGACGGCCGACCGCGTGCTGCGGCTGTTCCCTGCGCTCAACATTCCCGAGCGCGATCTCGCCGAGGGCCTCGACGCGCTCGAGGCGTGCGTGGCGAGCGCGTGATGCGACCCACTCGCGCGCTGGCGCTGCTGCTGGCGGTCGCCGTTGCGGCGCCGGCGTGCGAGTCACCCTGGCTCGGGTTCCACACCGAGGTGTCGGGCACGTGGCGGCTCGTGCCCGCGGAGTCCGCGATCCACTTCGTGGGCATCAAGAACGACGCCGTCGGCGTGCCGGGCTCGTTCTCGAGCCTGGAGGGCGCCTTCGACTCGGCGAAGCACTCGGGCTGGGTCGAGGTGAAGCTCGGCACCGCGGAGACGGGCAATCCCGCGCGCGACGAGAACATCCGCAGCCACTTCTTCGAGGCGCCGAAGTTCCCGGTCGCGCGCTTCGAGACCGCGGGCCTGCCGGCGCCCGACGCGCTGCCTGCGCCCGGCACGAGCGCGAAGCTCGAGCTCGTGGGCAGCCTGTCGCTGCACGGCGGCTCGCTCGCGCTGCGGATTCCCGCGGTGGTGTCGCGCGACGCACAGAACCACTTCCACGTGCGCAACGCCGCGCCGGTCGTGCTGACCGCGAAGGACCTCGGCATGGAGGCTCAGCTCGCCGCGCTGAAGGCGGTGTGCGGCCACGAGTCGCTCTCGGCCGCGATCCCCGTCGACTTCGACCTCGCCTTCGCGCCCCTGTCGAGCGAGTAAGCGAGCCTACGGCCCGCGCCGGGCGTGGCTCTTCTTGGCCTTCGGCCGGTCCTGGCGGCAGATGCGCTGCGCGACGTCGGCGACGACCTCGGCGAACGGTGTGGCGTCGCGAGCGGAGCCGCGCCGCGTCTCGAGCAGCGAGATCACGATCGGACCGCGCTGCACGACCGCGGACTGCACCCAGGCCGAGTCGTCGTGCAGCAGGCCGAGCGGCGTGAGGCACGCGCGGCGGTCCTCGGACTCGCTCGTGCGCAGAACGTCCTTCGGATAGCCGTCGGCGTACACCCGGCAGTGGTCGCGGAAGGCGCTCTCGGCGCGCTCGGGAGAGCTGTAGAGGAACACGGAGGCGCGCGTGCTCCAGTGCGTTTGCGCGTCGAGCGAGCTCACGAAGAAGTCGTGCGAGGCGACCTGCACCTGGCTCGCGCCGGCTTCGCCGGTGAGCATGACCTCGCGGTCGGGGTGCAGGCGATAGTCGTCGAAGCGGCGGGCGAGCGTGTCGCGCACGTCGAGCGAACAGTCCAGGAGCGGGCCGACGTCGGCGAAGGTGGGCTCGATCGATGCGTACGTGGCGCACGCGGCGCAGAGGACGCTGACGAGCAAAGCGAGCTTCCGATGACGGCGCATCGCTCACTCATCGATCGAGAGAGCGGACTCCTTGGTGTCCCAAGTCACGCCGCGAGCCAACGCGCGGCTAGGGCTTCGGCTCGAGCTTCACGCCGTGCCAGGGGCAGTACGTCCAGCTCGCCTCGAGCGGCTCGCCGCCCTTCGGACACTTGCGCACGCCGACCACCGAGGTGAGCGGCATGTGCCAGCGCACGTCGTGCACCGGCCCGTCGTCGCTGAAGCGAAACTGCAGCTCGAGCTCGCCCGGCGTGCTCGCAGACAGCACGGGATTGCCCTTCGTGTCCAGGTTGGCGAGCGGCAGGAGTCGCAGACCCTCGCCCAGCGGGCCGAGCGAGGTGCGCAACAGGTACACGAGCGTCGGCACCAGCTTCTGGACCTCGGGGTTCACCTCGTGCAGCACGTCGAGCGTCTGGCCGTCGCGCGTGAACTTGCAGCGCGAGGTGATCTGCGCGATCGAGGCCATGCTCGGCGCGGCTTTCTTGTCGGCGACGCCGACGTCGACCGCGGCGACGATCAAGTAGTCGCGGAAGATCTTCTGGACCTTCTCCTGCTCGGCTGCGGGGAGCTCGAGCTCCTTCGCGACGAGGATCCAGTACTCGGGCGGCAGCCACCAGAAGTTCGCGACGCGCGAGCTGCCCTCCTGCAGGTTGCGCTGGGTCTCGGCGGCGATTTCGGTGCTGTTCTCCGCGGCGGCACGCGCGTGCGCGGGCGCGAGGAGAGCGGCGGCGAGCGCGAGGGCGGCAAGGTGCTTCATGCGGGAGCAGGGTAGCGGCCGAGCGCGCGGTAGGCCGCCACGCCCAGGCGCGACGCGCCGATTGCCTCCAGCGCGCGGGCGACCTCGCCGCGCCAGGCGCGGACGAGCTCGCCGGGAGCCTCCTCGACGGGCAGCGCGACGTACGCGAACGCCAGGTGGCGGCGCGCGCGCGGGGGCACGGCCAGGGTCACGTCGAGCGCGAGCCCGCGCGACGGTGCGGCCTCGGGCGCGCGCGCGCGCGTGGCGTCCGAGGCCTCGGCGAGCGCGAACACGTGGCCCGCGAAGCGCCGCTCGCACGCCGCCGGTGCGACGCGCCAGTCGCCGGCCGCGACGTCCCAGGTCTCGGTGTACTCGACCGCCAGCGGCTCGGCGCCGCGGTTCTCGAGCCGCGCCAGTCCGAGCAGGATCGCGCGCTTCGAAGGCGGCGCGAACACCACGTGCGCGACGTCCAGCTTCCCCGCGCGCAGCGCGCGGCGCACCTGTGCGACACCAAACAGTGTCAAGAGTGGCTCGCGAGTGGTGAGGACGACCCCCTCGCAGCGCACGAGCGCGTCGATTCGCGCGCCCGCGAAGACGACGCCCGACGCATCCGCCAGCGCGCGCGCCGCTTCGTTCGCCACCGGGTGCCCGCCCGGCGGCACGTCGCGCCGCGCCGGGCCCCAGGCCGGCTCTTCGAGCGGCGCGCCGCTAGACGTACGTGCTGCCCTTGGGCTCCGTCTCGTCGCGGCGGATGACCACGTTCACGAGCGCGGGCTTGCCCGACGCGAACGCGCGCGCGAGCGCGGGGCGGATCTGCTCCGGCCGCTCGCAGAACTCGCCGTGGCCGCCGAGCGCCTCGACGACCTTGTCGTAGCGCGTGTACTGGAGGTACGTCGCGACCGCGCGGTCCTTGCCGTACATGCCGATCTGCGGGCGCAGCATCTGGCCCCACGCGGCGTCGTTCCCGACGATGCCGACGATCGGCAGCTTGAAGCGGATCGCCGTGTCGTACTCGAAGCCGTTCAAGCCGAATGACCCGTCGCCGTAGATGATCAGCACCTTCTTGTCGGGGAACGACACCTTCGCGGCCAGCGCGAACGGCATGCCCACGCCGAGCGTCCCGAGCGGGCCCGGGTCCATCCAGCAGTTCTCCTTCATGACGGGCACCACCTTCGCGGCCTGCGCGACGATGTCGCCGCCGTCGCCGATCAGGATCGTGTCCTCGTCGATGAAGTCGCGGATCTCGCGGCACATGCGCAGCGGGTCGATCGGCACTTCGTCCGAAGCGAGCTCGCTCTGGAAGCCGGCCTCGATCTTGGTCTCGAGCGCGCGCAGCTCGTCGCGCCACGCGGTGAAGTCGAGCTTCAGCGACTCCTCCTTCATGATGTGCAGCATCGACTCGAACGCGATGCCCAGGTTGCCGACGATCGCGGCGTCGGCCGAGCGGTTCTGCCCGACGAGCGTGTTCTCCATCTCGAGCTGCACGATCTTGGCGGTGGCGGGGATCGCCTTGCCGAAGCGCAGCCGGAAGTCGAGCGGCGAGCCGGCGAGCACGAACACGTCGCACTTCGACATCGCCTCCTTGCGCGAGCGGTTCATGAACTGCGGGTCGTCGAAGCGCAGCTGGCCGCGGCCCATGCCGTTCAGGAACGTGGGCAGCTTGGTCTCCTCGACGAAGCGGCGCAGCGCCGGGCCGCCCTGCGACCACTTCACGCTCGTGCCCGCCATCATGATCGGGCGCTTGGCGCCGGCGAGGAGCTCGAGCGCGGCCACCACGTCGGCGCGGTCCGGCGCCTGGCGCGGCGCGGGGCGGAACTTCGGGAACCATGCCTTCGCGAAATCGCCCGGGCCCATCAGCACGTCCATCGGGATCTCGAGGAACGCGGGGCCGGGGATTCCCGACGTCGCATGGCGCACGGCGAGCTCGATGTACTCGGGGATGCGCGACGTGTCGTAGCACGCGTCCGCCCACTTGGAGATAGGGCGGATCATCGACACGTGGTCCATCTCCTGCAGCGAGCCGCGGCGCAGGTTCGAGAACGGGCCCTGGCCGCCGATCACGAGGATGGGGCTGTTCGCGCGCCACGCGTTCGCGATCCCCGTCACGCCGTCGGTGACGCCCGGGCCCGCGGTGACGACCGCGCAGCCGATCTTGCCGGGGTTCAGCCGGCTGTACGCGTCGGCCGCGTGCACGGCCGCCTGCTCGTGCCGCACGTCGATCACGCGGATGCCCTCGTCGAGGGCCCCGTCGTAGATCGGCATGATGTGCCCGCCCGAGAGCGTGAAGATGCAGTCGACGCCTGCGAGCTTGAGCGCCCGTGCCGCGAGCTTTCCGCCGTGCGTGGCCATCGCCGTCCTCCCGTGGAGTGAGACGGGCGAAGCATAGCAGGCGGGCACGCGGGCCGGCGGCGGCCCTAGGGCGTGGGCGCGGACTCCGAGAGCTCGGGCCACTGCTGGCGCAGATCGTCGAAGTGCAGGCCCACGGCCTCGGCTTCGCGCAGCGCCGCGCGCGCCTCGGCATCGCGCTGCGCAAACAGCGCGCCGAGGATGCGGTTGCGGTGCGCGAGCTCGAGCTCGGCCGAGTCACAGCGCGTGCCGTCGCACGGCAAGAGCAGCGCGTAGAGCCCGACCGCGCGCGTGTAGCTCGCGTGCGCTCCGTCGTAGTCGCGCGTCTCGGTCTGCTCGCCGCCGAGACGCACGAGCGCCTGCGCGAGGAGGCGGGTCGCCTTCGGGTTCTTCGGATACTCGCGCACGAGCGACTCGAGCTGGTCGATGCCGGCGGCCAGGTTGCCCTGGTCGATCAAGTCGTAGGCGAGATCGATGCGGCGCTCGACGGGCAGGCGCACGTCGGGGTGCTGCGCCGCCAGGTCGGGCGCGAGCTCGGCGGCTTCGGCGCGCAGCTTCGCGGCCAGCGCGTCGTCGGCCTCGAACGCGGCGCGCTCGAGCAGGATCGCGGCGAGGCTGCGCGTGATCGCAGCGTCGTCCGGCGCGAGCGCGTGTGCGGCGTGCAGGTCGGCGTCGGCCAGCGCCAGGCCCGCGGCGCCGCCGGGCTTGCGCCGCTCGCGCTCCGCGCGCTCGGCGTACGCCGCCACGAGCTGGCTCGTGAGTTGCTTGTTCCACGGTGTGCGCTTCACCGCCTCTTCGTAGCCATGGATCGCGGCGTCGAGATCGCCGCTGGCTTTCGCGGCTTCGGCGCGCTCGACGATGGGCGCGACGCCGCGGTCCGCGTCCGAAGCGGCGGGCCCGCCCGTCCCGGAGCCGCCACATGCAGCCAGCGCCGCCACGCAGAGCACGCGCAAGAAGAGCGCAACGGGCGGGGCGCTGCGTATTCGTGCGCGGTTCGCTCGCAACCGAAATCCCCCCGAAAGCGCGGCGAGAATACCCGAGCGCTGCGCACGCAACCAACGCCGGGGTTACACCGATCTACGTACAGTCCGCCGTCGCGGACGCCGATACCAAACGCCGTGGGTGAGACGCAGTCGCAGATCCCCCTGAACTCCGAGAACGACGTCGAGCTCTACACCTCGCCGTGGGTGAGCGGTACGCGCGCGGCGGCGTACTTCGGCCCGATCAGCTCGGAGCTGTTCCTGCAGGACGACCAGGTCGAAGACCGCTCGTCGGCGTGGACGAAGGCGGAGCGCGAGCTGCTCGAGTCGCTGCGCGACAAGGCGCGCCTGCTCGGTGCGAACGCCGTGGTCGGTCTCGAGGTCACCCTCGACCCGTTCGCCCGCGCCGCGGACTCGGACGCCACGGGGCTGCGCCTGCACGCGGTCGGCACCGCCGCCAAGCTCGAGCCCCTGTTCTAGCGGGCCGCCTCCGCGCGCCGCGCGGTTCGGGTAGGCTGGCGGGATGGTGCAGAGACTCGTCCGGATTGCAGCGGGGCTGCTCGGTCTGCTGCTCGCGGTGCCGTTCGCGCTGCGCTGGCTGTTCGAGCCCGAGGCGATGAGTGCGGAGCAGGGCATCTCGCTCTCGGGGCCCGCTGCGCTGAGTCACATGCGCGGCGACACGGGCGGCGCGTTCCTCGCGGTGGGCGCGCTCGTGCTGCTCGGTCTGTGGCGCAGCGAGCCCGGCTACCTCGAGGCCGTGGCGCTCATCATGGTGTGCATCGTGGCGGGGCGGCTCTTCGGCATCGCGCTCGACGGCTTCGACCCGCACGTCGGCGTCGCCATGGCGGTCGAGCTCGCGACCGCCGCGGTGAGCTACACCACGGCGCACCAGCTCCGCTGGCCGGCTTCGAGCTAGACCACCCGGTTCGGGATCGAGCGGCCGGCGAGCGCGGCGACGACGTTGCGCGCGGCGATCTCGGCCATCCGGTTGCGCGTCGCGAAGGTGGCGCTGCCGACGTGCGGGGCGAGCACGACCTGCGGCAGCTCGGCGAGGCCGGCCGCGAGCGCGGGCTCGCGCTCGAAGACGTCGAGGCCCGCGCCGGCGAGGCGGCCGTCGCGCAGCGCGCGCACGAGCGCGGCCTCGTCGACGAGCGCGCCTCGCGCGGTATTGACGAGGATGGCGTGGGGCCGCATGAGACCGAGCTCGCGCTCGCCGATCAAGTGGCGCGTCTCCGCCGTGAGCGGCGCGTGCAGCGACACGAAGTCGCTCGATGCGAGCAGCTCGTCGAGCGGCATGCCGCGCCCGCGGCCGCTCTCGAGCACCGCCATGCGGAAGCCGCGCGCGCGCTCGGCGACCGCGCGGCCGATACGGCCCGGGCCGACGATGCCGAGCGTGCGGCCCGTGACGTCCTGACCCAGGCCGAGCTCGGGCTGCCAGCCCGTGAAGCCGCCGCCGCGCACGTAGCGGTCGCCCCAAGCGAGCCGGCGCGCGGCGGCGAGCAAGAGCGCGAACGCCAGGTCGGCCGTGGCGTCGGTGAGCACGTCGGGCGTGTTCGACACGGCGATCCCGCGCGCGCGCGCCGCCGCCAGGTCCACGTTGTCGGTGCCCACGGCCATGTTCGCGACGATGCGCAGGCGCTTGCCGCGCGCGAGCAGCGCGTCGTCGATGCGGTCCGTCAGCAGACACAGAAGTGCGTCACAGTCCTCGACCTCGAGCGGCCCGACGTCGACGGTGAGCCGAGCTTCGGCCAGCACGGCGAGGGCCGCAGCGGGCACGCCGGTGCGCACGCGCACGCGCGCGCTCAAACGGCGCTTCCCGCTGGCTGCACCACGGGCCCCATGCTAACCGGATCTCGTGCCGCCGCCCCCCGACCGGCTCACCGTCCGCTTCACCCTCTGCGCGCGGGATCTGGCGCACCTGCGCGCCGTCGCCGAGCACGCCAGCGCGCGCGCCGCCGCGCGCCCGCTCGAATCGATCGCCGCGGCCGCGCGCGCACGCGCCGCCGAGCTGCGCAAGTTCCAGCCGCCGGCGTTCGTCGAGGAGCGCGTCGCCGGGCTGGTCGAGCTGATCGACCTGGTCGAAGACGCCGACTGGCGGCCGCCCGACCGCGTGCGCGAGCGGGTGCGCGCCGCGCTCGTGTACTTCACCGAGCCCGACGACCTGATCGCCGACGAAGTGCCCGGGCTCGGCTTCCTCGACGACGCGATCGTGATCGAGCTCTACGCGCGCGAGCTGGTGCACGAGCGCGAGGCCTACCGCGCGTTCACGCGTTTCCGGGCGGGCGCCCGCCGGCGGAGCACCCGGCGCGGTCCCGAGTGGCTCGCCGCACAGCTCGCCGCGCGCCGCCGGCGGCTGCGCGCCCGCGTGGCCGAGCGCGAGCAGGCGCCGGTTGTGCGCCGCTGGCGGGGTCGGTAAGCTCGCGCCCGCCATGAAGAAACGCACGAAGCTCACCCATCGCAATCGCCGCAAGAGCGCGCGCCACCGCGCGAAGCTGCGCTCGAAGAACCGGCGCGCGCGCCTGCGCCAGAGCCGCGGCGAATCACCCTACACGTGAGCGAGTACGCGCGCAGCGGCGTCGACACGAGCGAGGCGGACCGCGCGCTCGCGCGCCTCTTGCTCGAAATCGCGCCCACGGCCGCGCTCGGCGCGGCCAGCGAGATCGGCATCGGCCACTTCGCGGCCGTGATCCGAGTGGGACCGCTGCACCTCGCGCTGACCACCGACGGCGTCGGCTCGAAGCTGCTCGTCGCGCAGGCGCTGGGCCGCTACGACACCGTGGGCATCGACTGCGTGGCGATGAACGTGAACGACCTGCTGTGCGTGGGTGCGAAGCCGCTCGCCATGCTCGACTACATCGCGGTCGAGAAGTGCGACCCTGAGGTGTTCGGGCAGCTCGGCCGCGGCTTGTGCGAGGGCGCGCGCCAGGCAGGCGTCGCCATCGTCGGCGGCGAGACTGCGCAGATCCCCGACATGCTGCGCGGCGCGCGCGAGGGATCGGGGCTCGACCTCGCCGGCATGGCGCTCGGGCTCGTGCCCGACGGCGCGCTGCTCGACGGTGGGAAGGTGCAGCCGGGCGACGCGCTCGTGGGCGTGGCGTCCTCCGGCGTGCACTCGAACGGGCTGTCGCTCGCGCGCGCGGTGCTGGCGCGCAAGTTCCGCCTCGACGAGTTCGTCGCCGAGCTCGGCGAGACCGTCGGCGACGCGCTGCTCCAGCCGACGCGCATCTACGTGCCGCAGGTCGAGGCGCTCGCGAAGTCGGGCGTCGTGCCGCGCGCGCTCGCGCACATCACCGGCGACGGCTTCCTGAACATCCGGCGCGTCGAGGCGCCCGTCGGCTTCGAGATCGACTTCCTGCCGCCCGCGCCCGCCGTCATGCGGCTCATCGCGAAGCTCGGCGAGCTCGACGCCGGCGAGCTCTACACCGTGTTCAACATGGGCGTCGGCTTCACCGTCGTCGTCGCGGAGGCCGACCTGGAGCGCACGCTCGCGGCGCTGCGCGCGACGGGCCTCGAGGCATGGCGCCTCGGCCGCGCGGTCGCCGATCCCGAGCGCAAGGTGCGGATCCTGCCCGAGCGCCTGGTCGGCCGCTCGAAGCACTTCGTCCGCGAGTCGTGATCCGCTTCGCCCTCGAGGCAGCGGACCGCGCGAGCGCGGCCCGCGCCGGCCGTCTCGACACGCCGCACGGGCCGGTCGACACGCCCGTATTCATGCCCGTCGGCACGCACGCGGCGGTGCGCGCCATGACGCCCGAGCAGGTGCGCGCGACCGGCGCGCGCATCCTGCTCGCCAACACCTACCACCTGCTGTTGCGGCCCGGGCCCGAGCTCGTGAAGCGCGCCGGCGGGCTGCACAGGTTCATGTCGTGGGACGGCCCGGTGCTCACGGATTCGGGCGGCTTCCAGGTGTTCAGCCTGAAGCACAAGGAGATCACCGCCGAAGGCGTGCGCTTCAAGAACGAGGTCGACGGCTCGGAGGTCATGCTCACGCCGGAGCGCTCGATCGAGATCCAGCACGCGCTCGGCGCCGACGTCATCATGGCGTTCGACGAGTGCACGCCGTACCCGGCCACGCACGAGCTCGCGCGCCGCGGCGTCGACAACTCGCTGCGCTGGCTGGAACGCTGCGGCCGCGCGCACGCGGGCTCGGAGCAGGCGCTCTTCCCGATCGTGCAGGGCTCGACGTACCTCGACCTGCGCGAGCTGTGCGCGCGCGAGGTCGTGAAGTTCGAGGCGCCCGGCTACGCGATCGGCGGCGTCTCCGTCGGCGAAGGCCTCGAAGAGCTCTCGCGCATCGTCGGCTTCACGGCGCCGCTCTTGCCCGCGGAGAAGCCGCGGTATCTGATGGGCGTCGGCCTGCCCGAGGACATCCTCGAGTCGGTCGAGCGCGGCATGGACATGTTCGACTGCGTGATCCCGACGCGCTACGCGCGCTCGGCCACCCTGTTCACGCGGCGCGGCCGCATCCGCATGAACAATCGCCGCTACCGGCGCGACTTCTACCCGATCGACACGAGCTGCGACTGCTACGCGTGCACGTCGTTCACGCGCGCGTACGTGCACCATCTGTACGCCGCGAACGAGATCCTGGGAGCGATCCTCGGCGCGATCCACAACGTGCGCTTCTACCAGCGCATGATGTCGGACGTGCGCAGCGCGATCGTCGCCGGGCGCTTCGCCGACTGGAAGCGCGAGTTCCTCGCCGACTACGCCGCGGAGTAGAGGCGGAGCGGCAGAGACTTCAGCGCGTTGTTCAGGTTCGAGCGCTGGCGGCGCGGCTCGCCGGCGAGCGCGAGGCGCGGGAAGGCGGCCAGCAGCTCTTCGAAGAACACGCGCGCCTCGAGCCGGGCCAGCGCCGCGCCTAGGCAGAAGTGCGAGCCGATGCCGAACGACAGGTGCGGGTTCGGCGCGCGCCGGATGTCGAACTTCTCGGCGTCGCGGAAGACGTCCTCGTCGTAGTTCGCCGAGCCGTAGTAGAGCGCCACGCGCTGGCCGGCGCGGATGGCCTGCCCGCGCAGCGTGGTGTCGCGCACGGCGGTGCGGCGGAAGTAGTGCAGCGGGCTCTCGCAGCGCAGCATCTCCTCGACCGCGCCCGGGATGAGCGCCGGATCGGCGCGCAACGCGGCGAGTGACTCGGGATTCTGCAGCAAGAGCAGCACGCCCGAGCACAACAGGTTGCGCGTGGTGTCGTTGCCCGCGGTGGCGAGCTGCACGAAGAAGCCGCCGAACTCGGCGTCGGTCATCACGTGCCCGTCGATCTCGGCGTTCACCGCCACGCTGGTGAGATCGTGCGCCGTCGCGCCGCGCCGGCTCTGCGCCAGGCCGATCGCGTACATGGCCATCTCGATCGACGCCGCGGGCGCGGCCTGGGCGCCGCCCGGGTTCTGCTCGGCGTCCTGCGAGCCCGTGAGCTGGGCGGCCCACGCGCGCAGCTTGGCGCGGTCGGCCTCGGGAACGCCGAGGAGCTCGCCGATCACCTGCATCGGCAGCTCGCCGGCCATGTCCTCGCCGAACTCGACTTCGCCGCGCTTCGCGGCACTCGCCATGATGCCGCGCGAGATCTCGCGCACGCGCGGCTCGAGCGCCGCGACCATGCGCGGCGTGAACGAGCCGAGCAGCATGCGCCGGTAGCGGCCGTGCTCGGGCGGGTCCATGCCGAGCAGCGTGAAACGCATCATGCCGAGCTGCGCCTCGGACAGCGGCTCGATCACGACGAAGCCCTTCGCGGAGGAATAGGTCTCCGGGTCGCGCGACACTTCGACCACGTCGGCGTGCTTGGTGACCGCCCAGTAGCCGTCACCATCGGGTGTAGGTTGCCAATGCACGGGGTCGTGGCGGCGCAGGAGCGCGAAGTCCGCGTACGGGGCGCCGTTCGCGTAGCGGTCGGGCGAGTAGACGTCGATGCCGAGGCTCGAACCGCGCCCGCGCGGAGCCGCCGCTGCGCCCGACGCGGCGAAGCGGGCCAGCTTCTCGCGTGCGCTCGGCAGCTGGCTGGTGTCGTCGACGACCACGAGCTCGGCGCGCGGCAAGAGCTCGACCAGGCGCTCGGCCGTCGAGAGCGGGTGTCCCGGATCGCCGCGCGTGGCGATCACGAGCGCCGGCAGGTCGAGCGCGCGCAGCCGCGCAGGCTCGGGCAGGTCGCTCGCGGCCGCGCCGCGGAGGAGCAGCGCGAGCCGCTCGGGACCCAGGGCGCGCAGGTCGGCGAGCATCGTCTCCTGCATCGCGTCGGTGAAGCCAGGCAGCGGCCGGGCGCGGAACGACTCGCGCGCCGCCGCCAGGTAGGCGTCGAGGCCGCGCGCTTCGACCAGCTCGGCGCCGCCGCGGTAGAGGTCGGCCTGCGCCTTGCGCGTCTCCCACGCGGTCGGCGGCACCACGAGCACGAGCGCGCTGAACGCGCCGGGGTCGAGGAGCGCGGCGTACAAGCTCGTGGCGGTGCCCATCGACGCGCCGGCTGCGATCGGCTCGGCGAGGCCGAGCGCGCCCACGAGCTCGACCAGGTCGCGCCCGAGCGCCGGCCACGCCTGGCCGTCGACGTCGCGCGCGGGCGCCGAGCGCCCGTGGCCGCGCGCGTCGTAGCGCACGACCTCGAGCCCGGGCAGGCCGCGGAACAGCGCGTCGGTGCCCCAGCGGTTCTCGCCGTCGATCGACGACGTGAAGCCGTGCGCCCACACGAACGGGCGGCCCGCGCCGTCGCGGACGACGCGCGTGCGCCCCGAAGCCAGTCCGATCTCGCGCTCTTCCATCGCCGCGATTCTACGCCTAGCATGACCGGATGGGCGCGCTGCGCATCCGCGAGCTCCACCGCGACCTGCTGGCGATCGACCACCCGTTCAGCATGCCGGGTGGCATCGAGCTGGGTACACGTTCCTGTGTCATCCGGCTGTCGGGCGGCGGCGTGCTCGTGCACACGCCTGGGCCGCTGTCCGACGACGTGCGGCGCGCGATCGACGAACTGGGCCCGGTGCGCGCGCTCGTCGCGCCGAACCTGCTGCACCACCTGTTCCTGGCGGACAGCATTCGCGCGTATCCGCAGGCGCGCGTGTTCGCGACGCCCGGGCTGCGCGAGAAGCTCGGCGGCGAGGTGCGCGTCGACGAGACGCTGGGCGACGAGCCGCCCGAGCTCTGGGCCGCGGACCTCGACCAGGTGCTCGTGGGCGGCGCGCCGAGCCTGTCGGAGTTCGTGTTCTTCCACCGCGCGAGCCGCACGCTGCTCACGCTCGACCTGTGCTTCAACGTGCGCGCGTCGGCGAGCTTCGTCACGCGCTGGTTCATGCGCGCGAACGGCGCGTACGGCCGCTTCGGCCCGTCGCGCATCTTCCG
The DNA here is from genome assembly GCA_035499075.1 of Myxococcota bacterium. Classification (GTDB taxonomy): domain Bacteria; phylum Myxococcota_A; class UBA9160; order SZUA-336; family SZUA-336; genus VGRW01. The sequence goes on along the minus strand of DATJZN010000054.1, from coordinate 56,661 downwards.
CTTCGCGGTGCTGAAAGACCGCGCGCCGCTGCGGCAGTCGCTCGACCGCATCCTCGCGTGGGACTTCGAGCGCGTGACGGTCGCGCACGGCGAGATCCTGGAGTCGGGCGGCCGCGCCGCGCTTCAGGCCGGTTTCCGCTGGGCACAGACCCAGTAGAACTCCTTCGAGGTGGCGCGCTTCCCTTCGGGCCGGACCTCGTGCACGTCCGCGAAGCGGCGGCGCAGCTCCTTGCGGAAGAGATCGCTCTCCTGACCCGGGAAGCCCTTCACGATCAGGAAGCCGCGCGGGCCGAGCAGCGCTTCGGCGAGCGACAGCGCTGCGGTGTAGATCTCCTCGATCGCGGCGAGATCGACGTCGCGCACGCCCGTGAGCTTCGGCGCGGCGTCACACAGAACTGCGTCGGCAGGCCGGCCGAGCGCGGCGCGAATCGTCTCGAGCGCGCCGGGCTCGCAGAAGTCGAGCGTCAGCACGGCGACCTGCGGCGCGGCGAGCGGCGCGGTCTCGGCGAGGTCCACGCCGACGATCCGGCCCGACGGGCCCACGCGCTGCGCGAGCACCTCGAGCCAGCCTCCGGGCCAGCAGCCCAGGTCGAGCACGCACGCGTCGCGCGCGAGCGAGGGCGCCCGGCGCAACAGGTCCTCCAGCTTGAAGGTCGCGCGCGAGCGCCGACCCTCGTCCTTGGCGCGGCGGTAGAACGCGTCCTTGCGGTCGTAGCGCGCCGTCGGCGCTAGCCCTTCACCGTCGGGCGGATGCGCACGAAGCCCTCGTTCTGGCCGGGCACCGCGCCGCGCACGTAGATCAGGTTCTTCTCGAGATCCACGCGCTCCACGCGCAGGTTGAGCTGCGTGACGCGGTCGGTGCCCGAGTGGCCCGCCATGCGCAAACCCTTCTTGATGCGGCCGGGGAAGGTGCCCGACGACACCGCGCCGCCGTGGCGGAACGACTCGTGGTTGCCGTGCGAGTCGCTGCGCGTCGGGAAGCCGTGCCGCTTCACCACGCCCGTGAAGCCGCGGCCCTTGCTCGTGCCGATCACGTCGACGCGCTGGCCGGCCTCGTAGCCCTGGCAGGTGACCTCCTGACCGAGCTCGTAATTCTCGAGCTCCGACGCCGCGACGTGCACTTCGGCAAGGCAGCGCTTGGGCGCCGTCTTCGCCTTGGCGAAGTGGCCCTGCATGCCCTTGGTCGTGTGCTTGGGCTTCTTGTCGGCGAAGCCGAGCTGCAGCGCCGAGTAGCCGTCCTTGGCGTCGGACTTCTTCTGGACGACCGTGCACGGGCCGGCCTGGATCACGGTGACGGGCACGCGGTCGCCCGACTCCGTGAAGATCTGGGTCATGCCGAGCTTGCGGCCGATCAGTTCGAGGCTCATGGCGGGTCCTTCGCGAGAGGGGTGGAAGGGGGGCGCATTATAGCCGGGCCCCCGGCGCCGCCCAAGGCGGGTGCCTATACTGCCTCGCCCACAAGCGAATCCGACCACCCCCCGGGGCGCCGCCCCGGAGGGGGTCGCCGTGTTTAATCCATCGTGAAGACCGACGAAATCCTCGCGCGCGCGCTGGCCGGCAGGCGAACGCTCCGCGTGGGCCGCGTGCGCGGCTCGGGCGGCGCGTACGTCGCGGCGCGCCTGCGCGCGGCCTTCGCGGGCCCGCTGCTCGTGATCTCGGCCACCAGCACGCGCGCGGAGCGCTTCGCCGCCGCGCTGCGCGCGCTGTCGCCGGGCACCGAAGTGCGGCTCTTCCCCCGCTACGACGTGCCGCCGTACGACCGCTTCTCGGTGCACCCCGAGGTCGAGGCGCGGCGCATGAGCCTGTTGTACGCGTGGCTCGCGGCGGGGGCGGACACGCCGCTCACGGTGGTGTCGTCGTGGTCGGCGCTGCTGCGCCGGACGCCGCCGCGCGCCGAGGTGCGCGCGCGCGTGACGCACCTGGAGCGCGGGCTGTCCGTCGACCGCGACGCGCTCGTCGACGTGCTCGCGCAGGCCGGCTACCACCGCACGAGCCTGGTCGAAGAACGCGGCGAGGTCGGCGCGCGCGGCGGCATCGTCGACCTGTTCCCGCCGCAGCTCGACCGGCCGGTGCGCATCGAGTTCGACTTCGACGCGATCGGCTCGCTCCGCCGTTTCGACCCGGCGACGCAGCGCTCCGAAGGCGAGCTCGACCAGGTGGTCGCGATCCCGCCTCGCTCGTATCGGCTGCCGCACGACCGCGCGGCGCTCATCCACGAGGTGCGCCGGCGCGGGCGCGAACGGCAGCTCCCCGAGGCGCAGATCTACGCCGTGACCGAAGCGTTCGCGCGCGGCGCGCTGCCGCCCGGCGTCGAGAACCTCGAAGCGCTCCTCCACGATGGCATGGAGACGGCCTTCGACTACCTGCCCGCCGAGGCGCGCATCCTCGTCGACGACCCCGAGGCCGGCCGTGCGCGCGCGCTGTCGTTCGTGGGCGAGGTGTTCTCGGGCCACGAGACGGCGTCGGCCGAGGACCGGCTGGTGTCCGATCCGCTCTCGCTGTGGATGACCGACGAGGACGCGTGGCGGCGCGTGTTGCAACACCGTCCGGTGTTGCTCGACCCCATCGGCGTGCTCGACCCGACCGCCGACGAGGAGGTCGTCGACGCGCGCGGCGCCGACCACCGCGAGCTGCGCCGCGAGATCGAAGAGCAGCGCGGCAGCGGGCGCGCGCTCGAGCCGCTGGTGCAGCGCCTGGGCGCGTGGCTCGAGGGCCAGCGGCGCGTGCGGCTGACCGCGCCGTCGCTCGGCTCGGCCGAGCGGCTCGCCGACATCCTGCGCGACTACAAGGTCGAGGTCCCGCTGCCCGCGGCGAAGGACCCGGGCTGGCCCGAGCTGCCGGCGCCGGGCCGGCTCGACCTGGCGATCTCGCCGCTCGCCGACGGCTTCGAGCTCGCCGACGACGCGCTCGTCGTCGTGACGGAGCAGAACGTGTTCGGCGAGCGCCAGCAGCGGCGCGTCACGCGTATGACGCGCCAGTCGAGCGCAGTGGATCGGCTGGCGCAGATCGAGGCGGGCGATTTCCTCGTCCATGCCGAGCACGGCATCGCGCGCTTCGGCGGCCTGCAACGCATTTCTGTGTTGGGCGGCGAGCAGGAGTTCCTGTTGCTCCTGTACGACAAGGGCGACAAGCTGTACGTGCCCGTGTCGCGGCTGGGCCAGGTGCAGCGCTACGGCGCGAGCGACGACGCCGCCGCGCCCGTGCTCGACCGGCTGGGCGGCCAGGTGTGGCAGAAGACCAAGGCGCGCGTGCGCCGCGCCGTGCGCGACATGGCCGAGGAGCTGCTCGCCGTGATCGCCGCGCGCGACCAGCTGGCCGGCTTCGCCTTCCCGGCGCCCGACGCCGCCTACGAGGAGTTCGAGGCGCGCTTCCGCTTCGAGGACACGCCCGACCAGCGCAAGGCGACCGACGACGTGCTCGCCGACATGCAGCGCTCGCGTCCGATGGACCGGCTCGTGTGCGGCGACGTCGGCTTCGGCAAGACGGAGGTCGCGTGCCGCGCCGCCTACCTGGCCGTGGCGGGAGGGAAGCAGGTCGCATTCCTCGTGCCCACCACCGTGCTGTGTCAGCAGCACTTCGAGACGCTGCGCGAGCGCTTCGCGGCGTCGGCGATCACCGTGGGCGCGCTGTCGCGGCTGTCGTCGCCCAAGCACTCGAAGGACGTCCGCGAAGGGCTCGCGTCGGGAAAGATCGACGTCGTGGTCGGCACGCACCGGCTGCTGTCGAAGGACGTGTCGTTTCGCAACCTGGGGCTCGTGATCGTCGACGAGGAGCACCGCTTCGGCGTCGCCCACAAGGAGCGGCTGAAGCAGCTGCGCAAGCTCGTCGACGTGCTGACGCTGACGGCCACGCCGATCCCGCGCACCTTGCAGCTCGCGTTCTCGGGCATGCGCGACCTGTCCGTGATCCAGACGCCGCCCGTCGACCGCATCGCGGTGCGCACCGAGGTGGCGCGCGTGTCGGAGGAGCTCATCCGCGAGGCGGTGCAGCGCGAGCTGCGCCGCGGCGGCCAGGTGTTCTTCGTGCACAACCGCATCGAGACGATCGCGGAGATCTCCGACTACCTGAAGCGCGTGGTGCCCGAGGCGCGCATCGCCGTGGCGCACGGGCAGATGGCGGGCGCGGCGCTCGAGAAGACGATGCTCGCGTTCCTGCACCGCGAGTCCGACCTCCTCGTGTGTACGGCGATCATCGAGTCGGGGCTCGACATCCCGAACGCGAACACGATCCTGATCCACCGCGCCGACATGTTCGGGCTGGCGCAGCTCTACCAGCTGCGCGGCCGCGTCGGCCGCGGCAACCGGCGCGCCCATGCGTACCTGCTGTTGCCGCCGTCGGGGCAGGTGAGCGACGAGGCGCGCCGGCGCATCGAGGCGATCCAGGACCTGTCCGAGCTCGGCGCCGGCTTCCGCCTCGCCACCGAGGACCTGGAGATCCGCGGCGCCGGCAACCTGCTCGGCGCCGAGCAGTCGGGCCACGTCGCGTCGGTCGGCTACGACCTGTACATGGAGATGCTCGAGCAGGCGATCTCGCGCCTGCGCGGCGAGGAGTCGGCCGACGCCATCGAGCCCGAGATCCGCCTGCCGCAGCCCGCGCTCCTGCCCGAGAGCTACGTCGCCGAAGTGAGTCAGCGGCTGGCGCTGTACAAGCAGCTCTCGGGCGCGCGCGACGAAGCCGAGCTCGCCGCGCTGCGCGCCGACCTGCTCGACCGCTTCGGCCCGCTGCCCGGCGAGGCACAGAACCTGCTCGAGGTGATCCGGCTCAAGATCCGCTGCCGCGAGCTCGGCATCGTGTCGGTCGAGGTGAAGCACGGCGAGCTGCGCTTCCAGATCGCCGAGCGCGCGAAGCTCGACCCGTCGCGCATCGTGCGCATGCTCGGCCAGCCCGGCACGCAGCTGCGCGCGTATCCCGACCGCCGGCTCGGCCTGCGCCTGCGCGCACCGGGCGACGCCCTGGCCGAGAGCCTCGCGCTCGTGGAACTTCTGGCGCCCGAGACGAACAGCCCCCGAGAGGAGCGCGGAACCCCATGACGAGAAGCATCGCGGCGGCCGCGCTGTGTGCCGCGCTCGCGCTCTCTGGCTGCGGGCGTCGCGGCCAGGACGCGAGCTGGGCGGCGGAAGTCGACGGCGTCCGGGTTCCGGCCGCGGACCTCGAGCGGCAGGTCGACCAGCGCATGGAAGACGACCCCGAGGCGAAGCGGGACGACGTGGTGAGCGACATCCTGCAGCGGCTCATCAACGACCAGGTCGTGATGAACTACGCCGCGAAGCGACACATCGATGTGTCAGCCCAGGAAGTCGAGGAGCGCCTGCGCGAGCTGCACGGGCCCACGTGGAAGGACCCCGACCCGCGCTACCGCGAGTCCGTGCGCCGCGAGATGATCGTCGAGCGCACGGCGTTGGCCGACCTGGGCGAGCGCGCGCGCACGCCCGAGAGCTCGCAGCGCGCGTACTTCGAGGAGCACAAGGCCGAGTTCGCCACGCCGCCGCGCGTCTTGATCCGCCAGATCGTGGTGGCCGAGCGCGGCAAGGCCGACGAGCTGCGCGCGCAGCTCGAGAAGGGCGCCGACTTCGCCGAGCTGGCCAAGGCCGACAGCATCGCGCCACAGGCCGCCGACGGCGGGCTGCTGCCGCCCTTCGCCAAGGGCGAGCTGCCCGAGGCGTTCGACCGCGCCTTCGAGCTCGAGCCCGGCCAGGTCTCGCCGGTGATCGAGTCGCCCTACGGCTTCCATCTCTTCCGGGTCGAGAGCAAACTCCCGGCGCACGAGGCGTCGTTCGAGGAGGCTCGCGAGAAGATCGCCGTGGAGCTGGACGAACGAGCGCTCGAGGACCTGCGGCGCGAGTGGATCCGCGGCCTGCGCAAGAACGCCGAGATCAAGGTCAACGACGGATTGCTGGAGACTCTGCGATGAAGCGACTGCTGCCGGCCGCCCTGGCGCTCGCAGCGCTGTGCGCGACCGCACCGCGCGCGCGCGCAGAGGTCGTCGACGGCGTGGCCGCGATCGTCGGCGACGAGGTCATCCTCCTCTCGGAGGTCCGCGACGCCTGGCACCAGTACCTGGAGCGCGTGCGCGCACACGGCGAGACGATGACCCAGGAAGAGGCCGCGCAGCTGCGCGCGACGGCGCTCGAGAACCTGATCGACGAGAAGGTCGTGCTGCAGCTCGCCAAGAAGCAGAACATGACCGCCACCGACGACGAGATCGACGAGTCGATCGCCGGCATCGCGAAGGACGAGAACGTCAGCGTCGAAGCGATCTACGCGGCGGCCGCGAAGCAGGGCCTCGAGAAGAAGGCGTACCGCGACCAGCTCGGCAAGCAGATCACGCGCATGAAGGTCGTGCAGACCGCCGTGCAGGGGAAGGTGCGCGTCTCCGACGAAGAGGTGAGGAAGCTCTACGACGAGCGCTACGGCCACGCGAAGCCGGGCCCGCGGGTGAAGTTCCTGCACATCCTCATCCCGTTCCCGGAGAACGCGAAGGAGTCCGACCGCGAGGAGGCGCACAGGCTCGCGCTCGACCTGCGCGAGAAGGCGCGCCAGAGCGGCGACTTCTCGGCGCTGGCGCGCAAGTACTCGGGCGCGCCGACGGCGTCGCAGGGCGGGCTCACGGTGGTGCGCGAAGCCGACGAGCCGCCCGAGATCCGCGCCGCGCTCGCGGGGCTCAACCCCGGCGACATCAGCGAAGTCGTCGAGAACGCTCACGGCGAGAACATCTTCCAGTTCCTGGAGCGCTTCGACCCGGCCGACATCGCCTACGAGAAGGTCGCGGACCACCTGCGCGCCGAGCTCATGGAGCAGCGCACGATGCCCGCCTTCGAGAAGTGGATCGCAGACGTGAAGAAGGGCCGCTATATCGAGGTGGTCGCACCGGAGCTTCGTTGAGCGAGCGCCCCCGCACCCCCCGCCCGCGCATCGGCCTCACCGTCGGCGATCCCGCGGGGATCGGTCCGGAGGTGGTCGCGGCCGCGTTGCGCGCGTTCGCCGCCGAAGACGTGGACCTCGTCGTGTACGGCGACGTCGACGCCGTCGCCCGCGCGGGCGGCGCGCCCGACGCTGCGCACTCGCGGCGCTTCGCGAGCGCGGCGGTCGAGCCGGGCCAGCCCGATCCCGCCGCGGCGGCGGGCGTGGTGGGCGCGGTGCGCGCCGCCGCGCGCGACTGCCTCTCCGGCTCACTCGACGCCATGGCCACGGCACCGCTCTCGAAGCAGGTCATCGGCGCGGGCGGCTTCGCGTACCCCGGCCACACCGAGCTGCTCGAGGAGCTCGCGGGCGGACGCCGCGCCGTGATGCTGCTCGTGGGGCGCGGCCTGCGCGTCGCGCTCGCCACGATCCACTGCGCGCTGCGCGACGTGCCGGGCCGGCTGTCGCGCGAGGGCATCGCCGCGGCGCTCGCGATCCTGCACGCGGACCTCGAGGCGCGCTTCGGCGTGCGGGCGCCGCGCATCGGCGTGTGCGGGCTGAACCCGCACGCGGGCGAGGGCGGCCGCTTCGGCGACGAGGAGGCGCGCATCATCGCGCCCGCGCTCGCGGACGCGCGCGCCCGGGGCATCGACGCGCGCGGCCCGTTCGCGGGCGACAGCCTGTTCCACCGCGCGCTCTCGGGCGAGTTCGACGCCGTGCTCGCGATGTATCACGATCAGGGTCTCGCGCCTCTAAAGACGCACGCCTTCGGGCAGGCCGTGAACGTGACGCTCGGCCTGCCGCTCGTGCGCACGAGCGTGGACCATGGCACCGCGTTCGACATCGCGGGCACGGGCAAGGCGGACGCCAGCTCGATGATCGAGGCGGTAAGATTGGCGGTCGAGCTGTCGAAGCGCGCGCGGTCGCAGGGGGTCGGAGAGTGAGCGGCGAGCCGAACGAGATCGTCGTCCGGGGTGCTTGCGAGCACAACCTGAAGTCGATCGACGTACGCATTCCGCGCAACAAGCTCGTCGTGCTCACCGGGCTGTCGGGCTCCGGCAAGTCGTCGCTCGCGTTCGACACGCTGTACGCCGAGGGCCAGCGCCGCTACGTGGAGAGCCTGTCCGCGTACGCGCGCCAGTTCCTCGACCAGATGAAGAAGCCCGAGGTCGACTCGATCGAGGGCCTCTCGCCCGCGATCTCGATCGAGCAGAAGACCACGAGCCGCAACCCGCGCTCCACCGTCGGCACGGTCACGGAGATCTACGACTACCTGCGGCTGCTCTACGCGCGCATCGGGATCCCGCACTGCGTGAACTGCGGCAAGCCGATCCAGGCGCAGACCGTGAAGCAGATGTGCGAGCGCGTGCAGGCGCTGCCCGACGGCACGCGCATCCAGGTGCTGTCGCCGGTCGTGCGCGGCCGCAAGGGCGAGTACCGCAAGGAGCTGCGCGAGTTCCAGAAGCAGGGCTTCGTGCGCGTGCGCATCGACGGCAAGGACTATCCGCTCGACGAAGCGCCCGAGCTCGACCGCAAGAAGCGCCACGACATCGACCTGGTCGTCGACCGGCTCGTCATTCGTCCCGACGTGACCCAGAGACTCGCCGACTCACTCGAGACGGCGCTCCGCGCGAGTCAGGGCTTCGCGAAGGTGGACGTCGGCCCGGGCGGCGAAGAGGTGCTCTTCTCCGAGCTCGCGGCGTGTCTGGAGTGCGGCGCCAGCTTCCCCGAGATCAACCCGCGGCTGTTCTCGTTCAACAGCCCGCAGGGCGCGTGCCCGAGCTGCGACGGCCTGGGCACCAAGGACTTCTTCGACCCGGACCTGCTGGTGCCCGACTCGAACCTGTCGCTCGACGAGGGTGCGATCGCGCCCTTCAAGGGCCGCGGCCACGCCTCGCGCTACTACCTGTCGATGCTGCGCTCGCTGTCGGCGCACTACGGCTTCTCGCTCGACACGCCCTGGAAGAAGCTCGCGCCCGAGGCGCGCGCGCAGATCCTGTCGGGCACCGACGAGAAGGTCACGTTCCGCTTCGGCCGCAGCCGCAAGTGGAGCTTCGACCGGCAATGGTCCGGCGTGATCGGGCTGCTCGACAAGCGCTACCGCGAGAGCGAGAGCGACCTGGTGCGCGAGGGCCTGCGCGAATACATGAGCAACACCGCGTGCGACGATTGCTCGGGCGCACGGCTGCGCCCCGAAGCGCGCTCGGTGTACGTGGGCGGCATGAGCCTGCCCGACGTGGGCAAGCTGTCCGTCGCGCAGGCCGTGCAGCACTTCGAGAAGATGGCGCTCGGCAAGCAGGACCTCGCGATCGCCGAGCGGCTGCTGCGCGAGATCCGCGAGCGGCTCACGTTCCTGTGCAACGTCGGTCTCGAGTATCTGACGCTCGAGCGCACGGCCGCGACCCTGTCGGGCGGCGAGAGCCAGCGCATCCGGCTCGCCACGCAGGTCGGCTCGGCGCTCGCCGGCGTGTTGTACATCCTGGACGAGCCGTCGATCGGGCTGCACGCGCGCGACAACGGCCGCTTGCTCCGGACGCTCGTCTCGCTGCGCGACACGGGCAACACCGTGATCGTCGTCGAGCACGACGAGGAGACGATCCGCGCGGCCGACTGGGTCGTCGACCTCGGGCCCGGCGCGGGCCGCCACGGCGGCGAGGTCGTGGCCGAGGGCACGCCCGAGCACGTCGCGAAGGTGCCCGAGTCGCTGACGGGCCAGTTCCTGTCGGGCGCGCGCTCGATCCCCGTGCCGAAGCTGCGCCGGCCCGGCTCGGACAAGTTCGTGACGATCGTCGGCGCGTCGGCGAATAACCTGCGCGACGTGACCGTGCGCTTTCCGCTCGGCGTGCTCACCGTCGTGACCGGCGTGTCGGGCAGCGGCAAGTCGACGCTCGTGAACGACACCTTGTACCGCGCGCTCGCGCACAAGCTGTTCGACGCGAAGGAGAAGCCCGGCAAGCACAAGCGCGTCGACGGGCTGCCGCACCTGGACAAGGTCATCGACGTGTCGCAGGACCCGATCGGCCGCACGTCGCGTTCGAACCCGGCCACGTACACGGGCATCTTCACCGGCATTCGCGAGCTGTTCACGCAGCTCCCCGAGTCGCGCCAGCGCGGCTATCAGCCGGGCCGCTTCTCGTTCAACGTGAAGGGCGGCCGCTGCGAGGCGTGCCAGGGCGACGGCATCCTGCGCATCGAGATGCACTTCCTGCCCGACGTGTACGTCACCTGCGAGGAGTGCCAGGGCAAGCGCTACAACCCGCAGACGCTCGAAGTGAAGTACAAGGGCAAGTCGATCGCCGACGTGCTCGAGATGACCGTCGACGAGGCGCTCGAGGTGCTGGGGAACATCCCGTCGATCCGGCCGGGGCTGCAGACGCTCGCGGAGGTCGGGCTCGGCTACGTGCACCTGGGCCAGCAGGCGACCACGTTGTCCGGCGGCGAGGCGCAGCGCATCAAGCTCGCGAAGGAGCTGTCGAAGCGCGCGACGGGCCGCACGATGTACATCCTCGACGAGCCGACCACGGGGCTGCACTTCGCCGACGTGGAGAAGCTGCTCGAGGTGCTGAAGAAGCTCGTCGACCGCGGCAACACGGTGGTCGTGATCGAGCACAACCTCGACGTGATCAAGACCGCCGACTACATCATCGACCTCGGGCCCGAAGGCGGCGACAAGGGCGGCGAGGTCCTCGCGACGGGCACGCCCGAGGAAGTCGCGAACAACCCGCTCTCCTACACCGGTCAGGCGCTGCGGCCGATCCTGTTCGGGTCATGATCCCCGACGGCGATTCCGGGCCGCGCCCGCCGCTCTCGCTCGAGCTCGCCTTCCTGCTGGCGCTGGTGGCTCCGCTCGTCCACTTGCTGTGGATGATCCTGTTCCTGCAGATCGGCTTCTCCCTCGAAGTGTCGGCGATGGGCATGGCCGCGCTCGTCACGTACGGCGGGCTGTTCGCGCTCTGCGCGTCGCGCTTCCGCGGCCCGCCCGCCCGCCAGCTGGGCTTCGTGGCCGCGCCGCTGCCTGCGTGGCTCGCCGTGATCTTCCTGGCCAGCGCGCAGGTGCTGTCGAGCGAGCTCGACAACGTGGTGAAGGCCTTTGCGCCGCCCACGCCGCCGCCGGCCGCAGCGCAGGGGGCCGCTGCTTCGCCCTTCCTCGGCGTCGCCTTCGCGGTGCTCTACGTGGGCGTGCTCCCGCTCGCCTTCGGCGTGTTCTACCGCGGCGTACTGCAGCCGCTGGCGGCTACACGACTCGGTGTTGTGCCCGGCGTGCTCTTGAGCGCCGTGATGGCCGGCTTCGGAGCGGCGTTCATCGGCATGATCAGCGGCGACGCCTCGGTGCTCCCGCCGGTGCTGTTCGAGGCGCTGGTGCTCGCCATCCTGCGCCAGTCGGCGGGCTCGCTCTGGCCGTCGCTTTTGCTCAGCGTGATCTGGGGCATCGTCACGGTGTGCGCGTCCTACCACGTGTTCGGCATCGCCGGCTTCGACGGCGGAGGCCCGCACACGCCGCTGCCGTGGGTCGCCGGCGCGGCGCTGCTCACGGGCGTGGGCCTCGGTCTCTGCCGCGCCGCCGCGCGCGTCGGCAGCGCGCGCCGCTCGAGCCCGGCGCGGGGCTAGCGGGGCGCGATGGGCGCCGTGGTCGTGGCGGTCTGCGCCAGCGCTTCGCACTCCATGCGGAAGCACGCTTGCGCGAGCATCCTGCTGGTCGAGAAGCTCGGCGTATTCGGGGACGCGCACGCCGGCACCACCGTGAAGCACCGCTCGCGCGTGGCGCGCGATCCGAGCCAGCCGAACCTGCGCCAGGTGCACCTGATCCATGCGGAGCTGCACGACGAGCTGCGCGCGCGCGGCTTCGAGGTCGAGGCGGGCGAGATGGGGGAGAACGTGACGACGCGCGGCATCGACCTGCTGGGCCTGCCGACGGGCGCGCTCTTGCGACTCGGCGCGGAGGCGACCGTCGAGATCACGGGGCTGCGCAATCCGTGCGCGCAGCTCGACGGGATCCAGGCGGGCCTCATGCAGGCGGTGCTGGGCCGCGACGCCGAGGGCCGGCTGGTGCGCAAGGCCGGCGTGATGGGTGTCGTGCGCGCGGGCGGCCTGGTGTGCCCGGGCGACGCGATCGCGATCGCGCTGCCGGGCGCGCCGTACCTCGCGCTCGAGCCGGTCTGACACTCAACGGTGTCGGACGGCGCACCCGCGTTCTTCGCGATCGCCGCGGCGCTGCTGCTCGGCCTCGCTCTGGAGCGCCTCGCGCCGCACGCGCCAGGGCGCGCGACATGGCTCGCGAACGTGGGGCTGTGGGCCGTGGCGACCGCTCTGCGCGCGCTCTGCTTCGGCGGCGCCGAATGGCGCGTGGCGCGCTGGACCGAGGCGAGCGGGTTCGGGCTGCTGCCGCACGTGGGCGCGCCCGCCTGGCTCGCGCTCGCGGCGTCGGTCGCGGGGCTCGACCTCGTGTCGTGGGCGTGGCACCGCACGAACCACGCGCTGCCCGTGCTCTGGCGCTTCCACCGCGTGCACCATGCGGACCCGGTGCTCACGGTCGCCACGTCGCTGCGCTTCCATCCGGGGGAGATCCTGCTCTCCGTGCCGGTGCGGCTGGCGGCGATCGCGCTGCTCGGCGCGCCTGCGGCGGGCGTGGCGCTCTTCGAGGCCGTGTTCGGCGCGGCCAACGCGCTCGAGCACGGCAACTTCGACCTGCCGGCGCGGCTCGAGTGCGCGCTGGGGCTCGTGTGGGTCACGCCGGCGCTGCACCGCCGACACCATTCGGTGTTGCGCGAGGAGCACGATTCGAACTACGGCACGATCTTCTCGCTGTGGGACCGCGTCGCGCGGAGCCGCACCGAAGGCGCGTCGGCGGACCACTTCGCGCTCGGCCTGCCGGCGGGCGCGACGGGTGAACCGACCTCGCTCGCCGCGATGCTGGCCGAGCCTATGCGCTGATCGACATGGCGATGCCCCAGGCGTCGCGCGGCGGGTCCGCCGGCAGCACGAGCGCCTCGCCGCGGGTGATGCGCTCGGCGCTCCACAGCGCCGCGAAGGCGTCGAGCACGTCGGCGGTCTCGTGCAGCTCGGTGAGCGCGCGCCGCGCGGCCGCGCCGAATGCCGCTTCGACGAGCTGCCTGCGCTCGAGCGCACCTGCCGCGCTCCGCTTCGCCGCCAGCGCTTTGCCGCCGTTCATGAGCGCGAACGAGAGCTCCGGCGAGACTTCGCGCAGCGCGCCGCGCGCCGCGGCATCTGCGCACACGAGCGCGTCGACCTCGCGGATCTTCGGCACGATCCCCCAGCACTGGAGCGACAGCGCGCGCCCGTCGGCGGCGCGGCCGAGCGCGCACGCCTCCGCATGCGACTGCGCGGGGAGCATCGGCCGGATCGGCGCGGCGAACACGCTCGCGCCGCGCGCGGGGCCGAGCCGTCGGCGCGCCTCGGCGTCACAGCGGCGCGGCCCGGCGTCGGTGAGCCCGATCGGGATGTCGATCGCCACCACCGTGGGCGTGAGTGCGCACGCGAACAGCTCGGCCACGCGCGCGATCCGCCGCGCGCCTGCGCGCGTCGCGGCGATCCAGCCGCCGCGACACCCGTCCACGCCGACCGCCGCCATCTCAGCCCAGCGGCGTGGCCAGGCCCGAGCCGAGCGCCAGCCAGCGGTCCACCGCGTCGAGTGCGCTGCGCACGCGCTGGGCCCGCGTGCCGCGCAAGAGCTCGAAGCGGTGCGGGCTCTCGCGCAGGCGCTCGACGAACGCGCCCGTCATCCACGCGCGCATGTGCTCGCCGTCGCGGATGCCGTCCTGCTCGAAGGCCACGTCGTCGTGATGAGTCACGAGATACAGCCGCGGCCGCGGATCGGCGAGCGCTTCGACGGCCGACGCGCGCTTGCCCTGGTAGCGCTCGTGCCAGATCGCGGTCGCGAGAGCGTCGGTGTCGCACACGAGCACCGGCCCGCCCACGCGCGCCTCGCGCTCCTCGAGCGCGTTCTGCACGCGAGCGATGTCGACGAAGTCGGGCGTCGTCCACACGAGCGCAGCCATGCCCGGCTCGGGCGCACCGCGCCACGCGGCCTCGGCGCGCGCGAGCGCCAGCTTGTCGAGCGTGAAGTCGCGGCCGTGCTCGGGCACCCAGCGCGTCCCGGCAAACGGGCCGCCGCGCGCGGCGAGCGCATCGCGCAGCTCCTGCGCGAGCGTCGTCTTGCCCGTCGACTCCGCGCCGACGATCACGAGCCGCTTCGCGAGCCACGCGCGCACGGGGGGCTCGAGCCACGGCCACGCCGCCACGGGGTCCGCGCGCACGGCCGTGCCCGAGATCGGCGTGAGTCCGCGCCCCAGGTCCACGGAAACGTGTCGCGCACCGAGCCGACGCGCGAGCTCGCCGCCGTACGACTCCGAGGTGAAGACGGCGTCGACGGGCGGGCCGCCCGCGCGGTCGAGCAGCGCGCGGAACACGGCCATGTGCGCGTCCCACGCGCGCGGGTCGGCCAGGTCGACCGCGTGCTCGTCCATGCCGCCGACGACCCCCACGTTGGCGTCGGGTGCGTGCACCTCGCGCAGCCACCCGACGCGCACGTCGAGCGGGATGCTCTCGACCGCCGACGCGAGCGCGAGCACGGTGACGCGCTCGCACGCGCGGCTCGCCGTGCGCACCAGCCGGTGGTGGCCCGCGTGCGGCGGATAGAACTTGCCCAGCACGAGCCCGTGGCGCGGCTTCACGCGGCGAGCTCGGCGGTCGCGCGCTGCTCGCGCAACAGGCGCAGCCACTCGCGCAGGCCGAGCACGCACAACGCGAGGAAGAGCGCGTAGAGCAGCGCCGTCGGATACAGCCCGCGCTTGACGTAGAGCGGCACGGAGATCACGTCGACGGTGATCCACAGCCACCACGACTCGACGAGCTTCTGCGCCTGCGCCCACGTGGCAACGAGGCTCAGCACGAGCACGCTCGCGTCCCAGAGCGGCACGGGCGAGTCGGTCTTGCGCGCGAGAACCAGCGCGGCCGCGGCCGTGCCCGCGAGCGAGAGCGCGAGACACGCGGCGCGCTCGGCGGGCGTGGCGCGCCGCACGGGCAGCTCGTCGCCCGGCTCGCCGCCGCGCGTCCACGTCCACCAGCCGTACACCCCGAGCGCCGTGAACACGACCTGCAGCAGTGCGTCGCCGTAGAGCCGCGAGCGCAGGAACACGAAGAAGAACAGCACCGTGTTCGCGATGCCGACCGGCCAGTTCCACACGTTCGCGCGCGCGACGAGATACACGCAGACGAGGCCCGTGAGGTCGCCGACGAGCTCGGTCCAGGTGACCGGGCTGCCCGCCACGACGAACGCCACCGGGTCCACGCGCGCAGGGTCTCGCGGCTTCCGGCCGGGGTCAAGGAACGAGGCTGCGCTCCACGCGCGCGCGCAGCGCGCGCTCCACCTCGTCGGGCGTGCCGCTCGCGTCGATCGGCACGAGGCCCAGCCGCTCGTACTCCGCGTCGACGCGGAACAGGAAGTCGCCGCGCTCGAAGCGCTCGCCCGCGCGCGCGCCCAGCCGCTCGAGCGCCGTCGCCACGGGCACGCGCAGCCACAGCACGAGGTCGGGCGCGGGGAACTCCGGGCCCGCGAACAGCTCGGCGAGGCGTGCGCGGTCGATGCCCTGCGCGGCCTGGTACGCGCGCGTCGAGTCGCGGTAGCGGTCGCACACGACGACGTCGCCGCGCTCGAGCGCGGGCGCGACGACCTTGGCCACGTGCTCGCGCCGGTCGTTCGCGAACCAGCGCAGCACCTCGTCGGCCGACGCCTCGAACTCGCCGCGCGCCCACGCGCGATAGGTGCGACCCCACTCGCCGTCCGTGGGCTCGCGCGTCGACACCACCGTGTGTCGCTCGGCAAGCCACGCCGCGAGCCGGCGCGCCTGCTCGGACTTGCCCGAGCCGTCGATGCCCTCGAGCACGATGAAGCGCCCGCGCCTCACTGACTACGCTCGCCTGCGGCTCGCTGCGCGCGCCTCGACGTGTCCTCGCGTGGGCACCCTACCCACGCTCCGGCGCTTGCGACTCGGCTCGGGACGGCCCTCGCCTCGTCTCGCAGCACTCGATCGTCTTCGCCGGAAAGCGCTCACCGCCCGAGTCTCCCTCGGAGAAGCCGGATGGGGAAGGCGCACGCCTCACCCCGTTGATCGCACGCCATTCCCCGTGTCCCCATCCGGCATGGGCTTCCCGGGATCCCTGGTCCCGTAAGAGGGCATCCCGTTCCACCCACGCGACGGAAGGAGCAACGCGCGTGCCGCAGCCAACCGCGCGAAACGCGAGAGCGCCCGCGCGTCCGTGTGAACGCGCGAGCGCTCCGCCGTGAACCGAGAGCGCGCTAGAACTTGAAGGTCAAGAGGATCGCGATGACGAACGCGATCAGCGCCAGGGACTCCGTCAGCGCCAGGGCGATGATCATCTGGGTCGAGATCTGACCCGCCGCGCCGGGGTTGCGCGCGATGCCCGCGACCGCGTTGCCCGCGGTCAGCCCCTGACCGATGCCCGCACCGAGCACCGCGAGCCCCATGGCGAGACCGGCGCCGATGGAGATCCCCCAACTCGATCCCGCGAGCCCGCCCTCCTCGGCAGCGAACGCGAGGTCCGGCACGAGGCAGAGAACCAAAAGACCCAGGGCGATGTACAGCGCGCGCATCTCTACTCCTTTTCAGTGACTCTCGTGGGATTCCTCGATGCCCATGCCGATGTAGAGCATCGAGAGGAAAACGAAGATGAAGGCCTGCACGAAGCAGATGAACAGGCCCAGCCCGAGCACCACCCACGGCACCAGAAGTGCGATCAAGGCGCCGAAACTGCCCAGAAACATGCTGAGCAGCGTGTGGTCCGCGAACATGTTCGCGGTGATACGGATGGTGAGCGAGAAGAAGCGGATCAGGTGGCTGAAGAACTCGATCGGGAAGATCAGCGGAGCCAGCCAGATGGGACCTGGCGCCATGTGCTTGAGCCAGCCCGAGAAACCGTGCACGCCGATCGACGCCAGTTCCGAGGTCGTCACGGAGATGATCGACCAGGCCAGGCTGGTCTCGATGAAGCCCGTGGGTGCGCCGAAGCCCGGCACCAGGTTCAACAGGTTTGACACCAGGATGAAGAGGCCCAGAGTGCCCAAATAGGGCATGTACTTGCGCCAGTCGGGCCCGATCACGTCCTGGGCCAGGTCGGCGATGCCTCCGAACAGAACCTCGATGAAGTTGCGCAGCGAGATGCGGCTGTCGGGAATCAGCTCATCGCCGCGCAGCGCGAAGCCGACGAGCAACGCGAGCGCGAGCGTCAGCGCGGCCGACGTGGCGGCCGCGGCGAGGGGCGGGATCGCGAATAGATTGAAGAACGACGGAGCATGGACCACGGCGCGATCCTAACTCTCACGCGCCGCCGCGAGGCCGTGCCACAGCACCGCCGGCACCACCGTGAGCAGGCCGGCGAGGAAGGGCAGGGGCTGCGCACGCGCCAGTACCAGTCCCGCGAAGATCGCGGCCAGCACGAGCAGCAGACGCAGGAAGAACAGCACTTGCGCCGCGAACGCGGGCGCATGGGCCGCGGCCACGAGACGGACGCTGCGCTCTGTGACCGCGAGATTCACGACCTGGATCCCTCCCGCCAGAGCCAGGCTCCAAACGGCGTGGCATCCATACGGAATCGCCCCTGCGATTGCAAGGGCGAGCAGGAGCGCGTGCTTGGCCTGCAACGAAGCGCTGCGGAGCTTCACGAGGGGGGCACGTCTCCGTCGCCGCGCGGCGGCTCGGACTTCGCCGCGTTGGCGGCCGCGGCGAGGCGCATGAGGCGCCGGAAGCCTGCGACCATGCCGAGCACGAGCAGCGCGATCGTGAACACCGGCCCGGTGCCGAGCCAGCGATCGAGGAAGAAGCCGAGGAAGGCGCCGACCACGACCGAGAGCGACGCCTCCCACGCGGCCTCGGCGCTGCGTCCCATCTGGATCGGCGCGTAGCGCGGGCGGCGGCGCCCGGGCCCCGGGTTCATGCCACCTTCCGGAACGCGCGGCGCGCGGCTTCGAGCGTCTCGTCGATCTCCGCGTCGCCGTGCGCGGTGGTCACGAAGCCCGCTTCGAAGGGCGACGGCGCCAGGTAGATGCCCTGCTCGAGCATGGCGTGGAAGAACGCGCGGAAGCGCTCACCGTCCGCCTTCTGCGCGTCGGCATAGCTCTCGACGGGGCCCGGGTGGAAGAAGAAGCCGAACAGGCCACCGAGCGCGCTCGCCGTGAACGGCACGCCCGCTTCGCGCGCCAGGCCCGCGAGGCCCGTCGCGAGGCGCTGCGCGGTGGCCTCGAGCGCCTCGTACGTGCCCTCGCGCGTCGCGAGCTCCAGCACGGCGAGGCCCGCGGCGGTGGCGAGCGGATTGCCGGAGAGCGTGCCGGCTTGATACACGGGCCCGACGGGCGCCATGCGCTCGAGCAGCGCGCGCTTCCCGCCGTATGCGCCGACGGGCAGCCCGCCGCCGATCACCTTGCCGAACGTCGACAGGTCGGGGATCACGCCGAAGCGCGCCTGCGCGCCGCCGGCGGCGACGCGGAAGCCCGTGATGACCTCGTCGAATATCAACACCGATTGGTGTCGGTCGCACAGCGCGCGCAGGCCGGCCAGGAACTCGGGCTTCGGCAGCACCATGCCCATGTTCGCTGCGACGGGCTCGACGATCACCGCGGCGATCTCGCCGCCGCGCTCCGCGAACACGGCCGAGAGCCGCTCCGCGTCGTTGAACGGCAGCACGATCGTGTCGGCGACGGCGGCGCGCGGCACGCCGTCGGTGCCGGGGATGCCGAGCGTCGCCACGCCCGAGCCGGCAGCCGCGAGCATGTGGTCTGGGTGGCCGTGGTAGCAGCCGTCGAATTTCACGATGCGCTCGCGCCCGGTCGCGCCGCGCGCGAGGCGGATCGCGCTCATCGTGGCTTCCGTGCCCGACGACACGAGACGCAGCATCTCGACGCCGGGCACGAGCTCGACCACGCGCTCCGCGAGTGCGATCTCCGCTTCCGTCGGCGCGCCGAAGCTCGTGCCGCGCGCGGCCGCGGCGCGCACCGCCTCGAGCACCTTCGGGTGCGCGTGGCCGACGAGGATGGCGCCCCAGGACGCCACCCAGTCGACGTAGCGGTTGCCGTCCTCGTCCTCGAGGCGCGCGCCCGACGCCGAGCGGATGAAGCGCGCCTGGCCGCCGACGTAGCCGAACGCTCGCACCGGGCTGTTCACGCCGCCCGGGATCACCTCGCGGGCGCGCTTCATGAGCCGCTTCGAGCGGCTCGTCTTCACGGCTCTTCCTCTTCGCCTTCTTCTTCGGCGAGCTTCGCGACGGAGACCACGTGCTCGCCTTCGTTGGGCTCCATCAGCCGCACGCCCTGCGTGTTGCGGCTCATGGTCGGAATCTCGCCCACGCGCGTGCGGATCATCTTCCCGCCGTTCGTGATGAGCATGATCTCGTCGCCGTCGGAGACCTGCAGGATGCCGACGACCGGGCCATTCCGCTCGCTCGTCTTGATGGTGATGATGCCCTGGCCGCCGCGGTTCTGTTCGCGGTAGTCGTCGAGCGGCGTGCGCTTGCCGAAGCCGTTCTGGCTGACGGTGAGGATCGTCTTGCCGGGCTTCAGCACCTCCATGCCGACGGTGGCGTCGCCCTCGCGCGTCGAGATGCCGCGCACGCCGGTCGCGCTGCGGCCCATGGCGCGCACCTGCTCCTCGGGGAAGCGGATGGACTTGCCGTCCTGCGTGGCCAAGAGGAGCTGCTCCTGGCCCGTGGTGCGCGCGGCCGCGATCAGCTCGTCGCCTTCGGAGATGTTGATCGCGATGATCCCGCTCGGGCGCGGGTTCGAGAACGCCGCGAGCTCGGTCTTCTTGATCGTGCCCTGGCGCGTGGCGAGCACGACGAAGCCGCCCTCGTCGAAATCGCGCACGGGCAGGATCGCCTGGATGCGCTCGCCCTCGCCCAGCCGCAGCAGGTTCACGAGCGCCTTGCCCTTGGCGGCGCGCGAGAGCTCGGGCAGCTCGAACACCTTGAGCCAGTACACGCGGCCCAGGTTGGTGAAGCACAAAAGATACGCGTGCGTCGACGCGACGATCACCTGCTCGACGAAATCCTCGTCGGCGGTCGCCGCGGCGACCTTGCCCTTGCCCCCGCGCTTCTGCGCGCGGTACAGGCGCGGCACGTGGCGCTTCGCGTAGCCGCGGTGCGTGATCGTGACGACCATGTCCTCTTCCGTGATGAGGTCCTCGGTCGTGAAGTCCTCGACGGGCGCGCCGAGCTCGGTGCGCCGCAGGTCGGCGTACTTGTCTTTGATCTCGCCGAGCTCCTCGACGATCTTGTCGGTGACGAGCTGGTCGCTGGCGAGCAGCGCCTTCAGCTCTTCGATGCTCGCGCGCACCTCGGCGAGCTCGTCGAGGATCTTCTGGCGCTCCATCGCCGTGAGCCGCTGCAGGCGCAGCTCGAGGATGGCCTGCGCCTGGCGCTCGCTGAGCGAGAAACGCGACATGAGGCCGTCGCGCGCCTCGGCGGGCGACTGACTCGCGCGAATGAGCGCGATCACCGCGTCCAGGTGGTCGAGCGCGATCGCGAAGCCTTCGAGCAGGTGCGCGCGCGCCTCGGCCTGGCGCAGGTCGTACGCGGCGCGGCGCCGCACGACCTCGCGGCGGAAGTCGAGGAAGTACTGGAGCAGCGGAATCAGCCCGAGCGTCTGCGGGCGATTGCGCACCAGCGCGACCATGTTCACGGCGAACGTGGTCTGCATCGGCGTCAGCTTGAAGAGCTGGTTCAGCACGACCTGGTCGTCGGCTTCCTTCTTCAGCTCGACCACCACGCGCATGCCGCGCCGGTCGGATTCGTCGCGCACGTCGGCGATGCCGTCGATCCGCCCGTCGCGCACGAGCTCCGCGATCTTCTCGATCATCGAGGCCTTGTTGATCAGGTACGGGATCTCGCCGACGACGATGCGCTGCTTGCCGCCGCGCGCCTCTTCGATCTCGGCGCGCGCGCGCACGGTCAGATGGCCGCGCCCGGTGCGATAGGCCTCGCGGATCGGGCCCGAACCGCAGATGATCGCACCCGTCGGGAAGTCCGGACCCGGCAGCTTCTCCATCAGCTCGTCGAGCGACGCGCGCGGGTTGCGCGCCAGCAGGACGAGCGCGTCGACGGTCTCGCCGATGTTGTGCGGCGGCACGTTCGTGGCCATGCCGACGGCGATGCCCGACGAGCCGTTCACGACGAGGTTCGGAATGCGCGTCGGGAGCACGAGCGGCTCCTGGCGCGTGTTGTCGTAGTTCGGGCCGAGGTCGACGGTCTCGCGGTCGAGGTCCGCGAGCATCTCGCCCGCGATCCGCGTGAGGCGCGCCTCGGTGTAGCGCATGGCGGCCGGCGGATCGCCGTCGATCGAGCCGAAGTTGCCCTGCCCGTCGACCAGCGGGTACCGCATGGTGAACGGCTGAGCGAGCCGCACCAGCGACGGATAGACCACGGCTTCGCCGTGCGGGTGGTAGTTGCCGGAGACGTCGCCCGAGATCTTCGCGCACTTGCGGTACGGGCGATCCGACGCGAGCCCGAGGTCGTTGAACGTGACGAGGATGCGCCGCTGCGACGGCTTCAGCCCGTCGCGCACGTCGGGCAGCGCGCGGCTGATGATGACCGACATGGAGTAGTCGAGGAACGAGCGGCGCATCTCGTCCTCGATCGCCACGGGCGTCGGAGGATTGACCGGCGGGAGCTCGGGTGTCTCGGGTGACTCGGACGACATCTTCGTGACTCGCTAGATGTCGAGGTTGACGACGTTGAGCGCGTTCTTCTCGATGAAGTCCTTGCGCGGCTCCACGAGATCGCCCATGAGGATCGAGAACGTCTGCTCGGCTTCCGGCTTGTCCTCGACGTGCACCTGCAGGAGCGTGCGCTTCACCGGATCCATGGTGGTTTCCCACAGCTGCTCGGCGTTCATCTCGCCGAGGCCCTTGTAGCGCTGGATGTACTGGCCCTTGCTCGCGAGCGCGAGCAGCGCTCCGAGCAGGTGGCGCGGGCCGGCGATCTCGCGCGTGTCGCTGCCCGTGACGAGCTTGTACGGACCCGGCGCGAGGTCGCGCGCGTGCTCGGCCAGCGACACGAAGCGCTGGTAGTCGGGCGACTCGAGGAGCGGCTGGTCGAAGTCGAGCGAGCGCTGCACGACGGCCTGCGGCACGGCGACGTTCGCCTGCCAGCGGCTGTGCTCGGCGTCCTCCGTCCAGGTGACTCGGATCGGCACGATCTCGGGGTAGGCGCGCGCCACGTACGCGGTCATGCGCGCCTCGAACTCCGCGCGCTCGCGTGGATCGGCGAAGCGCGCCGCCGCCGTCATGCCGGACGCTGCCGCGGCCTCGACGATGCGCGCGTCGATCGCGCGGCGCTCCATCGCGGCGCCCACGCGGTCGCAGCGCTGCGCGTCGGTGAGCAGCTCGCGCACCACGGGCTCGACGAGAGCCGCTTCCTGGCCCGCGCCGAACACCTGCGCTTCCGCGAGTCCCAGGCCGAGCAGGTGCTGTGACAGCTCCGCGTCGGTCTGGATGTACTGCTCGCTCTTGCCGCGCTTCACCTTGTAGAGCGGCGGCTGCGCCAGGAACAGGTGCCCGCGCGTGATCAGGTCGGGCATGTGCCGGAAGAAGAACGTCAGCAGCAGCGTCTGGATGTGCGAGCCGTCGACGTCGGCGTCGGTCATCAGGATGACCTTGTGGTAGCGGAGCTTCGAGGCGTCGAAGTCCTCGCCGATGCCGACGCCCAGCGCCGCGATCATCGTCTGGATCTCGTTGTTCGCGAGCATGCGGTCGAGCCGCGCCTTCTCGACGTTGATGAGCTTGCCGCGGATGGGCAGGATCGCCTGATTCGAGCGATCGCGGCCCTGCTTCGCGGTCCCGCCTGCGGAGTCGCCCTCTACGATGAAGATCTCGGAGCGCGCGGGGTCGCGCTCCTGGCAGTCGGCGAGCTTGCCCGGCAGGCTCGCACCGTCGAGCGCGCCCTTGCGGCGCGTGAGCTCGCGCGCCTTCCGCGCGGCCTCGCGCGCGCGCACGGCCTCGGTCGCCTTCTGCGCCACCGTACGGGCGGCGACGGGGTTCTCCTCCAGGTACGCCGACAGGCTGTCGTAGACGAGGTTCGCGACGAGCCCCGTGACCTCGCTGTTGCCGAGCTTCGCCTTGGTCTGCCCCTCGAACTGCGGGTGAGACAGCTTCACCGACACGACGGCCGCGAGGCCTTCGCGCGTGTCCTCGCCCGTGACGGTGAGCGCCTCCTTCTCGTTCAGGTGCTCCGAGATCCAGCGGTTCAGCGCGCGCGTGAGCGCGTTGCGGAAGCCGGTCAGGTGCGCTCCGCCTTCGATCGTGTTCACGTTGTTGGCGAAGCTGTAGACCGACTCGTTGTAGCCGTCGTTGTACTGCAGTGCGACTTCGATGTGGACGTCCGTCGTGACGACGCCGTCGCCCGTCGACTGCTCGTACGTGCGATCGCCCGACAGGAAGATCACCGGGTGCAGCGCCACCGTGCCGCGGTTCAGATACTCGACGAACGACGCGATGCCGCCTTCGTAGTGCAGCTCGTGCTTCTTTGCGCTGCGCTCGTCCTCGAGGTAGATGCGGATGCCCGCGTTCAGGAACGACAGCTCGCGCAGCCGGTTGGCGAGCGTGTCGAAGCTGTACTCGGTCTGGTCGAAGATCTTCGGATCGGGATGGAACGTGATCTTCGTGCCGGTCTTGTCCGTCACGCCGACGGTGCGCAGATCCTCCTGCGGCACGCCGCGCTCGTAGCGCTGCTGGTAGACCTTGCCGTCCTTCTTGATCTCGAGGTCGAGCTTGTCGGACAGCGCGTTCACGCACGACACGCCTACGCCGTGCAGACCGCTCGAGACCTTGTAGGCCTTGTTCGAGAACTTGCCGCCCGAGTGGAGCGTCGTCATGACGACCTCGGCGGCGGGCCGGCCGAGCTTCGCGTGCGGGTCTACCGGGATGCCACGGCCGTTGTCCTCGACCGTGACCGAGCTGTCGGTGTGGATCGTGACGCGGATCGTGTCGCAGAAGCCGGCAACGGCTTCGTCGATCGAGTTGTCGACCACCTCGTAGACGAGATGGTGCAGGCCGCCCGGCCCGGTCGAGCCGATGTACATGGCCGGCCGCTTGCGGACCGGGTCGAGACCCTCGAGAACCTCGATGGATCTCGCGTCATATTCGGTCATTCAGTGTTCCGAACCCCCGGGACCGTTTCCGACTGCGGTTTCCGACTGCGGGGAGGACCGGTGCCCCAAGTGAAAAAGCCCTGTGGAATGCAGGGCTTCCACGAAGCGCAACGTGCGGCAAACGCTCGGTAAAAGTAGCTGAAACGGCGTCGTTCGGCTACAGGCGCATGGGCATGATCACGGCGCTCTCGTCGGCGTCGTCGGCGGGTCGGATCTGGGCCGGGCTGAGCTCCTCGGAGAGCTCGATCGCGACCTCCTTCGCGGTCATGGCGCCGAGCACGTCCAGCACGTAGCGCGCGTTGAACGCGGTCTCGAAGCGGTCGCCCGGATACTCGACCGGCAGGAGCTCGCGCGCCTCGCCCAGGTCGGGATTGCTCGCCGAGAGGTCGAGCTGGCCGTCGGCCAGGACGAAGCGGAAGCCGCGCGACCGCTCGTGTGCCATGAGCGCGATGCGCCGCACGGCGTGCAGCAAGCGCTCGCGCTCCACGAGCAGCCGCACGCGGTGGCTCTTCGGCAGGATCTGGCGGTAGTTCGGGAATTCGCCGTCGATGAGCCGCGTGGTGAGCAGGAGATCGGGCCGGCGCACGTGCAGGAAGCCGTCGGCCGCGCCCATCTCGAGCGAGCCTTCCGACTCGTCGCACAGCTTGCGGATCTCGGCGATGCCCTTGCGCGGCACGATGATGCCCTTGCCGAGGAACCCGACGGGGTTCGGCACGGTGCGCTCGATCAGCGAGATGCGGTAGCCGTCGGTCGCGACGAAGCGCACGCGCTTTCCGTCGGCGCTCTCGACGTAGACGCCGTTCAAGTTGTAGCGCGTCTCGTCGGTGGAGGTGGCGTACAGCGTGTGGTCGATGAGCTCGGCCACGAGCGCGGTGTCGAGCTGCGCGAACGCTGCGCTGTCCGCGCTCGGCACGCTCGGGTACTCCTCGGGCGACGTCGAGAGCAGGTTGAACTTCGCCGGGCCGCACGTGACGGTCACGCGCGCGTCGTCGGCGACGAGCGAGACCTCGCCGTGCTCGAGCTCGCGCACGATCTCGTACAGCTTCTTCGCACCCAGCGTCACCGAGCCAGGCGCCTTCACCTTCGCGGGGTGCCGGGCGACGACGGCGACCTCGAGGTCCGTCGCGGCGAGGGTCACGCCTTCGTCGCGGGCCTCGAGCAGCACGTTCGCCAGGATGGGCATTGTGCCCCGGCGCTCGACGATGGCCTGCACGCGGCCGAGTCCGCGCAAGAGCTCTTCGCGTTCGATCGTGAGCTTCATACCAACCTCCGCCCTCTGCTCCTGATCTTATGACATGAGATGCAGGAGTAGGAGAGAGCTCGGTGGAAATCTGGAGAACCGGGTCGCCCCAGCGCCCGTGCAGGCGATTCTACCGACGGCGGCGGCGCAAATCCCGTGTCCCGTCGGTGGGCGGGCGGGCGGGCCGGCGTCGTTGCCCGCGTTTTCCACCGCTCACCCACCGCCTTCCGACAGGCGCAGGAGCTCCTTCTCGACGAGCACCACGGCGGCGCGCAGGCTCGCGTTCTCGGCGAGCTGCTCCTGCACCACGCGGTCGGCGTGGAGCGCCGTGGTGTGGTGGCGCGAGAAGATGCGGCCGATCTCGGGGTACGAGAGCCCGCAGTAGCGGCGCATCAGGTACATCGCGACCTGGCGCGGGACCGTTACGCGCGCGCTGCGGCTCGCCGAACGCAGCTCGCGGACGCGCACGTTGAACTGCCGCGACACCGCGGTGAGCACGTCGGTGGGCGACGTCGCGACCGGCTTCTCGCCCGAGTCGTTGAGCAGGCGCTTCACGACCTCGAGGTCGAACAGCGCGTTGCCCGCCGACGCGCGCGTCATGAGGCGCGTGAGCGTCGCGTCGAGGCGGCCGAGGTTGGAGCGCAGGCGGCTGGCCAGGAACGCCGCGACGGGCGAACTGGGCTCGACGCCCCAGCGGCGCGCGTGAGAGACCACGATCGCGACGCGGGTCTCCCACTCGGGTGCGCGCATCTCGAGCGCCGTGAAGCGGCCGAGCGCGGCGCGCAGCGCCTCCGAGAGTCCCGGCGTGCGATCGACCGGGCGCCCGAGCGACACGGCGATCGGCACCCCGCGCCCGCGCAGCGTGTCGAGGGCGAGCGCGAGCTCGTCCTGCGTGGCGTCGCGGCCCGCGAGGGCGTCGAGGTCGTCGACGACGAGCGCCGAGGCCGACGCGAGCCGTTCGCGAAACTCCGCGACGCCGTCGCCGCCGATCGCGGTGATGAGGTCGAGCGAGAGCTGCTCGGCGCTGTACGACAGCACGGCTGCGAGCCCGGACTGGCGCAGCTCGGCGGCGATCGCGCGCAACAGATGGCTCTTGCCCGAGCCCGCGCCGCCGAAGAATGCGAGCGACTCGCCGCGTGGACCTTTCGAGCGCGCGAACGCGACTGCGTGCGCGCGCACCGCCGCGTTCGCCGGGCTGGCCACGAACGAGGCGAAGCCGTGGCTCGGGTCGCCGTCGGCCGCGGCGAGCGACTCGACGGGCACCAGCGCCAGCGAGCTCGCGCCGTCGGAGAGCGTCGCGAGCGACGCGTCGAGCGCAGACAGCTGACCGCCGCGCAGCCAGCTCTCCAGCTCGGCCGACTCGATCGCGACGCGCAGCTCGTCGGGCCGCTGCTCGAGCAGCCGCGTGTGCTGCGCGATCGCCTCTCTCGTCGCTGCGGAGAGTCTCGGCGAGGGCGCGTGGAGCACCGACTTCCAAAGCGAAGCAGTCTCGTCCGAGCGGACGAGACCAGGCGAATTCGAGCTCATGGGGGGCGACGACCTTTCGCACGCGCGAACGAGTGGGATTGCGACCTGCTTATCAAAGCGGCGCGCAGCAATGCAAGGAAAGCTTGTGTCTCGCTCGTCGACGGACGTCTCGTTGACACCCCCGGGAGCCGGTGCTTTCATACACGCCCTTCGGCGAGCCGCTCGCCAGAGAAGACTCCCCATGAAGCGCACTTTTCAGCCACATCGACTCCGCCGCGCCCGCAACCACGGGTTCCGCGCGCGCATGAGCAGTCCCGGTGGGCGCCGCGTGCTCTCGCAGCGACGCGCCAAGGGACGCCACGCGCTCACGCGAGTGACGAAGAGGAAGTAGCGATCCCCACGGCATGGCCGAATCCCGCGGCGCGGTCGGGCGGCGGATGCGGCGACGCGACTTCCTCACGTCGACTCGCGAAGGGACACGTCGTGCGACGAGGTTCTTCACGGTGTTCGTGTTCGACCGGGGCGACGGCCGCTGTGGCCGCCTGGGCGTCACGGTCACGCGCAAGGTCGGCGGAGCCGTGGAGCGCAATCGGATCAAGCGCTTGGCCCGCGAGTGGTTCCGCGGCCGGCGCGGCGAGTTCGAGTCGTGCGACCTGGTATTGATCGCGAAGCGCGACTTCCCGCCTACGCTGCGGCTCGACCGGCTGCGACTCGACCTGGACGCGGCGCTGCCGCCCGGGGCGCCGGTCCCGCGGCGCGCGCGCTGATCGCGCTCGTGCGGGCCTACCAGATCACGCTGTCGCCGCTGCTGGGCCCCGCGTGCCGGTTCCACCCGAGCTGCTCGAGCTACGCCCTCGCGGTGCTCGAGCGCGACGGCGCCTGGCGCGGCAGTCGCCGCGCGCTGCGCCGCCTGGCGCGCTGTCACCCGTGGGGTGCCGGCGGGCTCGACTTGCCCTAGCCGAAATGGAGAGGTGCGGTGGATAGCCTGCAGATCGCAGCGATCGCCCTGGCCGTCGGGCTCCTCGCCCTGACTCTGCTCTTTCGTCCGGCGCCGCAGCCCCAGCCTGCGCCGGCGGAGCCCGCGCAGACGCAGATGCGCGCCGAGCCGCGGCCCTCCGACGCAGTAGCGCCGAGCGTCACGGCCGAGTCAGAAGCCATGACGCGAAGCACGGAGCCCGCGAAGCTCTTGACGCTGCACAATGACGCGGTCGAGCTCAAGCTCGACGCGAACGGCGGCCGCCTCGACAGCCTCCAGCTGCTCGACTACCGCGCCACCGTCGACCGCGATTCGGGGCCAGTCGATCTCGTGACGACGCCCGGTCGCGGCGGGCTGTTCCTGTTCCTGGGCCCGGAGCCGCTCCGCTCGCTCGAGGGTGCACCCGCCCAGGTGGTCGATTCGAACCCGCACCGCGTCGAGCTCCGCGCACAGAACGCGGGCGTCTTGGTGACGCGCGTCATCGAGCTGGACGACGAGGGCTACGGCGGGAAGCTCACGGTGAACATTGCCAACGGCGGCACCGAGACCATCCGGCCGAAGCTCGACCTCGTGTTCTACGGGCACGAGCGGCCCGTCGCCGCCGCGGACCACTTCCCCAAGTACAGCCTGGCAGCGTCGGTGGACGGCGCGGTGAAGCGCATGCCCCTGCAGGGCATCGCCTCGACCGGGCTGGTCGGCACCCTGCTCGGTCGCGGCGCACCCACGGGCACCGGCTACGGATCGCCGGTCGACTGGGTCGCCGTCGACAGCCAGTACTTCCTGCTCGCGGCCGTGCCGCAGAACGCGAATGACGCGACGGCGTTCCTGGGGCCGACGGGCGTCGACAGCGGCGAGGCTTCGCTCGGCCTGCAGTCCTTCGACGTGCCGCCCGGCACGAGCGTCGAGCGGAGCTACCGGCTCTACTTCGGTCCCAAGATCGACGCGGCCGTGAGCGCGGTCGACCCGCGTCTCTTGCACGGCATCGACACGGGCTGGTCGTTCGTGCGGCCGCTCGTCAGCGCCTTTAGCGGGCTCCTGCACTGGACGCACGACCACGTCGTGCCGAACTACGGCGTCGCGATCATCCTGCTCACGATCCTGGTCCGCGTGCTGACGTTCCCGCTGACACAGCGCTCGATGAAGTCGATGAAGAAGTTTGGCCAGATCGCGCCGCAGATGAAGGAGATCCAGGAGAAGCACGCGAACGACCGCGACAAGCTGCAGGAGGAGCTGATGAAGCTCTACCGGCAGAAGGGCATGAATCCGCTCACAGCGATGGGCGGCGGCTGCGTGCCCATGCTGATCCAGATGCCGGTCATGATCGCCTTGTACTTCGCGCTGCAGACGTCGATCGACCTGCGCCACGCGCCGTTCGCGCTGTGGATCCGCGATCTCTCGGCGCCGGAGAACTTCTTCTCCGTCGCCGGCGTGCCGATCCGGCTGCTCCCGCTCCTGATGGGCGGCTCGATGTTCCTGCAGCAGCGGCTCAGCCCCGCGCCGAACGCCGACCCGCAACAGCGCCAGATGATGACACTGATGAGTGTCATGTTCACTTTCATGTTCTATCAGTTCCCCGCCGGCCTCGTGCTCTACTGGTTCGTCAGCAACCTGCTCGGCATCGCACAGCAGCTGCTCGTCAACCGTGCGCCGACGCCCGCCACAGCCGCATCGGAGAGGACCGCATGAACGCATCCGTGGACGACGTGAAGGAATTCGTGGCCGAGAGCCGGGAGGCCGCTCTTGCGCAAGCCGTGAGCCATTTCCATGCGAGCGAAGACCAGCTCGACATCTGGGTGGTTCCCACCTCAGTTCATATCTCCGGCTTGGGCGAGCGCGTGCTCTTGCTCGCAGCAATGCGCGGAGCGCACGCGAGCCGTGCCGCCGAGCCGCGCCGAGAGGAGCGGCGGGATGCCGATCGCGAGCGCGGGCGGGACCGCGACCGCGGTGGACGGGACCGCGATCGAGGCCGAGACCGGGATCGGGACCGGGACCGGCGGCCGCCGCGCGACAACGGCGAGGACAGCTCCCGGCGGGCTGCTCCTCGCGCGGAGCGCCCGCCGGTCGAAGCGGAGCCCGCGCCCGCGGCGCCCGTGACGATGCGCAGCGAGCTCGGCCAAGTGGGTGTGTTCGTTTCGGGTTTGATCGAGCGTCTGGGTCTGCGCGACGTCGCGGTGAGCGAGGGCGAGAGCGAGGATGGCGACATCGTCGTCACGCTCGCGGGGCGCCCGATCACCAGCCTGGCCGAGCACGATCCGCGCGTCATCGCCGCCCTCTCCCACTTGGCTCACCGCGCGGCCGAGGCACTGATCGACGAGGGCGCATCGGCACAGGTGGTCGTGCACGGCGCCCGCCGGCCGCAGCGCGAGGAGCCGCGCGAGCGCGAGCGCGGCCGACGCGACGGTCGCCGGGACCGCGACGGCGAGCGCGGCGGACGTGGCCGCGAGCGCGACTCCGACGACCGCGACATCGACGAGGCCGAGCTCGAGCGCCTCGCGAAGGCCGCCGCGAGCTCGGTGCGCGAGAGCGGTGAACCCGAGCTGCTGCCGCCGATGAACTCCCGCGAGCGCTGGTTCGTGCACAACGCGCTCAAGGACGAGCGCGGCGTGCGCTCGGAGAGTGAAGGCGACGGCGCGCGGAAGCGGGTGAAGATCTTCCCGACGTGAGCCGGCCCGCGGGGCTGGAGGCCGCGCTCGCGGCCTATGCGCGCGAGCTCGCCCGCTGGGGTGAGCGCATGAACCTGGTCGGCTCGACCGAGCCCGCGGCGCTCGGGCGCCACTTCGACGACTCGCTCGCCGCGGCGGCCGCGCTGCCGGCGGGAGCGTCCGTCGTCGATCTGGGCTCCGGCGCGGGCTTCCCCGGGCTTCCGCTCGCGCTCGCGCGTGCCGACCTGCGCCTGGCTCTGGTCGAGATCCGCGAGAAGCGCCTCGCGTTCCTGCGCCATGTCGTGCGCGAGCTCGCACCGCAGGTGGAAGTGCTCGGAATGTCGATCGAATCCGAGCCCCCGCGGCGCTTCGACTTCGCGCTGCTCCGCGCCGTGGCGCGCCCGCCGCGGAGCCTGGAGCTCGCCGCGCCCTGGCTCAGAGCGGGCGGCGAGGCGTGGCTCTGGGTCGGTCCCGACGACGGACTCCCGGACGCGCAGGCGATTCCACTGGCGTCCGGCGGCCGGATTCTGCGCGTTCGTGTGGCCGACTTTTCCCGTGGAACGAGCTGAAGTCGCTCGAGTTCTCGTGCTCGCACGTGGAACTCTGAGATAGAATGCTCGCGCGGGCTCGCCCGCGGGGTGAAGAGTGGCTCGGGTCATCGTGGTCGCGAACCAGAAGGGCGGCGTGGGGAAGACCACGACCGCCGTCAATCTCGCGGCGTCTCTGGCCGCCGCGGAGACGCGCACGCTCCTCGTCGACTTCGACCCGCAGGCGAACGCGACCTCGAGCCTCGGAATGACGCCCGGGGAGGCCGAGCACGACGTCTACGACTTCTTGCTCGGCGAGGCGACGCTCGCGCAGGTCACCCGCGAGACGCAGCTGCAGTTCCTGCGGCTGGTGCCTTCGTCGACGGACCTGGTCGGCGCCGAGGTCGAGCTTGCCTCGGCGCCGGAGCGCGAGCACCGCCTCGCCCGTGCGCTGGAGCCGGCGCGCAGCGAGTACGACATCGTCCTGATCGACACTCCACCGTCGCTGGGCCTGTTGACCTTGAACGCTCTCGTCGCAGCGGACTCGGTGCTCGTACCGCTCCAATGCGAGTACCTCGCGCTCGAGGGCCTCGCGAAGCTCACGCAGACTGTCGAGCTGGTGCGCGCGGGCCTGAATCCCAAGCTCGCCATCGCGGGACTGGTCCTCACGATGTACGACGTGCGGAACAACCTGGCACTGCAGGTCGCGCGCGAGACGCGCGAGCACTTCAAGGAGCGCGTGTTCCGCACGGTGATCCCGCGCAACGTGCGGCTCTCCGAAGCGCCCAGCTACGGCAAGCCCGCGCTCCTGTACGACATCAACTCCAAGGGTGCGTTGAGTTACCTACAGCTCGCCGAAGAGCTTCTGGAAAGGGTGAAGAGTGGCCAGTCGTAAGGGTCTGGGGCGCGGGCTGTCCGCGCTGATTCCGACGCCGCCTTCGACGCGCGTCGAGCGCGCTGCGTCAGAGACTTCGACGCATGGCGAAGATGCGGCGAATGCTCCGCTGTACATCGCCATCGCCCGCATCGCGCCGAACCCGGCACAGCCGCGCAAGGTATTCCGCGAGAGCGAGCTCGCGACCCTCGCCGCCTCGATCCGCGAGCAGGGCGTGCTGCAGCCGCTCGTCGTGCGCAAGCGCGGTGACGGCTACGAGCTCATCATCGGCGAGCGGCGCTGGCGCGCCGCACAGCTCGCGGGGCTCGACGAAGTGCCTGCCGTCATTCTCGACGCGAGCGACCGCCAGGTGATCGAGATGGCGCTCGTCGAGAACGTGCAGCGCGCCGACTTGAACCCGATGGAGCTGGCCGAAGCATTCCGCGTCCTCATCGATGACGAGGGAATGACGCAGGAGGAGGCCGGGCGCCGCGTCGGCCTGGACCGCTCCAGCGTCGCGAACCACCTGCGCCTGCTCGAGCTGCCGCGCGAGATCCAGCAGGACCTGATCGACCAGCGAATCACCATGGGACACGCCAAGGCGATCCTGCAGGTGCCGACGGAGCAGCGCGTGCTGGTCCGCGATCAGATCATTCGCACCGCGCTGTCCGTGCGCGCCGCCGAGGAGCTCTCGCGCCGCGCCGCGGCGAGCGCACCGCGCCGGCCGCGGCCCGGGCCCGTCCGCGACCTCCACGTCGCCGACCTCGAGGAGCAGCTGCGCAAAGCGGTTCAAACCAAGGTGCGGATCATCGGCCGTCGCGCGCGCGGCAGGATCGAGCTCCACTATTTCGGCGAGGGCGAGCTCGAGCGCCTGGCCGAGCGCCTCCTCGGAGAGCAGCCGTGAAGACCGAGCTGCAGACGTTCCTCTCGAGCGGAACCTCGTTCGAGGGGAAGATCTCGTTCACGGGCGCCGTGCGCATCGACGGGCACTTCCGCGGCACGGCAAACGCGGACGGCACGCTCGTCGTCGGCGAGACGGGTACGATCGACGCCAAGCTCGAGGTGCGCGCGCTCCTCGTGCTGGGCTCCGTGGTCGGCGAGATCACCGCGAAAGAGCGCGTCGAGGTCGGCCCGCACGGCCGCCTCGAAGGCACCGTCCGCGCCCCGCGCTTTCGCGTCGAAGACGGCGCCCAGGTGAACGCCCGGATCGAGATGGGAGAGCGATAGACGGCGAACGAATTCGGTCCGGCACAGCAGCAAAATGCGGCACGCACTGGATCGGCTCTGCGATTGACTTGACCCTCTCCTTTGCCATATTCGCGCACGCCGCTGGAGGGCTGCGGCTCGGGCTCCCTCCTCGCTACGGGTGCGACCAAAGGGGAGAGCTGCTTGCGCACCACCGCGAACGTTACGCTGTTGGTGTCGCTTGCCGTCGGTGCGGCCGCCCTACCGTCGGTCGCGCACGCGGCGGAGCTGAATCTCGCGCCCGACTGGAAGATCGTCCTCGCCGACCTCGTCGTGTTCGGGCTGCTGATCTACCCGGTGAACCGCCTCTTGATCCGGCCGCTGCTGCGGCTCGCCGATGCGCGGGAGCACGGCACGCACGGCTCGTTCGAAGCGGCGGGCGAGCTCACGAGTGAATCCACGAAGCTCGGCGCCGAGCTCGAGGCGCACCTCGCCCAGGCGCGCGCGCGCGCGGCCGCACGGCGCAACGAGATCCTGACGGCGACCGAGCAGGAAGAGCGCGCGCTCCTCGCGGCCGCCTCGGCCGACGCTTCGCGCACGATCGACGCCGTGCGCACGGCCATCGCCGGCGAGCTCGCCGACGCACGCGACGCGCTGCAACGCGACACCGCCGTGCTCGCGCGCGAGGCCGCGGCGCAGCTGCTCGGGAGGCCGCTCACGTGAGGCGCTCCCCTCTCGCCGCGCTGGCGGCTGCCTTTGCCGCGTTCGCGCTGGCGAGCGCCGCGTCGGCCGCCGAGCATGCCGGTGCCGAGCACAGCGATCCGATGCTGCTCGTGTTCCACGCCTTCGGCCTCGCGGTGCTGATCGGCGTGCTCGTCTACTACGCGCGCGGGCCGCTGCAGACCTTCCTCGCCGATCGCAGCGACGTGCTGCGCCGCGAGCTCGACAAGGCGAAGCACGCGCTCGAGGCGGCGCGCGAAGCCAACGCCGCGATGAAGGCGCGTCTCGCGCGCGTTGCGGAGGAGCACGAGGCGCTCGTGCGCGACTCCGCGGACCTGGCCGAGCGCGAGCGAGCCCGTGCGCTCGAGCGAGCGCGCGCCGCCGCGGACCGCGTGCGCCACGAGGCGCACCTCGCGGCCGACCAGGAGATCGAGCGCGCGCGCGGCGAGCTGCAGGGCGAAGCCGCGCGCCTGGCGACGTCGCTCGCCGGCGAGCTCGTGCGGCAGAACCTGACGCCCGACGACGAGAAGCGGCTCCTGCGCGAGTTCGTCGAG
This sequence comes from Myxococcota bacterium, assembly GCA_035499075.1. Taxonomy (GTDB): domain Bacteria; phylum Myxococcota_A; class UBA9160; order SZUA-336; family SZUA-336; genus VGRW01. Next base: position 22,406 of record DATJZN010000054.1, on the reverse strand, counting down.
CGGGTCGGACGGCCGTCGTGATCGGCGCCGGTGAGATCGCCCGCCGCTACGCGCGCGCGGTATTCGGCCTGGCCGAGGGCGCGCAGGCGCACGCGCAGCTGCTCGACGAGGTCGGCACGCTCGCGAACGAGATCACGTCGAGCGACGAGCTTCGCCACGTGCTGCTCGCACCGCTCCACCCGCGCGCCGAGCGCAAGGGCGTGCTCGTCGAGCTCGCGACGAAGCTCGGCCTGTCCGCCGAAGTGCGCGTCACTTCCGAGCTCCTGGTCGACGAGAATCGCCTGCAGCTCCTGCCGGCGATCCGCGACGAGCTGCAGCGGCTCGTGGACTCCGAAGCGGGCCGCGTCGCTGCGCGCGTCATGTCCGCGCGGCCGCTCGAGCGGGCGGCGCAGGAAGAGATCCGCCAGGCGCTCGCGCGCCGCGTGGGCCACGACGTGGCGATCGAGTTCGTCGTCGAGCCCGAGCTCATCGGCGGCGTGGTCGCGCGCATCGGCGACGTCTTGCTCGACGGCAGCATCCGCACCCAGCTCGAAAGGCTGGGGGAAACTCTGAAGAAGGGGACGGCCACATGAAGATCAAGGCAGCGGAGATCAGCGAGATCCTCCGGCGACAGATCCGCGACTACGGTCGCGAGGTCGACGTCGCCGAGACCGGCACGGTCCTCTCCGTCGGCGACGGCATCGCGCGCGTGTACGGTCTTGCGAACGCCATGGCCGGCGAACTCGTCGAGTTCGCGGGCGGCGTGCGCGGCCTCGTGCTGAACCTCGAGGACGACAACGTCGGCATCGCGGTCATGGGCACGGGTCAGCACATCCGCGAAGGCCACGTGGTGAAGCGGCTGGGCGAGATCATCGAGGTGCCCGTCGGCCCCGAGCTGTGCGGACGCGTGGTCAACGCGCTCGGCGAGCCGATCGACGGCAAGGGCCCGATCAAGGCGGCCGAAACGCGCCGCGTCGAGCTGAAGGCGCCGGGCATCGTGAAGCGCCAGCCCGTGAAGGAGCCGCTGCAGACGGGCCTCAAGTGCATCGACGCCATGACGCCGATCGGGCGCGGCCAGCGCGAGCTCATCATCGGCGACCGGCAGACGGGCAAGACCGCGATCGCCCTCGACACGATCATCAACCAGAAGTCGACCGGCGTGCGCTGCATCTACGTCGCCGTCGGCCAGAAGCAGTCGACGGTCGCGCAGGTCATGGGCAAGCTCGCCGAGTTCGGCGCGATGGAGTACACGACGATCGTCGCGGCGACGGCGGCCGACTCCGCGCCCCTGCAGTACATCGCGCCCTACACCGGCTGCACGATGGGCGAGTACTTCCGCGACAACAAGCAGCACGCGCTCATCATCTACGACGATCTCTCGAAGCACGCGACCGCGTACCGCCAGCTGTCGCTCCTGCTGCGCCGGCCGCCTGGACGGCAGGCGTACCCGGGCGACGTGTTCTATCTGCACTCCCGGCTGCTCGAGCGCGCGGCCAAGATGTCGAACGAGGCGGGCGGCGGCTCGCTCACGGCGCTGCCCATCATCGAGACCCAGGCGAACGACGTGTCGGACTACATCCCGACCAACGTCATCTCGATCACCGACGGGCAGATCTTCCTCGAGTCGAACCTCTTCAACTCGGGCCAGCGCCCCGCGATGAACGTGGGCATCTCGGTCTCGCGCGTCGGCTCGAACGCGCAGGTGAAGGCGATGAAGTCGATCGCCGGCACGCTGAAGACCACGCTCGCGCAGTACCGCGAGGTCGAGGCGTTCGCGCAGTTCGGCAGCGACCTCGACCGCGTCACGCAGGAGCAGCTCGCGAACGGCCAGCGCCTGACCTTGATGCTGCGCCAGGGCCAGTACAAGCCGCTGCCCGTCGAGGAGCAGGTCGTGCAGATCTACGCGGCCACGCCGCGCCCCGACGGCAAGCCGTCGTGGCTGCGCAACTACCCGCTCGAGGACGTGCCCCGCTACATGGACGAGATGACCGAGTTCCTGCGCGCGCGGCACCCGGAGCTCCTGACGGAGCTCCGCACGAGCGGTGCGCTCGGCGACGCGGTGCGCGGCAAGCTCGACGAGGCGCTCGACGCCTTCGCAAAGATCTTCCAGGCCTCCGGCGTCGCGGTGTAAGCACGCATGGCCCGCGTGAGAGAGATTCGCGACCGGGTGGCCGCGATCAAGAAGACCCAGAAGATCACGAGCGCCATGCGCATGATCTCGGCGGCGCGTCTCGCGCGCGCCCAGACGGCCGCGGAGTCCTCGCGCGCGTACGGCGCGAAGCTGACGGAGATCTTCGCGTCGGTCGCGCGCGGCCTCGATGCCGACGCGCATCCGCTCCTGGCGCGCCGCGCGAGCGTGCGGAAGCTCGACGTGCTGCTCGTGACGAGCGACCGCGGGCTGTGCGGCGCCTACAACGCGAACCTGATCAAAGCCGCCGTGGCGCTGGTCGCAGATCGCCGGGCCGGCTTGGACTCGGTGTCGGTCGTCGCGGTCGGAAAACGCGGCCGCGACTTCTGCCGCCGGCGCCGAATCGACATGCCGAAGTCCTGGACCGGTCTCGCGCCCACGCCGGAGAACGCGCGCGAGATCGCGAAGTACGTGATGGACCGCTACCTGGCCGGCGAGAGCGACGAGCTCATGATCGTGTACGGACGCTTCGTCACGGTGCTGACGCAGACGCCGACGGCGCTCTCGGTCATCCCCGTGCTCGCGGCCGTGCCCGAGGCGAAGGACGGCCCGACGCTCTCGTACGAGATCGAGCCCGACCCCGCGTCATTCCTCGCCGCAGTGTTGCCTCGGGTGATCGAGTTCGCGGTGCTGCGCGCGCTGCTCGAGAACGCCGCGAGCGAGCACGGCGCGCGCATGACCGCCATGGAGAACGCGACCGAGAACACGCGCGAGCTGATCCTCAGCTTGACGCTCGACATGAACAAGGCCCGTCAGACGCAGATCACGACGGAGCTCACCGAGATCGTGGCCGGCGCCGAGGCGCTCTAGGAGTAAGTCATGAGTGATGGCAAGGTGCTGCAGGTTCTGGGTGCAGTCGTCGACGTGGAGTTCCCGCCGGGGAACCTGCCCGAGATCTACACGGCCCTCACGCTCTCGAATCCCGCGATCAGCACGTCGGCCGACAACCTCGTGGTCGAGGTCGCGCAGCACCTCGGCGAGAACGCCGTGCGCTGCATCGCCATGGACACGACCGACGGTCTCGTGCGCGGCATGGCCGTGAAGAACACCGGCGGGCCGATCGCCATGCCGGTCGGCCCCGGCACGCTCGGCCGGATCATGAACGTGATCGGCGAGCCCGTGGACGAAGGCGGCCCGATCCAGGCGACGAAGCGCCTGCCCATCCACCGCGATCCGCCGCCGCTCGCCGAGCAGTCGACCACGATCAAGCAGTTCCAGACGGGCCTGAAGGTCATCGACCTCTTGTGCCCGTTTCCGCTCGGCGGGAAGATCGGCCTGTTCGGCGGCGCCGGCGTCGGCAAGACCGTGCTCATGCAGGAGCTCATCCGCAACATCGCGCAGGAGAGCTCGGGCTACTCCGTGTTCGCCGGCGTGGGGGAGCGCACGCGCGAGGGCAACGACCTCTGGCTAGAGTTCAAGGAGTCGGGCGTCATCGAGAAGGCGGCGCTCATCTACGGCCAGATGAACGAGCCGCCCGGCGCGCGCGCGCGCGTCGGCCTGTCGGCGCTCACGTGCGCGGAGTACTTCCGCGACGAAGAGGGCCGCGACGTGCTGCTCTTCATCGACAACATCTTCCGCTTCACGCAGGCGGGCTCCGAGGTGTCGGCGCTGCTCGGCCGCATTCCGAGCGCGGTCGGCTACCAGCCGACGCTCGGCACCGACATGGGCGCGTTGCAGGAGCGCATCACCTCGACGCGCAAGGGCTCGATCACGTCGGTGCAGGCCGTCTACGTGCCGGCCGACGACCGCACCGACCCCGCGCCCGCGACGACGTTCGCGCACCTGGACGCCACCATCACGCTGTCGCGGAACATCGCGTCGCTCGGCATCTACCCCGCGGTCGATCCGCTCGACTCGACGAGCCGGATCCTCGATCCCCTCGTCGTCGGCGAGGAGCACTACAAGGTGGCGCGCGGCGTCCAGCAGGTGCTGCAGAAGTACAAGGAGCTGCAGGACATCATCGCGATCCTCGGCATGGACGAGCTGTCCGACGACGACAAGCTCGTGGTATCGCGCGCGCGCAAGATCCAGAAGTTCCTGGGCCAGCCGAACTTCGTGGCCGAGCAGTTCACGGGCGTCCCGGGCAAGTACGTCACGATTCCCGACACGATCAAGAGCTTCCGCTCGATCATCGAGGGCAAGGTCGACGACGTGCCCGAGCAGGCGTTCCTCATGGTCGGCGACGTCGACGACGCGCGCGAGAAGGGCGAGCGCATGAAGGCGGGGGCGCAGTGAGCCTGCGCCTGTCGATCGTGACGCCGGCGCGCGAGGTCGTGAACGCCGACGTCGACTCCGTCGTCGCGCCCGGCACCGAGGGCGAGTTCGGCGTGCTGCCGGGCCACGCGCCGCTGCTGGCGGCGCTCAAGCCCGGCGTCGTGCGCTGGAGCACGGGCTCGGCGAACGCCGCGGTGGCGATCGGCGGCGGCTTCGCCGAGGTGACACAGGAGCGTGTCACCGTGCTCGCGCCGGCGGCCGAGAAGCCCGAGCAAGTCGACGCGGCCGAGGCCGAGGCGCGCCGCGCGCGGGCGGCGGCGGAGCTCGACGAAGCCGGCTACCTCGCGCCCGACGAGCAGCTCGCGAAGCTGCGCGACGCGCTCGAGTTCGCCCAGGCTCGCGTCGACCTCGTCCGGCGCTGACGTGGGCTTCGATCCGATCACGACGCCGACGGTCGAGGTCGCGCCCAACCGCGAGTCGGCCTTCCGCCACGGCGAGCAGCTCGCCGCCGCACAGGCGAAGCTCGCCGCGCTGGCGGAGCGCACCGGCAAGCGGCCCAACTTCCTGATCGTGCTGATGGACGACGTCGGCTGGGGCGATTTCGGCTGCTACGGCGGCGGCGTCATGGCGGGCGCGCCCACGCCGAACATCGACCGGCTCGCGCGCGAAGGCCTCCTGCTCACGTCCTGCTACTCCGAGCCCTCGTGCACGCCGTCGCGCGCGTCGCTCATGACCGGCCGGCTGCCGATGCGCCACGGGCTGCTCGTCCCGCCGATGTACGGCATGCCCGGCGGGCTCGCGGGCGAGGTCACGCTCGCGGAGCTCCTCTCCGCCGCCGGCTACGCCACGCAGGCCGTCGGCAAGTGGCACATGGGCGAGAACCTCGAGTCGCAGCCGCAGAACGTCGGCTTCGACGACTTCTTCGGCTTCCTGTCGGTGTCCGACATGTACACCGAGTGGCGCGATCCGTATTTCTTCCCCGAGATCGTCTACAGCGACGAGCGAACGAGCTGGATCAAGAACGAGCCGTTCAACAAGTGCTGGGTGCACGCGCAGCGCGGCGGCGAGCCGCGGGTGGTCGAGGAAGTGACGATCCCCGTGCTCTCGCGCCTCGACGACGCGTGGGCCGCATACTCCGAGCGCTTCATCGAGCGCATGGCGACCGGACGAGAGCCGTGGCTCTTGTACCACTGCACGCGCGGCGCGCACTTCGACAACTACCCGCACGAGAAGTTCCGCGGGAAGTCGCCTTCGAAGCACCCGTACAAGGACACCATCCTCGAGCTCGACGACATCGTGGGCCGCCTGGTGCGCGCGCTCGAGCGCACCGGCCAGCTCGAGAACACGCTCGTGTTCGTGTCGTCGGACAACGGGCCCGAGATGGAGACGTGGCCCGACGCCGCGTTCACGCCGTTCCGCTGCGCCAAGGGCTCGACCTGGGAAGGCGGCGTGCGCGTGCCGGGCGTGCTGTCGTGGCCGGGGATGATCGAGCCGCGCGCGTCGGACGGGCTGTTCGCGCAGCTCGATCTGTTCGCGACGCTGTTGACACTCGCTGGTGTAGGAGACCGCGTGCCCACCGACCGCTTCGTGGACTCGATCGACCAGACCTCGTTCCTGCTCGCGCCCGACGGGCTCACGAACCGCAAGTTCCACTACTACTGGCTCACGGTGCACCTGTCGGCGCTGCGCGTCGGCGAGTACAAGTACATGACGACCGCGATCTCGGACGACTCGACCGACGTGGTGAACCCCGGCGGCTTCACCGGGGTGCTGCAGCAGTATCCGTACGGGCGTCTCTACAACCTGTACCTCGATCCGAAAGAGACGCACAGCTACATGATCCGGAAGCTCGTCTACATCGAGATCATCATGCGCGCGCTGGCGCGCCACCGCGCCACCTTCCAGAAGTGGCCGAGCCGCCCGCCGCAGGTGACCGCGAGGAGCCGCTAGCGGAGCGTCGGCCTCAGAGCTTCCCGAGCAGCTCCGAGAGCTCCGAGGGGGCGTAGAGAAGCAGCACGATCGCCGAGCCGAGCGCGATCGGCGGCAGCGCGACGGCGGTCCATGCGGCGTCGGCGACGACTGCGAAGGGAAGCGCTGCATACAGAGCGCGCTGCTTGGGCAGCTCGTTCGGACGCGTGAGATCGAAGAGCGAGATCTGTGCCGCGCGGTGGTCTCCGGCAAACGGTGTGGGCGAGATGAAGGTGGCGAAGGCGACGAGCGATGCGTCGCGTCGCGAGCGAGTCACTTCCACGTACGCGGGGCGCGGCGCGACGGGCGTCGGATGGGCCGTGGACAGGGCTGCGAGTAGCCTCGGAGGGCCCGAGTCGCTCGGAGCCTCCTCCTCGAGCGCCACGGTCACTCCGCCGGACGAGCAGCCGCTGCGGAGCTCGACCGCCTCGGACCGGACGAGCAGAGGGTCCTTCAGCTCCCGCGAGCGGTCGGACGAGGGCCGAAGACTCACGCGCAGCTCGAGCTCGCCTTCGCCGGTCGAGAGGCACAGCGAGAGCGCGCTCGAGTCCTCGGCCCGCGAGACACTCCGGACTTCGTGGACTCGCACGGCCACGGGCGTCCCTCTTCCGGCCGCGTGGTCCAGGACCCAGGGGGTCGCGCATCCCGTGAGGCATGGCCAGAGACACAACAGCGCCGTGACTCGCCGCACGAGCCCCTATCGAGCGTCCGCGCGGCGCGCTTGAGTCGGAGCTGCTACCCGAGGGCTGCGCGCAAGAGCCGCGCGATCTCGCGCGCGTCGGCGTCGGCCAGCTCGGGGTAGATCGGCAGCGAGAGCACCTCGCGCGCTGCCGCTTCGGTCTCGGGCAGCGCGCGGCCTTCCTTTGCGTACATGGGCAGCGCGTGGTTCGGGATCGGGTAGTAGATCTGCGTGGCGATGCCCGCGGTCTCGAGCGCGCGCTGCACGCCGGCGCGCTTCTCGGCCGGCACGCGCAGTGTGTACTGGTGGAACACGTGCGTGCAGCCGGGCGCGACGCGCGGCGTGCGTACGCCGGCTACACCGGAAAGTGATGCGTCGTAGGCCGCCGCCACGCGGCGGCGCTCGTCGTTCCACTCCGCCACGTGCGGCAGCTTCACACGCAGGAGCGCCGCCTGCAGCTCGTCGAGCCGCGCGTTGTAGCCGATCTCGGTGTGCACGTAGCGCTCGCGCGAGCCGTGCGCGCGCAAGCTGCGCAGCGAGTTCGCGATCGCCTCGTCGTCGGTGGTGATGAGCCCGGCCTCGCCGAACGCACCCAGGTTCTTGGACGGGAAGAACGAGAACGCGGCGGCGTTGCCGAGCGTGCCGACCTTGCGGCTGCGGTACACGGCGCCGAACGCCTGTGCGGCGTCCTCGAGCACCGCGAGCCCGCGCGCGCGCGCCAGCTCGAGCAGCGCGTCCAGCTCGGCCGGGTGCCCGAACAGGTGCACGGGAACGATCGCGCGCGTGCGCAGGTTCAACAGCTTGGCGACGGACTCCGGCTCCATGCAGTAGGTCGTGGGCTCGATGTCCGCGAACACGGGCGTCGCGCCGACCAGGCTCACCGACTCCGCCGTGGCGAAGAAGGTGAACGACGGCACGATCACCTCGTCCCCGGGGCCGATGCCGAGCGCGCGCAGCGCGAGCACGAGCGCGTCGGTGCCCGAGCCCACGCCGACCGCGTAGCGCGCGCCGAGGAAGCCCGCGGCCTCGCGTTCGAACGCCTCGACGTTCGGGCCCAGGATGTAGCGCCCCGAGCGCAGCACGTCATGCACGGCCTTCTCGAGCTCGGGCCACAGCGCGTCGACCTGCGGCCCCAGATCGACCATCGGAATCTTGCGAGTCACAACAGCACCTCGTCGATCGCGCGCTTCATGCCCGCGCGGAAGTTCTCGAGCGAGAATCGCTCGGCGTTGGCGCGGATCGCGGCGGGATCGAACTTGCCCTCGATCTCGGCGAAGCGCGACACCGCCGCTGCGAGCGACTCCGGCGTCGCCTCGCGGAAGAATACGCCCGTCGGCGCGCGGCCCCCGGCGTCGTCGCTCCCCACCACCGTCTCCGCTGCGCCCCCGCGGCCGAATGCGACGACCGGCTTCCCCGCAGCCTGGGCTTCCACCGCGATGATCCCGAAGTCCTCGAGCTGGGGGTACACCAGCGCGCGACAGCGCGCGTAGAGCTCGTCGAGCTCGGCGTCGGAGACGCGGCCCAGGAAGCGCACGTTCGGCGGCGCCGTGCGCTCGAGCGCCGCGCGCGTCGGTCCGTCGCCCGCGAGCACGAGCGGCAGGCCCAGCCGGCCGAACGCCTCGATCGCCAGCGCCTCGGCCTTGTACGGCACGAAGCCGCCGAGCATGAAGAAGTACTCGCCGCGCCGCGGCTCCACCGCGCCGAAGCGCGCGACGTCGACCCCGGGGTACACCACGCCCGCGGCGCGCCCCCACGCGCGGCGGATGCGCTCCGCGATGGCGTGGGAGATCGCGACGACCGACGTGATGCGCCCGGGCGAGCTCGTGCGCCGGTCCCAGCGGCGCAGGTACGCCACCAGCGGCGCGGCCGCAGCGCGCTTCCAGCCACGGCCGAGATACTCGTCCGCCAGGTCCCACACGTAGCGGATCGGCGTGAAGCAGTAAGAGAGGTGCGGCGTGCCCGGCGGCACGCGCACGCCCTTCGCGAACGAGTGACTCGTCGAGATCACGAGGTCGTAGCCGCGCAGGTCGAAGCGCTCGATGGCCCGCGGGAAGAGCGGCAAGAGCTTGCGGTAGTGGCGCGCCGCGCCGGGCAGGCGCGACAGCGGGCTCGCCGTGATAGCCAGGCGCTCGATGGCCGGGCTCGCTGCGCCGGGCACGTGGATCAAGGTGTACAGGTGCGCGTCCGGGAACATCCCGGCGAGCTCGTGGAGGACCTTCTCGCCTCCGCGAAACCCGGTCAGCCAGTCGTGCACCAGGGCCACGCGCATGGGCGCGCAGGTTAGCGCGCGCGGCGGCGCCGGGCCTTCAGGACTTCACGACGCTCGCGACGAGCTTCGCCTTGTTGCCCTCGATCGCGACGCGGAACTTCACCTTCGCGCCCGGGTGCTTTTCCTTGAGCGCAGCGGTCTGCTTGCGGACGATCTCGTCGAGCTTCGCGCGGTCGGGCGCAGGCGCCGCGTCACCGGCGCGCTTCTTCGCCGCGACGAGCGCGTCGAAGAGCTTGTCGATCGCGCCGGGGCGCGCCGTCGGCTCGGGCGCGCGGCTCGCCGGGCTCGGCGTGGCGTCGGAGATGCCGCGCTCGCGCTCGTGGAGCCTCGCGCGGAACAGGTGACCCTTGTAGGTGCCCTGCTCGATCTGCCGCAGCGTGCGGCCCCACTGCTGGCGGTGGATCTGGAACTTCGAGTTCAGCTGGTTGAAGCGGAACTTCTGGTGGGTCTTCCGCAGGGTCTCGTTCGAGTACTTCGTGATGAGCTTCTGGATGCGGCCCTGCAGCACTTCGGGCGGGCGCTTCAGGATGCCGAGGAAGTACTGGTCGTACTCGACCCGCAGCCGCTTCAGGCCCTGGTCGAGCTCGTCGAGCTCCTCGTCGACCTCGTCCTTCTGGCCGCGGCCCATCGAAGAGAGTTCGGCGGCGGCGACGGGGCCCTTGAGCCAGGCGCGCCGCGCGCGTCACCCGCGCGCAACACGCGCGTCTAGCCGAGGTGTGTACGAGCGGCAACTCTCTGAAATCGCAGGGATTTTTCGCATTGGCGCTTTTGACAGCAACCGGGGCCGCGGGTAGACTCGCAAGCTTGAACGAGCCCCCCGACCTGGACCGCATCACGGCATTTCTGCACGACGACCTCGAGCACCTCGAGCGCGTCATGCGCGAGGCGCTGCGGTCGGTGTCGCCGGTCGTGCCCGCGATCGGCGAGCACACCTTCGGCGGCGGCGGAAAGCGCATCCGCCCCGTGGTGGTGCTGCTCGCGTCTCGCCTGTGCGGCTACCGCGGCCCGCGCGCGATCCAGATCGCCGCGGCGGCCGAATATCTCCACAGCGCATCGCTGCTCCACGACGACGTGGTCGACGGCGCCGAGACGCGCCGCGGCCGGCCGAGCGTGAACGCGCGCTTCGGCAGCAAGCTCGCGATCCTGGTGGGCGACTTCCTGTTCGCGCGCGCGTGTCAGACGCTCGTCGAGGACGGCGACCAGGACATCCTCGCCAGCTTCGCGGAGAGCATCCGCGCCATGGCCGAGGGCGAGGTCGTCCAGCTGACGCGCAGCTTCGACCCCGACATCACCGAGTCGACCTACATCGACATCATCGGCGGCAAGACCTCGAGCCTGCTCGCGGCGTCGGCCGAGTCGGGCGCCATCCTGGGCGGAGTGACTCGCGCCGAGCGCCGCGCCGTGCGCGACTACGGCGCTCAGCTGGGGCTCGCGTTCCAGCTCGTCGACGACGCGCTCGACTACGCCGGCCAGGAGCTCGACCTGGGCAAGGCGCCGCTCACCGACGCCGCGGAGGGCAAGCTCACTTTGCCGCTCATCGCGACGCTGAAGCGCTGCTCGACGGGCGAGCGCGATGCCGTCACCGCCATGCTGAAGAGCTTCGCGTTGCAGAGCGCGGCCGGCCGCGCGCCGGACCGCGACGAGGTGCGCCGCGTCGCCGAGTGCGTCGCGCGCCACCACGGCGTCGAGAGCACGTTCGAGCGCGCACGCCAGGTGTGCGCGCAGGCCCGCGAGCGCATCGAGCCGTTCGTCGACTGCGAGGCGAAGCGCGCCATGCAGGCGCTCGCCGACTTCGTGGTCGAGCGGCGCCACTAGCGAGTTCCCCGCCTCACCCCGCGACCTCGCCCCAGAAACGAAGAGGAGGATGCGCGTCATGCGACATCCATTCGCGGGAAGGGCCGCGGGCGCGGCCGCCGCGCTGGGTCTCTGTCTGTGCCTGTCCACGCCGGCGTTCGCGGCCGGCAGCGAGTCCGGAGCTCGGGGCTCCGGGCCCGCCATCACGGGCGTCGTGAACGTGAACTCGGCGACGGCGGACGAGCTCGGGCTCCTGCCCGGGATCGGGCCCGCCAAGGCCGAGGCGATCATCCGCTACCGCAAGGAGCACGGCGCCTTCAAGAACGTCGACGAGCTGTCGCAGGTGAAGGGCATCGGCGACAAGGAGATGGAGCGCATCCGCGCTCACGTCGCGCTCGAGGGGAAGACGACGGCGCAGCCCGCCAAGTAGACCGCGCGCGGTCCGGGGGCGCGGCGGCCGCCGCCGCGCCTCCGTCATCCCGTGCGCTCGGGCGTGCTAGAACACCGCGGTGCGCAAGAGCCTCCGCGCGTGTCTCTTCGTGCTGCTGCTCGCCGCGGCGTGTCGCGAGCGCGCGCAGGACGCGGGCGCGGGCGAGCTGCGCATCGTGTCGCTCTCGCCGTCGACCACAGGCGTCTTGCTCGCGCTCGGTCTGCGCGAGCGCATCGTCGGCATCGACCGCTTCTCGCGCGAGCTGCCCGGCTGCGCGGGGCTCCCCGAGCTGGGCGGGCTGTTCGCGCCGGATCTCGAGCGCACGCTCGAGCTGCGGCCGTCGCTCGTGGTGGGTGTGCGCAGCGAGTCGCAGGCGGCGTTCTTCGCAGCGCTGCGCGCGCGCGGCGTCGCCGCTACCGAGCTCGAGACCGGCGGCTCGCTCGACTCCGTGCTCGCCAGCTACGAGTCGCTCGGCGCTCTGGTCGGCCGCGCGGACGACGGACGCGCGCTCGCGCAGCGCGTGCGGGGCGAGCTCGACGCGGTGGCGCGGTCCGTCGCTGCGCTGCCCCGGCCGAAGGTGGCGCTCGTCGTCGAGCGCGATCCCGTGTACGTGGTGGCGGGCCAGAGCTTCGCCAGCGCGCTCATCGAGACCGCCGGCGGCGCGAACGTGTTCGCCGACCTGCCGCGCACGTATCCCGAGGTCTCGCTCGAGCTGCTCGTCGAGCGCGCCCCCGACGTGCTGATCGACTCGACGCAGTCGGACCGCGGGCCCGCGGCGCAAGCGGCCGCTCGCGCGTACTGGAAGCGCGTGGCCGCGAAGCGCGTCGAGCTGGTGCCGCCCGGCGTCGCGACGCTGCCCGGCGCGGAGCTGGCGCGTGGCGCCGAGCTCCTGCGCGCGCGCATCCACCCGGAGCTCGGCTCGTGAGCGGCGGCGCACGCGCGCGCGTTCTCGTGGCGCTCGCGCTGCTCCTCGCGGTCGCGGTCGCAGCGAGCCTCGCCGTCGGCTCGGCCGAGCACGCGACGCGCGACATCGTGCTCGGCATCCGGCTCCCGCGCGCCGTGCTCGCGGCGCTCGTCGGAGCGGGGCTGGCGACGTCGGGCGCGCTGTTGCAGGCGCTGCTGCAGAACCCGCTCGCCGATCCGTACGTGCTCGGCATCTCGGGCGGCGCAGCGCTCGGCGGCGTGCTCGCGCTCGCGCTCGGCGGCGGGCTGTGGCTCGGCGGCGCGGGCGTGCCCGTGGTCGCGTTCGCCGGCGCGCTCGCCGCGAGCCTGTTGCTCTACGCGCTCGCCGCGGCGGCCGGGCGCGCGCCCGCGCACAGCCTCTTGCTCACGGGCGTGGTGTTCAACGCGTTCGCGTCGTCGCTGATCGTGTTCGCGACGAGCGCCACCGACCTCGCGCGCGTGGCCGGCGTGTTCCTGTGGCTGATCGGCTCGATCCGCCTGGTGGAGCCGGGGCTGCTCGCCGGCGTGGCCGTCTGCTTCGCGCTGGGCCTCGCGGTGGCGCTGCGCTTCGCGTACGCGCTCAACCTGGTCGCGCAGGGCGACGAGACGGCGACACATCTCGGTGTAGATGTGCCGGCCGTGCGGCGCTGGGTGTTCGCGGGCACGGCGCTGATGATCGGCGCGTCGGTCGCCGTGTCGGGGCTGATCGGCTTCGTGGGGCTGATCGTGCCGCACCTGTTGCGGCTCTCGTTCGGCTCGGACCACCGGCTGCTCGTGCCCGCGTCCGCGCTGGGCGGCGCCGCCTTCCTCGTCGTGGCGGACACGCTCGCGCGCGTCGTGCTCGCGCCGACCGAGCTGCCCGTCGGCGCGCTGACGTCGCTCGTCGGCGGCCCGCTCTTCCTCCTGCTGTTGCGGCGCGAGCTCACGCGCCTGCCGTCGTGAGCGCGCCGCTCGTCCGCGCGCGCGGCATCGCTCACGCGTTCGGCGCGGCCCCGGTGCTGCGCGGCGTCGACCTCGAGCTCGCGCCCGGTCGGCTCGTCGCCGTCGCGGGCCCGAACGGCGCGGGCAAGACCACGCTCCTGCGCGCGCTCTCCGGCGTGTTGCGCACCGACGCGGGCGCAGTCGAGCTCGGCGGACGGCCGCTCGCCGAGCTGTCGCGGCGCGAGATCGCGCAGTGCCTCGCGGTCGTGCCGCAGGACTCGGCCATGCCGTTCCCGTTCAGCGTGCGCGAGATGGTCGCGCTCGGGCGCGCGCCGTTCCTCGGCCCGCTGGGCCGCGAATCGGCCGAGGACGCGGCGCGCACGGCCGCCGCGCTCGCGGCACTCGACCTGGCCCCGCTCGCCGCGCGCGCGTACCCGACGCTGTCGGGTGGCGAGAAGCGGCGCGTGCTGCTCGCGCGCGCGCTCGCCCAGGGCGTCGACGCGTGGCTCCTCGACGAGCCGACCGCGCACATGGACCTCGGCCACGGGCTCTCGTGCTTCGGCTTCCTGCGCGAGTGGCTCGCGGCCGACCCCGCGCGCGGCATCGCGCTGGTCACGCACGACCTCGTGCTCGCGGCGCGCTTCGCCGACGAGCTCGTGCTGCTCGCGCATGGTGAAGTCGCCGCGCGCGGCGCGCCCGCCGAGGTGCTGACCGCCGAGCGCATCGCCGCGGTGTACGGCGTCGAGGCGCGCGTCGACCGGGACGCGGACGGGCGGCTGTTGCTCTCTCCGCTGCGCGCGCTGCGCTAGACTGCGCCGCCATGGCGACCATCCAGCAAGTCCACGCGCGAGAGATTCTCGACTCGCGCGGCAATCCCACGCTCGAGGTCGACGTGCGCCTCGACTCCGGCGCGCGCGGGCGGGCGGCCGTGCCGTCGGGCGCGTCGACGGGCAGCCGCGAGGCGCTCGAGCTGCGCGACGGGGACAAGAGGCGCTACCGCGGCAAGGGCGTGCGCAAGGCGGTCGAGAACGCGAACGGCGAGCTCGCGCGCGCGGTGCGGGGTCTGCCCGTGGCGGGCCTCGCGGAGCAGGCCGCGCTCGACCGCCGCATGATCGAGCTCGACGGCACCGAGGCGAAGTCGCGGCTCGGCGCGAACGCGCTCCTCGGCATCTCGCTCGCGGCGGCGCACGCGGCCGCCGCAGAAGCGGGAGAGAGCCTGTTCCGCTGGCTCGCGGCCGGGCGCGAGCCGCTCTTGCCGCTGCCCATGATGAACGTGCTGAACGGCGGCGCGCACGCCGACAACAAGGTCGACTTCCAGGAGTTCATGCTCTTGCCGACCGGAGCACCGACGTTCGCCGAGTGTCTGCGCATGGGCGCCGAGATCTTCCACGCGCTGCGCGACACGCTCAAGGACGCCGGCTTCGCGACCGGCGTCGGCGACGAGGGCGGCTTCGCGCCCGACCTGACCTCGAACGAAGCGGCGGTCGAGATGCTCCTGCGCGGCATCGAGCGCGCGGGCTACCGCGCGGGCGTCGACGTGCACCTGGGCCTCGACGTCGCAGCGAGCGAGCTCTTCGACGGCCAGAAGTACGTGCTCGCGGGCGAGGGCACCGTGCGCACGCGCGACGAGATGGTGCGCCTGTACCAGGACTGGGTGGCGCGCTACCCGATCGTATCGATCGAGGACGGCCTCGCCGAGGGCGACTGGGAGGGCTGGAAGCTCCTCACCGACGCGCTCGGCGCCAAGGTGCAGCTGGTGGGCGACGACGTCTTCGTGACCAACCCCCGCATCGTGCGCGAAGGAGTGACTCGCGGCGTCGCGAACGCGGTGCTCATCAAGGTGAATCAGATCGGAACACTCACCGAGACACTCGAGACGATCCAGTTCGCGGAGTCGTCGGGCTACGCGAACGTCATCTCGCACCGCTCGGGCGAGACCGAGGACACGACCATCGCGGACCTCGCCACAGGCACGGCGGCGGGCCAGATCAAGACGGGCTCGCTGTCGCGCTCCGACCGCGTCGCCAAGTACAACCAGCTGCTCCGCATCGAAGAAGAGCTCGGCGCGCGGGCCCGCTTCGCGGGGCGCAGCGCGCTGCGGCGGCTCGCGTGAGCGCGCGGCTCGCGGCGCTCGCGGCCGCGCTGCTCGCCTACGTGACGCCCGGCGACCGCGTGCTCGGCATGCTGGCCGACGCGCGCGCCAAGGGCAGCCCGCTGCGCATCGAGGCGAGCCTGACCGCGCGCGAGTCGTCGGCGCCCGCGCACTTGGTGATCGAGCTCCACCCCGACCTGGGGGAGCGCGTCTCCGACGACCAGGGCGGCCGCTGGCTGGTGTCCGGTGGCCGGACCACCGCCGGCACCAAGCTTCCCGCGCCGCCCTGGCTGCCCGACCTGGCGCCGCTCGCGTTGCGCCGCGAGTCCGAGCTGCGCGGCTGGCTCGCCGCCGCGGGGGTCGACTTCCAGCAGAACGAGCTCGCGCGCTGCGGCGACGACGACTGCTGGGTGCTCGGCACGCGCCAGTCGCCCTCACAGCTGTGGATCGAGAAATCGGCGCTGGACCTGCGGAGGATCGTGCGCCCCAAGCAGCCGCGCGCCTCCTTCGACCAGTGGCAGGAGTTCGGCAAGGTCCGCTTCCCCACGAAGATCGAGCTGGCCGACGACTCCGGCGCGATCGCGACCTTCCACGTCGACAGCGTGAGCGCGGCCAGCCTGGCCGCCTCGGACTTCGCGCCGTCGTGGGTGCAGGCTGCCGGCCCCGCGAAGTCGCGGTGAGCGAAAGTCCTCTCCACCGCCATTCGAGACCCGGTAGACTACGCGCCGTGCCTGAGCGCATGAAGCTGCGCGTCCTCGTGGTCGACGACGACGAGGACATCTGCCTCTACCTGCGGGAGTTCCTGACGCGCGAGGGCTTCAAGGTGGCCGTCGCCTCGAAGCCGGCCGACGCGCTCGTCGAGGTTCGGCAGGGGCGGCACCAGATCGTGCTGCTCGACGTGCGCCTGCCCGGCGTCGACGGCGTCGAGCTCTTGCGCCAGGTGCGCGCGATCGACTCGGACATCTGCGTGATCGTGATGACCGGCTACCCGTCGGTGCAGACGGCGGTCGACTCGATGAAGGCGGCGGCGTTCGACTACCTGCAGAAGCCGTTCGATCTGCAGGACCTGCGCGCGGTGCTCGAGCGCGCCATCCACGAGAAGGGCCTGGTCATCGACGCCGAGGAGCGCGTCAACCAGCTGCTCGGCACGCGCATCCGCGCGCAGCGCAAGCGCCGCGCGCTCACCCTGCGCCAGCTCGCGAACAAGACCGGGCTGTCGGTGAGCCTGATCTCGCAGATCGAGCTGGGCAAGAGCGCCGCGTCGGTGGCCACCTTGCGCAAGCTGTCGACCGCGCTCGGCGTCGCCCTCTCGACGCTCTTCGAAGGCGTCTAGCCGGCGGCGGCGACGGGCGCGACCGCGGGGTCCGCGGCCGCGTTGCGCAGCAGGATGCGCGTCACGTTGCCGTCGACCTCGACGCGCCCGCCCTGGCTCTCCACGAGGTGGCGCGTCACGAGCGCGCCCAGCGGGTCGAGCTCGACGCCGCGCTGGCCGATCTCGATCTCGATCTGCACGGGGAAGCCGGGCAGCTTGCCCTGCAGGATCTTGATGCCCACGCGCCCGCCGGGCCCGGCGAGCTCGGCGCCCGACTCGAGCAGCGCCTTGAACGCGCCGCGGATGCGGTCGGAGTCGACGTACACGGGCTGCCGGTTCAAGAGGCTCCACGACGCGCCGACCGAGCCGTCGCGCAGGAGCGGGATCTCCTCGGCGGCCTCCTGCAAGAGCGCGATCGGCGAGGTCGGCGCCGCGCGCATGGGCCGGGGGCGCGCCACGAGCATGCGCGTCTGCCAGGCGATGCGCTCCAGCGCGGCGATCGCGTCGGCCGGTGGGTCGCTCGTGCGCCGCAACAGCCGCAGCGGCTCGCGGATCGCCTCGCCGATCAGCGCGATCAAGTGCGGCGCGGCCGTGCGTTCGGCCGGCTCGGCGACCGGCGCGAGCTCGCGCACGGGCGCGAGCGGCTTGGGCTCGGGCAGGGCCGGGGCTGCAGCCGGCGTCCCCTCGCTCGCCGCAGGCGCGCGACCGTGCTGGATCAAGAGGAGCGTCGCGATCCCCACCGAGAAGCCGAGCGCTGCGACGAGGGCGAGGATCAACGGCTACGCGGCCTCGATGGTTCCGACGCGCGGCACGTCGGGCGGCAGGAGCGACATCGCGATCGCGACGGACCACGGCAGGTGGCCCTCGGTGCGCGTGCCGTCCGCGCGGAAGTGAATCCCGGTTTCGTCGAGCCAGACTCCGATGATCTCTCCGTTGATCACGAGCTCGACTCGCACTCCGCCCCTTTGCGGTGCACTGCGGTGCATCCAAGCCTCTCGAGGGGGGAGAAAATTCGGAAGGCCTCTGCATCATAGCGCGGGGGCGAAGCCGTGCGAGGCCTTTTTCGACTCGGCATGATCTCCGCCATGGGGGGACGCATGCGAAGACTGCACCGGCTCGCGTTCATTCTGGCGCTCGTCGCGCTCGCGGGCGGCTGCCGCGGGCCGAAGGACCGCAACAAGAACGGCGAGAACGCCGCCGAGAACACGCCCGCGACCACGCCTGCCGCGAACGACGGCGCGCCCGTGCGCGGCGACTGGCTCGTCTTCCACATGCTCGCCGATCCGGAGAACTTGAACCCGCTCACGTCGAGCGATGCGGGCGCGAGCGCCGTACTCGGCTGGATCTTCCCGCCGCTCGTCCGCGTCGACAACGCGACGCTCGAGCTCCGGCCGGCTCTGGCGCGCGCGCTGCCGAAGGTCTCCGCCGATCACCTCACCTACGAGTTCGAGCTGCGCGACGACGTGAAGTTCTCGGACGGCCAGCCGTTCACGGCGGAAGACGTGGTGTTCACGCTCAAGGCGATCAAGCACCCGCACGTGAACTCGCCGCACCTGCGCAACTACTACGACTCGCTGGCCGACGTGGTCGCGACCGGCCCGCACTCGGTGAAGATGACGCTCTCGCAGCCGTACTTCATGAACGACTACGTGCTGGGCGGCACGCAGCCGCTGCCGCGCCACTACTACGATCCCGACAACCTGCTCGACGGGATCACGCTCGCCGAGCTCGCGAACTACGACGCGCTGCCGCCCGACAAGAAGGAGCGCGCCGACAAGTTCGCCGCCGCGTTCAACGAGAACTTCAACCGCAACCCGCTCGGCCCGGGCGCGCTCCAGCTCGAGAACCCCGCGCGCGACTACTCGACGGGCGAGAAGATCGAGCTGCGCCGCTGGCCGGGCTCGTTCGCGGCCGGCCACTCGGAGCTCGGGGACCCGTGGGTCGACCGGTTCGTGTTCCGCATCATGACCGACTACGACGCCGCGCTCGTCGCGCTGAAGGCAGGCACGCTGGACGCCATGGGGCTGCGGCCCGTGCAGTATCTCAAGCAGACGAACGATGCCAGCTTCGCTACGCACATCGAGAAGCACAAAGACCTGGCGGCGAGCTTCACGTACATCGGCTGGAACGAGCGTCGCGTGATCTTCCAGGACAAGCGCGTGCGCCAGGCGCTCTCGTATCTCACCGACAAGAAGAACATCTGCGACAAGGTGATGCTCGGGCTCGCGGACCCGGTCGAGTCGCCGATCTACCCCAAGCGCCCGGAGTACGACCAGAAGCTCGCGCCGTGGCCGTTCGATCCCGCGAAGGCCAAGGCGCTGCTCGCGGAAGCGGGCTGGGCCGACACGGACGGCGACGGGATCCTCGACAAGGACGACGGCCACGGCGGCCGCACGCCGCTCAAGTTCGAGATCATCTCCAACTCGGGCAACGACGACCGCAAGAACCTGGGGCTCGTCGTCGTCGACGAGTTCAAGCGCGCGGGCATCGGCGCGACGTTCCGCGCGGTCGATTGGTCGATCATGCTCGAACAGGTGAAGCACGGCGACTACGACGCCGTGATCCTCGGCTGGACCGCGAGCGGCGCGACGCCGCCCGATCTGTACCAGATCTGGCACTCGTCACAGGCGGTCGAGGGCGGCTCGAACCACATCTATTACAAGAACGACGAGGTCGACAAGCTGCTCGTCGCGTACCGCACCGAGTTCGACGCCGCGAAGCGCAAGGCCATGTACGACCGCGTACAGGAGATCCTGTACGACGAGCAGCCCTACACGTTCGTGTACGGCCCCGCGTCGCTCTCGGCGTACGACAAGCGCTTCCACGGCGTGACCTTCTATCCCGCCACGGGCACGTACGAGTCGGAGTGGTGGGTGCCGACGCTCGAGCAGAAGTACCACTGATGACGAGTGCGCTCGCCGCCTACGCGCTGCGGCGCACGCTGCTCATGGTTCCGACGTTCCTCGTGATCTCGTTCATGGGGTTCGCGATCACGGTGCTCGCGCCCGGCGATCCCGTCGACCTGTATCTTGCGGGCGGGCTCGCCTCGGGCCAGGCGGGCATCAGCACGCAGAAGCTCGCCGACAAGGCGAAGGCCGAGAAGGAGCTGCGCCACGAGCTCGGGCTCGACCGGCCGCTCGTCGTGCAGTACGGCGACTGGCTACACCACTTTGTGACGGGCGATCTCGGCCGCAGCTACAAGGACAAGCAGCTCGTCTGGAACAAGATCCGCGAGCGCCTGCCTGTGACGGTGGGCATCGAGCTGCTGGCGCTCCTCGTCACCTACCTTTTCGCGGTGCCGCTCGGGATCTACTCGGCGATCCGCCCCGGCAGTCGCTTCGACCAGATCTCCACCGTGACCATCTTCCTGCTCTACTCGATGCCGAGCTTCTGGATCGCGGTGCTCCTGCTGGTGTTCTTCTGCGGCGGCGACTACTTCGCGTGGTTCCCGCCGGGCGGCCTGCGCTCGCTCGGCGCGAACGAGAGCTGGTCGCTCGCGCAGCGTCTGGGCGATCTCGCCCACCATCTGGCGCTGCCGCTGTTCGTGACGACCCTCGGCAGCTACACGGAGATCTCGCGCTACCTGCGCTCGTCCATGCTCGACAACGCGCGCCAGGACTTCGTGCGCACCGCGCGCGCGAAGGGCGTACCCGAGCGCGCCGTGGTGCTCCGGCACATGCTGCGCAACTCGCTCATCCCGATGGTCACGATCGTCGCTGGCGTGCTGCCGGGCCTGATCGGCGGCGCGGTGCTGATCGAGCGCATCTTCTCGATTCCCGGGCTGGGGCAGCTCGGCTACGACGCCGTGCTCGCGCGCGACTACCCGGTGATCCTCGCGCTCTTTGCGACGACGGTGCTGCTGACGCAGGTGGGCATTCTCCTGGCCGACCTCTTGCTCGCGCTCGTCGACCCGCGCATCAGCTACGCGAGGACCAGCGCTTGAGCGGCGCGTCCGAGAGCGCGGGCGCGCGCGTCTGGCGCGAGCTGCGCCGGCGCAAGCGCGCCTTGTTCGGACTGTGGTTCATCGGCGCGCTCGCGGCGCTCGCGCTCGGCGCCGACCTCGTTGCGAACGACAAGCCGTACTACATCGAGCTCGACGGCGAGAGCTACTTCCCGATCGCAATCGACTACGGCGTATGGCTCGGTGCGCGCCAGTGGCCGCCGGCGCTCGTGAACCAGCGTTTCGCGACGCTCGCCGAGCGCGCCGATACGGTTTGGTGGCCCCCGATCCCGCACAGCGCGACCGCACCCGACATCACCGGCGACGTGTTCGAGCCGCCGAGCCGCGTGCACTGGCTGGGCACCGACGGCATCGGGCGCGACGTCGCGGCGGGCATGCTGCACGGGATCCGCATCTCGCTCACGATCGGGCTCGTCGTCGTCGCGATCCAGGCGACGATCGG
The DNA here is from genome assembly GCA_035499075.1 of Myxococcota bacterium. Classification (GTDB taxonomy): domain Bacteria; phylum Myxococcota_A; class UBA9160; order SZUA-336; family SZUA-336; genus VGRW01. The sequence goes on along the minus strand of DATJZN010000054.1, from coordinate 1,215 downwards.
CGTCGCCCTGGGCGGAATCGCGGGCTACTACGGCGGCGCCGTCGACCTCGCGCTGTCGCGGCTGTTCGAGATGATGCTCGGCGTGCCGACGTTCTTCCTCATCATCACCGTCGCCGCGACGTTGCCGCCGTCGATCTACATGGTGATGGCGATCCTCGGGCTGACGGGCTGGGTCGGCATCGCGCGGCTCATCCGCGGCGAGTTCTACAAGGTGCGCGCGATGGACTACGTGGCTGCGGCGCAGAGCCTGGGCGCCACGGACCGGCGCATCATGGCGCGCCACGTGCTGCCGAACGCGATCGCGCCGGTGCTCGTGTCGATGTCGTTCGGCGTGGCGAGCGCGATCCTCACCGAGTCGGGCCTGTCGTTCCTGGGCATCGGCGTGCCCGCCGAGCTCGTCACGTGGGGCTCGATCCTGTCGGCGGCGCAGTCGAACATCACCGCCTGGTGGCTCGCCGTGTTCCCGGGTGCGGCGATCTTCCTCACCGTGACCGCGTACAACCTGCTCGGCGACGGCCTGCGCGACGCCCTGGATCCGCGCGATCAGGGGACGTAGAGTCGCCCCGTGCGCACGCTCTGGAACTACGCGCCGCGCCGCGGGCTGTCGATTCCCGTCGTCTCGTGCCTCGGGGCCGACGGCGAGCCCTGCGACACGGATCAGCGTCGCCTCGTCCGCTACCTGATCCAGGGCGGGCGCGGCGCCGACGTGCTGTTCGTCATGGGCACGACGGGCGAGTGGAACAAGCTCGACCAGCGGCGCCGCCACCGCGTGATCCGCGTCGTCGTCGAGGAGACGAAGAAGCACGAGACGCGGCTCGTGCAGGCCGGCGAGCGGCCGGTCGAGGCGTGGGTCGGGCTCACGGCGCCCACGCGCGCGGAGACGCTCGAGACGCTCGAGCTCGCGCTCGAGCTCGGCGCGCACGCTGGCGTGATCGCGCCGCTCGCGATCCGGGACGTCGACGACCCCATCCAGTTCCTGCAGCGCGACGTCGCGGACCTGCTCGACGCGCGCGAGCGCGCGCTGCCGATCTTCCTGTACGACAACGCCGACATCTCCGCGGGCCGCGAGCGCCATCTGCGCACGCGCGCCGTGAAGGCCGCGTCGCGGCTCGACTTCGTGCGCGGCATCAAGGTGTCGGCGCCGCCGCGCAAGCTCGGCCACTACACCAAGGCGGCGCGCCAGTTCCGCGACCTGGGCGCGTTCGACATCTACGT
>DATJZN010000053.1:0-83124 GCA_035499075.1 Myxococcota bacterium | reverse complement strand
CGCGAGCGCGGGCGTCGCCTTCTCGGCCTTCTTCTTCGGCGGCGCGAGCAGGTCGTCGGGGAGATCCGGGATCGACAGCGCTTCCTCGCCGTCGGGATCGCGCACCATCGTGTCTTCGAGCGGACTCGTGAGCTTCGCCGGCTCGGCCGCGCGCTTCGGCTTCGCGCCTTTCTCCGGCTTCGCCCCCTTCGCGCGGCGCGCGTCGATCTCGCCCATGCGCAGCTGGGCCTTGGGATGCGACGGCACCTTGTCGAGCACGGCCCGATACATGCGCTCGGCTTCGTCGATCAAGCCCTGCTCGAGATAGAAGTCGGCCTCGGAGAGATTCTCCTCGATGCGCGCGGAGCTCTGCGCGAAGCTCGAGACCTCGCGATCGGAGGCGAGCGGCTCGGAGAACTCGAGTGACTCGCCCCCGATGTCGAGCTCGAGATTCGCGGCCGAGTTGTCTTCGGGCTCGGGCTCGGGCGCGGCCGCTTCTTCCGGCTCGCCGTCGTCGATCTCGATCTCGATGTCGAAGTCGTCGTCCGCGGCGGGCGCCGGCTCGGACTTCGCCGCGACCTTGGGCGCGGACTTCGCCGCCGGCTTGGCCGGGGCTGCCGCGGCGGGCGTCCCGCGCACCTGCGACGGCGGCTCGACCGAGGCGAACTTCGCGTCGCGGTCCTCCTCGTCCTCGAGCACGATCTCGATGTCGGGAAGGCTGTCGAACTCCTCGCTCGCTCCGAGCGGCGCGAGCTCGGTCTTGCCGCGGCCCTGCTTCGCCGCGGGCGGCGGCTCGGGCTCGGTCAGCGAGCTGCGCTCGATCTCCGGCGGGTCCTCGTCGCCGCCGACGGCGAGCTCGATCTTCTCGTCGTCGGCCTTCGGGGACGCTCCCGAGGCGCGCTCGATGTCGGCCAACAGCTTCCGCGCCTCGCGCGAGTCGGGATCGGCCTCGAGCACGAGCTTGCCGAGCCGCGTCGCCTCTTCGGGGTCGCCGAACTCGAGTGACACGCGCGCTTCGGCGATCATCTCCGCCGGCGACGAGGTCGTCTTCGCCGGCGCCGGCTGCGGCTTCGCGATCGACGGCGTGGTGCGGTGCGTGAGCCCGGGCGCGGCCCGCTCGACGATCTCCGCGGCGGGCTTCGAGATCGGCTTGCCGGGCGCGGACGGCTCGATGTCGTCGAGCTGGATGTCCTCGTCGAGCTCGTCCGCGTCGGACGCGCCGACGCCGTGCGCGGTCGGCTCGGTCAAGAGGATGCTCGGCGTGGTCGACTCGTCGCCGCTGCCGCCGAACGACGCGAGCCCGCCGTGGCGCTGCATGATCTCGCGCGACTTCTCGACCTCGCCGCGCGTCTTGTACAGCTCCGCGATCTCGCGCCAGATCTTGCGCGCGCCGGCGACGTCGCCGCTGCCTTCGAGCGCCGTGACGTACGACTCGCGGAGCGCGATGTCCTCGGGGTGCTTCGGCAGCGCGGCCTTCAGCAGCTTCAGCGCCTCGGCGTGCGCGCCGGTCTGCATCTTCGCCCAGGCCAGCGCATCGAGCGCCTCGCGGCTGTCGGGGAACGCACGGCGCATCTGCTCCGCCACGCGGATCACGAGGTCGATGCCCGTCTGCTTGCGGACTTCCTCGAGCAGCGAGGTGTACTCGCGCCGCGCCTCGTCCTCCATCTTCTCGCGCGCGAACAGGTCGGCGAGGTTCAGGCGGTTGGCGATGTTCGTCGGGTCGAGCGAGGCGACGCGCCGCAACAGCTCGAACGCTTCGCGCTTGAGCTCCTTCTTCTGGCAGATCTTGAAGGCTTCCTGGAACTCGCGCAGCGCATCCGACGCGAGACCCATGCGCTGGAAGCACTCCCCGAGGTGCGTGCGCGCCTCGAGGGACTCCTCTTCCGTGCGGAGGATCTGCTTGTAGATCGCGACGGCCTTCGCGTCGAAGCCGCCGCGCGAGAACATCTCCGCGACTTCCGTGTAGCACTGGATGGCCTTCTGCTTGTCGCCCTTCTTGAGCAGCAGGTCGCCGATCTTCAGGCGGATGTTCGAGTCGCGAGGGTCCGCCTTGAGCAGCTTGTCGTACTCGGCGAGCGCCTTGTCGTACGAGCCCTTCTGCGCGTATTTCTGCGCGGACTCGAGCGTCTTGCGCTTCTTGGGCGTGAAGGCCAGGGGTGGGTCCTCGCTCGCTGCGAAGACCTCGAAATCCCGGGGGGTCCTCGCTACGGGTGCCTATCGGCGAATTCGGCCTCTCGGCTGAGCGCAAGCGGCGGCGCAGCGAGGCGAGATCGCTCGCGGAGCGCCGTGCGCTCTCGTGCACACGCGTGCTCGGCAGACGACAGCTCCGCCGGCTCGAGCCCCGCCGGCAGCGCGGCGGCAAAGCTCTCGACGAGCGCGGACTCCACCGCCTCGCGCGCCAGGCCCGGCGGCTTGCCGGCGGGCGGCGCCGAGCCGGTGAGCGCCCGATAGAGCGCGGCGTCGTCGCAGAGGCGGATCGAGCCGTGCTGCAGGAACGCGCGGCGGGTGCGCCGCTGGGCGCTGCCCACGAGCTTCTCGCCGTCGAGCTCGACCTCGTAGCCCGTCGCGCCGGCGAAGCAAAGCTCGAGCCGCTCGGCGCCCGGCCGTGCGCAGGCGGCGCGCGCCTCGAGGCCGGCGCGCGCCAGCCCCGCCACGAGCCGCGCGCGGATCCACTCGTAGCTGCCGCGCAGGTCGACCGGCAAGCCGTGCGCATCTGCGGGCGCGACGACCGCGTACGTGAGATCGCCGGCGTGGAGGACCGCGCCGCCGCCCGTCACCCTCCGGACCACCGGGACGCCCAGCGCGTCGCAGCGGGACAGCCACCGGGGCGGCGCCTGGCGCAGCCCGAGCGACAGCGACGGCTCGCGCCAGGAGTAGAGCCGGAGCGCGGGCGGTGCGCCGGGCGCGGCGAGCAGCAGCGCCTCGTCGAGGCTCATGTTCCAGGCGGCGTCGCCCGGGCCGTCGCGCAAGAGCCGCCAGGGGCGCGCGGGCATGGCGCTACTTCAGGCGGTCGAGCAGCGCCACCAGCGCGAGCTCGTAGCCCTTCGCGCCCAGGCCCGAGATCTGCCCCAGCGCGATGCCCGACACGTACGAGTGGTGGCGGAACGGCTCGCGCGCGTAGATGTTCGAGAGGTGCACCTCGACGACGGGCAGCGAGGTGGCCGCGAGCGCGTCTCGCAGGGCTACACTAGAATGTGTCAGTCCGCCGGGGTTCACGATGAGCGCCTGGCAGTCGCGGCGCGCCGCCTGGATGCGGTCGATCAGCGCGCCCTCGTGGTTCGACTGGAACGACTCGAGAGCGGCGCCGCGCTCGGCGGCGATCTCGCGCAGCCGGGCGTCGATCTCGGCCAGCGTGGTGCGGCCGTAGATCTCGGGCTCGCGCTCGCCGAGCAGGTTCAGGTTCGGGCCGTGCAGGACCAGGATCTTCATGGCAGCGCCGTATTAGAGCGCTTCCCGGATCTCCTGCAACAGGCTGCGCGCCAGCCAGCGCGCCTTGCCCACGAGGCCCGTGTGCTCGAGCACCAGGATCAGGAAGCTGTCCTCGTCGAGCTTGCGAAACAGGATCTGGTGCTCGCCCATCACGAGGAGCAGCTCGTCGAGCTCGCCCTCGCGCGCGCCGTACAGCGACTCCGCGACCTTCTGGGATTGCCCGAAGATCCGGCCGAACTCGACGGCGATCGCTCCGAGATCGACCTCCGCGCCGTCGCGCGCGTACTCGTCGATGGCGACGCCGTCGCCGGCCATCATCGCGGCCGCCAGCGCGCCGGGCGTGCGGTCGACCAGGGTCGTGAGGATCTCGCGGAACGTCATGCGAAGGCGCCTCCCTGCTTGCGGCTCTCGAGGTTGTGGAGCCAGCGCTCGAGCTCGGCGAGCGTCCGCGCGTGCGAAGTGCGCCGCGGCGGCCGCGCCGTGATGGCTTCCCGGACCGCCAGCGCGCGCGCGTCGGCGGGATTTCGGCGGAGCAGGTTGTCGGCCACGACGAGCGCCCGCTCCGAATGGCCCTGATCGGCGAGCAGCTTCGCGAACGTGGGCGTCTCGAGCGGCGCGGGCAGGTCGGCCTGATCGCGCGCCTCGATCGCCTCCACGGCACGCGCGCGCAGGCCCGCCAGGCGCGCCGCCAGATCCGGCGCGTCGCCCGCCTCGAGCTCCTCGAGGCACGCGTCGACGGCGAGCAGCACGGCTTCGGGATCGGCGCCGTCCAGCTTGGCGGCGCGCTCGAGCGCGGTGACCGCCTCGGCCCGCTCGGCCAGCGCCCAGTGCAGGCGCGCGAGCTCGAGCCGCAGCTTCGCCGGATCCTTCTCGGTCACTTTGCCCCCCCGACCCGCTTCTTATCGACCGCATTTGCGCATCCTTGTGCGCCGTGGAGCGCCTCGCGCACGCGGGAGACCGCCTGCGCGATCGTGCAGCCGTCGGTCGCGACGCGGAGCTCCGCCTCGGCATAGGCCGCCCCGCGCTCGGCGCGCAGCGCGGTCAGCTTCGCCACGCGGCCGGCACGGTCCAGCCCGGCGAGCAGCGGCCGGTCGCGCGCCTCGCCCATCCGCTCGACGAGCGTCTCCGGCTCGGCGTCGAGCCAGAGGAGCCTGCCCTTCGCAGCGAGGATCGCGCGGTTCTCGGCCGAAACGACGGCGCCGCCGCCGAGCGCGACGACACATCGCTGTGTCGGCAGCGCGCGCAGCGCGTCGCGCTCACGCGCGCGGAATGCGGGCTCGCCTTCGCGCGCGAAGATCTCCGCGACCGAGAGCCCGGCGACGCGCTCGATCTCTACGTCCGTGTCGACGAAGTCCCAGCCGAGCTCCAACGCGAGAGCGCGACCGACGCGGCTCTTGCCCGAGCCCATGAGGCCGGACAAGAGCACACACCGATCGCGCTCGGCGCTCCCCATGGCCGGGGAGCATACCGCGTCACTCGACGTCGGGCTGCACGCCCTGCACGACGCGCGGAGTCACGAAGACCAGGAGCTCCTTGCGCTCGTCGTGGAGGTTGTCGCTCTTGAAGGCGCTGCCCAGGATCGGGATGTCCGCCAGGAACGGCACCTTCGAGGACGCGCGGCCGCTGTCCATCGTGTAGATGCCGCCCAGCACCATCGTCTCGCCGTCGCGCAGGATCGCCTCGGTGGTCGTCTCGTTCTTGTTGATACCGACCACGCTGCCGTCCGAAGCCGACAGCGACGGCGCGTTCTTCGAGACCGCGAGCTTCATGATGATGGAGCGGTTCGCGGTGATGTGCGGCGTCACCTTGAGCTGCAGCACCGCGTCGACGAAGGTCGTGGTCAGCTTGTCCGCCGTGGCCTCGGTGAACTTGATCGCGACACCTTGCTTGATCGTCGCGGTCTGGTTGTCGAGGGTCACCACGCGCGGCGACGAGATGACCTTGCCCTGGTCGTTCTCTTCGCTGGCCTGCAGCTGGAAGTCGAGCTGCAGCTTGTCGTTGAGCCCCAGGATGCCCAGGTTGAGCAGGCCCGTGGCCGCCGACGAGATCGCGTTCGACGCGATGAAGTTGTTGCTCTGATCCGCGCCGTTCGGGTTGCCGAGCGCCGGCCGGGCGGTTCCGGTCGAGTCCGTCGGGCTCGCCCAGCCCACGCCCCAGATCGCACCCAGGCCGCGCGAGAACGTCAGCGAGGCTTCCACGATCTTCGCCTCGATGAGCACCTGCGGGGTCTGGGTGTCCACGGCCTTCACGAGCGCCGTGGCCTCGTGGATCACGTTCGGAATGTCCTTGATGATGAGCGTGTTCGTGCGGTCGTCGACGTTGACCGAGCCCCGCGACGAGAGCAGCCGCTTCACGAGCTGCGACACGTCCTTCGCCTTGGCGAAGTTCACGGGCTGGAGCTTCACGACCAGGTCCTCGAGCTTCTCGCGCGAGCGGCGCTCCTGCAGGCGCGCCTCGCGCTCCTGCTTCAGCGTGTCGACCGGCGCGATGCGCAGGATGTTGCCGATGCGGATGAAGCCCAGGCCCTTCGTCAACAGGATGACGTCGAGCGCCTGGTCCCACGGCACGTCCACCAGGCGGATCGTGACCTTGCCCGTGACTTCCTGGCCCGCGATCACGTTGAGGTCCGAGACCTCCGCGATGAGCCGCAGGATGTTGCCGATGTCGGCGTCCTTGAAGTCCAGCGAGATGCGCCGGCCCTGGTACTGCTTCTCCTCGTCGAAGCCGCCCTCTTCGAGGATGTCGATCGACGCGGGGTCGGCGGGACCGTCGAGGAACGGGTCGAACGCGACCTGGGCGCCGGCCGTCGTCTTGATCGGCGCCGGCACGGGCTTCCCCGTCGACTCGCTGGCCATGGCCTTCTGGGCCGCCTTCGACTTTTCGGGGGCCTTGGCGTCGGCGGGCGCGGAAGAGTCCGCAGCCGCCGGCGCGGCGCCGGCGTTCGTGCCCGGCTCGGCCGGCAGATCCGCCGTCGTCGGCGCCGCCGAATCGGCGGGCGGGGCCGAGTCACTCGGCGCGGCGGGGGCGGCCGCCGCGGACGCGTCGGCCGGAGCCGCCGCCGCGGGCGGTGCGCCGCCGGCGCGCGCCATCTCGATGCGGAGCTGGCCGCCGTCCCAGGTGAGCTTCGCCTTCTCGGGCGCGTTGCGCTTCAGCACGACGCGCACCTCGGGAGTCGGCACGTCGGGCGTCTTGAACACCGAGAACATCTCCACCGGGCCGCCGAACTCCTTCGTGTCGACGCGGCGCTCGGTCTCCGGCGCGATCGTGGCGCCCTTCAGCAGCACCATGAGCGTCGTCGGATCGGGCTCGTACTGAGTCGCGGTGACCTTGCGGCCGAGCGTCAGCACTACGCGGTCGACACCGGGCAGTGACTCGAAGTGAACGCTCTGCACCGACGCGTCGCCGCTCGCGTCCGTGGCCGTCGCGGCGTCGGCGCCGGGCGCAGGAGCGCCTGCAGGGGCCGAGCCGGCCATGTCGGCGGCCGCCGCGGGCGCAGCGCTCGCGTCCGCAGGAGCGGACGCGCTGCCGTCGGTCACGAGCTCGATGTGTACGCCCTTCGCGGTCGCGACGACCGTCGGCTTGCCCGTCGGCTTGGCGCGCAGATCGAGCACCACGCGCACCTTGTCCGGGTGCTCGCCGATGCGCGCCTGCGAGACGACGCCGTCGGCGAAGCTCTGCTTGGCGTTCTTGATCCCGCTCTTCGCCCCGAACAGGTCGACGACGACGCGGTCCGGGTTCTTGAGCACGAACGAGTCGACGTTGTCGATCGGGCCGTCCGCCTCGATGTCCACCGCGTTGCCGCTCGCCGTGAGCGAGCGCAGCTTCGCGGCGGGCGCGCCGCTGGCGGCCGGCTGCGCCGCCGCCGCCTTCGCGCCGCTCGACTTCGCGGCGGCGGGCGTCGGCACCGACTTCTGCGGCGGCGCCGGCGGGAGGTTCGCGGGCGCGGCCTGCTCGGCGGCGGCGGGCGGAGCGCCGCCGTTCGCGGCCGCGGCGAACGCGGCCTCGTCGTCGGGCGACACGTCGGGCGGACCCGGCTGGCTGGGCGCGGCGGCCGCCGGCGCGTCTGCGGACGGGCGCAGCTCGATCGAGATCTCGTCGCCCTGCGGCTTGACCTCGTACTCGGCCTCCTTGTCGAGCGCGATCGACACGCGCGCCATGTTGTGACCCGCCTTGGTGTCACCGAACGCGCCGAGCGTGACGTCTTCCACGAGGCCGTTCTTGACGGAGATCGGCGTGTTCACGCCCGAGAAGGCGACGTCCGGCAGCTCGAGGATGAGCCGCGGCGGATCCTGGCGCATGAACGCCGTGTAGATCGCGTCCTTCGCTCCGCGCAGCACGATCCGAGTCACTCCCGCGTCGGTTTTCACCTCGACGGCGGAGATCGTCTTCACTTCGGCCCCGATCGCCCGCGCCTGCGGCGGGAACGCGGCCAGTGCGAGCGCAGCGGCAACAACAGCACGCAGCGTCCACATCGTGAGTGACACCCTCCGAGTCATGCTCCGTTCCTTCTTCCGTTGGCGTAGAGCTCGAGCTCCACCTCTTTGGTCGTCGCACGGTCGAGGTGGTCGAGATAGGTCTCTTTCACGACCACCTTGTTGTCTTCAATGCGCAGGATCCGGCCCTTGTTCTTCCCGATCGGCGTCCCGGCCCGCACGATGTAACCCTTCCCGGTCGGGTCCTTGATCAGCGCGCGCGGCTCGTCGACACCCCAGATGATTCCCATCACCACGAGCTGCGAGAGATCGAAACGCTCCAGCGGCGAAGACTCGCCCTCGGTGTCGAGCGTGATCTGCCGCTTGATGTAGGACTTGAAGGGGTCGACCTTGTCCGTGGGGTCGTAGTGGTAGGCCGCAGCCGTCGGCGCGGGCGCCGCGGCCTTGGCCATCTTGGCGGGCGCCGGCTTCTGGGCGTTGGGGTCCGCCTTGTCGCCTCCGCCGCACGCCGCTGCGAAGGCGACCACGGCCGCCAGCGCCGCGCTGCGCGAGAGGATCCGGAGCTCCCTCATCTCACGCTCCTCCCGCCTTCGGCGCGTCCTTGTCCGTAGCGGCGCGCTTCGACGAGTCGTTGAAGTAGAAGGTCGCGGCGATGCCCTTCACCTTGAGGGTCGGGCTCTCGCCCGCTTCGTTCGCGACGGTGAACGTGAGGTCGGTGAGGTTCACGATGCGCGAGAGACTCGCGACGCGGTCGAAGAACAGCGCGATGTCGTGATACACGCCCGTGAACTCGAGCTCGATCTGCTGCTCCGAGTAGAAGCCGCGGTCGACCTTTTTGCCCTGCTTGAACGTCTGGATCTCGAGGCCCGACTTCTTGCCCAGGCTCGAGATGTTCGTGAGCAGCGCGGGCAGGTCGCTCGACTCCGGCAGCTTCTCGAGCGCCGCTTCGAGCTGCTGGCCCAGCTCCTCGCGCTTCTTCTTGAACGCGTCGAGGTTGTTCGCGACGGCGCGTGCGGACGTGATGTCCTGCTCGAGCTTCGCGCGCTGGTTCTGCAGCCCGTGGAGCTGCGTCTGGTTGCCCCCGAAGAAGAGCACCATGTAGAGGCCGACCACCGCGAGCGCGATGCCGGCGAGCAGGCCGTTCCGCATCGGGGGCGGCAGCCGCTCCATCCTCTGGAGCAACTTCTGGGCGTCGAGGTTCTCGCCGATCGCCATGGGCCTCTCCTAGTCCGCCTTCACAGCGCCGCGCGCTGCGGGTGCAGCGGCGGGCTTCGGCTTCTTCGCGCCGGGCTTCGACGGGTCTTCCTGCTGCAGGAACGGGTACTGGGCGGTGAGTCGGAAGTCGGAGAGCTTCAAGCCGTCGACTTCCTCGAGCTTCGTCTCCTGCAGGTCGATCTTGCTGAGCAGCGGCGACTCCTCGAGCGCGGCCGCGAAGTCCGCGACCACCTCGGCGTCGATGCTGCGCCCTTCGAGCTCGAGCAGGCCGCCCTTCTCGGTCAGCTTGGTGAGCCACACGCGCTGCGGGATCCGCGTCGCCAGCTCGTCCATGATCTTGACCGGTCCCATGCGCGCGGCCTCGATCTGATCGATGATCGCGAGCTTCTGCTCGATCTCTTCCTGCTCGGTCTGGAACTGCTTCACTTCCTTGAGCGTCGCCTCGAGCTTCTTCATCTCCGCCTGGCGCGCGGTGATGAGCGAGCGCTCGTGCGCGATGCGCGCGGCCATCCAGGTGGAGAGCAACAGGCAGATGGCGACGCCCGCGCCCGCAGCGAACCCGAGCAGCGCGACCTGCTTGCGCTGGTTCGCCGCTCGGCGGGCCTCGCGGACGGGGAGCAGATTGATTCGAATCATTTGTCGTCCCCCTGCCGCATGCCCAGACCGATCGCCGTGCACAGCGACGGGCCGAGCTCGCGGAGACGGTCCTCGTCACCGGCGCTCGAGGCGATCTCGATCCGCGTGAACGGGTCGACGATGTCGACCGCGATCTCGAGCTTCGAGTGGAAGATCCGGTCGAGCCCCGGCACGCGCGCCGCGCCGCCGCACAACAGGATTCGCTCGATGCGCGCGCTCGCCGCGGAGGCGCGGTAGAAGTCGAGCGAGCGCTGGATCTCGCCGAGCATGGTCTCGGAGACCTCGCGCATCGCCTCCTCGACCTCCTGCGGGACGACGTCCTTCGAGGCCTCGCCCGGCTTGCCGCCGATCTTGATGCGCTCGGCCTCTTCGAACGTGATGCCGAGCGTCTTCTGGATCTCCTCGGTGTACTGGTTGCCGCCCGACGTGATGTCGCGCGTGAACACGGGCACCGAGCCCTGCATCACGTTCATGTTGATGACCGACGCGCCCAGGTCGAGCAGCGCCACCGTCGTGTCGTCGGCCGGCTCGTAGTTGTGCTGGTACATGTTGCCGACCGCGAACGCGTCGACGTCCATCACCACGAGCGAGAGACCCGACTCGGTGATCACGCTCTGGTAGTCGTCGATCAGGTCCTTCTTCGCGGCGACGAGCAGGACGTCCATCTGGCCGTCGATGCCCACCTCGCGCAGGATCTGGTGGTCGATGTTGACTTCGTTGATGTCGAACGGGATGTACTGCTCGGCCTCCCAGCGGATCGACTCTTCCAGCTCTTCCTTGCTCTGCGCCGGCAGCGAGATGCGCTTCACGATCACCGAGTGACCCGACACCGAAGTGACCACGTCCTTCGACTTGAAGCCGCCCATGGAGCAGGCCTCGGAGATCGCGGACGAGATCGCCGGCGCGTTCATGAACGAGCCCTGCACGATCGCTTCCGGCGGCAGCGGCGCGTAGCCGAAGCCGCGCAGGCGGTAGCTGCCGCCGTGCGGTTCGAGCTCGACCGCCTTCACCATCGCGGAGCCGATGTCGAGGCCGATGACCGTCTTGTTGCCGAAGAGTGCCATCGCGCGCCTCAGCTCCCGCTCGGCATCGCGTCGCTCTCACGCGACGCGAGCAAGTGGTCGACGGGGCGGTCCCCGAAGACCGAATCTTTGTCGGAGACGCGCAGTCCGAGCGCGTGGAGGATCTTCCGCTTCGTGTCGAGCCGGCAGGTCTTGCCCGCTTCGACGCGGTCGATGGTCAGCGTCGAGAGACCCGCTTTCCGCGCAAGCTCGGCCTTGCTCATCATGAGCGCCTCGCGAATGCGCCGAACGTTGTTACTGGCCACAGGGACCCTCCGTTTTCGAGCCGGCAGAGAGACTGAGTTTCATTTGCATTCCGCGTGCTCGTGCGCTGGATCACCATCGGATCCGGGCCGTTCGTCTCGGGCCTTGATCGGCGGCCCCAAAAATCCACTTGAGGCATGCCGACCCCAACCTTGGCTTCACGAGCCCGCAGCGCCGAGCGCTCAGTCTTCGTTCGTTGCTGGCTCCCCCTCGTCCATCTCGGGCTGCTGATCGCCGTCGGCCTCGGCTGCCTTCGACTTCTTCTTCGCGGCCGCCTCGGCGTTCGCCTTCGGGGCGGGCGCCGCCGGCGCGGCCTTCTTCTTCGGAGTCGCCTCTTCGTCGGACTCGCCGGACTCGCTCTTCGCGGTCTTGTCCTTCGCGTTGGCGGACTTTTTTGCACCTTCCTCGCCGTTTTCCTGGCTCGGCGCGGCGGGAGCCTGGTTCCAGTCGACGGACAGCACCCAGCTCTGAGTCACTCGTCCGCCGTACGCGTCGGAGACGGCGACCTCGACCGGGCTGTTGCCGTGCGCGTCCTGCGGAACGGTCCACGCGAGCTTGCCCGTGGACTCGTCCACGACCATGCCCTTCGGGCCCGTGACCAGCTCGTAGCGGAGCGGCTGGTCGTCGTCCGGGTCCTTCGCGCTGATGTCGTAGCTGTACACGCCCGTGGGACCCATCTCGTAGCCGGGCTGCGAGGTGATCGCGGGCGGCGCGTTGCCGATCTCGACGACCCGCGACGCGATCCAGTCGCTCGCATCCGTTCCGTCGGACGCGCTGGCCTCGACGTACACCTTGTCGCCGCGGCGCAGCGTGCCCACGCCGAGGCGCGAGCTCGTCGCGGCGGGAATCAGGTCGCCGTTCTTGTGCCAGCGGTAGCTCGTCTCGATGGGGTCGCCGTCGGCGTCCTCGAGCGTGGGCTTCGCCTCGAGCATGTCGCCGCTCGTCGGCTTCACGGGCGTGATCTCCACGCCGCGGATCTTCGGCGCCGAGTTCCCGAGCACGACGGTCGCGGTCTGCTGCGACACTTCGTGCGCGGCGTCCGCCACGTACACGATCGCGTACACGCGGTCCCCGCGGGCGAACGTGTTGGCCGGCACGCTGGTCTCGTGCTGGTCGCCCACGAGCTCGCCGTTGCGGTACCACTCGATGGTCGTGCGGAGCCGGTCCTGCTCCGGATCGCGCGCGTGGATCTCGAGCGCGAGTCCGTCGGCAGCGCCCGCCGGGTTCGGACGGATGACGGCGCTATCGATCGTCGGTGCGCCGTTCTCGTGGCCCGCCGTCGCGCTCGCGCCCGGGGTCGCACCCGTCGGCGCCTGCGGCGCGTCGGAAGAGCTCCCGCAGGCGGCGCACAGGAGCGCGACCGCGGCTGCGCTGGCTCGCTTCATGACGACCCTCCACCCCGAGGCGAAAACGCGCCCAGGATGTCTCAGCTATCGGAGCCGGCAGGAAGCGGATTGAGCGGGTCGACCGCGTATTCCTTGAGCTTGTACTGCAAGGCGCGCGGCGAAAGCTCGAGCAGACGTGCCGCACGCGTGCGGTTGCCACGCGTGCGCACGAGCGCCAGGCGGATCAGCCGCTCTTCGAGCGCGCGTCCGCGGCGCTTGATCGAGAGATCCTCGCCCGAGACGCCGGGCGCGTCGTGCGAGTCATTCGAGTCACTGCCGTCGTCCGCGTCTCCGCCGTCCGGAGCCGCCGCGACGGCCTCGAGGAACGGGAACAGCTCGCGGCCGATGTGTCTGCCGCGGCACAGGATCAGCGCACGCTCGAGCGAGTTCTCGAGCTCGCGCACGTTGCCGGGCCACGCGTACTCGGCCAGCGCGTCGAGCACGCCGCGGTCGAGCGGCTCGACGGACTTTCCGATCCGGCGCGCGTGCGCGGCGAGCAGCTGGTCCGCCAGCACGGGCACGTCCTCTGCCCGCTCGCGCAGCGGGGGCACGTGGATGCGAAACACGTTCAGGCGATAGTAGAGGTCGGCGCGGAACTCGCCGGCGGCGACCATGTGGTCGAGGTCGCGCGAGGTCGCCGCGACGATGCGCACGTCGACGGGGAACGTCTTCGCGGCGCCGACGGGGCGCACCTCTTCCTCTTGCAGCGCGCGCAGGAGCTTGACCTGGATCGGCGGCGGCAGCTCGCCGATCTCGTCGAGGAACAGCGTGCCGCCGTCGGCTTCCCGGAACATGCCGGGGGACTCGGAGTCCGCGCCGGTGAACGCGCCGCGCACGTGGCCGAACAGCTCGCTCTCGATGAGCGACTCCGGAATCGCGCCGCAGTTCACCGCGACGTAGGGCTCCGACGCGCGGTCGGAGAGCCCGTGCACGGCGCGCGCGACGACCTCCTTGCCCACGCCGCTCTCGCCGGTCACCAGCACCGTGGTCTTGTACTCCGCGGCGCGCTCCACGAGCTCGTACACGGCGCGCATCGCCTCCGACGCCGCCGCGAGCGAAGGGCCCGACCGCGTCTGCGACAGCGCGCGGCGCAGCTGGCGGTTCTCGCGGCGCAGGCGCTCGCGCTCGTCCGCCTTCCGAATGGCGAGCAGGAGCTCCTGCCCCGTGAACGGCTTGGCCAGGTAGTCGTACGCGCCCTTGCGCACGGCCTCGAGCGCCTGCTCGATCTGCCCGAACGCCGACATGACGAGCACGGTCGCCTCGGGCTGCGCCGCGATCAGCGCCTCGAGGATCTCCAGCCCGCCGCGCCCCGGCATGCGCACGTCGCAGAGCACCACGTCGAAGCGATCGCTCTGCGCGGCGCGCAGGCCGGTGTCGCCGTCGGGCGCGCTCGCGACCTCGTAGCCCTCGTCCTCGAGGATCCCGCCGAGGCTCGTGCGCACCCCGCCTTCGTCATCGATGATCAGCGCGCGGCGTTTGGCCATGGCCGCCGTTCGTATCGGCGGCCGGCAACACCAGCCTGAAGCAAGTCCGCCCGGACTGACTCGCGACTTCGAGTCTTCCGCCGAGCAGCTCGGCCAGCCGGTGGGCGTTCCACAGCCCCAGCCCCGTGCCCTCGCCCGGCTCCTTCGTGGTGAAGAACGGATCGAACACGTACGGCAGGTTCTCGGCGTCGATGCCCGGGCCGTTGTCGGTGACGCTGATGGCGACGGAGTCCGGTGCGCGCTCGGCCGAGTGACGCTCGCCGGCGCGGTCGGTCGCGCGGCGGGCCGGGCGCGCGGGGTCGCGCGTGCGCTGCGCGGCCACCTCGATGCGAGCCAGCGGAACACCGCGCAGCGCGTGCGCCGCGTTCTCGACCAGGTTCACGAAGATCTGCTCGATGCGCCGCGGGTCGACGTCGATGGGCGGGAGCTCGGGCTCGAGGACGAGCGACAGCTCCACGCCCCCGAGCAGCGGCTGCGGGCGCATGCGCTCGACCAGCCGGTCGACCAGCGCGGCCGTGTCCGCGCGCTCCAGCTGCAGCGCGTCGGGCCGCGACAGGTCGAGCATCTCGCGCACGAGCGTGCGGATGCGCAGCGCCTCCTCGCCGATGCGCTCGGCGAGCTCGCGGGTGCGCTCGCTCGCGCCCTTGTCGCGCTGACACAGTTCGGCGTAGCCCAGGATCGCCGCGACGGGATTGCCGACCTCGTGCGCAACGCCCGCGGCCAGCTGTCCCACCGACGCCAACCGGCGCCCCCGCGCCAGCGCTTCGTGCGCGCGCTCCAGCGCCGCGCGGTCCGCTTCGAGCGACGCGGCCATGCGGTTGAACGAGCCCGCCAGCGCCGCGAGCTCGGCCGGGCCCTCCGGCGCGAGCCGCGTGGCCAGGTCGCCCGAGGCAATGCGCGCGGTGCCCTCGGCCAGGGCACCGAGCGGCAGCACCACGCGGCGCCGCAGCAGCCACGCGCCGAAGCCGACGAACACCGCCGTGGCGGTAGCGAGAATCCACAGGCCCGCGATCACGAGCGGCGCCATCCGGGCACGGAACTCCTCGCCGCCGTTGTGGCCATAGAGGAAGCCGTCCTCACCCGCGCGCGAGCGCACGGGCGTCAGGATCGCGAGCTCGCCGCGCGCGAGACTGCCCTCTTCGATCACCTCGCCTCGCTCGCGCGCCTCGCGCAAGAGCGCCTCGAGGTCGCCGCGCTCCGCCGGGCCGAGCGGCTCGCCCAGCAGCACGCGCCCCGCGCCGTCGAGCACGCGGAACTCGCCACCCACCAGCCGCGGTGCGCTGGCGCGCGCGACTGCGGCGAAATCGCGCAGCCGCTCGCCGCGCGCGAGCTCGCCTTCCACGTGCCGCGAGCCCATGCGCAGCCGCTCGAGCGCGTCGTCGCGCGCTACGCGCGCAGCGAGGCTCCCGAGCGCGACCGCGACCAGCGCCAGGCCCGCGAACATCATCACGAACAGGTTCGCGACGATCTCGACCTGAACGCCGCCGCGCTCGAGCTTCACGACCGCTCCAGGAAGCGCTGCAGCAGGTTCGGCTCGAAGAGGAACACGAGGCCCGCGAGCGCGAGCGCCGGCCCGAACGGAACGTGCGTGCCGCGCCCGCCGCGGACCCGGACGATCACCGCGACGCCGTAGACGATCCCCACGAGCGAGCCCACGACCAGCACGCCGAGCGCGGCCTCCAGGCCGAGGAAGCTGGCGAGCATGGCCACGAGCTTCACGTCGCCCATGCCGAAGCCGATCTTGCCCGCGAAGTACTCGTAGCCCGCGGACAGCGCCCACAAGAGGCCCCCGAGCACCACCACGCCCAGCAGTGCGTCGCGCCAGCCCACGGAGAGCTGCGGTGCCGCCAGCGAGAGCCCGAGGCCCAGGACTACACCGGGAAGTGTGATGGAGTCCGGGATCATGTGGAAGTCGATGTCGATGAACGTGACCGCGATGAGCGCCGACGCGAGCGCCCAGTCGACGAGCAGCCGCACGCCCGGCCCGTGCGCCCACAGGAGCGCGGCGAAGACCGCGCCCGTGAGCGCCTCCACGGCCGGGTAGCGCAGCGAGATCGGCACGCGGCAACTGCGGCAGCGCCCGCGCAGGAGCGCGTACGACACCAGCGGCACGTTGGCCCAGAAAGGGATGGGCGCGCCACAGCCCGGGCAGTGCGAGCCCGGCCGCACGAGTGACTCGCCGCGCGGCAGGCGCCAGATGACGACGTTCAGGAAGCTGCCGATGCACGCGCCCAGCGCGAACGCGAACGCAGTCGCCACGGGCCAGTCGACCGTGAGCTCCCCCATCGCGCGAGACGGTAGCGCGCTCTAGCGGAAGTCGCGCCGCTGGAAGAGCACCACCGCGCCGCTCATGAGGATCAGCGAGTAGAGCCCCGCGTACGCGGCGGCCATGCACGCGCGCGCTGCCGAGATCGGCACGTTGGCGCTCGCGTCGGATTTGAAGTCGAGCCGCTCGAGGTTCGGCAGGGTCCAGTACAGCGCCTCGAGCATCTGCCGGAGCCCGGCGATGTCCGTGTAGCGGCCGAAGGCGCGCAGGTCCGAGAGCAGATGCCCCACGATCCAGAGCGCCACCGTGAACATCGCCGAGAGATACGGCGTGGTGAAGCTCGAGAAGAACATCGCGATCGCGGTCACCAGCGCGAGCTCGAGGTAGATCATGGCGATCGCCGTGACGAGCCCGCCCGAGAACTCCGAGCCCTTCCACACGAGCACGCCGAGGAAGCACGCGCTCATCAGCGCGACCTCGACCGCGAGCAGCGACAGCAGCCCGAAGTACTTGCCGAGCAGGAACTCCCAGCGCCGCACCGGCTTCGAGAGCATCGTGTAGACGGTCTTCGTCGAGATCTCGCGGTACACCAGGTTGATGCCCACGAAGATCGCGATCAACACGCCGAAGAACGCGATCGCGCCGAGCCCCACGTCGCGGTAGATGCGCTCGTCCTTGCCGATCTGCATCTGCGCCAACAGGATCGAGCTCGCGATCATGAGCGCCGCGAAGAGCAGCAGATTGTAGAGCAGCTTGTCGCGCACCGCCTCGCGGTACGTGTTCAGAGCGAGCACTCCGATGCGGCGGAGCGAGGTCATGCCTTCTTCTCCTCGGCGAGGCCTTCGAGCAGGAGGTCCTCGAGGCTCTTCCGCTTGGGTACGAAGCTGCGCACGCGGCCGCCGCTCTCGCGCACGCGGTCGAGCGCCTTCTCGCCGTCCGTCTCGCCGTCGAACTCGAACAGGAAGCGGCTGCCCTGCACGACCGCGCGGCGCGCCCGGTTCTCGAGCTCGTGGTAGAGCGACTCGGAAATCGCTTCGACGACGAGCTCGCTGCCGACGACCTCCTGGCCGAGCAGCTCTTCCAGGTAGCCCTGCTTGCGCACCTCGCCCGACAGGATGAGCGCGATCTGATCGCAGATCACCTCGGCGTCCTCGAGGATGTGCGAGGAGAAGAACACCGTCTTGCCCTCGTCGCGCAGCGACAGGATCAGGTCGCGCACGTCCTTGCGGCCGAGCGGGTCGAGCCCGCCCATGGGCTCGTCGAGGATCACGATGTCGGGCTCGCCGATCAGCGCCTGCGCGAGGCCGACGCGCTGGCGCATGCCCTTCGAGTAGCGGCGGATCTGGCGGTCGGCCGCGTGCGCCAGCCCGACGCGTTCGAGCAGCTTCGGGATCCGCTCGCGGCGCACGTCCCTCGGAATGCCGAGCAGCGCGCCGTGGAAGTCGAGGAACTCGCGCGCGTCGAGGTAGTCGTGGAAGAAGGTGCCCTCGGGCAGGAAGCCGAGCTTGGCGCGGCTGCTCGGGTCCGACACCGGCAGCCCGTTCAGCCACGCTTCGCCCGACGTCGGCATGACGAGCCCCGTGAGCACCTTGATCGTGGTGGTCTTGCCGGCGCCGTTCGGGCCGATGAAGCCGAAGATCTCGCCCGCCTTCACCGTGAGATCGACGCCCTTCACCGCCTCGACCGGGCGCATCCAGAACCCCGTGCGGAACACCTTGTGGAGAGCGCGCGCCTCGATCGCGTTCGGACTCACGGCTGCTTCTCCCCGTGCTTGCGCAGACCCGGCAGGTTGAGCTTCAGCACCTGGTACTCGAGGTGCGTCGCCGCCTTGCCGTCCGCGATGAAGTACTCGCCGCCCTGCGGGTCGTGCGGCAGCGCACCGAGAAAGCCGCCGGCCACGAGCTCGCGCACGTTCTTCGGCGCGCTGCGCTTCGCTTCGAGCTGCTTCGCGATGGCGGCGTCGATCGCCGCCAGGTCGCGGTTGATCCACACGTCCGAGAAGCGCTTCTCGAGCTGCACGCGGACGTCCGGGTTCTCTTCGTTCTTGAGCCGCGCGGAGATGAACTCGAGCGCCGTCTCGGGGTCGCCCGCGCTCGTGTAGAGGCGCGCGACGAGATACGGCAGATACGGCGGTCCGCCCAGCGCGTACGCGCGCTCGAGGCACTGCGCGCCGCGCACGTAGTCTTCCTTCTCCATGAAGTACTGGAAGCCGAGCAGGAAGTGGATGCGCCAGTAGTTGCTGTTCTGCGCGCCCTTCTCGAGCACGCGGATCGCGCCGTCCACGTTGCCGGCCAGGCCGCCGAGCACCGACGCCATGAGCACGTACACCGAGTCGTAGTGCGGATCGATGTCCGTGATCAGGTTCGTGAGGCGCTCGGCCGCGGGCCACTTCGCGGCGGACGCGACCGGGTCGCCGACGTAGTAGGTCGTGCGGATCCAGAACAGGTCGGCCGCCAGGCGTGCAAAGCCGAGCGAAGCGATGCGCACCGCGTTCCCGTTCGGCAGCACGCCGACGTCGCCGTCGGCCACCGTCTCGATCTGGCGCGACTCGAGCCACTGGTTCGTCCCGCGGACGCCCAGGGCGAGCACGAGCACGAACGGCAGCAGCAGCCCCTCGACGGGCAATCGTGTGAGCCGGGCGATCACGCCCACGCAATCGGAGCGAGAAACATGCAGCTTGAGAAAGAGAAGACCCGGCGGGACCGAAGTCCCGCCGGGTCCGAGTTACAAGACGTGGACCAGACCGAGGTCTAGAACACGTTGCGACCCATGTCGACGCTGTCGCAGGGGCCGACCTGGCCGAGCACGGAGAGGCCGGTGCCGCTGTCGAGCGGGCCGACGTTCGCCGTGCCCGGGTTCGACGCAGCACAGGCCGCCGCGGTCGGCGTCTGGGCCCACGCCGGAGGAGCCGTGAAGGCGCCCGAAGGATCGGGCACGTTCACGCCCCACGAGTTCACGAACGTGTCGCCGTCGATGTCCGCCACGGCGCTCGCGTAGAACTCGTTGTCCGTGATGTTGTTCGGCGGATCCGCGGCCTGGATCGCACCGTTGCGGCCCGCACCGATCTGGTACGAGTAGTACACGTCGCCTTCCGGACCCCAGCCGATCCAGCAGTCACCCTGCGCACCCGCGGTCCACGCCGGGAGCGGGTTCGGGCAGTTACCACCGACAACTTTGAACGGGGTCTTCAGGCCGGGCACGTACGCCACCGGCGTCGCCGGCATGTCGAGGTACGTACCCGCCTCGGCGAAGTAGGACTCCTCCGCCGTGCGGATGGCCGCGAGGTTGACCTTGGACTCGCCGGCCTTCGAGCGAAGCTGGAACTTGATGAAGTTCGGGATGGCGATGGCCGCCAGGATGCCGATGATCGCCACGACGATCATCAACTCGATGAGCGTGAAACCTTCACGCCGCTTCAGGTTGCCAAGCATTGGATTCTCTCCTTGCTGAGTACCGTACTCGTGAAACGAAATGCCCAGGCGCTGCTGCCCCAGTCCCGCCAAGAGACGCCAGGCGGCCGGCAGGGGAGCAAGCGCCGTGCCCGTTGCGGGCTGCGCAGGCACGAGCGCGCAGGGTCGTCCCCAAGCCGTGGCTCGGCCTCGCCAATACGCTTCGGGAACGACACTTCTGGCGGCGGTGTCCAGGGTCACCGAGTGACGTTCTGCGCGACTCGCAGTGACGATCCTCGTCACCGACTCACTCGCCATCAGTCACTCCCGTCGTCCAGGCGAAGCTTCTCCAGGCGGTAGCGGAGCGAGCGGAAGGTCACGCCCAGGAGCTGCGCGGCGCGCTTCTTCACGCCGTTGGTGCGCTGCAGAGCCTCCTGGATCAGCGACGTCTCGTACGCGGCGAGGAGCGCGTCGAGGTCGACGCCGCCCGAGGGAATGCGGGCGGTCTGCGACGGCTCGGCGGGCCGCCGCACGGTCGCGGGCAGGCAGTCGAGCGTGATGCGGGAGGTGCGCGCCAGGGTGACGGCACGCTCGACCAGGTTCTCGAGCTCGCGCACGTTGCCGGGGAACGGGTAGGCCTCCAGCACGGGCAGCACCGCTGCGTCGAGCTCGCGGACGTCCTTGCCGAGCTCGGCCGAGTACTTCTCCGCGAAGTGCGACACGAGCTGCGGCAGGTCCTCGGGGCGCTCGCGCAGCGGCGGGAGCTGGATCTCGATCACGTTCAGACGGTAGAAGAGGTCCTCGCGGAAGCGGCCCTCGCGCACTTCGAGGTCGAGCCGGCGGTTCGTCGAGCACAGGATGCGCACGTCGACGTGAATCTCGCTCGTGCCGCCGACGCGCTGGAACGTGCGGTGCTGGATGGCGCGCAGCACCTTCACCTGCAGGCCGAGCTCCATCTCCCCGATCTCGTCGAGGAACAAGGTCCCGCCGTTCGCGACCTCGAACAGACCGGGCTTGTTCGCCGACGCGCCCGTGAACGAGCCCTTCACGTGGCCGAACAGCTCGCTCTCGAGCAGGTTCTCGGGAATCGCGCCGCAGTTCACGGCGACGAACGGCGCGTCGCGGCGATCCGACAGGTTGTGGATCGCACGCGCGATGAGCTCCTTGCCCGTGCCGCTCTCGCCGGTGATGAGGATGTTCGCGCGTGTCGGCGCGACCTGGCGCACGAGCGCGAAGATCTCCTGCATGCGGGCGCTCTTGCCGACGATCGTCGGGAACGCGCTCTCCACCTTGAGCTGCTGGCGCAGGCGCTGGTTCTCGTGCGACAGGTCGCGCTTCTCGAGCGCCTTCTCGACCACGAGGCGGATCTCGTCCACCGAGCACGGCTTCGTCAGGTAGTCGTACGCGCCGTGCTTCATCGCCTCGACGGCCGACTCGGTCGTGCCGTGCGCGGTGATGAGGATGACCGTCGTCTCGAGGCTCAGCCGGCGGATCTGGTCGAGCAGCTCGAGGCCCGACATGCCCGGCATGCGGATGTCGCTGATGAGCAGGTCCCAGTCGTCGCTCTCGAGCGCGACCAGCGCCTCGCTCGCCGAGCCGCACACGGCCACCTCGTGGCCGTCGCGCTGCAGCAGGATCTGGAGGAACTCCTGCATGCTGGTCTCGTCGTCGACCACGAGAATCCGCGCCAAGAAACCCTCCCCGTCCTCTCCGGCCGATCGGAACTCGCGCTGCTGCGCTTAAGGCGCCGCGCGCAGCGAGACGCGCACCTTGGTGCCGCGACCGAGCTCGCTCTCGAGCGAGATGCGGCCGCCGTGGGCCTCCACCACGCGGTGTACGGTGGCGAGCCCGAGCCCCGTGCCCTTGGGCTTCGTGGTGTAGAAGGGCTCGAAGATGCGCTCCAGCGTCTCCGGCGCCATGCCGCAGCCGCGGTCCTCGATCTCGAGGTGCACCCAGGCGTCCTCGCGCGAGCCGCGCACGCGCACGGTCCGGTCGACGGGCTCGCTCTCGGCGGCGTTCCGCACCAGGTTCCAGAACACCTGGCGCAGCTGGTCGCCGTTGCCGAGCGCCTCGAGCGAGTCGGGGATCGCGACGTCGACGCGGATGCCGAGCGAGGCGTCGCGCGCGACGAGCTCCGCCAGCTCGTCGAAGAGCGCGCGCAGCGGCACGGCTTCGCTGCGGCCGGGCGCGGGCCGCGCGTAGGTGAGGAAGTCCGTGACCAGCCGATTCAGCCGCGCGGTCTCGCGCTGCACGATCTGCGACAGCGTCTGCGAGTGGCGGTCCGCCGCGGGCAGGTCGGCCGCGAGCAGCTCCACTGCGCCGGACAGCGACGCCAGCGGGTTGCGGATCTCGTGCGCGAGTCCGGCCGCGAGCTGGCCGATCGCGCCGAGCCGCTCGCTCTTGCGGAGCTGCTCCTCCATCTCGACCAGGTGCGTCAGGTCCTGGAAGATCAGGATCGCGCCGTCGTTCTCCCCCGCCGCGTTGCGCAGCCACGAGAGCGACATTCCCAAGTGTAGGGTGTGGCCGCCGCGATCGCGGTACTCGAGCTGGATGCGTCGCATGCGCTCCACGACGTCGAGCGCGCCGAGCGTCGGGAAGAGCTCCGCGAGCGGCCGGCCCACGACCTCGCTCGCCTTGAAGCCGGTGATGCGCTCGGCCTCCTGGTTGAACGACGAGATCGCGCCGGCGCGCGTCACGGTGAGCAGGCCCGACGACACGTTGTCGACGATGCGGCGGTGCAGCTCACCCAGCTCCTGCAGCTCGTCGCGGCCCACCTGCACTTCGACCGCGAGCCGCCGCGCGAGCAGCGCCACCGCCATGAAGGCGGCTGCGTGCGTGCCGAGCGCGGTGCCCGCCTCGTGCGCGCCCATGGCGAACTCGGGCGTGAACGGCTGGAACCAGCCGGCGAGCGGGCCCCACGCGATCACGGCGAGCGCCACCGTCGCGAAGCTGCACGCCGACATCGCGCCGCGCGAGCCGAGCGTGAGCGCCGCATAGACGATCCAGATCAGGTACAGGAAGCCGAAGATCGAACGCGCGCCGCCCGTGCAATACACGAAGCCGGAGATGAGCAGCGCGTCGCCCGCGAGCTCCACGACGTGCAGCGAGCGGAACGGCCGCCACGCTGCCAGTGCGCCGTAGGCGAGCGCCAGGAAGAAGCCGGAGATCACGAGCCCGTACAGCGCCGACAGCACGCGCGCCGAGTACAGGCCCCCGCCGTGCAGCTGCGACAGCACGGCGAGCGTCAGGATCGCGGCGAGCGCGAGCAGCCGCGTGGCGAACGCGTTCGCGGGGATCGCACCCGCTCGCGCGGCCGACATCCCGCTAGACGACGTTGTCCGCGATCTTGAAGATCGGCAGGTACATCGCGATGAGCAGGCCGCCGATGGTGCCGCCGAGGCCGACCATGAGCAGCGGCTCGAGGAGCGACGTGAGCGCGTCGACCGCGGTGTCCACCTCGTCGTCGTAGAAGTCGGCGATCTTCGCGAGCATGGCGTCCATCGCGCCGGTCTGTTCGCCGACCGCGATCATCTGCGTCACCATGCCCGGGAACACCTTCGAGCCCTGCAGCGGCTCTGCGATCGTCTTGCCTTCCGCGATCGACGCCTTGGTCTGCAGGATCTCCTTCTCTACGACCACGTTGCCCGCGGTGCGGGCCACGATCTCCAGCGCGTCCAGGATCGGCACGCCCGAGGAAAGCATGGTCGAGAGGGTGCGCGAGAATCGCGCGACGGCGACCTTCTTGAGCAGCGAGCCGAAGATCGGCGAGCGCAGGAACAGCGCGTCGAGGATCGCGCGGCCGCGTTCCGTGCCGTACCAGCGTTTGAGCGCGTAGATGATCACGCCGGCGCCGACCAACAGGTACACCACGTAGTGTTGCAGCCAGTGCGACGCGTTGATCACCCACTGCGTCGGCGCGGGCAAGGTGCCGCCGAAGTCCTTGAACATCTTCTCGAAGACCGGGATGACCTTCGTCAACATGACGATGACGACGCCGATTGCGATCACGGTGACCGCCGTCGGGTAGGTCAGCGCGCCCTTGACCTTGCGGCGCAGCTTGTCGTTCTTCTCCAGGTACGCGGCGAGCCGCGAGAGGATCGTGTCGAGGATACCGCCGACCTCGCCGGCCGCGACGAGGTTCACGTACAGGCGGTCGAAGATCTTCGGGTGCTTGCCGAGGGCGTCCGAGAACGTCGAGCCGGACTCGACGTCGCCCTTGATCGTCAGGATCACCTTCTTGAAGGTCAGGTTCTCCTGCTGGTTGCCGAGGATGTCGAGGCACTGCACGAGCGGCAGACCGGCATCGATCATCGTCGCGAACTGGCGCGTGAACACGACCTGGTCGCGGATCTTCACGCCCTTCTGCAGGAACGGGAAGATCTCGGCCAGGTCCTTGCCCTTCGGCTTCACCGTCGTCGGCGTGATCGCCTGGGCCCTGAGGTTCGCCATCGCCGCTTCGACGTCGTCGGCGACGAGCACCCCCTTCTTCGTCAGCCCCTCGCGCGTCTTTCCGACCCAGGTGTATGCCGGCATCGTGTCCTCCGCTTCGAGCGGCTAGCTCGCCTGCGCGCGGCGTCGGTTGCCGAGCCCCGCGCCCGGATTCGCGATCAGGTTCGCGAGCTCGTCCGGATCGGAGCTGCGCGCAGTGGCGTCCTCGAGAGTGATCAAGCGCCGCGTGTACAGGTCGGCGAGTGACTGGTTCAGCGTCTGCATGCCGAACTTCTCCTGGCCGATCTGCATCTGCGAATAGATCTGGTGGATCTTGTCCTCGCGGATCAGGTTCCGGATGGCCGCGTTCGGCACCATCACCTCGAGGGCGATCACGCGGCCGCCGCCGGTGGCCTTCGGCAGGAGCGTCTGGGAGACGACGCCTTCGAGCACGAACGAGAGCTGCGTGCGGATCTGCGACTGCTGGTGCGCCGGGAACACGTCGATGACGCGGTTGATCGTCTGCACGCACGAGTTCGTGTGCAGCGTCGCGAGGCACAGGTGGCCGGTTTCGGACACGGTGAGCGCCGCCTCGATCGTCTCCAGGTCGCGCATCTCACCGACGAGCACGACGTCGGGGTCCTGGCGCAGGATGTAGCGCAGCGCGGTCTTGAAGCTCTGCGTGTCGGCGCCGACCTCGCGTTGGTTCACCACGCAGTTCTTGTGCGGGTGCAGGTACTCGATCGGGTCCTCGATCGTGATGATGTGGTGGTTGTTCTCGGTGTTGATCTTGTTGATGATCGACGCCAGGGTGGTCGACTTGCCCGAGCCCGTGGGGCCCGTCACGAGGATCAGCCCGCGCGGCTTCTGCGCGAGCTTCTCGATGACCGGCGGCAGGCCGAGCTCCTCGAACGTCAGGATCTTGTACGGGATGGTGCGGAACGCGCCGGCGACCGCGCCGCGCTGCACGAAGATGTTCGCGCGGAAGCGCGCGAGCCCCTTCACGCCGAACGACAGGTCGAGCTCGTTGTTCGCTTCGAAGCGGTGCTTCTGCGCGTCGGTGAGGATGGAGTAGCAGGCCTGCTTCGTGTCCTGTGGCGCCAGCGGATCCATGCGCAGAGGCACCAGGTGGCCGTCCACGCGCAGCTGCGGCGGGCTGCCCGTCGTCAGGTGCAGGTCCGACGCGCCCTTCTCGATCATCGCCTTCAGCAGCTGGTGCAGGTTCGCCATCGGTTTCTAGTCGTCCTTTGCCGAGACGCGGAACACCTCGGCCAGCGTCGTGGTGCCTTCGAGCACCTTGTTGAGCACGCTGCGCCGCAGCGTGCTCATGCCGCCGCGAATCGCCTCGCGCTTGATCTCCGTCGAGCTGGCGCCGTTCAGAACGAACTCCTTCAGGGTCTCGGTCGCGACCATGACCTCGTACACCGCGATTCGGCCCTTGAAGCCAGTCTCTGAACAGTTGCCGCAGCCGGCGCCCTTCACGGGTCGGCACTTCTTCGCCTCTTCCGCCGTCATGCCGGCTTGCTGCAGCTCTTCGCGCGTGATGGTCGCGTCGTCCTGCTTGCACTCGGGGCAGATCCGCCGCGCCAGGCGCTGGGCGACGATGGCGTTCACCGAGCTCGCCACGAGGAACGGCTCGATGCCCATGTTGAGCAAGCGGTTGATGGTGCTCGGCGCGTCGTTCGTGTGCAGCGTCGACAGGACCATGTGGCCGGTGAGCGCCGCCTTGATGGCGATTTCCGCCGTCTCGAAATCGCGGATCTCGCCGACCATGATGATGTCCGGGTCCTGCCGGAGGAAGGCGCGCAGGCTCGCTGCGAAGTTGAGCCCGATGTCTTCCTTCATCTGCACCTGGTTGATGCCGGCCAGGTTGAACTCGACCGGGTCCTCCGCGGTGGAGATGTTCTCGCTCGTCTTGTTCAGCTCCGACAGCGCGGAGTAGAGCGTCGTCGTCTTGCCGGAACCGGTGGGCCCCGTCACGAGCACCATGCCGAACGGCAAGTGAATCGCGCCCTTGAAGTCACCGAGTTGCTTCTCCTCGAACCCGAGCTTCGTCATGTCGAGCTGCAGGTTTCCCTTGTCGAGGAGGCGGAGGACGATCTTCTCGCCGAACAGGGTCGGAAGGACGGAGACGCGGTAGTCCATCTCCTTGTTCTTCCCCATCTTCAGCTTGATGCGTCCGTCCTGGGGCAGCCGGCGCTCGGCGATGTCGAGGTCGGCCATGATCTTCACGCGTGACGTCAGCGGATTGCGCAGCTTGCGCGGCGGGCGCATGACTTCGTAGAGCACGCCGTCGATGCGGTACCGGACTCGGAAGTCCTTCTCGTACGGCTCGATGTGGATATCCGACGCGTTCTTCTTGATGGCGTCGGTGAGGATCAAGTTGGCGAGCTTGACGACGGGCGCGTCTTCGACCGCCTTCTCGAGCTCCTCGAGGTTCGGACCTTCCTCGTCGCCGACGACCTCGAACTCCTGGTCGTCGAAGCCGGCCATGACCTCGTCGAGGTCGGCGCCCTTGTCGTAGTAGCGATCGATCGCGCGGCGAATCGCCTCTTCCGCCGCGACGACGACCTCCACGTTGTAGCCCGTGAGGAACTTGATGTCGTCGATGGCGTGAATGTTCGACGGATCGGACATCGCCACGATCAACGTCGAGCCGGCGCGGTTCACCGGCAGGACCGTGTGCTTGTTGGCGACGTCCTCGGGAATCAGCGCGATGACTTCGGAGTCGACCTCGAAGTCGTCGAGCTCGATCGTGGGCACGCCATACTGAGTCGAAACGGCCTCGGCGACCTTCTCTTCTTCCACGAAGCCGAGCTTCGTGATCTGGTAGCCGATGCGCGTACCGCTCGAACGCGCTTCTTCCTTCGCGCGCCGGAGCTGTTCCTCGGACAGAAGGTTCTTCTGTACGAGGAGCTCGCCGATCCGATCGTTCAACGACAGCCCTCCGTCCGCGGCCAGAGAACGCGGGTGTCGCAAGGCGGCCCGAGTTCGTCCGCGTTATCGGTGGTCGTCGGAGCGAGCTTTACCGAGTCCGGGCGCGATCATGTCGGCGAAACGCGCGCCCGTCTGCGCCGCCACCCACAGTCCCAGCAACGTGACGGGCAACCAATAAGTCATGTGCACCACGGTGCCGTAGGCCACCGCGATCTCGCGCGGGACGCCGAACAGCCGCAGCGACTCCTTGCAGGCGAAATGGAACACGCCGAAGAAGCCAGGGGCCGAGGGCGCGGCGATGGCGAGCGCGACGAAGATGTTCGTCGTGTAGGTCGCCAGCGCCAGCGCGCGCGGCGCCAGGTCGATCGGGAACGCCAGCAGCCCCAGCAGGAACGGCGCAGGCAGCACCACGCACCAGAGCACGATGGTCTGGAACACCACCTGCGCCGTCGCCTCGAAGCCGCGCAGCCCCGCCAGGCCGCGACACACTTCGGTGACGAGGCCCATGATGCGCGCGCGCAGGACCTCCGGGAACGGGCGCAGCAGGCCCGCGATCAGCGCCAGCGTTCCCGCTTCGTTGAGCCGCAGCGCCGCGATCGCGCCCAGCGGGATGAACGTGAACCCGAGGAAGACGAGCGCGCCGGACCGCACCCACGGCGGCATGAGCTTGGTGTGCGCGAAGAGCAGGACACCGCCCATGACCGAGACCGCCGTGAAGTCGATCGCGCGTTCGAGGACCAGCGTGCCCAGTGCCGCGGAGCCGCGCACCTCAGTCTCGCGGCCGAGCAGCCACGGGCGCGCGAGCTCGCCCAGGCGGAACGGCAGCACGTTGATCGCCATGAAGCCGAGTGCGGTCGCGCGGAAGAGCGGCCGCAGCGGCAGCGGCTTCTCGGTGAGCGAGCGGGCGAGCCAGCGCCAGCGCAGCGCGCGGAGCCACAGCCCGGCGATGTGCAGCGGCACCATCGCGAGAACGAGCCACGGGTTCGCGTCCGCGATGTGCGACGCGACCTGCGACAGGTCGACGTCGTGCACCGTGTACAGGATGGCGAACACCGGCACCGCGACGCCCAGCCAGAAGCGCCAGTCGACGGCGAGCCTCAGGGCGCCCTGCGTGGTGCGCGCGAGCCGCGACGTCACGCGGATTCGGTCTCGGCGCGGAGCAGCTGTCGGGCCTGCGCGGCGTCCGCGGCGATCTGGCGCGCCAGCTCGTCGGGGCCCGAGAAGCGCCGTTCCGCGCGGATCCGCTGGTGGAACGCCAGCTCGAGCCGGCGGCCGTAGAGATCGCCAGCGAAGTCGAACAGGTGCGCCTCGACGAGCACGCGGCCGGGCGCAAAGGTGGGCCGCGTGCCGACGTTGGTCACCGATTCGAAGCTCTTCGCTTCGAGCCGGCCCGCGGCGTCGAACACGCGCACGCGCGTGGCGTACACGCCGTTCGCGGGCACGAGCTCGTTCTCGCAGCCCAGGTTGGCCGTCGGGAAGCCGAGCGTGCGGCCACGGCGGTCGCCTTCGACCACCCTACCCCAGACGGTGTAGGGCCGGCCGAGACAGAGCCGCGCATCGGCGAGGTCGCCGCGCAGCAGGGCCTCGCGGATCCGCGTGCTCGACACGTCCTCGCCGCCCGCGCACACCTGCGGCAGCACTGCGACGCGGATGCCGAGCGCGGGGCCGCGCGCCGCGAGCATCTCCCCCGAGCCCGAGCGGCCCTTGCCGAAGTGGAAGTCGCGGCCCACGAAGAGCTCGCGCGGCGCCAGCCGCTCGGCGATCACGTCGCGGAGGAACTCGTCGGGCGACAGCGCGGCGAACGCGGGCGTGAACGTCTCGCGCACCAGCACGTCCACCCCGGACTCCTCGAGCCCCGCCGCGAGCTGCTCCCAGGTCATGAGCATGCGCAGCGAGTCGGCCTGCTCGGGGAACAGCACCCGGCGCGGGTGCGGGTCGAAGGTGTACACGGCCGTGGGCCGGCCGAGCTCCCGGCCGCGCGCGCGGACGGCCTCGAGCAGCGCGCGGTGACCGAGGTGCAGGCCGTCGAAGTTGCCCACGGTCAAGACGCAGCCGCGGGCGGAGTCACGCCCCGGATCGCTCCCTTCGATGACCTCCATCCCGACGTCATTCTTACGGTCTCCGCTCGGAAGGGCCAGCTCGCCCAGGGAGCGCGTCTCATGCGAAGCGCCGGGCCGGGTGAACGGCGTTCCTGTTGCTATCCTGGTGCCCCCGTGCGGACGATCGCGCGCTACTTCGTGTTCGAGTTCGTGCTGACCAGCACCGCGGTGTTCCTGGGCCTCACCGCGATGTGGTTCGCCGCGGACGTGCTGCTGCACATCGACGACCTGGCCGGCCACTTCGGCGTCGGGCTGCGCGAGGTCGCGCTGCGCTACATGCCGGTGTTGCCGATCCAGCTGCCGCTCTCGGGCCTCGCCGGCGCGGTCCTGTGCCTCACCCGCGCGGTGAAGAACCGCGAGCTCACGGCGATCCGCACCGGCGGCATCCGTCTGCAGCGCGCGCTCTCCCCCATCATCGTGGTGAGCGCGCTCCTCGCGATCGGGCTCGGCGTGCTGCAGGACCGCGTGCTCCTGCCGCTGCGCATCACGCTGGAGCGCGGCCGCGCCGACGCGTCGAACGACCACGGGCGCAGCCCCGAGCGCATGATGGACCGCTGGTGGTACGCGTCGGGCGACTCGATCTTTTCGGCGAGCACGTACGAGCCGCAGACGCGCAGCATGCAGGACGTGACGGTGTTCCTGTTCGACGAGATGCGGAACATCCGCCAGCGCATCGAGGCGAAGAGCGCGGCTGGCCTCGACGGCGACACCTGGGAGATCCGCGATGCGCACGTGCTCGACTTCTCGGACGCCGACAAGATCGAGATCCACGACACCAACGCGCTGCGGCTCGACCTGGGCATCACGACGGCCGAAATGAGCCGCGCCGCGGAGCCCGCGGCGACGGCCTCGCTGCACGAGCTCGCCCGGCAGATCCGCCGCACGGCGCGGACCAGCGCGGACCTGGCGAAGCTCGAGCTCGCCTTCCACGGGCGCATCGCACAGCCGCTCGCCGTGCTGATCGTGGTGCTGCTCGCGATCCCCTTCGCGACCGGCGACGCCGGCAGCCGCGACGACTCGCTGCCCCGCGCGCTGCTCCGCTCGCTGCTGGCCGCGTTCCTGTTCTGGCTGTGCTGGACGCTCGCGCTCCTGTCGGCGCGCTCGGGCGCGGTGTCGGCGCGCATCTCGGTCTGGGGCGTGACGGTCGTCGCGCTCGCGATCGGCGCGTGGCGCTACCGCAGCATCCCGGAGTGACTCACTTCTCCGGCTTGCCCCCGTTCATGTCGAGCAGGTACTTGAGGAAACCGGAGCGCGTGGAGAGCACGACCGTGGTCTGCGAGTCGAGCGCCTTGCGGTAGGCCTGGAGGCTGCGCACGAACGCGAAGAACTCGGCGTCGCCGGAATAGGCGTCCGCGTAGATGTGCGCGGCCTGGGCGTCGCCCTCGCCGCGCAGCTGCAGCGACTGGCGCTCGGCTTCGGCGAGGATCACCTGGCTGTCGCCGTCGGCCTTCGAGCGCAGCGCACGCGCCTGCTGCTCGCCTTCGGCGCGGAACTTCAGTGCGAAGCGCTCGCGCTCGGTCCGCATGCGGTCGTAGACGCGCGGCAGGTTCTCCTCGGGGTACAGCGTGGCGCCGAGCCGCACGTCGACGACGTGAATGCCGAGCGGCGCGAGCTTCGCCTCGGACGACGCCGTGATCTCCTTCTGCACCCCGTCGCGCGCCGGGGACAACAGGTCCGCGAGGCTGTGCTTGTTCACGGTCTCGCGCACTTCGCTGTAGGTGAGCTCGTCGATGCGCTGCACCGCCGCATCCTCGCGGCGGTTCGCCTCGAAGAAGCGCTGCGGGTCGGCGATGCGCCACACCACGTAGTAGTCGGCGTCGACCAGCGTGCGCTCCACGGTGTTGAGCGAGCGCTTCGCGGAGTGGAACAGGATGTTCCGGCGGTCGTACCGCACGAGCTCGTGCAAGCCGGGGATCACGACGTACCAGCCGGGCTCGACCAGGTTGGGCTGGTTCAGCGCCACGCCGAACAGCTTGGGCTCGGCCTGGTTCAGGAGCGTGCGGAAGCCCTGCTCGCGCTCGTCGATGATCGTGACACAGAAAAGTGTGAAGACGACTCCGGCGGCAACCAGCAGGACGCCTGCGACCCAGCGGTTCATTTCGCGCCCTCGTGCGCGCCTTCGCGCCGGTTCAGCGGCAGATACGGCAGGATCTGGTCCGAGGTGCCCTTCTCGAGGATCACCTTGTCCATCTTCGGCAGGATGGCCTCGAGCGTCTCCAGGTACAGGCGCTGGCGCGTGACTTCGGGCGCGCGCTTGTACTCGCCCAGCACGGCCTGGAAGCTCGCGGTCTCGCCCTGGGCTTCGAGGATCCGCTTCTCGCGGTACGCGTGCGCGAGGTTCACGACCTCCTCCGAGCGCCCCTTCGCCTCGGGCACCACCTTGTCGGCGTAGCCCTGCGCCTCGAGCACCGCGCGCTCGCGGTCCTGCTGCGCGCTCGTCACGTCGGCGAACGCCTCGCGCACCGGCTCGGGCGCCGCGACGTCCTGCAGCTGGATGTTCTCGACGCGCACGCCCGCCTTGTAGGCGTCGAGCGTGGCCTGCAGCTGCTCGCGCACGGTGTCGTGGATGAGCCCGCGTGCGGTCAGCACCTGGTCGATCGGGTTCTGCGCCACGACCGAGCGCACGACCGCGCGCGCGGCGTCGCGGATCACGGCCTCGCGCTCGTCGGGGCGGAAGTTCAACAGGTAGTCGCGCACGTCGCCGATCCGGTATTGCACCACGAAGTCGACGTCGACGAGATTCTCGTCCGACGTGAGCATGCGCTTCTCCTCGGGGTGCTCTTCGACTTCTGTGCTCGACGAGGTCTTGCTGCGGTAGCCGAACTCCTCGCGCAGGGTCGTGGTCACGCGCTGCTTCAGCACCGTCTCGAGCCCGGGCGCGTGCCAGTGGAAGCGGCCTGCGTCGACCGTGCGGTCGTAGCGGCCGAGCCGCAGCACGATCGCCTGCTCGTCGGGCGCGACGTCGTAGAAGCCCTGGGAGGCCCAGAAGCCCAGACCGATCACGAGGATCAAGAGCGGCAACAGGCGTGCGGCGCGCATGTCGCGCAGTCTAGCGGTTGCCGCTGCTCGCGCGCACGGAAGCCAGGAACGGCGTGATCAGGTCGAGCGGCATCGGGAAGAGGATCGTCGAGTTGTGCTCGACGGCGATCTCCGACAGCGTCTGCAGGTAGCGGAGCTGGAGCGTGTAGGGCGACTGAGTCATGACGTCCGACGCCTCGCGCAAGCGCTGCGATGCTTCGAACTCGCCTTGGGCGTGGATCACCTTGGCGCGGCGCTCGCGCTCGGCCTCGGCCTGCTTCGCCATGGCGCGCTGCATGTCCTGAGGCAGGTCGATGTGCTTGATCTCGACCGCGCGCACCTTCACGCCCCACGGATCGGTGCCGTGGTCGAGCTCCTGCTGCAGCTGCTGGTTCAGCCGCTCGCGGTCGGCGAGCAGGTGGTCGAGCTCGGCCTGGCCGCACACGCTGCGCAGCGTGGTCTGCGCGAGCTGCGAAGTGCCGTACAGGTAGTTCTCGACCTTGATGATCGCGTCCTGCGGCTGCACCACGCGGAAGTAGATGACCGCGTTCACCTTCACCGACACGTTGTCGCGCGTGATGACGTCCTGCGGCGGCACGTCCATGACGATCTCGCGCAGCGAGACCCGCACGAGCCGGTCGATGACGGGAATCACGATCCGGACGCCCGCCCCCTTCACCGCCGTGAACCGGCCCAGCCGGAAGAGCACGCCGCGCTCGTACTCCTGCAGCATGCGCAGCGACGAGACCACGAGCGCGGCCAGGACCAGGATCACGAAGCCGACGAACCCGAACATCAGGCACCCCCTTCGCGCGACCCGTCGCGCGCTCGCACGTGCAGGACCAAATCCTTGACCGCCACGATCTCGATCGGCTCGCCGCGCCGGACCGGCGCAGCGGCGAGCGCGTTCCACAGCTCGCCCCGCACGCGCACGGTGCCGCGCGGCGCGAGGTCGCTCTCGGCGACACCGATCTGTGTCACCAGGTTCTCGATTCCGGAATAGAAGGGCCGCGCTTGAGCGCGTGTCACCGCCCAGGTCGTGGCGGTGAGCGCGATCGCCAGCGCGAGCGCCACCGGGAACACGGCGCGCCAGAACGGCAGCGCCAGGTCCGACGCCTCGGGCACGCGGAACACCAGCCACGCGCCCCAGCACAGCGCAGCCAGGCCCAGCGCGAAGAGCACGCCGTAGCTCGATACGTGCACCTCCGCGACGAGCAGCCCGACGCCGGCCAGCACGAGCAAGAGCCCCACCCAGTTGAACGGGATGATCTGCAGCGCCGTCGCCGCGAGCACGAGCGCCACCGCGCCGAGCACGCCGGGCACGACGAGGCCCGGGTTCTGGAACTCGACGTACAGGCCGAGCAGCCCCAGCATGAACAGCAGCCCGACGATCTGCGGATCCGCGAGCACCGCGAACACGCGGTTGTAGAGGCTCATCGGGATGTGCTCGACGTCGGCGCCGCGCGTATGCAACGCGACCTCGCGGCTGCCCAGTCTCACCACGCGCCCGTCGGCCTTCGCGAGCAGCTCGTCGAGGTCGTTCGCGACGAAGTCCACGACGTTGCGCTTCACGGCCTCGGGCGCGCCGATCGCGACGGAGTTCCGCACGGCCGACGCCGCCCACTCGACGTTGCGCTTGCGCTCCTGCGCGATCGACTCGATGAAGGCCGTGGTGAAGTTCTCGAGCTTCTCGGCCATGAAGTCGCCGCCCTTGCCCTTCTTGCCGTCCTCGGGCTCGGGCTTCGGGTTGTCGCCGCCGAGCGACACGGGGTGGGCGGCGCCGATCGTCGAGCCCGGCGCCATCGCGGCGACGTGCCCCGCGAGCGTGATGAACGTTCCCGCGGACGCGGCCCACGCACCGCGCGGCGACACGTACACGAGCACCGGCACGTCGGCGTTCAGAATCGCGGTGACGATGTCCTTCGTGGACGAGACGAGCCCGCCCGGCGTGTCGAGCTCGAGCACGAGCGCGCTCGCGCCGCGGCTCTTCGCCTGCGCGATCGAGCCGATGATGTAGTCCGCGACCGCCGGGTTGATGCCGCCATCGACGCGGATCGCGGCGACCGTCGCGGCGTGCGCCGCCTGGGCCGGAAGGACGAGCAGGGCTGCGAAGAGCGACGCGCCCAGGCGCGTCATCTCGTGCGCACCTCGAGCACGCGCTCGAGGATCCGCGCCGCGATCTCGGCCTTCGGGCCGGCCGGGATTTCGCGGACGTCGTCCGCACCGGGGCCGAGGATCACGACCTCGTTGCGGTCGACGTCGAAGCCGATGTCGCTGCGCGACACGTCGTTCGCGACGATCAGATCGCAGCCCTTGCGCGCGAGCTTCCCGCGCGCGTTCTCGAGCACGTGGTCGGTCTCGGCGGCGAAGCCGACGACGGTGCGCGAGCCGCGGCGGGTCACGACCTCGGCCAGGATGTCCGGGTTGCGCACCAGCTCGAGCACCAGCGCATCGGCCTTCTCGCGCTTCAGCTTCCGCTCGGCGGCTGCGGCGGGCGCGTAGTCGGCGACGGCCGCGGCGAGCACCACGATCGTGGCGCGCTCGAGCGCGCCGAGCACGGCCTCGCGCATCTCGCGCGCGGTCTCGACGTCGATCCGTGTCACACCGTGTGGTGTCGGCAGGCTCGACGGCCCGGCGACCAGCACGACCTCGGCGCCGCGCCGCGCAGCTGCCTCGGCCACCGCGAAACCCATCTTCCCGGACGAGCGGTTCGTGATCACGCGGACCGGATCGAGCGGCTCCGCCGTCGGGCCGGCGCTCACGAGCACGACCTCGCCGCGCAGGGTCGGCGCGGTGACGCACGCCTCGGCCACGGCCGCGATCGCGTCCAGGTCGACGAGCCGCCCCTCGCCCACCCAGCCACAGGCCAGGTCGCCCGTGCCGGGACCCACGATGCGCGCGCCGCGCTTCGCGAGCAGATCCAGGTTCGCCTGCGTCGCGGGGTGGCGGTACATGTTCACGTTCATCGCCGGCGCGACGACGAGCGGCGCCCTGCACGCGAGTGCGACGGTCGTGAGGAGATCGTCCGCGAGCCCCTGGGCGAGCTTCGCGAGCACGTTCGCCGTCGCGGGCGCGACGACGAACACCTCGGCCCAGTCGGCGAGCGCGATGTGCGAGATCTCGGACTCGGCGCCGGCTTCGAGGAGCTCCGAGCGCACGGGCGCGCCCGACAGCGTCTGCAAGCTGAGCGCGGAGACGAACTCGAGCGCGTGCGGCGTCGCGACGACGCGCACCTCGTGGCCCCGCGCTTGGAACAGCCGCACGAGCTCGCACGCCTTGTAGGCGGCGATGCCACCCGACACGCCGAGCAGCACGCGGCTCATGCGGCGAATTCCCTATTTGTTTCGGGCATTTTCAACGAAATTAGCCCGCGCTGCCCGAGACCGTCAACCCGTCGTAAAGCCACGCGTCCCAAACCCGAAGGAGGAAGGGAACCCAAGGCGGAGCGATTTGGAGACGCAGAGCGCATTCATGGGCGCGGCGGCCGCCGCCGTGCTGCTCGTCGCCTTCCTCTTGCTGCGGCGCGAGCTGGCTGCGCGGCGCTTTGCGCGGCTCACCACGGCCTACGGGCTGTGGTGCACGGGCTGCGCGGCGCGCGGCGTCGGCGCCGATTGGGGCGAGACGCTCGCCGACCTGGCGTTGTGCGCGCTCGGGCCACTCGCGCTCGCGTGCGCGGGCACGCTGGCGGGGCGGCCGGCGATCGCGCCGCGCTTCGCGCCGCTCCTGGCGGGCGTGGCGCTCGCGCTCGGGCTCGCGCTGCTCGGCCTGGAGCCGGCGCCCGCGGCGCTGCACGTCGGTGCGAACGGCTTCGCGCTGGCATGCGTGGCGGCGAGCGCGCTCGCGCTGTGGCGGCGCAGCTCGGCGGGCGACGACGGCGGCGCCGACGACGCCGGCGCACTCGACGCGCGGCGCGTGCGCTACGTGGTCGTCGCGCATTCGATCGCCGTAGCCGGCGCGTTCCTCGACGTCGCGCTCGGCCAGCTGGCGCTGCCGCGCGTCGCCTCGCTGCTCTTCCCGCTCTTGTACCTGTACGCCGGCTACCTGTACCTGACACAAGTTCGTGTCGCCGACCTGCGCCTGCTCGTCGGCAACACCGTGGCGCTGTCGGCCATGGCCGTGGGCCTGGCCGCATTCTTCGCCGCGATCCGCATCTGGGTCGGCGAGCGGCTCGACCTGTTCGTGTTCAACGCATTCGTGGCGTCGTTCGCGCTCTTGCTCTTCTTTGCGCCCATGCGCGACCGCATCCAGGGCGCCATGGAGCGGCGCTTCCTGGCCGGCAAGGTCGCGCTCGAGCGCGGGCTGCGGCCGCTGCGCGAGCGCCTGAAACACATCCTGACGCTCGGCGAGCTGCTCGAAGCGTTGCTCGCCGCGATCGAGAAAGCCGAGCTGTTCCGCGCCTCCGCCATCTACCTGCGCGACGACGCGACGCTGGGGTTCCAGCTGGCGGGCTCGATCGGCCTGCCGACACGCGCGCGTGTCAGCCTGCTCGCCGACCCCATCTGGGTGTCGACGGTCGAGGTCGTCGACGTGCTGCAGCGCGACGAGCTCGAACGCCGCCTCGACGACCCCGCGAACGCGGCCGAGCGCCCGCGCCTGGAGGCGCTGTGCGCGACCCTGCGCGACCTGGAAGCCGAGGTCGTGCTGCCGCTGCGCGCGAAGTCGCAGGTCGTGGGCCTGTGGACGCTCGCGGACGCACGCTCGCGCGAGTCGTTCTCGAGCGAAGAGGTGCGGCTGTTGCGCTCGGTCGCCGACCAGATCGCCACGTCGCTCGAGAACTCGAAGACGTTCGAGCGCGTGCGCGCGCGCGACCGCTTCGTGTCGCTGGGCGAGATGGCGGCGGGCCTGGCGCACGAGATCCGCAACCCGCTCGCCGCGATCCGCGGCGCCGTCGCCGTGCTGCAGCAGCCGAGCGACGCGAGCGGCGCCGAGCTGTACGGCGTGATCATCGAGGAGATCGCGCGGCTCAACCGCGTCGTCGAGTCGTTCCTCGACTACGCGCGCCCCGCGACGCGCACGGCCGCGATCGGCGACGTCGCGGCGTTCGTGAAGAGCTGCGTCGAGGCCGTGTCGCGCTCGAAGGGCCGGCCGGGCGTGCAGCTCGAACTCGACCTCGAGCCCGGCCTCCCGCCGCTCCACGCCGATGCCGATCAGCTGGAGCGCGTGGTGGTGAACGTGGTCCAAAACGCCTACGAAGCGCTCGAGGAGCGCGGACGCGTGCGCGTCGCACTGCGCCGCGGCGCGGCGGGCTCGCTCGGCGACGGGGGCGTCGAGATCCAGGTCGACGACGACGGGCCGGGCATGAGCGACGACACGCTCGAACGCGCGTTCATCCCGTTCTACACCACGAAAGAGCGCGGCACGGGCCTCGGTCTCGCGCTGTGCGAGCGCCTCATCCGCGCGCAGGGGGGCACGATCCAGCTGCGCTCGCGCCCCGGCGAGGGCACGAGCGTGCTCATCCGCATGCCGCTCGAGGCGAAGCACGCGGAGGAGGCGCATTGACCGCCGGGCGCACGGTGCTCGTCGCCGAGGACGAGGCGAACATGCGCCGCGTGCTGGCCGCGCTGCTCGAGCGCGACGGCTTCCGCACCGTGCCCGCCGCCGACGGCGAGGCGGCGCTGGAAGCGCTCGGCCGCGAGCCGATCGACGCCGTCCTCACCGACCTGCGCATGCCGAAGCTGAACGGGCTCGAGCTGCTCGAGGCCGTGCGCCGCCGCTACCCCGAGATCCCCGTCATCATGCTGACCGCGCACGGCACCGTGGGCAGCGCCGTGGAGGCGCT
This sequence comes from Myxococcota bacterium, assembly GCA_035499075.1. Classification (GTDB taxonomy): domain Bacteria; phylum Myxococcota_A; class UBA9160; order SZUA-336; family SZUA-336; genus VGRW01. Next base: position 45,322 of record DATJZN010000053.1, on the reverse strand, counting down.
GAAGCGCGGCGCGTTCGACTACCTGACCAAGCCGTTCGACCCCGACGAGATCCGCCAGGTCGTCGAGAAGGCCGTGTCGACGCGCCGGCTCGCCGCGCGCGAGGCGCGCCTGCCGTCCGACGAGGATCCCGAGCCGCTGCTCTACGGCGAGAGCGAGCGCCTGCGCGAGGTGCGCCACGTGATCGAGCGCGTCGCGCCGACGCCGGCCACCGTGCTGATCGCCGGCGAGAGCGGCACGGGCAAGGAGATCGTCGCGCGCAGCCTCCACCGCGCGAGCGCGGTGCGCAACGGCCCGTTCGTGAAGGTGAACTGCGCGGCGATTCCCGACGGGCTGCTCGAGAGCGAGCTGTTCGGCTACGAGCGCGGCGCGTTCACCGGCGCGGCGGCGCGCAAACCAGGCCGCTTCGAGCTCGCCGACGGCGGCACGCTGTTCCTCGACGAGATCGGCGAGATGCCGCTCGCCGCGCAGCCGAAGCTCCTGCGCGCGATCCAGGAGGGCCGCTTCTACCGCGTGGGCGGCACCGAGACGGTGTCGGTCACCGTGCGCCTCGTCGCCGCGACGAACCGGGACCTGCGCGCCGAGGTCAACGCGGGCCGCTTTCGCGAGGACCTGTTCTACCGCTTGCACGTCGTGCCGATCGAGTTGCCGCCGCTGCGCGAGCGGCCCGAGGACATCCCCACGCTCGCGCGGCTCTTCCTGGAGCGCTTCGCGGCCAAGCTGTCGCGGCCCGTGACGGGCATCGATCCGGCGGCGATGGACGCGCTGCGCGCGCACCCGTGGCCCGGGAACATCCGCGAGCTCGAGAACGCGATCGAGCGGGCGACACTTCTGTGTGACGGCGCCACCTTGCTGCCGAAGGATCTGCCCGCCGAGATCCAGCCGCAGGCGCGCGCGCAGGCAGGCGCAGCAGAGGCGACGCCGCTGCGCGAGCGCATCCGCGCGGCGACGCAGCGCATCGAGCGCGACGCCATCCTAGAGGCGCTGCGCCTCACCGACGGCAACGTCACGCGCGCGGCCAAGGAGCTCGGGCTCTCGCGCCGCGGCCTCCAGCTCAAGATGAAAGAGCTGGAGATCGAGCGCGACTAGCCGCGGCGCTTCGGGCCGATCCGCTCCGAGAGCCGCTTCGCGATGTCGGGCGGCACGAACTCCGTGACGTCCGCGCCGAAGCGCACGAGCTCGCGCACCCGCGACGCCGAGACGTAGAACCAGCGCTCGCTCGTCATGAGGAACACGGTCTCGATCTCGGGGAACATGTGGCTGTTCATGAGCGCCATCTCGAACTCGTACTCGAAGTCCTGCAACGCGCGCAGCCCGCGGATGACGATCCGCGCGCCGATGCGCTGCAGGTACTCCACCAGCAGGCTCTGGATCAGGTCGACGCGCACGTTGGGCATGCCCGCGACGGCCTGGCGCACCATCGCGATGCGCTCATCGACCGGGAACGTCCCCCCACTCTTCTCGAGGTTGGTCGCGACGGCGACGACGACCTCGTCGAACAGCTTGGCCGCGCGGTGGATCAGGTCCAGGTGACCGTTCGTGATCGGGTCGAAGCTCGCCGGATAGACCGCGATCCGTTTCTCGCTCATTCCGAAGCTCCTCCCCCCTCTTCGTCCGCCCGCTCGTACCAGTCGAACGCCGTCTCGCCATACCGCTTCGTGCCGCGCAGCACCAGGCGGCCTGCGCCGGACTCCGGCGCCGCGCGCGCCGAGCGCTCCGCGATGACCACGGCGTCCGGACCGAGCAGGCGAAAGAGAGTCTCGCAGGAAACCAGGCGCGCCAGCCAGTCGCCTTCGTAAGGCGGGTCCGCGAAGACCAGCTCGAAGACGGCGCCGTCGGCGGCGACCGGCCCGAGGCCGCGCGCGAGATCGCGCTCGACCACGCGCGCGCGGTCGCCGAGGCCCAGGCTCGCCACGTTCTCCCGCAGCACGCGCAGCGCGGGCCGCGCGCGCTCGACGAAGACGGCCTCCCGCGCGCCGCGCGAGAGCGCCTCGATGCCCAGCGCGCCGGTTCCTGCGAACAGGTCGAGTACGCGCGCGGCCTCGACGCGACTCCCGAGCCAATCGAACACGCCGGCGCGCGCGCGGTCGGTCGTCGGACGTGTCTCGCGTCCAGGGACGGAGGACAGGCGGCGGCCCCGCAGCTCCCCGGCAACGACGCGCATCCAAAACCTCGGCGCCGCGCACCCTATCAACCTCGCGGCGAGAAGGTCAAGACACCTCGCCACCCTACACAGAATCGCGGATAGCGCACGAGTGTGAAAAATGGCGTCGCAACCGTCTTGAACCGTCACCCAGCTTCGCTAGGATGCCCGACCGCGCGTGTGACATAGGATGGTGTAGCCACCGTTCCCCGTGCCATCGCGCTCGTCCGCCACCCCCAACCTGACTCGAGCGAGCACTCGAGGAGCGCGAAAGGAGCCCGACACATGGCCGGCCGCACCAAGAAGAATCAGAGCTCCGGAGTTCCGAAGGCGCTTCTCGAGAAGCAGAAGAAGCTCGTGCCGCTGCGCCTGGCTCAGGTGCGCGGCAACCGCTCCCAGCGCTCCTTCGCGAAGGAGCTCGGCGTGTTCCAGCAGAACGTGAACCGCTACGAGACGGGCACCACGCCCCACGCGGACTTCCTCATCACGCTCGCACTGCGCGAGAACATCTCCCTCGACTGGCTCCTGCTCGGCAAGGGCCGCTCGAAGAAGTGAGACCGGTGCGGCGGCGCTCGCGCGCCGTCGCCGCTGACACCAGGATTTCCCTCCGAGGGAACTCTCCTCCCGATCCTCCGACGGACGTGCGTGCGCGTGCGCACGCAATCCCGCTTGCGGTGCCGCGCAGCCTCGCGCGAAACCGCCCTCCGCGGCCCTCCGCGGCATGGAATTCGCACATTTCCCCGGGCGAGCAATCGCTGCTGGAGGAACTCGATGCGCTTCGCCCTGGGGATGCTGGTGGTCCTGCTGAACGTCGCGGACAACACCACGACCTTCCTGTGTCTGCGCGCCCCCGTCCCAGGCTACGAAGTCTCCGAGGCCAACCCCGCGGCCGCGTGGCTGTTCGGCACGATCGGCCTCGTGCCCGGCCTCGCGTTCGAGCTGGTGGTGACCAGCTCGGCGATCGCCTTTCTCGTCATGACCACGCACGTGCCGCCGCGCGTGAAGCTCGCGCTCCTGTTCGTGCTCGCGGCGCTGCCTGCGTGGGCAGTCATCAACAACACGATGGTGATCCGCACGACGGGACTCGCCTTCGGGTGGAGCTCGTAAGATGCGGCGCCACAAGTTCATGTCTCTTGCCCTGGTCTCCTTCGCGATCTCGTGCTCGGTGCCCGAGCGGCCCGCGGCTCCCGCACCGCGCCCGATTGCCGCGCGCGGCCCGCGCAACCCCGCCGACGACATCGTCGGACTGCTGTCGAGCTACATGACGGGGCTCGCGCCGTTCGAGCTCCGCCGCACGGCGCGCGCGATCCTCGTCGAGTCCGCACGCAACCACGTCGACGCGCGGCTCGTGCTCGCGGTGATGCACACCGAGAGCGGCTTCTACAACTTCTCGCGCTCGCCCGTGGGTGCGCTCGGTCTCATGCAGATCATGCCTGCGACGGGCGAGATGCTCGCGCGCGAAGCGGGCCTGGACTGGTCGGGCCCGGACGACCTGTTCATTCCCGACCTGAACGTACGCCTCGGCACGCGCTACCTCGCGCTGCTCCACGCGCGCTACGGCACGTGGCAGAAGGCGCTCGCCGCGTACAACTGGGGGCCGGCCGCGCTCGACCGCCGGCTCGCCGACGGCAACCAGGTGCCGGAGCTGTACGTGCACACCGTGTACTCGCGGCTCGCGACGGTGAGCCGCAGCGCGAAGAACTAGGGCGACGCGAGCGCCGCGGCGGAGCCGCTCGGCTCGCCCAGCCGCGCAGCGAACGCGTCGATCGCGGCGTCCACCCCATCGGGCTCGCCACGCGCGCCGTTCACCAGGATGGAGAACGCGCGCGTCGAGCCGTCCGACGCCGGCACCACGCCCGAGAGTGCGGCGACGCGCCGCAGGTGCCCCGTCTTGGCGCGGATCTGCACGGCGCCGTCCTGCATGCGATCTTCGAGCGTGCCCTCGCGGCCGCCGATCGGCAGCGCCGAGACGAACTCCGCGCCCGACTCGAAGCGCAGTGCGGCCTTGCGGATCACCGCGACGAGCGTCGCGGGCGAGACGCGGTTGCGCGGCGACAGCCCGGAGCCGTCGGCGATCACCACCGCGGGATCCGCGATGCCGTTCGCCTCGAGATACGCGCCGAGCGCGCGCGTGCCTTTGTCCCACGTGCCTGGCGGACCGTACACCTCGGCGCCGAGCATCTTCGTGAGCTGTTCGGCGACGAAATTGTTGCTGAACTTGTCGAGGAGCCGGATCTGCAGCGCGAGTGAGTCGCCGGGGAAGCGCAGCAGCTCGTGGGCACCCGCGGGCGCCGCGCCCATCCGCATGCGCGCCGACACGCGCACGCCCTGCGCCTCGAGCTGCGCGCGCAAGAGCGCAGCCGCGTAGCGCTCGGGCAGCCCGACGGCGCGCCAGTACGTGCTCGCCGGGCGATCGGCCGACACGGCGCCCGACACCTTCACGTTCTCGCCGCTGCCGTCGGCGAGCACGTCCACGTCGAGCATGAGCTGGCCGCCCCCGCGCAGGGTCACGGCGTCGACGGTGCTCTTGAAGTACGGCAGCTCGGGCGCGAGCCGCAACTCGACGGGCGCGCCGACGTGCGCACCGGGCACGATGTCGATGCGGAAGCTCGAATAGTTCGCCGACCAGGCGGAGACGGGCGCGTAGTACGCGCGCGACGACACGGGCTCCCAGTCGGGATGGAAGCGCAGCGCGTCGAAGCGCGTCGCGTCGACGCCGATGCCGCCCTTGATCTCGCGCACGCCCGCGAGGCGGATCTCCTCGGCGAGCTTCCACATCTTCTCGGACACGAACGTCGGATCGCCCTGGCCGACGATCCAGAGCGTGCCGTCGAGCACGCCGTCCGCGCCGAGCTCGCCCTCGACGAGCACGGGCGTCTCGAACACGTGCGCCGGGCCCCAGCGGTCGAGCGCCGCGGCGGAGATGAGCAGCTTCTGGTTGGACGCGGGGACGAGGTCCTCGTCCGCCGCGTGCTCGGCCAGGTGGGCGCCCGTGGCGAGATCGACCACGAGCACGCCGACGCGCGCGCCGCGCAGCGCCGGTGCGGCGAGAAACTTCGCGAGCGCAGCGGACAGCGGCGACTCTTCCGCCAGCGCGGGGCGAGCGACGGCGGCGCACAGAACGAGCACGGCGACGGCACACGCGCGAGCGGTCACGGCGCGCGAACCTTAGAGCACTCGTCGAGCGCTTGCCGCTCCCGCGCCGGGCCGCCATCCTCGCAGCGACCGGGGGGAGAGAGATGGAACGCGCGTGCGGCTGGATCGAGCGAGTGCGCGGAGCCGCGCCCGCCGAGCTCGTCGCCCTGCCCGGCGGCGCCGGCGCGCGGCGCTACTTCCGCGCGCGCTTCACCGACGGCTCGACGGCGGTGCTCATGCACGCGCTGCGCGAGGACCCCGCGATCCTGCCGCCCGCGCTGCGCGCCGAGTCGGTGGAGCTGCCGTTCGTCGACGTGACCGAGTATCTCGCGCGGCGCGGCGTGCCCGTGCCGGAGATCTACGCGGTCGAACGCAAGGAGCGCTGGATCCTGCTCGAGGACCTGGGCGACGTGCGGCTGCTCGACCTGCCGAAAGACGAGCGCCGCGAGCGCATGCGCGAGGCAGTCGAGCTGATCGCGCGCGTGCACGGCTTCCCGCACGAGGACGCGCTGCCGTTCCGGCGCAGCTTCGACGCGGAGTGGGTGAGCTTCGAGCTGCGCACGTTCGCCGAGCACGGGCTGCCCGAGCGCTTCCGCGCCGAGCTCGCGGGCGAGCTCGACGCACTGGCGCGCGCCGTCGCGGCGCTGCCCCGCGGGCTTGCGCTGCGCGACGTGCAGAGCCAGAACCTGATGGTCGATCCGCGCGGCCGCCTGCGCGTGATCGACTACCAGGACGCGCTGCTGGCGCCGCCCGAGCTCGACCTCGCGGCGCTCGTGTACGACTCCTATCTCGAGATCGAAGGGGCCGAGCGCGCCGACCTGTGCGCGCGCTACTGGCGCGCGCGCGGCGCGAGCGCCGAGCCCGTGCGCTTCGCGCTGCTCGTCGTGCAGCGCAAGTGCAAGGACTACGGCCGCTACCGCTTCGTCGTCGATAAGAAGGGCGACTTGCGCTACCGGCCGTTCATCGCGCGCGCACGGGCGGCGGTGCTGGAAGCGCTGCCCGCGCTGCCGCCGGCGCAGGCGGGGCTCGCCGCGCTGCTGCGCCGCGCGTTCGCGGAGACGCCGCCGTGAAGGCGATGATCCTCGCGGCCGGCCTCGGCACGCGCATGGCGCCGCTCGCGAAGACGTGCGCGAAGCCGGCGCTGCCCGTGCTCGACGTGCCCGTGATCCTGCGCCTCGCGCGCGCGCTCGCCGCTGCGGGCGTCGGGCGCGCGATCGTCAATACGCACGCGCACCCGGAGTCGCTGCGCGCCGCGCTCTGCGCTGCGCCGCTCCCGATCGACTGGCTTCACGAGCCGGCGCCCCGCGGCAGCGGCGGCGGCATCGCGGGCGCACGGGCGCTGCTCGGCGACGCCGAGCCGTTTCTCGTCGTGAACGGCGACATGTGCCTCGAGCTCGACTTCGCCGCGCTCGCGCGCGCCCACCGTGAGTCGGGTGCCCTCGCCACCCTGGCCCTGCGCGCCGATTCCCGCAAGGAGGAGTTCGGCTCGATCGGCTACGATCGCGGCGGGAGTGTGGTTCGTTTCACGGACCGGATCGATCTCGGGGGTGAGGTCGAGAGCGGTCTGTTCATCGGGGTCCAGGTGATGTCGCCGGCGATCTTCGCTCGCATGCCCGAGCGCGCGGGATTCGAGATCATTCCCGACGTGTATCTGCCGGCCATGCGCAGCGCAGCCCGGATCGGCACTTGGCTCCAGCCCGTCGAGCAGCCCTGGTGGCCGGTCGGCACACCGGCTGAGCTGCTCCTCGCGAACCGCGCTGCGCTGGCGCGCGAAGTCGCCGCGAAGGCCGTCCACACGGGCCCCGGTTCCCGCGTCGACGGGGAGGTGGCCGGCCCGGCTTGGATCGGCGCCGGAGCCGTCGTCGAGGCGGGCGCCCGGGTCGGCCCCGGCTCGGTGGTCTCCGCGCGCGGTCACCTCGGGCGTGGCGCCCGCCTCGTAGATTCCCTCGCCCTGCCCGGTGCGGAGGTCGCGCCCGGCGCGGTGCTCGAGCGCGCGATCGCATTCGGAAGAGAGGTTTGGCGCGATGGCTGAGGTGCTGTTCGTGGGAACGGGCGATGCGTTCGGAAGCGGCGGCCGCCGCAACAGCGCCATCCTCGTTCGCGACGGCGGACATACGCTGCTGCTGGACTGCGGGCCCACCACGCTTGGCGGCTTGAAAGAGATGGGCATCGACCCGCTCGAGATCGACGCCGTCGCCCTGTCTCACTTCCACGGCGATCACATCGCCGGCGTGCCGTTCCTCTTGCTCGACTACGTATACGCGAGCCCGCGCCACCGGCCGCTCGAAATCCTGGGCCCGCCGGGCGTGGCCGAGAAGCTCGCCGCACTGACGCGCGCCTATCACTACGAGGGCGAGTCGAGCACGCGCTTCCCCATCCGCTACGTCGAGTTCGCGCTCGACAAGCCGATCGACCTGCCCGGCTTCCGCGTCACGCCGATGCCGGCCGTGCACCAGGAGCACACCTGCCCGCACATGCTCCGCGTCGACACCGAGCGCCGCTCCGTCGTGTTCTCGGGCGACACCGGCTGGCACGAGAGCCTGCCCGACAAGGTCGGCGACGCGGACCTGTTCATCTGCGAGTGCGTCTTCTACGACGAGGAGTTCGCGTTCCATCTGTCGCACGGCCGCCTCGTCCGCGAGCGCGCACGCTTCCGCTGCGGCGCCATGCGCCTCACGCACCTCGGCAACCAGGTATTGGAGAACGAGGGCCGCCTCGAGTTCGCCACGGCGTACGACGGCTTGGAGCTGACCTTATAGACTTCGCTCGCCCTGCGGCTCATCGGAGCGGGTGACTCGCCTCGCCGGTGTCAGCTGCGAAAGGCGCCGGGCGGGGTCGCCGCACCGAGCGAGACCGCGCGCTGGGCGCCCGTCGCCGCCGGCAGGTTCGACGGCTCGCCGAGGCTCGCGCAGTGGCCGAGGACGGCGAAGGCGATCGCCTCGAGGGCCTCGCTCGGCACCCCGTGGGCGTCGGTCGAGTCGAGCAGTGCGGGCGCGAGGCGCACGCGCAGGCGCTCCATCAACACCGGGTTGCGCGCGCCGCCGCCGCACAGGAGCCAGCGCTCGGCGGGGCGCGGGAAGAAGCGTTCGGCCGCGCGCGCGACGCTCTCGACGGTGAGCGCGAGCAGGCTCGCGAAGACGTCGTCCGCCGAGCCGCCCGCCGCCAGCACCGCGGCGCGTGCGCGCGCGAAGAACGCCTCGCCGAAGCGCTCGTGGCCCGTGCTCTTCGGCGGCGGCGCCGCGAAGTAGGGCTCGCGCAGCCACTCTTCGACGAGCTCGCGGTGCACCTGGCCGCGCGCGGCGCGCTCGCCGTCGCGGTCGAAGCGCTCGCGGCCCTGGCTCGCCCAGCGCGCCGCGCGGTCGACGAGCGCGTTGCCGGGGCCCGGGTCGAACGCGATCACGTGCGCCGGGTCGCGATCGGGCAGGTAGGTCACGTTCGTGAAGCCGCCCACGTTCAGCACGGCGCGGCGCTCGCGCGCGTCGGCGAAGCGGTGGAAGTGGAAGAACGGCGTGAGCGGCGCGCCCTGCCCGCCGGCCGCGATGTCTGCGCTGCGGAAGTCGGACACCACGGGCCGGCCCGTGCGCGCGTGGATCACGGCGGCCGAGCCGATCTGCAAGGTGCCGCGCACCTCCGGCTCGGGGTGGTGCGCGACGGTCTGGCCGTGCGAGCCGATGCCGCGCACGTCCTCCATGCGCACGCCGGCGGCGCGCGCGGCGGCCAGCGCAGCGGCCGCGAAGCGCTCGCCGAGCAGCGCGTCCAGGCGCAGCAGCTCCCGCAGCGGCACGGCACCCGACACGAGCTCGTGGATGCGCGCGCGCAGCGTCTCGTCGAGCGGCTCGGAGTGGAGCGCCAGCAGCTCGACGTCGGCGGGCGCGGCGCCCACGCGCACGACGGCGGCGTCGATGGCGTCCGCCGACGTGCCCGACATGAGCCCGATCCAGAGCGCCGAGTCCCCCACCGGCGTGGCCTATACCGCTCGCGGCGCCGGCGTTCAACCGCCGCTGCGGCGGTCGCTGCGCACGAGGGGCTGGATGTCGGCGGACGAGCGCACCGTGGGCGCGCTGCACATCGCCTGCAGGATGCTGCGATCCGATGGGCGCATGCCGAGGAAGCGCAGGCCCATGCCGGCGGACGGGGCGCGCTTGCCGCCGTAGCCGCGCACCCAGCGCACCTCGGCCTCGGTCGAGATCGGCTCCTCGGCGCGCGTGAGGTGCATCACCAGGCGCAGGCGCGTGCCCGGCGGGCGTGCCGCGAGCGACTGCACGAACACGCCCGTCTCCGACACGTTCGCCGCATAGCCGAGGAAGTGGTTCCTGCGGCCGGCCCCGCGCGCGCACTCGATCCGCAGCGGCGGCAGGAGCTTGCGGCGTTTGGCGGGCGGCGGCGCCATCTCTCGGAGATCGGCGCCGCGCGCGCCGAGCTTGACGCTCGCGTGCTTTGCCGCCCGATTTGGGCCTCTGGTAAGCTCCGCCGCCATGAGCTCCGGAGCCGACGAGCGTTCGCGCGTGCTGGGCGGGCTGCTGTGCCTGGCGGCGCTCGCCGCCGCCGCGCTCTTCGTCGGAGGCGTGCTGGCGCAGAGCTACTGGGCGCTCGCGATCCCGGTCGCGGCCGCCGTGCTGTTCGTGCTCGGGCTCGTGGCCTGGATCGGCTGGACGATCGCCACCGTCCAGGTGGAGGCCGAAGGCGAGAGCCTGTCGGGCACCGGCGGCGCCGGCGGCGCGACGCGCTCCACCGACGCCCCGCGCGAGAATCCGCGCGGCGTGCGCTAGCCCGATGCGCATCGCCCTCCTCACGTATCGCGGCAACATGTTCTGCGGCGGCCAGGGCATCTACACGGCCGCCCTCGCGAAGGGGCTTCACGAGCTCGGCCACGAGGTGCACGTGATCTCGGGCCCGCCGCTGCCGGAGCTCGCGCCGGGCATCCCGCTGCACGTGATCCCGAACGAGATGTTCTTCGCGCTGCCGCTGGCGAAGGCGCTGCCGAAGCACGCGCCCTTCCGCGCGCTGTGGCCGGGCAACCTGTGGGAGCTCGGGCTGACACGTTTCGGTGTATTCCCCGAGATGACGGCGTTCGGGCTGCGCCTGCTCGTGCGCTGGGGTGAGCTGCAGCGGCGCCACCGCTTCGACGTGGTCCTCGACAACCAGTCGCTCTCCTGGGGTCTGCTCGCGCTGCAGGCGACGGGCGTTCCCGTGGTCGGCGTCGTGCACCACCCGCTGCACATCGACCGGCTGGCCGATTTCGAGATCGACCCGCGCTTCCGCCGCAAGTGGAAGCGCACGCTCTATTTCCCGCTGTTCATGCAAGAGGCCGTGGTGCCACGGCTCGCGCGCGTGCTCACCGTGTCGCACGCGTCGGCGCGCGAGATCGAGCGCTACTTCAGGGTGCCGCAGCAGGACGTGGCGGTCGTCTACAACGGCACCGACGCCGAGACCTTCCGGCCGCTGCCGCGCGCGCACGAGACGGACCTGATCTTCGTGGGGCGCACCGAAGACCGGAAGAAAGGCATTCCCTATCTACTGGAAGCCCTCGCGCGCACGCCGGAAAACGTGACGCTCAAGATCGTCGACGGGCGCATTCCCGCGGACGGGCTGGTGCCGCGCAAGATCCGCGAGCTCGGGCTCGAGAAGCGCGTGGTGCTGCTCGAGCGCCTGCTCACGGTCGAGGAGCTCGTCGAGCAGTACTCGACCGCGCGCATCGCGCTGGTGCCGTCGTTCTTCGAGGGCTTCGGCTTCCCGGCTTCCGAGGCGATGGCGTGCGGGCTGCCGGTGATCGCGACGGCGGGCGGTGCGCTGCCCGAGGTCGTGGGTACGAACGGCGAAGCGGGCCGCGTCGTGCCGTTCCGCGACCCCGACGCGCTGGCCGCGGCCATCACAGAGCTGTGTAGCCTGCCGCGCGAGCAGGTCGCCGAGCTGGGCCGCGCCGCGCGCAAGCGCGTGCTCTCCGTGTTCTCGTGGCGCGAGGCCGCGTCCCGCACAGCCGACGTCCTCGCCGAGGCGGTCCGTGCTCACCGTCGACCTCGCTAGGCTCGGCCTCGAGCGCGGCGACTGGCTGCTCGACGCGGGCTGCGGCGGGGGCCGCCACTGCTTCGGCGCGCTCGACCGAGGGGCGCACACCGTGGGGCTCGACCTGGACGTGCCGTCGCTGCGCATCGCGCGCGCGGGCATCCACGAGCGGCGCGGCCGCGCCGAGGAGAAGCTGCACGGCGGCGTGCTGCGCGGCGACGTGTTCCGCCTGCCCTTCCCCGACGGCGCGTTCGACCGCGCGATCTGCTCGGAAGTGATGGAGCACGTGCACGACTACGGCGCCGCGGCGCGCGAGCTCGCGCGCGTGGTGCGGCCCGGCGGCACGCTCGGCGTGACGATCCCGACCGCCATCACCGAGTGGCTCTACCTGGCGGCCACGCGCCTCTACTTCGAGAGCCCCGGGGGACACATCCGCGTGTTCCGCCCACGCGACCTTGCGCTGGCGCTCGCGCGCGCCGGCGTGCGCGTCGACGGCGTCGGCTTCGCGCATTCCTTCCACTCGCCGTACTGGGGCGTGCGCGCGCTCGTCGGGCTCGACGACGAGCAGGCGCCGCCCACGCGCGCGCTGCGCGCGTTCCTGGTGAAGGCGGCGTTCTCGAAGACCTGGTCGCGCATCGAGCACATGCTCGACCTCGTGTGGCCGAAGAGCCTGGTCCTCTACGGCACGCGCGTTGCGACGGGCCGGCTCGCGGAGCGGCCGTGCGCGTAGCCTTCCTCTGCTACCGCGGGAACATGAAGAGCGGCGGCCAGGGCGTGTACCTGCACGCGCTGACGCGCGAACTCGCGGCGCTCGGCTGCGAGATCGACGTCTTCGTCGGCCCGCCGTATCCGTGCGAGCTGCCGTGGGCGCGCGTGTTCCGGCTGCCGAACCAGATGTTCTGGGGCAAGCGCTTCGACAAGCGGCCGGGCGCGTTCCTCGACCGCGAGAGGCCGTGGAGCATCTTCCGCCCGCTCGACTTCTTCGAGTTCGCCGTCACGCGCTTCGGCTTCCTGCCCGAGCCGTTCGCGTTCAGCGCGCGCGCGGCGGTGGCGCTGCAGCGCGAGCTGCGCCGCGGCGCGCGCTACGACCTGGTGCACGACGTGCAATCGCTCGGCTACGGCCTCTTGTGGCTGCAGGCGCTCGGGCTGCCGGTGGTGACGACGATCCACCACCCGCTGTCGATCGACCTGCGCTCGAGCCTCGCGCGCGACCAGACGTTTCGCGAGCGGAAGGGCTCGCTCACGTTCTACCCGGTGCGTACACAGGCGCGTGTCGCCCGGCGGCTCGCCGGCGTTCTGACCTCGAGCGGCGCGTCGCGCGACGCGATCGCGCGCGACTTTCGCGTGCGGCCCGAGCGCATCGTCGACGTGCGCAACGGCGTCGAGCTGCCGGCGGCGGCCGAGCGGCGCGCGCGGCCGCGGCGGACCGAGCTGTTGTTCGTCGGCCGCTGCGGGGACCCGAACAAGGGGCTCGAGTTCCTCTTGCAGGCGCTCGCGCTCCTGCCGCACGACGTCGAGCTGCGCGTGCTCGACGGCCGCCCGTTCGGCACGCCGCTCGACGACGCGCTCCGCGAGCTGCGGCTCGAGTCGCGCGTGCGCTTCTCGGGCAAGGTGTCGGAACCGGAGCTGCAGCGGGCCTACCGCGACGCGGCGGCCGTGGTGCTGCCCTCGCTCTTCGAGGGCTTCGGCCTGCCGGCGATCGAGGCGCTCGCCGCCGGCACGCCCGTCGTCGCGACGCGCGCGGGCGCGCTGCCCGAGCTGATCGAAGACGCGGGCGCGGGCCGGCTCGTGCCGCCGCGCGACCCGCCCGCCCTCGCCAAGGCGATCGCCGAAGTGCTGGAGCGCTGGGACGAGGCGCATGCGGAAGCGCTCGCGGCACGGCCGCGCCTCGAGGAGGTGTTCGGCTGGCGGCCGACCGCAGAGCGCACGCTCGCCGTCTACCGGCGCGTGCTCGCGGAGTGGCGCACGCGATGAGGGCCGTCGACCTCGACCGCGACATGACGCACGTGATCCCGACCGGGACCTCGCGCGACTCCGAGTTCCTGTTCCGGCGCATGGAGGCGCTCACGTTCGAGGCCGCGCGCGGCGCGCCGGGCGCCCGCGTGCTCGATTCCGCGGCCGGCCTGGGCCAGGACAGCCGGGCGCTCGCGCGCCAGGGCGCACACGCCGTCTGCGCCGAGCCGTCGAAGCGCATGATCGAGCTGGCGAAGCTCGTGGCCGCGAAGGAAGCGCCCGCTACACCAGGAAGTGTCCGCTGGGCGCGCGCGTGGTCGGAGGCCCTGCCCTTCCGCGACGAGAGCTTCGACGGCGCGTTCTGCAAGGGTGCGCTCGACCACTTCGACGATCCCGAGCGCTGCATCGCCGAGCTGGCGCGCGTCACGCGCGCCGACGGCCGCGTGGTGCTCGCGGTCGCGAACTTCGAGTCGCTGGGCTGCAAGCTGCAGCGTCTCGCCGAGCGCCTGCGCCGCGCGCGCAAGCCGGGCCGCCGCACGTACCACGTGCCCTCCGATCACTTCACGCGCTACGACGCGCGGCTCCTGCGCGAGCAGATCGGCCGCCACGTCGCGATCGACGGCTTCGCCGGCACGTCGCTGCTGTGGGGCGTGCGCAGCTGGGCGCGGCTCCTCGCGCGCCTGCCGGAAGCGTGGGCCTCCGCGCTGCTGCGCGCCGCCGACCGCGTCGCCGCGCGTTTCCCCGCGCTCGCCGACGTGATCGTGATCTCGGGCCCGCCGCGCGCCTAGGCGCTGCCGAGCTTGCGGTAGAACGTGCTCCGTCCGATGCCGAGCAGCTTGGCGGCGCTGCGCACGTCGCCCTGACAGCGGCGCAGCGCCTCCTGCAGGCACGCGCGCTCGTACGCTTCGAGCGACAGCGCGACGTCGCCCGGCAGGTGCGCGCGCGGCTCGTCGAAGCTCGACAGCCGCAGGTCCGCCGCCGTGATGCGCGGCCCCTGCGCCAGCGCCACCGCCGCCTCGATCGTGTTCTCGAGCTCGCGGACGTTGCCGTCCCAGCGGTGCGCGATGAGCCGCTCGAGCGCCTCGGGCTCGAGGCCGATCACCTTGGTGCCCCGCGCCGCGCGTTCGACGAAGTGACTCGCGAGCACGGGCACGTCCTCGGGCCGCTCGCGCAGCGGCGGCAGCGCCAGCGACACCACGCGCAGGCGGTAGAACAGGTCGGCGCGGAAGCGGGCACCGCGTACTTCGGTCGCCAGGTCGCGGTTCGTCGCAGCGATGAGGCGCACGTCGATCGCGCGCGCGTCGGTCGCGCCGAGCTGCCGCACCTCGCGCTGCTGGATCGCGCGCAACAGCTTCGCCTGCAGGCCGAGCGGCAGCTCGCCCACTTCGTCCAGGAACAGCGTGCCGCCGTCCGCGGCGCCGAACAGGCCCTCGGAGTCGCGCACCGCGCCCGTGAACGCGCCGCGCAGGTAGCCGAACAGCTCGCCTTCGATCATGCCCTCGGGCAGCGCGCCGCAGTCGACGGGCACGAACGGGCCGTCGCGGCGCGGCGAGGTCTCGTGGATCGCGCGCGCCACCAGCTCCTTGCCCGTGCCGCTCTCGGCCTCGATCAGGACGTTGCTCTCGTTCGCGGCGAGATCGCGCACGGTCTGGAGCACGCGGCGCATCGATGCGGACTGCGCGACCACGCGCTCGAGCGCCGAGCGGCGGTCGAGCTCGCCCTCGAGCTCGCGGTTGCGCGTGCGCAGCAGCCGCCGCTCGAGCGCGCGCTCGACCGTCTGCAGCACGCGGCGGCCGTCCGCGAACGGCTTCTCCAGGTAGTCGAACGCACCCGCGCGCATGCACGCGACCGCGGAGTCGATGCTGGCGTAGCCCGTCATCACGATGATCTCGGTGTCGGGCCGGCGTTCGCGCAGCTCGTGGAGCAGCTCCATGCCCGACGCCGAGCCGAGCCGCAGGTCGAGCAGCACGACCTCGGGCTCCTGCGCGAGCTGCATGCGCAGCAGCCCGGCGTCGTTGGCCTCGAGCACCGCGAAGCCGCCGCGCTCCAGCTGGCGCCGCAGGCCGCGCACGAGCGCGGGCTCGTCGTCCGCCACGAGCACGCGCGCACCGGCGCTGGCGCGAAAGTCGCTCGGCGAGTCGGGGGGCATCCGCGACGAGATCGGAGCCCGGCGCGACACGCTTGAGTGACGTGCAACCCTTCTCTACACTCGCCTTACCTAGGGGTGGGTGTTTGAATCGCGGCTCCGTCTTGGTGGTGGACGACGACGCGCTGTTCCGCGCGGCACTGGTTCGCTACCTCGAGGGCGAGAGCTTCGCGGTCGTCGCCGAAGGCGATCCTGCCGCCGCACTCGAGCGGCTCGAGCAGCGGACGTTCGACCTGGTGCTCACCGATCTGCGCATGCCCGGGCTCGACGGCATCGCGTTCGTGCGGCGCGTGCGCGCGCTCGATCCCGAAGCGGTGTGCATCGTGGTGACCGGCTTCGGCAACCCCGAGCGCTCGGTCGAGGCGCTCTCGGCCGGCGCATTCTGGTTCATCGAGAAGAGCTACGAGCGCATCGCGTGCTTGTCTCCGCTCGTCGAGAAGGCGCTCGAGTTCCGCCGCCTCCACGGCGCGAACCGCCAGCTGCAGCGCCAGCTCGAGAGCCGCTACGGCTTCGACAACATCGTGGGCGAGAGCGAGGCGCTGCGCGCCACGATCGACATGGTGCGCAAGGTCGCCGACTCCGAAGCGACGGCGCTGGTGCTCGGCGAGAGCGGCGTGGGCAAGGAGCTCTTCGCGCGCGCCATCCACTACAACAGCCCGCGCGCCGCGCGTCCGTTCGTCGCCGTGAACTGCGGCGCGATCCCCGAGGAGCTGCTCGAGAGCGAGCTCTTCGGCCATGTGCGCGGCGCGTTCTCGGGCGCGCTGCGCGACCGCGTGGGCCGCTTCGCAGCCGCGAACGGCGGCACGATCTTCCTCGACGAGATCGGGGACATGAGCCCGAAGCTCCAGACCAAGCTGCTGCGCGTGCTGCAGGAGCGCGAGTACGAGCCCGTGGGCTCGTCGCGCACCGAGCGCGCCGACGTGCGCGTGGTCGCCGCGACGAACCAGAACCTGCCGGAGCTGATCCGCGAGAAGCGCTTCCGCGAAGACCTGTACTTCCGCCTGTGCGGCGTGCCGATCGAAGTCCCTTCGCTGCGTGCCCGCCGCGAGGACGTGCCGCTGCTCGTGCGCCACTACATCGAGGTGCAGCGCCGCTCGTACCCCGACATCGCGGGCATCACGGACACCGCGCTGAAGCGCATGACCGAGTACGACTGGCCGGGCAACGTGCGCGAGCTGCAGGGCCTGGTCGAGCGGCTCGTCGTGCTGCGGCGCAGCGGCTGGGTCGACGAGAGCGACCTGCCCCCTTCCGTCGCGGGCCAGCGGCTCGAGCGTCCGTCCGTGTCGATCCCGCGCGAGGGCATCGACTGCGCGGCGCTCGTCGCGGCCTACGAGGAAGAGCTGATCCTCGCGGCGCTGAACGCGACCGGCTGGAACAAGAACCGCGCCGCGCAGCTCCTCGGCATGAAGCGCACCACGCTCGTCGAGAAGCTCCGCGTGAGGAACCTCACGCCGCCCGGCGGCGCGCCCGACCTGCGCACGCGCAACTCCTGAGCCGCGCTCGCGCAAGAAGCCGCGCAACTCCCCACGTCGTGGCGCGCGCGGCGCGGCGGGCTCAAGAAGTCCAGGGCGGCACCGATGCATGAATGGGGCCCGATCGGCCCCGTGGGGGACGCGATGTCGCGAGGGAAGAAGAGCGAGCCCGATCTCGACGTGGCGGAGGTGTACTCGGTCGAGTACCTCGCCGAGGCGGCGGGCGGAGACGCGCGCGAAGAGCGCCTCGCGGAGCTCAAGCGACGCATCGCACTCGGGGCGTACAAGCCCGATCCCGATGCCATTGCCGAGGGCATGCTGGCGCGCGTGAACATGGCCGAGGAGCGCGACTCGGACTCCGAGGACCTCGAGGACGTCTAGCCGGGCGTCACCGCGACCAGGATGACGGTCGCGTTGTCGTCGCCGCCGCGCGCGTTCGCCATGTCGACGAGCTCGCGGCTCGCGCGCGGCAGCTCCGCGCCGCACTCGACCAGGCAGTCGCGGATCTCGTCGTCCGTGAGCTGCGCCGAGATGCCGTCCGAGCAGATCATGAACACGTCGCCCGGGCGGGGGCGCAGCGACGCGACATCGGGGTCGACCGCCTCGAGCACGCCCACGGCGCGCGTGATCACGTGGCGGCTCGGGTGGATGCGCGCCTGCTCCAGCGTCAGCTCGCCGCGCGCGACGCGTTCGCCCACGAGCGAGTGGTCGATCGTGAGCGCGTGCAGGCCGCCCGTGCGGAACAGGTAGAGGCGGCTGTCGCCCGCATGCGCCACGAGCGCCTCGTCGCCGCGCAGCCACAGCGCGGCCAGGGTCGTGCCCATGCCGCGCAGCTGCGGCTCGCGATTGGCCAGCTCGCGGATGGCCGCGTTCGCGCGCGTGAACGCCTCGCGCATGAGCGCCAGCGGCGCGTCTTCGGGATCGCGCGCGAGCGTCTCGAGGAACACGCCGACGCCCAGCTCCGACGCGCGCCGGCCCGCGACGTGTCCGCCGAGGCCATCGGCGACCACGAACACGCCTCGTTTGTCGTCGACGGCGAAGAAGTCCTCGTTCACGGGGCGCTTCAAGCCGGGGTCGGTGCGGGAGGCGACCGTCCACTCCATGCGCAACCTCCCACAGTGACTGGATCGTGAGATCGGGCGCGCTGCCCGCGGTCTTGATTTGGTATGGTTCGGCCGGGTGGAGAGATTCAACCGGCTGCGGATTCGATCCGATAGGGCGGCAGGTGCGGCCGCTTGCGGCGGCAGGCGCACGGAGGTTGGGCGCTGATGCCGAAGACCCTGCTTCTCGCCGACGACAGCGTGACCATCCAGAAGGTCGTCGGCATCACGTTCGCGAACGAGGACGTCGAGCTCGTCACCGTGGACAACGGCGACGACGCGCTCACCAAGGCGCGGCAGCTCGTGCCCGATCTGCTGCTCGCAGACATCGGCATGCCGGGTCTGAACGGCTACGAGCTGTGCGCCGCGATCCGCCGCGAGCCCGCGCTCGCGCACGTGCCCGTGCTGCTGCTCACGGGCACCTTCGAGACGTACGACGAGGCCAAGGCGCGCGAGGTCGGCGCGAGCGGACACATCGCCAAGCCCTTCGAAGCACAGGCCCTCGTCGACCGCGTGTTCCAGCTGCTCGCGCAGGCGCCGCCCAAGGCCGCCGCGCCGAAGCCTGCACCGGCGGCTCCGCCCGCTGCGCCGAAGCCGGTCGCGCCGCCCGCGGCCGCGCCCCGCCCGCCGGCTCCCACCGCCGTGCCGCCGCGTCCCGCTGCGCCGGCTCCGCAGGCCGCCCCGACCCGACCCGCCGCACCACCGGCCCCGCCGGCCGCCCCGCCGCGCGCGCGCCCCGAGCTGCCGCCGCTGCCGCAGAGCCGGCCCGCTGCGCCGCCGCCCAGGCCCGCGCCGGCTCCGGCGCCAGCGCCGGCTCCCGCCGCTGCTGCCGCCAAGCCCGCGCCCGCGCCGGCGGCTCCGCCGCCGCGCCCCGCGGCGCCGGCGCCCGTGGTGCCGCCGACGGTCCTTTCGGCTCCGCCGACGCGCGTGCCCGTGCCGCCGAAGCGCGAGAGCACGCCGTTCGAGTTCGAGCTGCCGCCCGCGCAGACCGCGCCGGCTGCGGCGCCGGCCCGGCCCGCGCCCGCGGAGCCGGTCTGGGAGGCCGAGCCCGAGGCCGTGGTGCTCGCCGAAGAGCCCGCGTTCGAGGCGCCCGCCGCGGACCTACACCGAGAAGTGTCGGCGCCCGCCGATGCGACGCGCTTCTTCGCGCCCGACCTGCTCGGCCGCGAAGCGCAGCTGCCCGACGTTCCCGAGCCGCCGCGTCCGCCCGCCGCGCGCAGCGGCGACTTCTCGTTCGACGACCTCGACTTCGAGGAGCCGACGCCGCAGCCCTCGCTCGAGTCCGGCATCTTCGGCGAGAGCTCCGAGCGCGGCGCGCAGCCGCCCGAGCTCGAGCTGCCGGCGGCGCCGCCGGCGCCGCTCGAGAACGAGGCGCTCGCCGACCCGCTGTACAGCCAGACCACGTTCCTGGACCCGAACGCCGCACGCGATCCCGCGCCGAGCCTCGGCCTGGGCGAGCTCGAGGCCGCCATGCCCGAGGTGATCGCCGCCGAGCCGGACGACTCGGGCGAGGCCTCGGGCGAGATCGAGCTCCAGGAGGCCGACACGTTCGAGGAGGCGCCCGAGGCCAAAGCCGCCGACCCGCTGGCTCAGCCCTTCTCGCCCGACACCGCGGCCGCGCTCGCCGCGCCGCGCTTCGAGCGCGCCGCGCCGCAGCCGCCCGCGCGCTCCGCCGCGGCGCCCGCGTTCGCAGACGAGGCCGAGACGCCCGCGCCCACGCGGCTCATGCCCGGCAAGCCGACGCGCGTGGCGCCGAGCATGGCCGAGGCCGACACCCTGCCGCCGCCACCGCGCGCGCCCGCGACCTCCGCGGTCGTGCCCGCCGCTGCGGTGGCGGTCTCGAGCGCGCGCCCGAGCGCCGTCGTCGATTCGACCTTGCTCGCGCAGACGCTCGAGAAGGTGGCCTGGGAGGCCTTCGGCACGCTCTCGGAGCAGGTCGTCGGCGAAGTGCGCAAACGCGTCGAGGCCGTCGTGTGGGAAGTCGTCCCGCAGCTCTGCGAGCAGCTGATCCGCGAGGAGATCGCGCGGCTCAAGGCGGAGATGTCGGAGTAAGTCTCCGGGCGGTATCCTCGGAGCCGTGCCCACTCTCCCGCCCCGCGCGACCTGGCTCTGGCTCGTGGAAGCCGCGCTCGCGGAGGACCTCGGGCCGGGCGACGCCACGTCGCTCGCCCTGCTCTCGCCCGGCGATCGCGGCGCCGCCGTGCTCGAGGCGCGCGCCGAGATCGCCGTGTGCGGGCTCGAGATCGCGCGCGAGGTGTTCGCGCTGCGCGGCGTGGCGTGCGAGCTCGCGGCGGCGGACGGCGACGTGGTGGAGCCGAAGGCGCCGCTGGCGCACGTCCGAGGCGCGTCGCTCGGCATCCTGGAAGCGGAGCGCACGGCGCTGAACTTCGTGCAGCGGCTCTCGGGCGTCGCCACGCTCACGCGCCGCTTCTGCGCCGCTGTGCGGGGCACCCGCGCGGCCATCGTGGACACGCGCAAGACGACGCCCGGCTTCCGCACGCTCGAGAAGTACGCCGTGCGCTGCGGCGGCGGGCGCAACCACCGCATGGCGCTCTACGACGGCATCCTGATCAAGGACAACCACATCGCCGCGGTCGGCTCGGTGGGCGCCGCCGTGGCGCGCGCGCGCGAGCGCGGCTCGCCGCATCTGCGCGTGCGCGTGGAAGTGGAGTCGCTGGCGCAGGCCCGCGAGGCGCTCGACGCGGGTGCGGACGCGCTGCTCGTCGACAACCAGCCGCCGAGCGCCATCTCCGCCATCGTCGCCGAGGCGCGCGGCCGGGCGCTCGTCGAAGCGAGCGGTGGAGTGACACTGGAAAGTGTCGGCGCGATCGCGCGCACGGGAGTCGACGAGATCTCGGTCGGCGCCCTCACCCACTCCGCGCCCGCCGCGGACGTCGCGCTCGAATGGACCGCTCGCTCTTCGAGCTGAACCCGCCCACGCGCTGGCTGGGCGCCCGCCTGGACGTCTTCGAAGAGGTCGACTCCACGAACCTGGTCGCCGAGCGGCTCGGCCACGAGGGCGCGCCGGACGGCACGGCCGTGCTGGCCGACCGGCAGACCGCCGGCCGCGGCCGGCTCGGCCGCGCGTTCTTCTCGCCCGGCGGCCGCAGCCTCTACCTCTCGCTCCTGCTGCGGCCGCACATGCCCGCCGAGCACGTGCCGCAGCACGTGTTCGCCGCCGCGGTCGCCGTCGCCGAGCGGGCGCGCGCCGTGTTGCCGGCGCGCTGCCGGGTCGACATCAAGTGGCCGAACGACGTGCTCGTCGACGGCCGCAAGACGAGCGGCATCAACTTGCCGGTGCACATGGACGCCGGCCGCGTCGTGTTCGCGGTACTCGGCATCGGCTTGAACGTGAACCTGGCCGAGGCCGAGCTGCCGTCCGAGCTCCGCGAGATCGCCACCAGCCTGGCCATCGCGGGCGGCATGCCCCTGGACCGCGTGCAGGTCTGCGAGGACCTGCTGGTCGCGCTCGAGCGCGAGCTCGACTGCCTGCGCGCAGGCGACTTCGCCTCGGTCTTGGACCGCTATCGCAAATCGTTCAGAATGACGGGAGCGAAGGTGCGCATCGGCGGACCGGGGGTCGCCCGAGAGGTGATCGGAACGGTGCTGGGTGTGGACGAAGAAGGGGCGCTCCTGGTTCGACCGCGCGGAAGCGCGGCGGAGCCGGTCGAGCGCGTCCTGGCGGGAGACGTGACCGTGCTCCGCGGGGAGGCCTAGCGCGCTTGCTCCTCACGATCGACATCGGCAACACGCACGTGGTGCTCGGCGTCTTCGAGGGCGAGCGGCTCGCACATCACTGGCGCATCGGCACGCATCGCCAGGACACCTCCGACGAGTGCGCGGCGACGCTGCGCTCGCTGTTCGAGCTGGGCGGCGTCGAGCGCGGCTCCGTGCGCGACAGCATCATCTCGTGCGTCGTCCCGCCGCTCCTGCCCATCTTCGAGCGCACGTGCGAGAAGCTGGTGGGGCGGCCGGCGCTCGTGGTGGGGCCGGGAATCCGCACCGGCATGCCGATCCGCGTGGAGAACCCGCGCGAGGTCGGCGCGGACCGCATCGTGAACGCCGTCGCGACGATCGCGCTGGTGGGCGCGCCCGCGATCGCGATCGACTTCGGCACCGCGACGAGCTTCGACTGCATTTCGGCCGCAGGCGAGTTCGTCGGCGGCGCGATCTACCCGGGCGTGTTCGTTTCGCTCGAAGCGCTCGTGAACCGCGCCTCGAAGCTCTCGTCGGTCGAGATCGTGCGCCCGCCCAGCGTGATCGGGCGCAACACGACCCACAACCTGCAATCGGGCATGGTGTTCGGCTACGCCGGAATGGTCGACACCATGGTGCGTCGCATCCGCAAAGAGCTCGGCGAGGACGCCCGGGTCATCGCCACGGGCGGCCTCGCGGGACTGATCGCGAGCGAGACCGAGACGATCGAACGCGTGGAGCCCTTCCTGACCTTGGAAGGGCTTCGGCTCATCTACGAACGAAATCGAGACAAAGAGAAGGAGGACCAGGCATGAACGACCCCCGCCGGTGCATCAACTTCGCATTGATCGGACACGGCGGAGACGGAAAGACGACGCTGGCCGATTCGCTCCTCTTCGCCGCGGGAGTCACGAACCGGCTCGGCCGCGTCGACGACGGCACGTCGTTCATGAACTGGCTGCCGGAAGAGAAGGGCCGGCGCGCCAGCATCTCGACCTCGGTCTGCTCCTTCGCGCACGGCGACGCCGAGCTCGCGGTGCTCGACGTGCCGGGCGACGCGAACTTCGGCGGCGAGCTGCGCGGCGCGCTCGCTGCAGCCGACAACGCGGTGATCGTGCTGTCGGGCCAGGACGGCATGAAGTTCGGCACCGAGCGCGCGTACCGCTACGCGCGCGATCACCACCTGGGCCTCGCCGCGGTCGCGAACAAGCTCGACCTCGAGCGCGCGGACTACGACCGCGTCGCGAAGGAGCTCGAAGAGGCGCTCGGGGTGCGCGTGGTGAAGCTCCACATGCCGATCGGGCGCGGCGAGACGTTCAAAGGCTTCGTCGACCTGTTGACCGGCCGCGCCCACGTGCTCGGCGGCGACGGCAAGACCACCACGCAGGACGCGCCGGCGGACCTCGCCGACGCAATCGCCGCCGCGAAGCTCGCGATGATCGAGGCCGTCGCCGAAGCCGACGACGCGCTGCTCGAGAAGTACCTGGAGCAGGGCGAGCTCTCCGAAGCCGAGATCCTGGCGACGCTGCGCAAGGGCGTGCGCGACGACACGCTCCTGCCGCTCCTCTGCGCGGCCAGCGCGCGGAACATCGGCGGCGCCGCGCTGCTCGAAGCGGCCGAGAGCATCTTCCCGAGCGCGTCGGAGGCATCGCCGCACAAGGCGCTGCAGAGCGAGAACGAAGTCGAGCTCGCGGCCGACCCCGGCGCACACGTGTCGGCGCTCGTGTGGAAGTCGGTCGCCGACCGCTACGCGGGCGTGCTCTCCGTGCTGCGCGTGTTCTCGGGCACGCTCAAGAAGGACATGACGGTGCTGAACGCGCGCACCGGCGGGCGCGAGCGCATCGGCAAGCTGCTGCGCCTGCGCGGCGAGCAGACCGAAGAGGTCGAGTCCGTGCTGCCCGGCCAGATCGCGGCGATCCCGAAGCTCAAGGACACGCACACGGGCGACACGCTGTGCGACGAGAAGCACGGCCTGCGGATCGCGATGGAGGCGCCGCCGCACGGGGTGATCTCGTTCGCCGTCGAGGCGGAGAACAAGGGCGAGGAAGACAAGGTCTTCGAGGCGCTGCACCGCATCGTCGACGAGGACCAGAGCCTGACCTTGAAGCGCGACGAGCGCACCGGCGAGTTCCTGCTCACCGGGCTCGGCCAGCTACACATCGAAGTGTCGCTCGAGAAGGTTGCGCGCGTCTTCCACGTGCGCGTGAAGCTCCGGCCGCCCAAGGTGCCGTACCTGGAGACGATCAAGGGCAAGGCCGAGAACGTCGAGGGCAAGCTGAAGAAGCAGTCCGGCGGGCGCGGCCAGTTCGGCGTCTGCTACCTGTCCGTCGAGCCCGGCGAGCGCGGCTCGGGCGTCGTGTTCCTCGACGAGATCGTCGGCGGCTCGATTCCGCGCCAGTTCATCCCCGCCGTCGAGAAGGGTGTCCGCGAGACCTGCGACCGCGGCGTCATCGCGAACTGCCACCTGACCGACCTCCGCGTGTCGGTCACCGACGGCAAGTACCACACGGTCGACAGCTCGGAGATGGCGTTCAAGACCGCGGGCAGCCTGGCGCTGCGCGCCGCCGTGAACGCCGCCAGGCCGATCCTGCTCGAGCCGATCATGACCCTCAGCGTGACGGTCCCGGACCAGTTCGTCGGCGATGTCATGGGCAACCTGAACAGCCGGCGCGGGCGCGTCGCAGGCGTCGAAGCGCGCGGACATTCCGAGGTGATCAAGGCGCACGTGCCGATGGCCGAAGTGCTCTCGTACGCATCCGACCTCACGAGCATGACCGGTGGCCAAGGCAGCTTCGACATGGAGTTCTCGCACTATGAGGAGGCTCCCGCGGCGGTCCAGGAGCGCGTCGTCGCAGAAGCGGCGAAGCACCGGCACGCCGAGGAGTGACGCCTCGGCCGGGAGCCGCCCGTGACTCCCGACCAATCGGCGATTCTCGAAGCCCTCGGCCCCGCGCGGCGCTTCGCCGACCCCGGCGGTCCGGTCGAAGGCCGCCGCATGGCCGCGAGCGGCGCGCTGCCGATGCCGCCGCCGCAGCTCGTGACCGTGCTGTGCGCGCTCGCGCTCGATCCCGACGCGGGCGTGGCCGACCAGGCGAAGGCGTCGCTCCGGGCCCTGCCCGACCGCGTCGCCGACACCGCGCTCGCCGCGAAGCTCGACTGTCACTCGCTCGCGATCTGCGCGGAGATCTTCCGCGAGAACGGCCCGCGCGCCGAGAAGATCGCGCTGAACCCGTCGACCGCGGACGCCACGTGCTGCTTCCTCGCCACGCTGCCGAACCCGCGCCTGGTCGAGATCCTGGCGCAGAACCAGGTGCGGCTGCTGCGCTGCGAGGCGCTCGTGGAAGCGCTCGGCGAGAACCCGCTGACGGGCATGGCGACGATCGACCGCATCCTGCACTTCCTCGGCGTCGAGCGCGGCGAGCACGAGGAGCCCGAGCCCGAGCGCAAGGCCGAGGACGTGCCCGTGCCGCCGCCGCCCGACCCGGCCAGCGCCGACGCCGAAGCGCCCGCGGTCGACCTGGCCGACGGCAGCGACATTCCGGCCGAGCTCACCGACGAGGCCGACAAGGACCTCGACGACGACCAGAAGGAGGAGCGCAACCGCAACATCATGGCGGCCGTGTCGACCATGTCGGTCATGGAGAAGATGAAGCTCGCGCGCTTCGGCAACACCGGCGCACGCGGCGTGCTCGTGCGCGACCGCAACAAGCTGGTCGCCGCGGCCGCGATCCGGAACCCGAAGATCAGCGACAGCGAGGTCGAGTCCTACGCCCGTTCGCGCCAGCTGTCCGACGAAGTCATCCGCATCATCTCGAACAACCGCCAGTGGACGCGGAACTACCCGGTGAAGCTCGGGCTGGTCATGAACCCGAAGTGCCCGCCCGGCACGGCCATCAAGTTCCTGAATTTCCTCACCGATCGGGACTTGGGAACGATCATGCGCAGCCGAGACGTGCCCGGCCCCATCTCGGTGCAGGCGCGGCGCATCCTGGCGCGCAAGGGAAAGTCGTAGATGGGAACGGCCGACCGCGAAGCGCACGAGATCCACGGCCGCGTGGTGTACTTCGGGCCGACCGGCGCGGGGAAGAGCGCGAACCTCGCGTTCATCCAGCGCAAGCTGAAGCGCGAGCACCGCGGCGAGCTCACCAAGAAGACCGCGAAGGACGGCACGACCACGTACGACGTGCTGCCCGTCTCGCTGGGTGCCGTGCGCGGCTACAAGACGTCGATCGAGATCAGCACCGTCCCCGGCTCGCCGCAGGCCGCGGCCATCCGGCGCGAGCTGATGAAGGACGTCGACGGCGTGGTGTTCGTGGCGGACCTCCGCCCCGAGCGGCACGATGCGACGCTCGCGTCCGCGGCCGAGCTGCGGCAGCACTTCTCGGCGCAAGGGCGCAAGCTCGAGGAAGTGCCGCTGGTGCTCCAGTACAACCGCCGCGACCAGGTCGACGAGAACGCCGTCGAGCGGCTGCACCGCAAGCTGGGCTTGAAGGGCGCGTGCTTCGAGGCCGTGGCGTCGGACGGCACGGGCGTACTGCAGACGCTGACGACCTTGTCGAAGCTGGTCCTGGCGGACCTGCGCAAGGCGCTCGACGAAGAAGTGTCGCGCCCGACGCCGGCGAAGGCGCGCGTCGCGAAGACCGTCGATCCGCTCGAGCCGCCCACGGGCACCGGCGCATTGACCGCGCGCGTCCGGCCCGGCGAGAAGGGCTTCTCCATCGAGAGCGCCGGCCCGGTCGACGGCGCGGGCTCGGAAATCACGATCCCCCTGCGCCTGATCGACGAAGCGAGCGGGCGCCGCGTGGAGATCGCGGTCCGCATCGCGATCGACTCGTAGGAGCGCGGCGTGCGCAAGCGTCTGGCCATCGTCGGGCACTCGGACGAGGGACTGGGCCTGATCCCGCTGCTCGAAGCGAACCCCGACGTCGAGCTCTGCGCGGTGCTGACGGACGATGCCGACGCGACGCGCCGCGGGCTCGTGCGCGTGGACCCGAAGTACGCGGTGCGCTCGTACTCGCTCGTGTCGACGGATCCCGAGGCCGTGCTGCGCACGCCCGGGCTCGTGGCGCTGATCGACGCCGAAGCGCCGGCGAGCCTGCGCGGCGTGTTCACCGACGCGGCCGACCGCGGCGTGCAGGTCACGACCCCGCTCATCGCGAAGCTGCTCTATGCGTTCGGGCCGGTCGACGCGGCGCGGAAGCCCGACCTGCTGCAGGCACTCGGCGAGATCCTCGAGTCGTACAACCTCACCGTCGACCGGCGCGGGCTGCTGAACCGGATCCTGCAGATCGCGGTCGGCTCGACGGGCGCGGACCGCGGCTCGGTATTGTTGTGGGACGCCGACGCGCAGGCGCTGCGCGTCGAGGTCGCGCTCGGCATCGAGAAGGAAGTCCTGCCGAAGATCCGCATCCGCTCGGGCGAAGGCATCGCGGGGCGCGCGTTCGCGGAGAAGCGGCCGATCCTGCTATCGGGCAAGGCCGACCAGCGCCGCTACGAGATCACGCGGGAGCGCAGCGACGTGGAGTCCGCGATCTCGGCGCCGCTCATCCACGGCGACCGCGTGCTCGGCGTGCTGAACCTGTCGCACAGCTTGCGGCGCGGCGCGTTCTCGAACGAGGACTTCGACTTCGTCACCCGCCTCGCGGCGATCGACGCGAAGATCATCACGCGCGCCGACGAATACCACCGGCTGTTGCGCGACTCCGAGCGGCTGCGCGCGCAGGGCCTCGTGCGCGACGTCATGGCGCAGCCCGAGCCGCTGCAGCGGCGCCTGTCGGAAGTGTGTCGCGCGGTGGCGGCCGATCTGTCGGGCGGCGTGGCGCACGTGTTCCTCACCGATCCAGAGCTCGGCTCCCTCGCGCTGCGCGGCTCGTCGACCGACATGGACCTGCTCGCCGCCCCCTACCGCATCCAGCCGAGCGAAGGCCTGCACGGCTGGGTCGCGCGGAAGAAGGAGGCGGTGGTGCTGTCGCAGGCGGCGGGCACGGGCTGCGCGTGCTTCGCCGTGCTGCCGCTCATCGCGCGCGGCGAGCTGGTCGGGTTGCTCTCGTTCGAAGGCATGCTGTCGAGCGGCACGCCCGAGCTCGTGCGCGAACGGATCTCGGCGATCGGCGACGCGCTGGCGAGCGAGCTGGTCGACACGCTGCGCTCGCTCTTCATGGAGCGCGAGGCCACGAAGACCGCGGCGATCACCGAGCTGGCGGCGCGCCTCGGCTCGGCGGGCGACCCCGCGCAGCTACACCGTTCGGTGACGTCGTCGGCGGCGATGATTCTCGAGGCCGAGCACGCGGTGCTGCGCCTGCAGGACTCGGCGACGGGCCGCTATCAGATCCGCTCCTACTTCGGCTCGGCCGACAGCGACGCGCAGGCGGGTCTGCTCGAGCTCGAGAAGGCGCTCTCGATCCGCGCGCTGTCGCAGCAGAAGGCGGTGCGCGTGCTCGACCTGGCGAAGGACCCGGAGCTCGCCGCGCACCACGCGGACGTGGTCTCGGCGCTGTCGTGGCCGCTGCGCCGTGACGGCCGCGTGCTGGGCTCGCTGTCCCTGCTCGGCAAGGTCAGCCGCGACGCGCTCACGAGCGAGAGCTTCTCGGCGCAGGACCAGGCTCTGCTCGGCCGTTTCGCCGAGCACGTGCAGCAGGCGCTCGAGCAGGTCGGCGAGCGCGAGCGCATGCGCCACCAGCGCCGCTTCGACGAGCTCACCGGTCTGCCGAACGCCACGCACGTCGGCGAGCGCATCGAGGAGGAGATCGCGCGCTCGGGCCGCGCCGGCCGCGGCTTCGCGGTGATCCGCTTCCGCGTCGACGGGCTCGCCGAGCTCCTCTCGGCCGCCGAGCCCGCACGCGGCGAGCGGCTGGCGCTCTCGCTCGCGCAGGAGCTCCGCGCGGGTCTGCGCGAGTTCGACGTCATCGGCCGCACGTCGCCCGACACGTTCCTGATCCTCGTGCCCGAGCCCGAGGGCGACGTCGCCGCCCTGCTCGGCCCGCTCGCGCGGCGCGCGCGCGAGGCGATTCGCCGCGAACCCGACGCGGGCCCCGGCGACGCCCTGCGGCTCGAGTTCGGCTACGCGACCTTCCCTGCCGACGGCACCACCTCGCGCACCCTGCTCGAGGCCGCGCGCCGCACGCGCATCACCGACTAGGGGCCCTTGCTCCAGGGCGCGTCGGCGCGCGCGACGCCGAGCGCTTCTGCGACACCTTTCTGTGTCACCTGGCCTCGGTAGCAGTTCACGCCGCGCGCGAGCGCCGGATTGGCGCGCAGCGCCGCGTCGACTCCGCGCTGGCACAGCTCCATCAGGTACGGGAGCGTCGCGTTGTTGAGCGCGAGGGTGGACGTGCGCGGCACGGCGCCCGGCATGTTCGGCACGCCGTAGTGGATCACGCCGTCGACGGTGTAGATCGGCTTCGTGTGCGAGGTCGGCCGGATCGTCTCGACGCAGCCGCCCTGGTCCACCGCCACGTCGACGATCACCGAGCCGCGCTTCATCTGGCTCACGAGTCCGCGCTTCACGAGCACCGGCGCGCGCGCGCCGGGCACGAGCACGGCGCCGATCACGATGTCGGCCTCGAGCACCGCCTGCTCCAGGTTCACCACGTTCGAGTACAGGGTCGAGATCCCGCCGTGGTAGATGTCGTACAGGTGCGACAGCCGGCGCTGGTCGATGTCGAGCACCGACACCTCGGCGCCGAGTCCGACCGCCATGCGCACCGCAGCCGTGCCGACGATCCCCGCGCCGATCACCGTGACTCGCCCGCGCGGCACGCCCGGCACGCCGCCGAGCAGCACGCCGCGGCCGCCCTGGTCGCCCTGCAGATAGTGCGCGCCGATCTGCACCGCGAGCCGCCCGGCGACCTCGCTCATGGGCACCAGGAGCGGCAGCGAGCCGTCGTCGAGCTGCACGGTCTCGTAGCCGATCGCGACGATGCCGCGCTCGAGGATCGCGCGCGTCAGCGCGGGCTCGGGCGCCAGGTGCAGGAAGTCGAACAGCGTCTGGCCCGGCCGCATCGCCGCGATCTCGCTCGGCGTGGGCTCCTTCACCTTGGTGACGACTTCGCTCGCGCCGATCACCTCCTCGGGTGACTTCGCGATCGAGGCGCCGGCGGCCTCGTACTGCTCGTCGGCGAAGCCGCTCGCGTCGCCCGCGCCGGACTCGAGGAGCACCTCGTGGCCCGCCGCGACGAGCGTGCGCGCACCGGCGGGAAGCAGCGCGACGCGCAGCTCGCGGTCCTTGGTCTCGCGCAACACGCCGACGCGCATGGCCCGGCTCCTCTCCTGAGACGGGCGCCAGGATAGCGCGCGCACGCCGCGGCTCGGGGGGAGGATCGGGCGCGCGAGCCCCGAACTGGAGACGCGCGCAATCCCAAATCTTCTCCAGCAACCCGTCCGTATACGAGGGGGAGCGAGGGCCGCCCCGAGCGACCTCGCAAGCGGCGCAGCCGCGCGCAGTCCCAATTCTTCTCGAGCAACCCGTCCGAGTCTGCGAGGGGGAGCGAGGGCCGCCCCGAGCGACCCCGCAAGCGGCGCAGCCGCGCGCAGCGAGCCGCAGGCGAGCGAAGCTCACCAGACAGGCCGGCTCGCCTGCCCGCTGTGCGTGACTTCCTGCTCGACACCGTCGGACACGCGCGCCACGAACAGGTGACTTTCCGTCACGTCGCCGCGCGCCGACGCGTACACCACGAAGCGCCCGTCCGGCGAGACCGCCGGGAATTCCTCGGGGTAGTCCGTCTTCGTGATCTGGTGCTTCGAGCCGCCGTCGGGCCGCATGATCCAGATGTCGGAGTTGCCCGACGACATGTCGCGCTCGAACACGATCCACTTGCCGTCGCGCGAGAAGCGCGGGTGACTGCCGCGCGTGATCTCGTGGACCTCGTCCGAGCCCAGCGTCGCCGTGAGGATGATCGAGTCGAGCTTCGAGTGCGGCTCTTTCCGCGCGAACACCATGGTGCGGCCGTCGGGCGCCACGTCGGGCGTGGAGCAGCCCCGCGTGCCGCGCACGATCTGGTCGCCGCCCTCGTCCGTGTTGATCCAGATGACGCCGGCCTTCTTGCCCTCGGGCAGCGCCTGGATGCCGTGCCAGATGAGGCGGATCGGCCCGTCCGCCATGGCCGCACCCAGCCCGCTGCGGTTGCGCGACACCTGCGACCACGCGCCCGACAGGTGGTTCCACGTCCAGAGCGTGAGCTGGCCTTCGTACGGATCCACGCGGCCCACGAGCAGCCGCGTGCCGTCGGTGCTCCAGTCGAGCGGGAACGCCTGGCCGGCGTCGGGCACGGTCGTCACGACGCCCGAGCGCAGGTCGAGCAGCGCGAGGGAAGTGCGCGAATTCCTCTTTGCCTTGCCGTAATCGATGTCGTCGTCGGGCCGGTCGATCGAGAGCGCGTCGCGGAACTGCTCCGCCGACAGGATCCCCTGCGACGGCGTGTCCTGGACGAACGCGATGGGATCGGCGGGCAGGTCGCTCTCCGAGATGTGGCTGAAGCAGCCCGTCGCGGCGAACGCGAGCGTGAGCGCCAGCGCGGCGCTAGCGAACGGCGCGGCCGCGGAACGCGCGCGCGCCGGCGTCCCACTCGAAGAGCGCGGCGTTGCCGACGCCGGAGTCCGCCACGGCGACGACGAGCTGCGCGGCGTCGGGATAGAGAGGCTTCTCATCCGGGCCGAGCGCGCCGGCGGCGTCGGCGTGGGACAGGTACGCCGCGGTGTCGACATGAGAGTGGTAGATGACGAGGAGCTTCTCCCCCGCGGACTCGGCGCTGCGCAACGCATTCCACAACTCCTGCTCGTCGATCCAGAACGCACGCGTCGCGTCGAGGTTCGACTCCCCCCGCGCGACCCGCTGGCTTTGGACGTTCGCGCAGCGAATCACGTGCAATGGGCCTTCGCGCTCCGTCCCCATGAGCAGCCCACAGCACTCTTCGGGATAGCACTCGCGCGCATGCTGGAAAACCTCGAGCAGGAGCTCGCGCGGCAGCTGCGCGGGCTCCGCGCCGGGGTCCGCCACGGCGGCCGCGCGCTCGCGCCAATCGTCCATGTCTAGATCTCGTAGCTCGTGGGCTCGAGCGGCGCGCGTGACACGCCGCGCGCCGCGGCCTCGCGACACAGATCGGCGACACTGTGCGCCGAGAGCGCCTGCTCCTGCGCGGCGCGCACGAGATCCCACACGAAATCGGGCGAGAGCGCCGAGTGCCCCTTCTCGAGCTCGGGCAGGGTCAGCACGCTGCCCTGGACGGCGCGCACGATGTCGGACAGGCGAATGGCGTCGGGGCGGCGCGCCAGCTGGTAGCCGCCGCCCGGGCCGCGCTTGCTGATCACCAGGCCGGCACGGCGCAGGCGCTGGAAGATCTGCTCCAGATAGCGCGCGGGGATCGCCTGCCGGCGGCCGACCTCGACGAGCGGCACCGGCCGTGCGCCGCCGTTGTAGGCGAGGTCGAAGATGCCGTAGATCGCGTAGCGGACTTGCTGCGTCGCGCGCATGTCTGCGCACTGGACCGTAGCGTGAAATGGCGAGCCGGGCCGGTACACTCCGCCGCCCGTGCTCCAGCTCGACCAGCTCGCGAAATCGTTCGGCGGCCGCACGCTCTTCGAGGCTGCCAGCCTCGACGTGCGCCCAGGCGACCGCATCGGCCTCGTCGGCAAGAACGGCGCCGGCAAGACGACGCTGCTGCGCATCCTCGCCGGCGAGGACGCGCCCGACACCGGAGCGGTTCACCTCGCGCGCGGCGCGCGCATCGGCTACCTGCGCCAGGAGGTGAGCGCGGTCTCCGAGCGCACGGTGCTCGCCGAGGCCGAGACCGCGCTGGCGCACCTGCGCGCGCTGGAAGCGAAGCTGCGCGCGCTCGAGCACGAGATCGCGGAGACCGAGGGCGAGCCCTCCGAGTCACTGGCCGCGCGCTACGACGCCGCCCAGCGCGCGTTCGAAGCCGCGGGCGGCTTCTCGGCCGACGCCGAGCTGCGCGCGACGCTCGTAGGGCTCGGGCTCGGCCCCGAGAAATGGCACGAGCCGCTGCGCAAGCTCTCGGGCGGCTGGCTCATGCGGGTGGAGCTCGCGAAGCTGCTCATCGCGAAGCCGGAGCTCCTGCTGCTCGACGAGCCGACGAACCACCTGGACCTGCCGTCCATCGCCTGGTTCGAAGGCGTGCTCGCCACGTACGAAGGCGCGGTGGTCGTGGTCTCGCACGACCGCGTCTTCCTCGACCGCCACACGAATCGCATCGCCGAGCTCGAGTCTTCGCGGCTCACCGCGTACCGCGGCAACTACTCGGCGTACGTGCAGCAGAAGGCGCTGCGCCAGGACGACGTCGACGCGCGCCGCGCGAACTTGGAGCGCGCGATCGCGCACAAGGAGAAGTTCGTCGCGCGCTTCCGCTACGGCACCAAAGCCAGCCAGGCGCAGAGCCGCCTGAAGGCGATCGACAAACTGCAGGCCGAGCTCGACACGCTGCCCGAAGCGGCGCGCGCGCGGAAGATGCGCGCGCAGTTCGCGAGCGGCGTGCGCACGGGCGAGGTCGTGCTGCGTATGGAGCGCATCGCGAAGGCGTACGCCGAAAACGTGGTCTACCGCGCGCTCGACTTCGAGATGAAGCGCGGCGAGCGCGTGGCGCTCGTCGGCCCGAACGGCGCGGGCAAGTCGACACTCCTGCGCATGGCGGCCGGCGTGCTGCCGCCCGACCGCGGCGACTGCGAGCTGGGCCACAACGTGCAGGGCGCGTTCTACGCGCAGCACCAGGTCGACGCGCTCGAGCCGTCGCACACCGTGCTGGGCGAGCTCGAAGCCCACGCGAAGCTCGACGACGTGCCGCGCCTGCGCGGCATCCTGGGCGCGTTTCTCTTCTCCGGCGACGACGTCGACAAGAAGGTCGCCGTGCTGTCGGGCGGCGAGAAGGCGCGGCTCGCGCTCGCGAAGCTGCTGCTCGCGCGCGCGAACTTCCTCGTGCTCGACGAGCCGACGAACCACTTGGACATGGACGCGCGCGACGTGCTCACCGACGCCCTCGTGGACTACGAGGGCACGCTGCTCTTCGTGAGCCACGACCGCCGCTTCATCGAGTCGCTCGCGACCCGCATCGTCGAGATCACGCCGGGCGACGGCGAGGCGCGCGTGCGCGGCTTCCTCGGCGGCTTCACGGCGTACTCGGACGCGGTCGCGCGCGAGGCGGCGGCCGCGAGCGCCCCACCGGCGCGCGCTGCCGCGCCGCCCGCCGCGAAGGACGCGCCCGAGAAGCGCGCCGCGCGCCCGCGCAACAACGCGCAGCGGCAGAAGCGCGAGCGCCGCGAAGCGCTCGAGCTCGAGATCGAGTCTCTCGAGGCCGCGCTGACTCGGCTCGACTGGCTCGCAGCCGATCCGACCACGGCGAAGGACGGCGAGCGCATGCGCGAGATCTCCGCCGAACGGCGCGCGAGCAAGGAGAAGCTCGACGCGCTCTACGCGGACTGGGAGCGGCTCGCGGCGGAGCTCGACGCTTGAAGGCCCGCCTGCTTGGCGCGCGGCCCGGCCTCCGTTAGCATCGGCCCCGACCCCCACCGTGCCCAGGTGGTGAAATTGGTAGACACGCAAGATTCAGGGTCTTGTGTCCGCAAGGACGTGCTGGTTCGAGTCCAGTCCTGGGCACCCCGCGAGCGCACGCGTGCGGCGACCGTCGGCCGCGCGTAGGCTCGCGAAGGGCGCGCTCGGGACGCTGGGCCTGTACGGCCTCGCCGCGCGCGCGCGCCGCTGGCCCTACCGCAACGTGCGCTCGCTGCGCTTCGAGGTCGAAGGCCGGACGGTCGAGTTCGGCACCGGCGACCCGCTCTCGCACTGGTGGTTCTTTCCGCGCTACGCCAGGGGCCGGCTGCACGAGCCGCGCGAGACCCGGCTCATCGTGCGCGCGCTCGCGGGCGCGCGCGCGTTCGCCGACGTGGGCGCGAACCTCGGCTGGTACACGTGCGTCGCCGCGGCGCACCTGCCCGAGGGGACGGTGCACGCGTTCGAGATGGACGCCGGGAACTTCGCGGCGCTCGAGGCCAACGTGAAGCGGAACGGCTTCACGAACGTGGTCGCCCGACACGCCGCGGTGTCGGACCGCGCAGGCACGGCGAAGTACCGGCGCCCGCCGGCCGACGCGCACGGCGCGCTGTTCAAGCTGGATGCGGGCGCCGGCGGCGCGGGCGAACTCGTCTCGGTCGAGACCGTGGCGCTCGACGACTACTTCGCCGACCGCGTGCCGCCCGACGTGGTGAAGCTCGACGTCGAGGGCGCCGAGCTCTTCGTGCTGCGCGGCATGCGGCGCCTGCTCGAGAGTCACGCGCCGCGGCTCTTCCTCGAGATCCACCCGGGCGGGCTCGCCTCGTTCGGGCACTCGCCCGCCGAGGTCGCCGATTTCCTGCACGCGCGCGGCTACGCGCTCGAGGACCTCGACACGGGCGCGCCTCTCGGCGACCCGCGCGCGCTGCGCTTCAACACGGCGGTTCAGGCGCGGCGGTCGAGCTCGATCGCGTAGCGCAGGTCGGACAGGAACTCGGGGATCGCCGCCGCCACGCGGTGCCAGTTCGGGATCAGCGGCGCGCGCATCGGGTCGCGCACGAACGCGAGCCCCGCCGCGCGCAGCCCCGCCGTGAACGTCTCGACCATGAGCTCCTCGTCGTGCGGGTCGAAGCGCAGGCCGTTGATGCGCGAGTCGGCCGCGTAGGCGGTGATCGTGTCCTGCGCCTGGCGCAGGTAGGCGGCGCAGAGCGTGTTCAGGAAGCCCGCGTCGAACTGCACGCCCACGCTCGCCAGGTTGCGGAAGAGCGACGTCGCGATGTCGATCACCATGCGGTGCAGCCCGCGCGACGGGTCGAGCGGCGACAGCTCCTGGTGTTTGTGGTCGTAGTTGTCGGCGAGCTCGACCTGGCAGATGCGCTGCGGCGACGCGTTGCGGAACACCTCGGCGAGCAGCCCCACCTCGAGCCCCCAGTCGCTCGGGATGCGCACCTGCCGCGCCAGCGCCGTCTTCATGGAGAACTCGCCCGCGAGCGGGTAGCGGAAGCCGTGCACGAACTCGAGCAGCGGCAGCGGCGTGTCGAGCGTGCTCTTCAAGGAACGGATGAGCGGTGTGACGAAGAGTCGCGTCACTCTTCCGTGTAGCCGGTCCGTTGCGCGGCCGTAGTAGCCCTTGCAGTAGTCGTAGTCGAGGTGCGGCGACAGGACCGGGTAGCAGAGCCGCGCGAGGAACTCGCGCTCGTACGTGAGGATGTCGCAGTCGTGGAAGGCGAGCGCGTCGACGTCGGCCAGTGCGAGCGCGCAGCCGGCGCCGAGCCACACCGCCCGGCCTTTCCCGTCGGGCCCCGGCTCCAGTCCGCTGGCGCGCTGGCGCGCGAGCAGCTCGCCCACGGTCGGCCCGCTGCCCCACACGCACACGGCCTCGGGCAGCACCTGGAAGAAGTCCCGCACGCGGCGGAACTCTTCCGGGTCGGCCGTGCCCGACACGCTCACCACCACGCGGTGCAGGTACGAGACTTCGCGCAGCACCTCGACGATTCCGCGCAGCCCCGGCCCGTTCACCTCGCTGTACAGGCACGGCAACACGAGCGCCATCGGCCGCTCGCGCGCGAAGTACTTGAGCTCGGCCTCGAGGCGGCCGAGCGACGCCGGCGCCAGGCGGTGCAAGGTCGTGATCACGCCGTTCTGGTAGAAGTCGCTCATGCGAGCGACGAGCTTAACCGCAAAGGCCGCCGATTTGGAAATCGCCTGATGGCGCGCCGCGGCGCCAAGACACCGCCGCGGAAGCGGCTCGGGCTCGCGCTCGGCGCGGGCGGCGCGCGCGGGCTGGCCCATGCCGGCGTGCTCTTCGGCCTGGCCGAAGCGGGAGTCCCGGTCGACGCGATCGCGGGCACGAGCAGCGGGGCGCTGGTCGGCGCGCTCTGGGCCACGGGCCAGCTCGAGCTGTTCGCGAACGAGCTCCGCGACCGCGAGCTGTCGGACCTGGTCCGCTACCTCGACCCCGTCTGGCCGCGCGAAGGGCTCCTGTCGGGCGAGCGCGCCACCAGCTACCTGCGCGGTCTGCTCGGCGACTGGCGCATCGAAGACCTGCCGATCCGCTTCGCGGCCGTCGCCGTCGACCTCGTCACGGGCGAAGAGGTCTGGATCCGCGAGGGCCGGCTGCTCGACGCCGTGCGCGCGAGCATCTCGCTGCCGGGCATCTTCGTGCCGGTCCGCCAGCGCGGGCGCCTGCTCGTCGACGGCGCGCTGCGCAATCCGGTGCCGGTCGCGGCGCTCGACGCGCTCGACGTCGACGTGCGCGTCGCGGTGAACCTGCACGCCCAGCCGGTGCGCGAGATCGAGCCGCGCGCGCGCCGCAAGCCGGTGATGTCGCGCCTGGGCGACGTGTTCGAGAGCGGGCTCGCGAAGCTGGGCCGCAAGCCTCGCGCGGCCGAGGCGTCCGAGCCCGACCTGCCCGCAGGGCCGAACCTGCTCGAGATCCTCACGGCGTCGATGAGCGTGCTCGAGCACGAGATCGCGCGGCACCGGCTGGCGCACGAGCCCGTCGACGTGGTGCTCGCGCCCGAGGTGCGCGGCATCCGCTCGTTCGAGTTCCACAAGGCCGCGCGCGCGATCAGCGCCGGGCGCAAGGAGCTCGAGGACAAGCTGCCCGACATCCAAGCCGCACTGCAGAAGCGCGCCGGCCTGTCGCGCTACTTCTCGTCGGGCTCGAGCTCGTAGCCCTCGGGCAGGCTCGAGGACAGGAAGCGCAGCGTCTCGGGATCCACTTCCGTGAACGAGAGCGCGACTTCCTGCGTGAAGCCGTCGAGGTCGGTCACGCGCACGAGCTGGCCGACCACCTGGATCGTGCGCGCGCCGATCGTGAGCTGCACGCGCAGCGTCTCGCCCAGGTCGACTTCCAGGCCGACGCACTGGAAGCGGATGCCGCCGATCGACACGTCGAGCGCGTGCGCGAGCGACTCCCGCGTGTCCACGCGCGCGATCGAGACGAGCGCCTCGGTGCGCACGCGCGGGTACTTGCGGCGGTCGAAGGTGGAGTGTTCGGTCACGGGATCTCCCCGTCCTCTTTCGGAAGCGGGGAGATCGGGGCTTTACTTGCGTCGGCGCGGTGGCGGGCGCGTCCTAGAAGAGGCGCAGCTGGCGCGCGTCGGCCGGCGAATCGGCGCGGACGAGGCCCGACAGCGCGAGCCGCACGCGCCGCACGGCACGGGCGCCGGCCTGCGTGCGCGCGAGCAGCGCGTTCGCGGCCTGCGCGAAGGCGGCGCGCTCGGCGGCGGGCTCGGGCAGAGCGAGCGAGCGCGTGACGTTCGTGCCGTCCACGAAGTCGAGCGCGAGCTTCACGTTCTTCGCGGCGCGGCGCTCGCGCGCGAGCGCCCGTTCGAGCTTCTCGGCGAGCGCCTCGAGCAGCTCGCCGAGCGCGCGCACGTCGATCGCCGGCTCGTCGAGCGTGCGCTCCTGCGAGAGCGAGCGCGCGCGCGGCTTCGGCCGCAGCGGCTCCTTGTCCTCGCCGCGCGCGTACTCGAGGATCGCCTGCGCGCCGCGCCCGACGACACTGGAAAGTGTCGGAAGGTCGACCGCCGCCAGCGTCGCAATCGTGTGCACGCCGCGCGCCGCGAGCTTCGCGGCGGTCTGCGGCCCCAGGCCCCAGATCTCGGTGACCGCGATCGGCGCGAGGAAGCTGCGCACGTCGGCCTCGCCGACCAGGCGGATCCCGCCGGGCCCGGCGTGGCGCGCGGCGAGATACGAGACGAAGCGCGTCGGCGCGATGCCCGCGACCGCCGCCACGCCGAGCTCGGCTTGCACGCGCACGCACAGCTCGGCCGCACGCGCGACGGGATCCACGGCTTCCGCCAGCTCGAGGAACGTGCCCTCCAGCCCGAGCTCCTCGAGCCGGTCGGTCTCGGCGCGCAGCAGTGCGCGCAGGTCCGCGGCGACCTCGCGGTAGCGCTCGAGCCGCGTCGGGCGCACCGCCGCGTCGGGGCACAGCTCGAGCGCGCGGCGCATCTCCATGCCTTCCGTGACGCCGCGCGCGGCTGCCTCGCGGCTGGCGCTCGTCACGGTGCCGCGCTTCGCAGGATCGGCGCCCACCACGACGGGCCGCGCGCGGAGCGCCGGATTGTCGGCCTGCTCCACGGCGGCATAGAGGCCCGGAACCAGGATGAATACGATCATGCGTGGTCCGAGGCGAAGGTGTAGCGCGTACGCGCCGCGGGCGTCACCGAGCCGTGTCGGGTCGCAGCTCCCACGTGCCCTTCTGGTGGTACGCGATGTCGCTCTGGTGCATCCACAGCGGGCGGGGCCGGCCGGCGAGCCAATCGGCGAGCGCGTCCGCGTAGTGGTCGGAGCCGGGGCTGCCCGACTGCCCGCCCGCGAGGCCGACGAGCGCGTGGTCGGGATCGGCCAGGTCGACCGCGTAGCGCAGGCCGGGGCCGAGCTCGACCGCGAGATCGGGCACCTCGCGGTGGTACATGGTCCACGAGCTGTCGGGATCGCCGGGCGCGGGGAACGGGCCCACGCCGAGCCGGTGGCCGACCCAGCGCAACGAGCCGGAGCCGAGGCTCTCGAACGCGTGCACCAGCCGCACCTCGTGCACGTCGCCCCACGCCCACTTCTTCGGGTTCGCCGAGATCTGCGTGCGCATGGTGGCCCACGTCTCGTCGAGCGCGGCCTCGACGAGGCCGGCGGACTTGTCGCGCCCGATCCGATCGAGCGTGCGCGCCAGCACGAGGCCCGGCGCGGGCTCGGCCTGGTCGAGCAGCGCCTGCGCTTCGTGCGACAGCCCCAGGCTCTCGAGCAGCTTGTGCGCCAGACGCTGGCGGAACACGTGATACAGCGTGGCGCCGAGCGAGTCGGCAGCCGTCGAGCCGTCCCACTCGAGCAGCATCGCCTTGGCGCGCTGCGCACTCGACGACGCGGGCTGGACGTCGCCGATCAAGAGCTTCAGGCTCGCGGGCCCGCGACGCGAAACGGTGTCACGCTGGATCGCGACCAGCCGCTCGGCATCGAGCGGGCCGCCCTGCGCCACGAGCTCGCGCACGCGCTCTGCCCCGCCCTCGCTCGACCACAGCCAGCTCACGGTGTGGCGGAAGGCTTCGGCGCCGACGTGCGTCGAGACGACCTGGGCGTCGAGCTTCGGCCCGAACGCCGACGGCAGCTCCTCGAACGGGATCGTGCCCTTCCAGTCGTAGTACTTCGACGCGCCCGACACGGGCAAGAGCCCCGTGTCGATCGAGCGGATCGGCAGGTCGCCCGCGACCTGGGTGCCGATGGCGCCGTTTGCGTCCGCGTACAGGTACGTGGCGACGGGCGCATGGATCTCGCGCAGCGCGCCGCGGAAGCACGTCCAGTCGGTGCAGCTCTGCAGGCGCAAGAGCGCGTCGACGCCGCTCTCGGGCCCGAGCCCGGTCCAGCGCAGCGAGAGCGCCGCGGCGCGCGGGTCGTTCGGGCGCACGCTGCGCAAGAGCGGGCCGTGATCGGTCGACGCGACGTCGAGCTCGACGGGCTTCTCGCCGCGCACCTCGATCTCTTCGTGGCGCACGGCGGCGTCGTGCCAGTGGCCGCCGCGCTCGTAGCGGAGCGGATCGGCCGGGTCGAACGTCTCCTCGAAGAGATCCGACACAGATCCGTGTAGGGCGACCTGGCCCCACGCCAGGGCGCGGTTCGCGCCGGCGAAGAAGACGGGCAGCCCGGGCCACGTGGCGCCGGAGATCTCGAGCTTTCCCGTGCGCACGTGCGCCAGGTAGAACACCGCGGGCGCGGTGAAGTCGACGTGCACGTCGTTCGCGAGGAGCGGCTTGCCGCTCGCCGAGCGCGACGCCGGCACCAGCACGCCGAGGCTGCCCGCCGGGCCCGCCAGGCCCGCGAGCGCGGCCAGCTCGTCGCCTGCGCGGCCCAGCTCGAGCAGCGGCGCGAGCGGGTCGTGCGCGCCGTCGCTCGGGCGCACCGGGAAGAAATCGCGCGACGGCACGCCGCCGAGCTCGGACACGA
Organism: Myxococcota bacterium; assembly: GCA_035499075.1. Lineage (GTDB taxonomy): Bacteria > Myxococcota_A > UBA9160 > SZUA-336 > SZUA-336 > VGRW01. The sequence goes on along the minus strand of DATJZN010000053.1, from coordinate 4,739 downwards.
GCCGGTCCAAGAGCAGGCTCGCACCGAGCGAGCGGCCCAGGTTCCACGCGCGCAGGCGCGCGATGGCGAGCGAGTCGGCCGCCGTCCACGGCTCGGGCTCGAGCTCGAGCCAGCGCAGCTCGAAGGGCCGCGGCGCGCGCCCCGCCGCGATCTCGGCCAGCCACGCGTTGACCCCGGCCGCGTACGACTCGAGCGCCGCGCGCGTGTCGCGAGACAGGTGTCGGGCTTCGTCGTCCGCGGCCGCGCCGAAGCCGAGCGTGCGCGCGAGCCGGTCCGCGTCGAGCGCGCGCGGCCCGAGCGCCTCGGCGAGCCGCCCGCGCGCGCTGCGCCGCAGCACCTCCATCTGCCACAGCCGGTCCTGGGCGTGCGCGAAGCCCAGCGCCAGGAAGGCGTCGTTCGCGCTCTCCGCCTGCACGTGCGGAATGCCGAACGGATCGCGCACGATGCGCGCGGCCGCGCCGAGGCCCGACACCGCGAGCTCGCCCGCCGCGGGCGGCCCCGGGTCGCGCCCGGCGAGCGCCAACACCACGGCCGCGCCTGCGGCCGACAGCGCGAGCACGGCGGCCACGGCGCCCGCGGCCAGGCGGAGCCAGCGACTCACGGCGCCGACGGGCTCCCGCCTTCGAGCACCACCTGTGCGAACGCGTGCGTGCGCGTGTACGACGCGCCGACCCAGGCGCGCGCGAAGCCGCGCTCGCGCGCGATCTCGAGCGCGCGCCCGCGCAGCTCGAGGCCGAGCCCGCGCTCGGTCTCGACCGTCTCGAAGTCGCGCCAGGCGACGCCGCGCCGCCAGCCCGTGCCGATCGCCTTCATGCCGGCCTCCTTAACGGCAAAGCGCAGCGCGAAGTGCGGCGCCGGGCGCCCGCGGCGCTCGCAGTCGGCGAGCTCGCGCTCGGTGTAGAGGCGCGCGCGCAGCCGCTTCCCCCGCCGGGCGATCGCCTTCTCGACGCGCGCGATCTCCACGACGTCGATCCCGCCCCCGATGATCACGGCGCGGCAACCTAGCACAGGGTGAATCGCACGTAAGCGAGCGAAATCACGGGGTTTGACGCTCCGAGAAAGCCTTGGCTATGCTGCGCGCCGACCGCCACCGGAGGGCGATTCCCATGGCAAAGGGCTTGCGCATCGGCATCAACGGCTTCGGCCGGATCGGCCGGCTGGTGTTCCGTGCTCTGCACGAGATGAACGCGTCGGACCTCGACGTGGTCGCAGTGGGCGACATCGTCCCCGCGGACAACCTCGCCTATCTGGTCAAGTACGACTCCACGCAGGGCGCATTCAAGGGCCAGGTCTCGTCCAAGCGCTCGAGCGGCGACAAGAGCGAGGACGACGTGCTGGTGGTCGACGGCAGGGAGATCCAGGTCGTCTCCGCCCGCACGCCCGCCGAGCTGCCCTGGCAGGACCTCGGCGTGCAGCTCGTGATCGAGTCGACGGGCCTGTTCACCGAGGCCGACAAGGCCAAGGGCCACCTCAGCGCCGGCGCGAAGAAGGTGATCATCTCCGCTCCCGCGAAGGGCGAGGACCTCACCGTCGTCATGGGCGTGAACGACGACAAGTACGATCCCGCGAGGCACCACGTGATCTCGAACGCGTCGTGCACCACGAACTGCCTGGCGCCGGTCGTGCACGTGCTGCTGAAGGAAGGCTTCGGCGTGGCGGAGGGTCTCATGACCACCGTGCACGCGTACACGGCGACGCAGAAGACGGTCGACGGCCCGTCGAAGAAGGACTGGAAAGGCGGGCGCAGCGCGGCGATCAACATCATTCCGTCGTCGACGGGCGCGGCGAAGGCGGTGGGGCTCGTGCTGCCCGAGATCGCGGGCAAGCTCACGGGCATGTCGTTCCGCGTGCCGACGCCGACGGTCTCGGTCGTCGACCTCACGGTGAAGACGCAGCGCTCGACGTCGCTCGACTCGATCAAGAAGGCGATGAAGAACGCGTCCGAGACCTATCTCAAGGGTATCCTCGGCTACACCGAGGACGAGGTCGTGTCGTCGGACTTCGTGCACGACCCGCGCTCGTCGATCTTCGACGCCGGCAGCTCGATCGAGCTGAACTCGAGCTTCTACAAGCTCGTGTCGTGGTACGACAACGAGTGGGGCTACGCGCGGCGCGTCGTCGAGCTCGCGCGCCTGGTCGCCCAGAAGCTGTGAGCGCCGCGGGGCGGCTGCCGTCGGTCGCGGACCTGCGGCTGGCGGGTCGGCGCGTGTTCATCCGCGCCGATCTCAATGTGCCGCTCAAGGACGGCGCAGTCGCCGACGACTCGCGAATCCGCGCCTCCCTCGAGACGCTCGACTTCGTGCGCCGAGCGGGCGGCCGCGCGGTGCTCGCCTCGCACCTGGGCCGGCCGAAGGCGGCCCCCGACCCGAAGTACTCGCTGGCCCCCGTGGCGCGGCACATGGGGCTCGAGCTGACACCAGACTGTGTAGGTGCCGCGACCGAAGCGCGCGTCGCGCGCCTGCGCGACGGCGAGGCGCTGCTGCTCGAGAACCTGCGCTTCCACGCCGGCGAGGAGGCGAACGACCCCGCGTTCGTCGCGCAGCTCGCGCAGCTGTGCGACGTGTACGTGAACGATGCGTTCGGCACGGCCCACCGCGCGCACGCGAGCACGGAAGGCCTGGCGCACGTGGTGCGCGACGCCGCGGCCGGCTTCCTGCTGTTGCGCGAAGTCGAAGCGCTGACGCGCGTGCGCGACCAGCCCGCGCACCCGTACGTGTGCATCCTCGGCGGCGCGAAGGTATCGGACAAGCTGAAGGTGCTCGAGTCACTCGCCGCGCGCGCGGACACCGTCGCGATCGGCGGCGCCATGGCGTACACGTTCCTGCTCGCGGAGGGCGAGCCCGTCGGGAAGTCGCTCGTCGAGCCCGAGCTCGTCGCCACCGCGAAGCGCCTGCTCGCGGGAGAGACGGAGCTGCTGCTGCCCGTCGACCACGTCGTCGCCGCGAGCCCCGACGACCGCGCCGGCGCGCGCACCGTCGACCGCATCCCCGACGGCGCGATGGCGCTCGACGTGGGCCCGCGCTCGCGCGAGGCGATCGCGGTGCGCGTCGCGAAGGCGAAGACCGTGTTCTGGAACGGCCCGCTCGGCTTCTTCGAGAAGCCGCCGTTCGACGCGGGCACGAAGGCCGTCGCGGAGATCCTGGCGAAGAGCGACGCGTACAGCGTGGTGGGCGGCGGCGACTCACTCGCCGCCGTGCACGCCGCGGGCGTCGGCGCTCGCATCAAGCACCTGTCGACCGGCGGCGGCGCGTCGCTCGAATTCCTGGAAGGCGCCGCGCTGCCCGGCGTCGAGGCGCTGCGGAGACGCGCGTGAGGACGCCGCTCGTCGTCGCGAACTGGAAGATGCACAAGACCGTCGCGGAGGCGTTCGCGTTCGCCGACGCACTGCTGCCGCGCGTGATGATGATCGAGGACGTCGAGATCGCGGTCGCCCCGCCCTTCACCGCGCTCTCCGCCATGGGCGAGACGCTCGCCGGCTCGAACGTCGCACTCGCCGCGCAGAACGCGCACTTCGAGAAGAGCGGCGCATTCACGGGCGAGATCTCCTTCGCCATGCTGGCGGAGCTGGGCGTGCGCTACGCAATCCTGGGTCACTCGGAACGGCGCCAGCTGTTCGGCGAAACGGACGAGCTGATCGCGAAGAAGCTGCGCGCCGCGCAGACCGCGGGCATCCGGCCGATCCTGTGCGTGGGCGAGCTGCTCACCGAGCGCGAGGCGGGCCGCACCTTCGACGTGCTGCGCAACCAGCTGGCGGGCTCGCTGGCCCAGGCCGACGCCGCGCGCGCCGAAGAGCTGGTGGTGGCGTACGAGCCGGTCTGGGCGATCGGCACGGGCCGCACCGCGACCCCGGTGCTCGCGCAGGAGGCGCACGCGTACATCCGCACGCGGCTCGCCGACCGCTTCGGCGCGCGCGCCACCGCGATTCGCATCCAGTACGGCGGCTCGGTGAAGCCCGAGAACGCGGCGGAGCTGCTCGCGCAGCCCGACATCGACGGCGCCCTCGTCGGCGGCGCCAGCCTTGACCCCGAGGCCTTCTCTGCCATCATTCGCTCGCGCGCGCGCGGCGCGGAGCTGGCCTCATGAGCGTTCTCCTCTACTCCCTGTATTTCGCGGTCTGCCTCATGCTGATCGTGCTCGTGCTCCTGCAGCACGGCAAAGGCGCGGACATCGGCGTGTCGCTGGGCGGCGGCGCGAGCAACACCGTGTTCGGTGCGCGCGGCGCGGGGAACTTCCTCACCAAGCTCACGACGGGCTCCGCGATCCTGTTCATGATCCTCGCGTTCGGCCTGTCCCGCTGGGCCGGCCAGTCGGGCAGCGACCTCTTGAGCACGCCCGCCGGCAAGTCCGCGCCGGCCACCACGGAGAAGAAGGCCGAGCCCGAGAAGCCGCCCGAGTCCGCCGCTCCGCCGACCGAGCCCGGCGCCCCGCCGTCCGGCTTCGAGACCGTGGAGCCGCCGAAGCCGGCGACGCCGGAGCCGCCGGGTCCGCCGCCGGCACCTCCTCCGGCGCACTAGCCGCGGATGTCATCTCGACGCTTCCACCGTGCCCAGGTGGTGAAATTGGTAGACACGCCAGGTTGAGGGCCTGGTCCCAGCAATGGGGTGCTGGTTCGAGTCCAGTCCTGGGCACCAGTCGCGGTGGGGCAAAGATCTCACCTTCGATCTCAACCTCCAAGGTTCTGAGGCGGACTCCAACTCGCTTCGAACCTGCTCGCCCTGGGCTTGTCCTCGTCCCTGACG
>DATJZN010000052.1:0-46747 GCA_035499075.1 Myxococcota bacterium | reverse complement strand
TACGCCGCGACGCGTCAGCTGCGCGACCAGGGCTACTCCGGTCCGATCATCGCGCTGACCGCGCACGCGCTGCCGTCGGAGCGCCAGCGCTGTCTCGAAGCGGGCTGCGACGCGTTCGCGACCAAGCCGCTGGAACGCGTTGCACTGCTCGAGACGATCGCCGCGCACATGCAGAAGGCGACCGAGGGCGACTCGCGCTAAAATTTTGGCATGGCCCGGTTCGGCTCCGAGCAGTTGGAACGCTACAAGCGGCATCTGCTCCTCGAAGGCGTCGGTCCGGACGGGCAGGCGAAGCTGCTCGCCTCGCGCGCGCTCGTCGTGGGCGCGGGCGGACTCGGCTCACCGGCCGCGCTGTATCTCGCCGCGGCCGGCGTGGGGCGGATCGGGATCGTCGATTTCGACCGCGTCGACGCTTCGAACCTGCAGCGCCAGGTGCTGTACTCGACGGCGGACGTCGGCGCGCCGAAAGCGATCGTGGCCGCGCGCAAGCTGCGCGCGCTGAACCCCGACGTCGACGTGCGCGTGCACGAAGCGAAGCTCTCGGCGCAGAATGCGGCCGAAATCCTCGGCGACTATGACGTCGTGCTCGACGGCACCGACACATTTCCGAGTCGCTACCTGACGAGCGACCTGTGCGTGTGGCAGAAGAAGCCGCTCGTCTACGGCAGCGTGATGCGCTTCGAGGGCCAGGTGTCCGTCTTCGACGCGCGGCGCGGGCCCTGCTACCGCTGCCTGTTCCCCGAGCCGCCGCCGCCCGAGCTCGCGCCGAACTGCGACGAAGCGGGCGTGCTCGGCGTGCTGCCGGGCGTGATCGGCATGCTGCAGGCCACGGAGCTCCTGAAGCTCCTGCTCGGCATCGGCGAGCCGCTCGTCGGCCGGCTGCTCGTGTACGACGCGCTCGCGCTCGAGTTTCGCACCTTCCGCGTCGCGAAGGACCCGGCGTGCGCCGTGTGCGGCGAGCAGCCGACCGTGACGCAGCCGATCGACTACGCGGCCTTCTGCGCCGCGCGCGCGGGGGCCGACGGCGCCGTGGCCGAGCTCGCACCCAAGGCGCTTCGCGCGAAGCTCGCCGCCGGCGAGCCGCCGCTCCTGCTCGACGTGCGCGAGCCGTTCGAGGCCGAGCTCGCGAGCATTCCGGGCGCGCTGCTCGTGCCGCTGGGCCAGCTCGAGGCGCGCCTCGCGGAGCTCGAGCCGTGGCGCGCGCGCGAGATCGTCGTCCACTGTCACAAGGGCGGGCGGAGCCGTCGCGCCTGTGAGCTCCTGCGCGCCAAAGGCTTCGAACGCGTCTCGAACCTCCGAGGGGGCATCGAGGCGTGGGCGCTCGAGGTCGATGCAGAGGTGAAGCGGTACTAGCGACCGCTTCGGAGAAGGTCCGCGAATGAACATGCTGCGCTGTCACGTGTTCCGGGGGCTGCCCAAGGAGCTCGAAGAGGAAGTGAACAAGTTCCTCGAAGTCACTTCCTGTCGCGTGCACCACGTGGTGCAGAGCGAGTCGGCGAACCACGTCACGCTCACCATGATCTACGAGCTGGTCGCGCCCGAGCTGCCCTGAGCAGCCGGTCAAGCCCCGGCAAGAAAGCTCCGATTCATCCGCGGGAGAACCCTGTCTCCCGAGGTGACCGTGAGCCGCGAGTCCGAGCCAGACGAGCAAGACACTCGGGACCGAGTGGCTGCGCTCTACGGCGACCGCCTGCTGGCGCCGGTCGGCCAGCAGCTCGGCACGCTCGCCGGGCTGCTCGTGAAGGAGTCGGCCCTCGGGCTCCTGCTCGTCGACGCCGCGTCGCTGCTCGAGATCGAGCGGCTGTACGGCGCACGCGCCTTCCGCACCTCGCTCGACGCGCTCACGCAGCGCGTGCGCACGCGCGTGACTCGCGACGTGGGGGAGGAGATCGTCGTGACTTCGGGCGCGTTGGAGGAGGAACACATTCTGGTGTTCATCCCGCGCCCGCGCACCGAGTCGAGCTTCTTCCTGCACGACCTGCCGCGGCTGGCCGAAGAGCTGCGCTCCTACGTGGCGCTCTGTCTCAAGCGCATCGTCTACCCGTACCTGCAGGATCGCCCCGAGGTGCCGATCGGCACGGGCTTCGTGCTGCACCGCCCCTTCCAGCGGCCCGAAGCGCAGATCCGTGCGCTGATCGAGAGCACGTCCTCGTCCGCGCGCTTCGAGCGCGAGCGCCGGCAGCGCGACCGCGCCGCGCTGCTCGACCGCATCCTGCTCGAGGAGAGCGTGACGACGGTGTTCGAGCCGATCGTGCGCCTCGCCTCGCGCGAGACGATCGGCTTCGAAGCGCTGACGCGCGGACCCGCCGGCACGGGACTCGAGACGCCCGCCGCGCTGTTCGGCTGCGCCGAGCAGTCCGACCGCGAGTACGAGCTCGACAGCCTGTGCCGCCGCCGCGCGCTCGCGAACGCGCGCGGCATCGCGGCCGAGCAGCTGCTCTTCCTGAACATCCTGCCCACGTGCATCCAGGACCCGGACTTCCAGGCCGTGCGCGTGCGCGAGACGCTGTCGTCCCTGGGACTCGCGCCGCGCAACCTGGTGCTCGAGGTCTCGGAGCGCCAGGCGATCTCGAACTTCCCGATCTTCCGCGAGGCGACGGACCACTTCTCGCGGCTGGGCTTCCGCATCGCGCTCGACGACACGGGCGCGGGCTTCTCGAGCCTGGAAGCGGCGCTCGAGCTGTCCCCCGACTTCCTCAAGATCGACATGTCGCTCGTGCGCGGCATCGAGGAGAGCCCGGAGAAGCAGGAGCTCCTGCGCGGCCTGCGCGGCGTCGCCGGAAAGATGGGCTCGATCCTGATCGCCGAAGGCATCGAGACCGAGCACGAGCTCGAGGTGATTCGCGGGCTCGGCATCGAGTGCGGCCAGGGCTTCCACCTGGGCCGCGGCACGCCGGCTCCGGTCATGCCGCCCTCCGACGCGGGCTCCAAGCGTTAGACTGCGCGCGTGAGCGACCGTGCCCGACCGCCCGGGGACATCGCGCCCGCCGACTTCTTCCGGACCTGGGCGCCCGACGCCGTGCGCAGCGATCCCGAGCGCCGCAAGAAGCTCGAAACGCTTCGCGCCCGCATCCAGTTCGACCTGGCGGGTGAAGGCGGCGGGCTCTACTGGCTCGCGATCGCGGACGGGGACGTGCAGGGCGGCGAGGGCCGCCTCGAAGCTCCGGACCTCGTGCTGTCGACCGACCTGGCCACGTGGCGCGACTTGAACGCGGGCGAGGTCAAGGCGCCCACCGCCGTGATGAAGGGCAAGCTGCGCTTCCAGGGCAGCATGTACCTCGCCCTGCGCATCCACTTCATCATCGGCTAGCGCCGCGGTCTAGGCCTTCTCGTGTCCGTCGCGCCGGTGCTTGAAGATCGCCTTGTCGTGGTGCTTGCGCAGCTGCGCGTGCGCGCGCGCGAAGGCCTCGCGCGCCGCGAGTGACGCCGAGTCCCGGTGCTTCGCGCGGCCGGCGAGGTCGATCTCCTTGCCGGTCACGTGCACGTGCGCCTCGTACTCATCGCGCTCGTGCGCGAGCGTGACCTCGACGCGCGTCGTCTCGGGGAACTCGTCGCGCAGCTCGCCCGCGAGGGACTCGCACTCGCTGTGGACCGCGTCGGAGTGCTCGACGTTCCCGAAGCTCATCTTGAAGGGCATGCCCCGAGTATAGCTAGCGCGCCCGCGCGAGCCGGCGCGCGGCGCGAAAATGGCGCACGAGTGCAGCGAGCGACACTGCGGCATTTCGCCCCGACGTCGACGGCACCAGATACGCGGGGCGCCCCGCGAAGCCCGCCGCCACGGGCCCGGGCCGCGCGCGCGCGTCGACCGCGCGGCGGAAGCCGTCGAGCCCGACGAAGGCGACCGCGCGCGGGCGCAACACGCGCACGAGCCGCGCGACGCGCGCGGCGCCGGCGCGGTACTCGCGGGGGCGAAGCGCGTTCGCGCTCGGGGTCACGCGTTTCGCCAGGTCGGTGAAGCCGATCCCGCGGCGCAGGGCGTCGGCGGGATCGCGGTCGCGCGCGAGCCAGCCTGCGCGCAGCGCCGCCGGCCAGAAGCGGTTGTTCGCGCCCGCGAAGGGCACGCCCGTCGCCGCGGCGACGGGCGACGGGTTCAGCCCGACGACGAGGAGCTCGAGCCCGGGCCGCACCGAGTCGGAGAGCGTGCGCGCGCGCAGGGCCGTGAGCCACAGCCGTTCGCCGTGGCGGACGCGCACACCGCGGAAGCCGGCGCCCGCGAGGAGGTCGCGCGCGAGCTGCTCGCCCAGCAACGTGAAGAGCCGGCCGGCGAGCGCCTCGTCGCGGCTCCGCAGCTCCGCCCAGCCCGTGCGCGCGAGGCGCGCGCTCTGGCGCGCCGCGTTCGGCCGCAGGAACGACACGGCGAGCGGCGCGCCGGGGCGCAGCGCGCGCGCCAGGTCGGCCAGCGCGCTCGGCAGCTCGCGGAAGGGCAGGTGGATGTACGTGTTCTTCGCCCACGCGCCGCCGAGTGACTCGCGCGCGAAGGGCAGCCGGCCGAGGTCGCCGCGCACGAGCCGCGCGCGCGGCGCCGCGCGCACGGCCTCGCGCAGCATGGCACGCGACAGGTCGAGCCCCAGCACCGTGCGGCCGCGCGCCGCGAGCGCGCGCGCGAACCAGCCCGGCCCGCAGCCGAGGTCCGCCACGCGCGCACCGGCCGCGAGCCGAGCTGCGAACGCGCGCAGCTGGCGCCGCGCCTCGGCGTCGACGCCGCGGTGCGCGATCCAGTACTCCGCGTGCGCCTCGTAGATCGCGCGCGTGCGGCGGTCCACGCGCTACGCGCCGGCGGTGGCGGCGTGGATCTCGAAGTCGTGCGACTCGACGAGCGTGTCCTCCACGCGCACCTCGAGCCGCCAGCGGCCCGGCGCAGCGTTTCGCGTCTGAAACGTCGACGACACGCCGCCGACCGGCGTCATGCGCACGCGGTCGGTGAGCGCGGTGGAGCCCTGCGGGTCGATCCAGCGCAGCTCGAACTCCGGATTCGTGGGATAGAACTTGTGGCTGATCGAGCCGTACCACGTGATGGGATCGCCGCGCGTGAACGAGGTCTGCTCGGTCGGGCCGTCGCGCGACGCGAGGCCGCTCTTGTCGAGCAGCTTGAACTCGAGCCGCGCGAGCTCGAGCTCCGCGCGGCGGCGCGCGCCGGTGTTGGCCCGGAAGTTCTGCACCGCCTGCTCCAGGTAGAACGCGGCGCGCGACTTGTTGCCGAGCCGCGCGTGCGCGAGGCCGAGCTCGTACTGCACGAGCGGCACGCTCGGGTCGAGCGCGAGCGCGCGCTGCAAGTGCTCGAGGGCGGCCTTGTCGTTGCCGCGCTGCTTCGCGATGTCGGCGCGCTCGAGCGCGACGCGCGGGTCGCCCGGCTCGAGCTTCTCGGCCTGCATCAAGAGCTCGTCCGCGCCGGCGTCGTTGCCGTCGATGCGCGCTTCGCGCGCCTTCGCGATGAGCGGGTCCGTCTTCGTGGCGTCCCACGTCGCGCGCGCGTGCAGGCCCGACTCGCCCGTCGGATCCGGCGACTGCAGCTGCGCAAGGCGCGCCTGCATCTTCGCCAGGCGCGGGTCTTCCTTCTTCACGTTCTTCGGCAGGTTCAGGCGGTCCATCTCGACCTTGGTCGCCGCGATGCGCTCCTGCACGGCCGGGTGGGTGTAGAGGTACGCGGGGACCGCGCCCGAGCCGGGATTCGACGCGACGATGCGCTGGAAGAAGTGGCGCATGCCCTCGGGGTCGTAGCCCGACTTCGACATGATCGCGATGCCCTCGCGGTCGGCCTCGTTCTCGAACTCGCGCGAGTGCTGCAGCTGCAGCGACACGTTCAGGCCTTGCGCGGCGACGAGCGCGCCGGGGTGCTTCGTGGCGATCGCCGCAGCGAGGCCCGCGATGGTGAGCAGGGTCGACAGGCCCTGGCCCTCGTTCCGGCGCGCGACGTGGCGCTTCACGACGTGGCCGATCTCATGTGCGAGCACGCCGGCGAGCTCGTTCACGTCGCCGGCCTGCTCCACCACGCCCGTCGTGATGTACACGTAGCCGCCGCCGATCGTGAACGCGTTCAGCGCCGGGTCGTCCAGGATCGAGAAGCGGAAGATGTACGGCGTGGGCTCGATCGACTTCACCAGGCTCTCGCCGATCTCGTCGACGTAGTCGAGCAGCTCCGGGTCGGTGATCATCTTGGCCTGCTGGCGGAGCTGCGCGTGGATCTGCGCCGTCATCTCCTTCTCTTGCTCGACGCTGAGCTCGCTCGCGAACGGATTGATGCTCTGGGCCGAGGCCAGCGGCGGCCGGGCGAGACACGCGGCACAGAGCGCCGCGAGCGCGCGGCGGAGGCGCATCAGTCGCTCCGCGTCCAGCGGAGGCGCGGCTTGCGCGCGGCGCGGACCTCGTCCAGGCGGCGCACGATGGGCCGCGAAGGCGCGCCCGTGACCAGCGCGGGCTCGGTCTCGGCCTCGCGGGCGATCGTGCGCATCGTCTCTATGAAACCGTCGAGGGTCTCCTGGGATTCACATTCGGTGGGCTCGATCATGAGTGCGCCCGCGACCACGAGCGGGAAATAGATCGTCGGCGGGTGGTAGCCGTAGTCCATGAGGCGCTTCGCGATGTCGGCAGTCGTGACGCCGTGCTCGTTCTGCCGCCGGTCGGTGAGAACGCACTCATGCATCACGCGCCGCGCGTGGGGTGCATCGTACACGTCCCGAAGTGACTCGAGGATGTAGTTCGCGTTCAACGCCGCACGCGAGGTGACTTCGGCGAGCCCGGCGGCGCCGAGCGTGCGGATGTAGGCGAGGGCGCGGAGCCAGATGCCGGCGTTGCCGTACCACGCGTGCACGCGGCCGATCGAGTGCGGGAACTCGTCGTCCAGGCGGTAGCGATCGCCCTCGCGCCGGATCACCGGCGTGGGCAGGAACGGCGCGAGCGCGTTGCGCACGGCCACGGGCCCGGAGCCGGGTCCGCCGCCGCCGTGGGGGGTCGAGAACGTCTTGTGCAGGTTGAAGTGCATGACGTCCACGCCCATGTGCCCGGGCTTGGCGACCCCGAGCAGCGCGTTCATGTTCGCACCGTCCAGATAGACCAGGCCGCCCGCCGCGTGGATTACCTCGGCCAGCTTCTCCACGTGGGATTCGAACAGCCCGAGCGTGTTCGGGTTGGTGAGCATGAGCGCGGCGGTCTGGGAATCCGCCAGGCGCGCCAGGGCGTCGGGATGGACCACCCCATCGCCGCCGCTGCGGAGCTCCACGACCTCGAGCCCGTTCAGCGCCGCGCTGGCCGGGTTCGTGCCGTGTGCCGTGTCGGGGATGATCACCTTGTTGCGGGCGGTGTCGCCGCGCGCGCGGTGATAGGCCTGGATCATCCGCACGCCGACGAACTCGCCCTGCGCGCCTGCGGCGGGCTGCAGGGTGACGCGGTCCAGACCCGAGATCTCGGCCAGCGCGGCTTCGAGCTCGCAGGCCAGCGCGAGCAGGCCCTGCACGTCGGCCTCTTCCGCGAGCGGGTGCACGGCGGCGAGCCCGGGCAGGCGCGCGACGACCTCGTTCACCTTCGGGTTGTACTTCATCGTGCACGAGCCGAGCGGGAAGAAGCCCGAGTCGATGCCGTAGTTCCACTGCGAGAGCCGCGTGAAGTGGCGCACCACGTCGAGCTCGCCGAGCTCGGGGAAGTCGGGCACGTCTTCGCGCACCGCGTCGGCGCCGAGCTCCCGCGCGGGATCGACGCCCGGCACGTCCACGTCGCCGATCGGCACGCCGGCGCGACCCGGGCGCGACGACTCGAACAGGAGCGCCTCGCGGAAGACGAGCCCGCTGCGGCCGGGCGCGGTCACGCGACGAGCTCGCGCACGAGCGCGTCGATCTGCGCGCGCGTGGTCATCTCGGTGGTGCACACGAGCAGGTGGTTCGCGTGCTCGGGCGCGAAGCGGCCGAGCGGCACGCCGGCGAGCACGCCCTGCGCGCGGCAGCGCGCGAGGCGCGCCTGCAGGCCCGGCACTTCCACCGTCTGCTCGTTGAACACGGGCGCGGAGTAGGGCAGGCGCAGGCCCGCCTTCGCGAAGGCGCGCCGCGCGTACGCCGCGAGCGCCACGTTCTGCTCGGCCAACCGGCGGATGCCGCGCCGGCCGACGAGCGCGAGCCACAGGGTCACGCGCAGGGCGCACAGGCCCTGGTTCGTGCAGATGTTGCTCGTCGCCTTCTCGCGGCGGATGTGCTGCTCGCGCGTGGTGAGCGTCATGACGAACGCGCGCTCGCCGTTCGCGTCGACGCTCTCGCCGATGAGTCGGCCCGGCAGCTGGCGCACGTGCTTCTCGCGCGCGGCGAGAAAGCCCGCGTACGGGCCGCCGAACGAGAGCGGCAGCCCGAAGGACTGCGCCTCGCCGCAGGCGATGTCGCAGCCGAGCTCGCCGGGCGAGCGCAGCAGCGCGAGCGACAGCGCTTCCGCAGTCGCGGCGATCGCGAGCGCGCCCTTCGCGTGCGCGGTCTTCGCGGCGCCGGCCAGGTCCTCGATGCAGCCGAAGAAGTTCGGCGACTGCACGACGAGCGCGGCGCACTCGTCGGGGAGAGCGCCGGTCTGCGTGCGCCCCGCCGCGTCGAGGGGCAGCGTGACGAGCTCGATCCCGATGCCCTCGCCATACGTCGCGAGCACGGCGCGCCAGTGCGGGTGCAGGCCGGCACTTACACCAATTCGTGTACGGCGCGACAGGCGCGCGGCCATCAGCGCAGCCTCGGCGACGGCCGACGCGCCGTCGTACAGCGACGCGTTCGCGACCTCGAGGCCCGTCAGCTGACACACGAGCGTCTGGAACTCGAAGATCATCTGCAGCGTGCCCTGGCTGATCTCGGCCTGGTACGGCGTGTACGCCGTCATGAACTCGCCGCGGCTCGCGAGCGCGTCGACCGCGGCGGGGATGAAGTGGTGGTACGCGCCGCCGCCGAGGAAGCTCGACGCCGTCTGCACGTTCGCGTTCTCGGCCGCGTGCGCGCCGAAGAAGCGCAAGAGCGCGCGCTCGTCGAGCGCGGGCGGGAGCTTCAGCTCCGCCCGCGTGCGCAGGCTGGCCGGAACGTCGGCGAACAGCTCTTCCAGCGATGCCACGCCGATGCGCGCGAGCATCGCGCGCACCTCTTCGGGCGTGTGCGGGACGTAGCTCACTTCCCGGCGCGCGCCTTCACGTGCGCGCGGTACTCCGCCGCCGACATGAGGCCGTCGAGCGCTTCGAGGTCCTCGGGCGTGAGCGCGATGATCCAGCCGCGCCCGTACGGGTCCTCGTTCAGCCACTCGGGGTGCTCCGACAGCCCGCCGTGCACCTCGGTGATCTCGCCCGCGAGCGGCGCGAGCAGATCGCTCACCGCCTTGACCGACTCGACGACGCCGAACGCCTCGCCCTTCTCCAGCTGGCGGCCGCGCTCGGGCAGCTCGACGAAGACGATGTCGTTCAGCTCCGACTGCGCGTAGTCGGTGATGCCGACGCGTACGATGGCGCCGTCGACGCGCACCCATTCATCGGAGTCCGTGTACTGGCAGTCGTCCGGGATGTCGTACTCGTGGTCTTTCATCGCCCTTTCCCGAGAGGCCGCTTGCGGCGGTAGAAGGGAGTCTCGACGAGCTGGCACGGCAGGAGCTTGCCGCGGACGTCGACGTGGAGATGCGCGCCCGTCGCAAGCCCGGCCGGAACGTAGCCTAGCGCGATCGAGCGATCGACGGTCGGTCCGAAGGTGCCGCTCGTCACGATCCCGTCGCCGCGATCGGTGGCGATGCGCGTGCCCGGCCGCGCCACCTGGCGGCCTTCGAGCACGAGTCCGACGAGCCGGCGCGTCGGCCCGGCGGCCGCGCGCGCGCGCAGCGCGGCTGCGCCGCAGAACGGGCGCTCGAGCGCGACGAAGCGGGCCAGGCCTGCCTCGAGCGGATCGTGCGCGCGGTCGAGCTCGTGGCCGTACAGCGCGTACGCGGCCTCGGTGCGCAGCGTGTCGCGCGCGCCCAGTCCCACGGGCACGAGCGCGGTCCCGCCGGCCTCGCGCAACAGGTCCCACAGCGCGCCGATGCGCGGCGCTTCGGCGAAGATCTCGTAGCCGTCCTCGCCCGTGTAGCCGGTGCGCGACAGCAGCACGGGGACGTCGGCGAGCCGCGTGGCCTCGAAGTGCCAGAGCTTGGGCACGGGCGCACCGGCGGGCCGCAGCTTCGCCACGATGCCGAGCGCCGCCGGGCCCTGCAGCGCGAGGAGCCCCGTCGCCTCGCTCTCGTCGGCGATCTCGGCGCGGCTCTTCGTGCGCGCGCGCGTCTCGTGGAACCAGTCGCGGTCGGCCGCGACGTTCGAGGCGTTCACGCAGAAGAGCACCTCTTCGGGGCCGGTGCGGTAGAGCGTGACGTCGTCGACGACGCCGCCGTCGGGCAGGCACAGCATGCCGTAGCGCACGCGGCCGACCGGCGCGGCCGAGACGTCGTTCGTGAAGAGCTCCTGCGCGAGCTCGAGCGCGCCCGGTCCGCGCACGCGCAGCTCGCCCATGTGCGACACGTCGAACAGGCCCGCGCTCGCGCGCACGTGGCGGTGCTCGTCGAGAATGGACGTGTAGCTGACGGGCATCTCCCAGCCCGCGAACGGCACGAGCTTCGCGCCCGCTGCGACGTGGCGCGAGAAGAGCGGCGTGCGCGCCAGCGGCGCGCCTGCGCCGCTCACGTGGCGCGCGGGGAGGCCTGGCCTTCGAAAGCCTGCAGCGTGTTGCGCAGGAGCATCGCGACGGTCAGCAAGCCCACCCCCCCGGGAACGGGCGTCAGCAACCCTGCGCGCCCGTTGGCTGCTGCGAAGTCTACGTCGCCGAGAAGCTTGCCGTCGACCCGGTTGACGCCGACGTCGAGCACCGCCGCGCCCGGCTTGAGCCAATCGCCCTTCACGAAGAGCGGCTTGCCCACGGCCGCGACGAGGATGTCCGCGCGCCGCGCGATCTCGGGCAGGTCGCGCGTGCGCGAGTGACAGATCGTGACGGTCGCGTTGCGGTGCAAGAGCAAGAGCGACACCGGCTTGCCCACGATCTCGCTGCGGCCGATCACGACCGCGTTCGCGCCTTCGATCGGAACGCGGAACTTGTCGAGGATGTAGAGACAGCCGAGCGGCGTGCAGGGCACGAAGCCGGGCTCGTTCGCCAAGAGCCGCCCGGAGTTCACCGGGTGCAGCCCGTCGACGTCCTTCGCCGGGTCGAGCGCGAACACGACGCGCGCCGGATCCATGTGCTCCGGCAGCGGCAGCTGCACGAGGATGCCGTGCACGCCGCGGTCGCGGTTGAGCGTTTCGACCACGCGCAAGAGCTCCGCCTCGCTCGTCGACGCCGGCAGCCGCACCTCGCGCGACTCGATGCCGCACGCGCGCGCGGCCTTGCCCTTGCCGCGCACGTACACTTGCGACGCCGGGTCTTCGCCGACCAGCACCACGCACAGACACGGCGGGCCGCCGGCCAGCTCGGCCACGCGCTTGCGCACGTCGGCCTTGATCTCCTCGGCGAGCTCCTTGCCGCTCGCGATCTCCGTCACGAGCCCGCGCTCGCCGCCGAGCCGCTGCCCGACTTCGCGCCCTTGGACTTCTCGCCCGAGGACTTCGCGGGCTTGGCGTCGGACTTCGTGTCCGACTTGGCTTCCGACTTGGGCTCGGACTTCGCTTCCGATTTCGACTCGGAGCTCGACTCGCCGCCGCTCTTCGGCTTCGAGCTGCCGTAGCCGTCCGCGTACCAGCCGCTGCCCTTCAGGATGAAGTGACTCGCCGAGATGAGCCGGTGCGCCTTCGCGCGGCAGATCCTGCAGCGCTTCAGCGCCGGGTCCTTGATGGACTGCTCGACCTCGAAGTGATGTCCGTTGCCACACTCGTACTCGTACGTCGGCATCTCTGCGAAACTCCTGCGGAAACCGCCGAGGCGGGCGGCAATCTAGGGCAGGGGTCGCGGGCGGTCAATCAAAGCGCGAAAGCCGCGCCTACTCGCCGTCTTCGAGCTCCGACGCCGCGAATGCGTCGACCAGCTTCCCGTAGCTCTCGAGCGTGCGGCGCAGGTCGCCTTCCAGGCGCTGGCGCAGCGCGCGCTGCTCGCGGATCTCGCCCTCGAGCTGGGCGCGCCGCTCGCGCGCTTCGACGAGGAGCTTCTCGGCGCGGAGCTCGGCGTCGATCACGATCGACTCGCTCTCCTTGATCGCCGTGCGTTTGAGCTGCTCGACGAGCGACTGCGCGGTCGTGAGCGTGTCCTGGATGGTCTTCTCGCGGCCGCGGTAGGCGTCGAGCTCGCGGGCCAGGCGCTCGGCCTCGCGGCGCAGCTGCGCGTTCTCGCGCACGACGTCCTCGAAGTCGGCGACCACGGTGTCGAGGAACGCCACGACCTCGCCCCGGTCGAAGCCGCGCATGGCGGAGCCGAACTTGTGCTGGCGGATCTCGAGCGGCGTGAGTCGCATCTCTAGCCTGCAGAATCGGCCGAAAGCCCCGGCCGCTTGACCGATTCAGGGCTTGCCGAGCTCGCGCGAGCGCAGCGTCGCCGCGCGCACGGCCGCCAGGAGCGCCGCGCGGAAGCCGGCGGACTCGAGCGCGGCGAGGCCGGCGCTCGTGGTGCCGCCCGGCGAGGTCACGCGCTCGCGCAGGAGCGCGGGGTGCTCGCCCGTCTCGCGCGCGAGGCGCGCGGCGCCGTGCACGGTCTCGAGCGCGAGCGCGCGCGCGACCTCGGTCGAGAGTCCCTCGCGCACGCCGGCTTCGGTGAGCCCTTCGATGAGCAGGAAGACATAGGCGGGGCCGGAGCCGGACAGGCCCGTCACCGCGTCGAGCGCGCTCTCGGGCACCTGCACGACTTCGCCGACCGCGCGCAGGATCGCCGCCGCGCGCTCGACGTCGGCGGGCTCGGCGCCGCCGTCGCTCGCCACGGCGCTGATCCCGGCGCCGACGAGCGCCGGTGTGTTCGGCATGCTGCGCACGATGCGCGCGCCCGCGCCGAGCAGCCGCCGCAGCGACGCCGTGGTCGCGCCCGCCACGATCGACAGGTAGAGCGGCCCGCCGTCCTTGGGCAGGCCGTGCGCCGCGCGCTCGAGCTGCTGCGGCTTCACGGCGAGCACGACGACCTCGGCGCGCTCGGCGATCTCGGCGTTGCTCTCCGTGGTGTGGATGCCGAGCTCGTCGCGCAAGAGCGTGCGCCGCGCCGCCTCGGTGTCGGACGCCGACAGCTGGTCGGCGGACATGCCCGCGCGCAAGAGCCCGCGCAGGATCGCCTCGGCCATGTTGCCGGCTCCGATGGTGCCGACCGATTTGGGCAGCCCGATCACGCCTTCTCCCGCGCTCCGCCGTTCCGCGCGCCGAAGAGCGCCGTGCCGATGCGGAGCCACGTCGCGCCTTCCTCGACCGCGACCTCGAAGTCGTCCGACATGCCCATCGACAGCTCGGCCAGCGGCACCGCGCGCCCGCGGTTCAGCTCGCCGAGCAGCGAGCGCATGCGCGCGAAGGAAGGTCGCACCTCTTCCGGGTCCGCGCACGCGCGCGGGACCGTCATGAGGCCGACGAGGCGCAGGTGCGCACACGCGTCGACGGCGCGCGCCAGCTCCGCCAGCTCGGCGGGCGCGGCGCCGCCCTTCTGTGGCTCGGCGTCGACGTTCACCTGCAGCAACACTTGGATGTGTCGGCCCGCGGCCGCGGCGCCGCGCTCGAGCGCTGCTGCGAGGGGAGCGCGGTCGACGGAGTGCACGACGTCGAAGAGCGCCGCCGCGCGCGCGGCCTTGTTGCGCTGGAGCGAGCCCACGAGGTGCCACTCGAGCGGCACGCCCGCGGCGGCCGCCACCGCGGGGATCTTCGCGTCGGCCTCCTGCACGCGGTTCTCGCCGAAGGCGCGCAGGCCGGCCGACACGGCTTCGAGCACGCGTTCGGGCGGGTGCGTCTTGGTCACGGCGAGGAGCTTGACGGCGGCCGGGTCGCGGCCGGCTTTGCGCGCGCGTGCATCGATGCGCGCGCGGAGCTCCGCCAGCCGCGCGGCGAGCCCGCTCAACCCGGCGCCACGCCGAGCGCCGCGAGCCGCGGCGCGAGGCGCTCGAGCGGCAGCCCGATCACGTTCGCGCGCGAGCCTTGGATCTCGGCCACGAAGCGGCCGCCCTCGCCCTGCGCCGCGTATGCGCCCGCCTTGTCGAGCGGCTCGCCCGTCGCGGCGTAGCGCTCGGCAGTCGCGCGGTCGATCGCGTGCATGCGCACCGCGCTCTCCTCCACGCCCGTCTCCTCGCGCGCGAGCCCGGGCACGACCAGCGCGAAGCCGGTCAGCACGCGGTGCGTGCGGCCCGCCAGGCGCAGCAGCATCTCGACCGCTTCGGCCTGGTCGCGCGGCTTGCCGAGCAGCGCGCCGTCGATCACCACGACCGTGTCCGCGCCCAGCACGCAGGCGTCGCGCGGCGCGCGCGCGGCGACGGCGCGCGCCTTGGCCAGCGCGAGGCGCGGCGCGAGCGACTCGGGCGGCTCGCCCGCCCGCGCGCTCTCGTCGACGTCGGGCGCGTCGATCGCGAAGCGGAAGCCGGCCTGGCGCAGCAGATCGCGACGCCGCGGCGACGCCGAAGCGAGCACGAGCGCCCTCACGGCGCGGCGTGCTCCGCGGGCAGGCGCTGGCGCGCCGCGAGCGCCGCCCGCGCGAGCGACGGGTCGGCTGCGTGCTCGAGCGCACCGAGCGCGCGCTCGACCTCGCCGCGCAGCTCCGGGTGTGCGCGCACCAGGTCGGGCAGCACGACGGCCGCGATGCGCGCCATGCGCGGGTCGGGGTCGGAGCCCTGCGCGAGCTCGAGCGCGCGCACGGCGAGCTCGCGCGGCGGGTCGCGCAGCTTCGCGAAGCACGACAGCGCGGCGCGCCTCACGTGGCCGTCGGCGTCGGCGAGCGCGGCGAGCAGCACGGCGCTCGTCTCCTCGCGCTCGGGCGCGAGCTCGCGCAGCGCGTAGAGCGCCATGCGCCGGCGCAGCGGCGCGGCCGCGCCGCGGGCCTCGGCGAGCAGCACGGGCAACACTTCGCCGTGTAGGCGGCCCAGCACGGCGAGCATCTGCACCGCCTGCCAGCGCACGTCGCCATCGGCGAGCTCGAGCGCGTCGAGCAGCGCGGGCAACAGCCGCAAGGTCGGCCGCTCGGCGTGGAACAACACCCAGGCGGCGGCAAAGCGCGCCGCGGGAGCGCCCGCGGCGAGCCCCTCGCGCAGCGCGTCGCGCAGCGCGGGCTCGGCGGAGATCCGCTGCAGCGCCTCGCCGGCGGCGCGGCGCGACTCGGCGCGGTCGGCCGCGGCGAGCCGGTCGAGCAGGGCGGCGTGCGGGTCCGGCATCGGCAGCCGCGCGCTCAACCGAGCGCCCAGTGCTCCTCGCCGGCGGCGTCGCGGCTGCGCACCGCGCGGCGCTCGCGCTCGAGCTTGTGCAGGTGCGAGAGCACCGACTGGCCGGCGGCGGGCCACAGCGCGCGCGGCGTGTCGACGTAGATGCGCTCGACCATGCCCGGCACGGTCGTCGCGCCGCCGCGCACCGCGGCGACGATCTGGCGCTCGCGCTCGAGCCGGTGGTCGATGTACTCGCGCAGCTTGGCCTTCGGGTCGGTGATGAGCGGCCCGTGGCCCGGGTAGATGCGCTCGACCTCGAGCTCGAGCATGTGCTCGAGCGAGCGCAGGTAGTCGGCCATGTCGCCGCCGTCGAGCGGAATGACCGTGGTGCCCGCGCCCAGCACGACATCACCCGTGAAGAGGGCGCGCTCCTCTTCGAGATAGAAGCAGATGTGATCGAGCGCGTGACCCGGTGTGTGGATCGCGCGCAGAGTCACTCCCTCGCCTCGGAACACGTCGCCCGGCCGGATCGGCACGAGCTCCAGCTCGAACCGCTCGTCGCGCCCCGGCCACGGGTGCTTCGCGACGCGGCGCGGGCCGAATCGCGCCAGCACGTCCTTCGCGCCGCCGATGTGGTCGGGGTGCACGTGCGTGATGAGCAGGTCGCCCGGGCCGTTGCTGCGGTGCTCGCGCTCGAGCGCCTCTTCGAGCAGCGGCAGGTACGCGGCCACGCCCGCGCCGGTGTCGAGCAGGAAGGGGCGCGCGCCGCGGCCCACGAGATAGGTGTTCGTGCCGGGGCCGGTGAACGGGCCCGGGTTCTTGCCGCGCACGACCACGACGCCGGGCGACCAGCGCTCGATGTCTGGCAGCTTCATGCCCCACATGGAATCCACGGGCGCCACTCTAGCGCCCCGCGGCGGGCGCTGTCGCCGACAGCCGAGGCGCCGCCAGGGTGCCTTCCAGCGAGAGAGCGAGGGGCAGCGGATCGGTCGGCAGCTGCGCCAGCGCGAAGAAGCTCCTCACCGGTTCCTCGAGCTGGCGCACCTGCGCGGTGAGCGCGAGAGCGCCGTCCGCGCCGATGCGGCCCGTCGCGTTGCCCGAGAGCGGCGGGCCCTGGAGGTCGACCCAGCGCACGTTCCAGTCGCGCGTCGCGGGGTCGCGCGCGGCGGACACGACGAGCTGCGCGAACGGCAGCTCGAACGGCGCGGGCCGCGCCACGGTCACGGCACCGCGCGACACCGAGCCCTCGACGCTCGCCTCCGGCCCGAAGCGCCACACGCCGTCGGCCTGGCCGCGCACGGCGAGCGGGGCGCCGAAGAGCGGCTGCAGCGACTCGAGCGCGATGCCCTGAACGCGCACGAACCCGCGGCTCGCGAACAGGTCGTCGCCGCGCACGAGCAGCGTGCCGGCGGCGACGCGCGCGTCGACGCGCGGCCCCGACGGCAGCCACACCGCGCGCAGCTCGTCGAGCACGAGCTCGCGGCCGTCGCGCACCACGCGCAGGCGCGCGGCGGCGAAGCCGAAGGGCAGGGCGGGCCGCGCGCCCGTGACTTCGATCGCGCCGCCCGATCGCGCGGCGAGCGGCGGCAGCGCGAACTGCACCAAGAGCACCGGCGCGAGCCAGAGCGCGAGCAGGAGCGCCGCGAGGGGCACGCCGAGCCAGACGACCCACCGGCGCCTTGCAGCCGCCACGCCGCCTCAGGCGCGCTCGAAGCTCGACACGGAGAAGCTGACGTCCAGCACGGCGTCGCCCGTCGCTTCGCTGCGCGAGTGGATCTTCAGCGAGCGCACGATCAGGTGCGAAGGCGACGTCTCGATGCGGTACAGGAAGTCGACGGCCTGCGCGAGCGACGTGCCCTTGAGCCGCACCTCGGCGCGCGTCTCGGGATACTGTGCGTTCGCCGACGGCTGCTTCGGCTCGATCGACTCGAGCTGCTGCTGGGTGATCTTGGCCTGCTCGGCCAGGTTCGAGAGCGCGGCGATGAGATTGGTCTTCGCGTTCGGCTGGATGTGGCTCTCGACGTCCGCGAGCTCGCCCTGCAGTCCACGCATCTCGGCGGCCAGGTGGAGCGCGCGAGTCACTTGTGACTCGAGCTGGTCGCGCGAGTCGTTCGCGGCACGCATGCGCGCGTTGAGCGGCGCGATCACCAGGTAGTACACCGCGAAGAGCGACAGCACGCAGCCGGCCGCGACGATCATCCAGCGCTCGCGTGGCGAACGCTGGGCCAGGTAGGCGCGCAGGGGTGCGAGCAGCGCGTTCACTGCGCCTCCTCATCGCCCAGGCGGATCGACACGGTGAACGTCTTGCCGCCGCGCCGCGCGTCGGTCTTGACGTCCGTCACGAGCACCCGCTGGAAGCCCTCGAACTTCGACAGCTCGGCCTTCAGCTGATCGGCGGAGACGAAGTCGGAAGTGTGCCCGCGCGCGCTCACGCTCTGCCGCTCGATCGACAGCTCGTCGAGCGACACGTCGAGTGACTCGGGGGTGAGCGCAGAGATCTGGCGCAGGATCTCGAGCACCGAGAGCCCCTTGCCCGTGACCCCCAGGTGAGCGGCGAGCGCGCGCGTCTCGGCCGCCTTGGTCTCGAACGTCTTCAGCGGGTCGGGCCCGGGCTCGGCGTCGGGGAAGGTCTGCTTCAGGATCGAGGCGACCTCGCCGCGCAGCTGCGTGGCGCGGTGGTTCGCGAACACCGCGCGCGCCGCCGCGCTGGCGATCCACATCACCAGGAACAGTGCGAACAGGCCCACGGTGAGGCGCAGCTGCGGGCGCAGGCCGGTCAGGTCGGGCGCGTAGCCCAGCTCGCCCTGGCGGAAGTCGGTCTGCGTGACGCGCTCGGTCGAGGTGCCGCGCAGCGCGAGCGCCGCGGCCTGCGCGAACGTTGCCGGCCCGGCCGCCGCGAACTCCTCCGCGCCTTCGCCCGTCCGGGCGACTTCGAGCACGCGGGTCGGCAGGCCCGTGCGCTCTTCGAAGAAGCGCGCCAGCGCGGGGAGCTGAGCCGAGCCGCCGACGAGCAGGATCTCGGTGGGCGACACCGGGTCGAGCGGATCGCCGACGATCGCCTGCACGCTGCGCTGTACTTCGCGCGCCAGGTGCTCCAAGAGGTCGCGGATGCCGTTCGAGACGGGCTTCGTGCTGCCGCGCTCGAAGATGCCGTGCGCGTGCTTGTGCTCGCGCGCGGCTTCCGGGCCGAGGCCGAGGTCGAGAGCGAGGGCCGCCGTGAAGTGCGCGCCCGCGACGGGGATGCGCCGCAGCGCGATCGGCCGCCCGTCGACGAGCAGGCACAGGTTCGTCTTCGCGTGGCCGACGTCGAGCACGAGCCGCGACACGTCGGACAGGCCGAGGAAGCCCGTCAGGTTCGCGAGCGACGCGCCTTCGCTCTCGACGATGCGCGGCTCGAGCTCCATGCGCCGGCACGCGGCCAGGTGCTGCTCGACGTCGGTGCGCGCCGCGAGCGCGACCAGCACGTCGGTCTGGTCGGGGCGGGTCAACACTTGCTCGTGTCCCACGACCACGCTCGAGAGCGGCACGGGCAGCTCTTCGTCGATCTCGTAGCCGATCGCCGCCGCGACGCGCTTCACGCCCGCGAACGGGAACCGCAGGTGGCGCTGCGTGAGGCGTTCGGTCGAGAGCGCCGTGACGAGCACCTCGGGCGCCGTGCCGCGGTTCTGCAGCCACAGCTGGATCGTCGCCTCGATCTCCTCGGAGGGCGCGCCCTCGGGCAGCGGCAGCTCGGCGAAGCTCTTGAACTCGGCGCCGCGGAAGCCCGCCGAGACCTCGGCGAGCTTCAGCGACCAGCTCCCGATGTCGAGCCCGATGACGGTGCGCTCGAACATCAGCAGCCCAGCGCGAAGAACAGCGTCTTCACGTCGTTGCCCTTGCCGCGGTCCACGACCGAGTGCACGCACGCGCGGGTCTCGCCCACGAACGCTTCGACGTCGATCGAGAACACGCGCGCCTGGTACGTGAGCGGCGGGAACACGCTCTCGCCGTCCGCGATGCCGATCGTCTGCATCGCGCTCGTGCACGGCGGCTGGCCGGCCGTGGGACAGAACACCTGTCCCTCGCCGCGCGCCTTCATCAAAGTGAACACGTCGCGCTGGTCGATCATGCGGTAGTCGTCGCCGACTCCGTGGTAGATGAGCCCGAGCACGTGAGCCGGCGCGGTGTTGAGATTCACGCCTCCGCCTCCATCCGTGCCAGGGAACATCGGATAGGGCGTAAAGTAGGCTTTGAGCGCCTCGAGCAGCAAGGGATCCATGCCCGGCACGGGCGCGAGCTCGTCGATCGAGAAGACGGGCCGGTTGAGCGGCAGGCTCTTCGCCTTCTTCATCTCGACGTAGTACTCCTTCTCGGGCGTGCCGAGGCGCGTCTGGTCGTCCTTGTCGATCCAGTCGAGGATCGCGTCGGCCAGGTCGTCGATCTGCTGGTCGCCGAGCGCGCTCGATCCCTTGAATTCGGGCGCGGTGTCGCGAATGTGCTCGAGCGTCGCCTTCAGGAAGTTCTTGCTCGACTCGCCGATGCGCGCGCCGTTCGGATCGAGCAGGGCGTTCAAGTCGATCTTGTTGCCCGCGTCGCGGACGTGCACGCGGAGCACGGCGCCCCCGGGCAGGTCGAGCTCTTCGTGCGACAGCACGGCCCAGCCGTCGAGGTCGGACTCGACCTGCTTCGTGATGTCGCTGCCGCTGATCAGGTCGTCCTGCAGCGCGCGCGTGGCCAGCGCGATGCCGGAGCGCGCCAGGAGGTCCGCGCGCGTGTACTGCTCGCGCTGGCGCGAGGAGAGCACCTCGATGAGCGACGTCTTGCTCATCGCGTACGCCGTCGAGATCGCCACCACCACGAGCACGAGCACGAGCAGCAGCACCACGCCCTCTTCGCCGCGCCGGTCGCGTGGGGTCACTTGCACTGCCCCGCGTCGAAGCCCGGCAGGCCGCCCATCAGCACCTTCAGGCGCTGCAGCGCGGGCGAGGGGCTGTCGTTGTTCCAGCACGCGTCGGTGGCGGAGCCCTGCGCGTCGGCGATCGCCTGCTGCAGCGACTCGCTCGCGCTCGCGATCTGCGACGCGAAGGAGTCCATGCACTGCTTCACGGTCATGCCCGTGCCGCAGTCGGCCGCCGGCGTGTTGCCGTCGTCGGGCGACAGCTTGAACGGCCGCACCGGCAGCTCGATCGCGCGGGTGAACTCGGGGCCCTGCTTGACCTGGCCGTTGTCGTCGGTCTCGAAGAGCGACACGGTGATGACGATCCCCGCGGGGATCTGGTCGAGCATGTCGACGCTCGTGGAGTCCCAGCCCTCGGCGCCTGCCGCTCCCGTGCCGCCGCCGCCGTCGTAGCGCGCGAGGAACAGCGCGACGTTGTCGGCGACGACGTCGGGCTGGTCCCAGACCACCTCCTTCGCGAGCTGCAACGGCAGCGGCTCGGCCTGGCGCAGGAGCGAGAGCCCGGGCCCGGTCTGCGACGGCACGGCGCCGTAGGTCACGATCTCGATCCCGGGGTCGGGCACGCCTGGTGGCCGCAGCGCCGTGCGAGTCACGAAGCGCAGAGTGTCTCCCTCGGAGTCGCCGTAGGGCTGTGTCTGGCCGTAGAAGAAGTACGGCTGGAGCAGGGGGTCGGCGCCCTGCGCGCGCTGAACCATGACCGTGCCGACGAGCTCGCGCTCGATGCGGTCGAGCACGATGCGCGCAGCGCGGTCGCGGCTCGTCGTCGCGCCCACGCGCTGGTACGCGCTCTCGATCCCCTTGTACGCCTCGAACGCGAACGTGAGCAGCATCGCCATGATGAAGATGGCGACGAGGATCTCGAGCAGGGTGAAGCCGGCGGCCGGCGCGCGCGCGCTCACGGGCTGGTGCCCATGGCGCCGCCGAGCGCGGGGCTCGCCGGCGGTTGAGTGCTGCTGCCGAGCGCGTTCGGATTGCCAGTGCCGGCCGGCGCGCTCGGGTTCGTGGTCGGCGACTGGCCGAGCTGCGAAGTGTCGGGCGGGGCAGTCACGAGCAGCACGAACGGCTCGACGCTCTGCGGATCGTCGCCCTGGCGGAACACGCGCACCTCGACGAGGCGCAGCGGCTCCTCCGGCGTCTGCGGGCCGGCGGCGTTCGAGCCGGGTGTCTGCGACAGGCTCGGCGGCGGCGACTGCCGCGCAGCCGCCGCCGGCGAGACGAACAGCGGCCCGGGCGGCACCTCGCCGCGGTAGTCGGGCGGCAGCGCGAGCGTCTGCGGAGTCACGACGATCTGCCAGTGCATGTCCTGGTCGGGCTCGTCGAACGAGCCGTCGGTCACGCCGTCCTCGAGCTTGGTGCCGCTCGCGAGATCGGCCTTCAGGTCGCGCAGGCGGTCTTCGGCGAGCTGCATCGCGCGCGCCTCGGAGCGGGCGCGCGACAGCGCGGCGAGGTTGCGCGTGACCGACTCGAGCAGGAGCCCGAAGACCAGGCTCACGATGAGGACCGCCGCGAGGACCTCGATCAGCGTGAACCCCGGGCCTGCTGCTCGCATGGGCGCCCCGGTCCTGCTCCGCTCACTTCGCGGCAAGCTGCGGCTCCTCGATGTGGATCTCGCCCGTGAACGCCACGAGCCGCACGCGCACGTCGTAGCCGTGGTCGTCGCGCAGCCAGATCTCGGCCGGGTCGGTGCCGCCGTCGATCGAGAAGCCGACCGCCACGGCACCCTGCTGGACCAGCTGGTCGCCGATGCGCACGGCGCGGAACGACACGTCCTCCGCGTCGGGCAGCGCGCGCCACTCGCCGAGCTGGTCGTCCACGGGCACGAACGGGTGCAGGTCGATCGGCGGCGCGAGCGACAGGCTCTCGGCGTGGTCGGGCAGCGCGGCGCTCGGGTCGGCCTGGGCCGGGGGCAGCTCCATCTCGACGCGGTAGACCTGGTGGTCCAGGTCGAACACCACGCGCTGCGCGTGGCCCGTGGTCACCGCGCGCTGCGATACGTACTCGAGCTCGGACGCGAGCTCGCGCGCCGAATTCCGCATGTGCACGCCGAACCCGCCCGAGATGTTCGTGGCGAAGACGGCCGTGATCATCACGATGAGGAAGATCACGATCAGAAGCTCGAGCAGGGTGAAGCCGGCCGTCGAGCGGCTCGCGCGCCCCGTCACGGACCTAGCGCTGTGCGGCGGTCGTCTCCCAGTTGCCGACGTCGGCGTTCTCGCCGTCGCCGCCGGGCTGGTTGTCGCCGCCGTACGTGTAGAGGTCGAAGCTCTGCGTGTTGTTCTTGCCGGGCCGCTCGTACTTGAACGGGTTGTGCCACGGATCCTCGATGTCCTTCGAGGTCACGTAGCCGCCGGGCGGATAGCGGCGCGCGCGCGGCTCCGTGGTGGGCTCGTGCACGAGCGCGTCGAGGCCCTGCTCGGTGGTCGGGTAGGTGCCGTTGTCGAGCTTGTAGAGCTCGAGCTGCTGCGAGAGCTTGGTCACCTGCATCTTGGCGATGTCGCTCTCGGCGCGGCCGAGCCGCGAGAACAGGTTCGTCGCGAGCACCGTCATGAGCAGCCCGATGATGAGCACCACGACCATGATTTCGAGGAGCGTGAAGCCGTCGTTTCGTCGAAGGTCGCGTTCTTCCGCGTGCATGAGTCTTCCTTTCACGACCCGGGCGCGAGTCACTGCAGTGCCGAGGTCATGTTCATGAGGGGCAGGAGCGTCGAGAGAATGATGGTCAAGATGATGATCGCCACGAAGATCAAGAGGATCGGTCCGAGCAGCGCGAGCAGCCGCGCGAGCGCGTTGCCGACCTGGTCGTCGTAGGTGTCGGCCAGCTTGCCGAGCATGGCAGGCAGCTCGCCCGAAGCCTCGCCGACCGACAGCATGTGCGTGACGAGCGGCGGGAACTGCCCGCTCGAGCGCATTGTGGCGGCGATCGAGGAGCCGCGCGTGATCGCCTCTTTGGCGTCGTCGATCGCGCGGCCGATCACGACGTTCGACGCGACCGTCTTCGAGATCTCGAGCGCGGGCACGATGGGCACGCCGCCGGCAGTGAGCGTTGCGAGCGTGCGCGCGAAACGCGCGATCGCCACGTAGCGGATCAGCCTGCCGAAGATCGGCAGCCGGAGCATGAACGCGTCCCAGCGCAAGCGCCCGGCTTCCGTCGCCACCACGCGGGCCCAGACGACGATCCCGATGGCCAGCGCGATCAGCGCCGGCAGCCAGTAGTGCGTGACGATGTTCGAGATCACGATCACGATCCGCGTCGCGAGCGGGAGCTCCTGCTTCATGTCCTTCAGCATGCTGGTGATGTTCGGGATCACCTTGACGAGCAGGACGCCCGCGACGCCGCAGCTGAACACGAGCATGAGCACCGGGTAGATCATCGCGTTGATGAGCTGGTTGCGGAGCGTCATGCGGTTCTCGACGTACTCGGCGAGCCGCTGCAGCACCGGCGCGAGCGCGCCCGAGGATTCGCCGGCGCGCACCATCGAGCAGTACAGCTCGTCGAACACGCGCGGGAACTGGCCGAGCGCCTCGGCGAGCGACGAGCCCTCGTTCACGCCCTCGCGCACGCGCCCGATGATCGCCTTGAAGTGCTCGCGCTCGACCTGCTCCGTGAGCGCCGACAGCGCCTGCACGAGCGGCAGGCCCGCGGAGATCAGCGTCGCGAGCTGGCTCGAGAACATCGCCAGGTCGAGGTCGGCCACACGTCGAAGTGCAGGCAGCTGCAGCTTCTCGAGCAGCTGCGAGGCTTCGCCGCGCGTCTTGCCCTCGAGGATCTCCGTCGGAAAGATGCCGTCCGCGCGCAGCTTCGCGCGCGCCGAGCGCAGGCTGTCCGCGTCGATCGTCGCGGCCACCGCCCGATTGCCCGCCGCGACGCCCTTGTAGCGGTAGACCGGCACGCGCTAGGCCGCCTGCGGATCGAGCGCCGCGACGGCCTCCTCCTCGGTCTGGCGCAGGATCTCGGCGACCGACGTCTGGCCGTCGACCACCATGCGCGCGCCGTGCATCCGCATGGTCTGCATGCCGAGGCGGATCGCCTGGTCCTGGATCTGCTTCGAGTCGACGCCGCGCGTGATCATGCCGCGGATCACGTCGTCGATCTGCAGGATCTCGAAGATGCCCGTGCGGCCGTGGTAGCCGGTGTGGTTGCAGTACACGCAGCCCTTCGCGCGGTAGATCGTGTGCGCGGCCACTTCCGCGCGGCGCAGGCCGATCTCCGCGAGCTCCTCGTCCGTCGGCGTGTAGGCCTCGCGGCAGCGCTTGCACAGCACGCGGATGAGCCGCTGGGCGATCGCGGCCACGAGAGACGACGAGATGAGGAACGGCTCGACGCCCATGTCGATGAGCCGCGTGACCGTGCCCGCCGACTCGTTGGTGTGGATCGTGGAGAACACGAGGTGGCCGGTGAGGCTCGCCTGGATGGCGACCTCCGCCGTCTCGAGGTCGCGGATCTCGCCGACGAGGATCACGTTCGGGTTCTGGCGCAGGATCGAGCGCAGGCCCGCGGCGAACGTCAGCCCGATCGACGACTTCACCTCGATCTGGCTGATGCCCGGCAGCCGGATTTCCACCGGGTCCTCGATCGTCATGATGTTGTGCTCGGGCTTGTTGATGTCCGCGAGCGCGGCGTAGAGCGTGTTCGTCTTGCCCGAGCCCGTCGGGCCCGTGACGAGGATGATGCCGTTCGAGCGGCGGATGAGGCGGCGCAGCGTCTCCTGGTGGCGCGGCGAGAGGCCGATCTTCTCGATCGACAAGAGCTCCTGCGTGCGCGGCAGGAGCCGGAGCACGCACCGTTCACCGTACTGGGTCGGCAGGGTCGAGAGGCGCACGTCGTAGTCGCGGCCGGCGATCTTCAGCACGATGCGGCCGTCCTGCGGCAGGCGCTTCTCGGCGATGTCGAGCCGGCCCATGATCTTGATGCGCGTGGTGATCGCCTGCTGCATGCGGCGCGGCAGCGGGCGGATCGGCTCGTGCAGCAGGTTGTCGACGCGGAACCGCACGACCAGGTCCTTCTCCTGCGGCTCGATGTGGATGTCGGAGGCGCGCTCTTTGACGGCCTGCTGCAGCAGCGAGTTCACGAGCCGGATGATCGGCGCGCCCTCGTCGGTGGAGTCGAGCAGGTCCTCGGGCTCGGAGATCAGCTCCGACGCGATGTCTTCGAGGTCGGTGTCGGCGAACGCCTCGGCGACGTCCTCCGCGGACGACGCCTGGTCGTACACGTGGTTGATGCAGTTCAGGATCGCGCGGCGCGTGACGAGCACGGGCTCGCAGCGCGCGCCCGCGTACAGCATGCGCAGGTCGTCGAGCGGATCGGTGAGCAGCGGGTCCGCGATGGCGACCTCGAGCCGCGCGCCCTCGCGGCGGATCGGCAGCAGGTGGTGGCGCTTCGCGAACGCGATCGGGATCTGCGTGGCGAGCTCGGCGTCGACTTCTTCCGGCACGAGCGTCTCGCGCGTCGGAATGCGGTACAGGCCCGCGAGCGCGCCGAGCAGCTCGCCCTCGGGCACGAGCTCGAGCTCGAGCAGCAGGTCGGTGAGCCTGCGGCCCGACTGCTCCTGCTTCTTCAGCGCCTGCGCGAGGCCGTCCTCGGTCAGCGACGTGTGCTGCAGGAGCGCGGAGCGCAGCTCGAGCGGCGAGGCCATCAGGGCTGCACCACCACGAGCGACTGCATCCCGCGCGACGCGTTCAGATCGCGCGCGACCGCCTGCGCCTTGGCCTGATCCGAGAACGGGCCGAGCTGGACCCAGTGCGTGGTCTCGCCCTGCTCGCTCTCCGAGAACACCGTGCCGTCGTAGCCGTCGGCCATGAGCTTCTGCAAGAGCGCGACGGCTTCCTCGGCGGTGGCGAAGTGCGCCACCTGCACCAGGTAGCTGCCGCCGGCCTCCTTCTTCTTCAGCTCTTCGATGTCGTGCTCGCGCTGCTTCTCGCGGTCGGAGGCCTGCTGGCGCAGCTCGGGCAGCTTCTCGACGGGGTAGCGCTGGTCGTGGCGCTCGAGCTCGCGCCGGACCGGGTTCGGATCGATCGGCAGCGGCACGCCGGCCTCGAGCGCCTTGCGCCGCTCCTCCTTCTCCTCGTCAGACAGATCGATCGCGGGCGCCGACGCGGACTTGAAGCGCTCGCGGTTCTCGACGGTGAGCCGCTCGAGGTCCTGCGGGTCGCGCACGATGCGCGGCGTCAGGATGATGAGCAGGTTGATCTTCGAGTTGTCGTTGTGCGTGCCTTTGAACGCCCAGCCGATGACCGGGATGTCGCCGAGCCACGGCACCTTGGTCTCGCTGTCGTTCTGGTTGTCGGAGAGGATGCCGCCGATCATGACGGCCTCGCCGTCGCGCACGTAGACGGTGTTCTCGACCTTGCGGTCGCTCGTCGTCGGGCCGAGCGTGGTGTCGGAGCCCGGCGGCGGCGGGATCACGCCGCTGATCTCCTGGAACACGTTCAGCCGCACGGTGTCGCCTTCGCTGATCTGCGGAGTCACTCGCAGGGTCACGCCGACGTCCTGGCGCGCGATGTTCTGCGAGGTCTGGAACGGGTTGTTCGGGTCGATCGTGGTGCCGGCGGCCTGCAGGCGCGAGGTCGGCACCGGGATGTTCTGGCCGACCACGATCTCCGCTTCCTTCTTGTCGGCGGTGAGGATCGTGGGCGCCGAGATGATGTTCGTGTTCTGGTCGCTCTCGGAAGCGGTGATGAGCGCCCGGATCCACGGCACCTGGATGAAGCTGCCCGGGTTGTTCGGGTCGGGAATGCTGACCGTCCTGCCGAGCAGCGCGGCCGCGAAGTTCCCGACCGAGCCGGTGCCGCCGGCGAGGCTGCTGATGGCGCCGACGGTGTTCGGGTCGAGGCTCGAGCTGCCGATGCCCACGGTGCTGCCGTCGCGCGTGGCCATCGTGGTGATCCACGCCGCGCCGAGGTCGTTCGACGGCGTGGCCTGCACTTCCATGATGAGCGCTTCGACCATGACCTGCGGGCGGCGCACGTCGAGCGCTTCGATGACTTCCGAGATCGTCGCGAACGCCTCGGCGTTCGCCTGGATGATGAGCGAGTTCGTCGGCGGGTCGCTCGTGATGCGCACGCCGTCGCCGAGGTCCGCCACCGCACTGCTGCCGCCGAGGCCGCCGCCCAGCCCGCCGAGCGCGCTGCCCGCCGGGTTCGTCGAGCCCGTGCCGCCCAGCCCGGAGAGACCGCCCGTGCCGCCGAGCCCGCTCGAGCCCGTGAGCGAGGTGCGCGTGGTGCCCCCGCCCAGGCCGAGCCGCGAGCCGGGCGAGCCCGAGGCCAGGCTCGACAGCGTCTGCGAGATCTCGTCCGCGTCGGCGTTCTTCAAGCGGTACACGTGGATGCGGCCCGCCCCCTTCCGCTTGTAGTCGAGCAGGCCGATGATGCGCTCGATCTCGTGGAGCACCGCCTTCGTCGCGATGACGACGATCGCGTTGGTGCGCACGTCGGGGATGAAGCGCGGCTCGCCCGCGCTGCCGATCACGGCGTCCGAGCCGGGCACGCCGGGCACGGCGGTCGGCGTGGCCTGCGGGGCGGCTCGCGCGCGGCGCGCGCCGCCGGGGCCGCCGCCGCTGTCGTCGCCGAAGATCTGCTGCAGCTGCTGCGTGAGCGCCTGCGCGTCGGCGTACTGGATCGGGATGAGCTTGACCTGCTCCTGGTACGTCGAGACGTCGATCTGATCGATGATCTCCGACAGCCGCACGATGTTCGCGGACGAGTCGGTGATGATGAGCGTGTTCGTCGGCCCGTACGCGATCACGCTCGCTTCCTTCGAGACGAGCGGCTTCAACGTGTCGCTGATCGCGTCGGCCTTCACGTAGTGCAAGGGCAGCAGCCGCGTGATGAAGGTGTCGCGGTTCTCCGGCTGCTGGCCGCTCGGCACCGTCTCGATCGGGTTCTCCTTCGCGTCGCGCAGCGGCAGGATCTTGAGCACGCCGCCCGGCGCGGGCACCGTGGTGAAGCCCTTCACGGCGAGGATCGACTCGAACACGCGGTACGCTTCGTCCACGGTGACCGGATCCGGCGAGATCACCGTCACGCGGCCGCGCACGCGGTCGTCGTAGAGGAAGTTCTTGCCCGTCGCCTTGGCGATCGTGCTGATGACTTCGGTGATGTCCGCGTCCTGGAAGTCGAGCGACACCAGCGTGTCGCCCGAAGGCGACGCCGAAGCGGGCGGGGGCGGCGGCGACGACTGCGCGCGCGCGCGCACGCCCGCGAGCGCGAGCACCGCGATGGCGATGCACCGGAGCGCCCTGCGCGCGGCTACAGGCATCGCGTGGTCTCCGTGCCGTCGGGCTGGCGGCACTTCAAGCACGTCTGCCCGCTGCCCATGCTGAGCAGCGCCTGCGGCAGCTGCTGCACGCCGTCGATCCTGTTCCCGTTCAGCTCGAAGCACACCGAGCCGTCGGCCATGCCGGTGAACGGTCCGCCGGGCCGGATGTTCGTGAGCTTCATGCCGCCGAACTGGCCCTGCTCGTTGTACACCGGCGAGAGCTGCGCGTTGTTCAGCACGTCCTGCAGCTTCGGCCGCACCACGTCGTTCAGCCGCTGCTGCTCCTTCAGGTCCTTCAGGCGATCGGACAGCTTGGGCTCGGGGCCGGCGATCGCCGGTGCGGCCGAGGCCGGCCGCTTCGGCTTCGCGTTCGGCAGGATCGCGCCGGCGGCCTTGTCCTCTTCCATGCTCAGCTGCTCGAGCGAGCCGCGGTTGTCGATCACCGCGCGCCGGCGCTCGACCGACACGAGCTTCACGCCGTCCGTGATCGACTCGCCCGCGCGGTAGGCGCGCTTCTTCTGCGAGGTCTGGTCGTCGATGCAGGCGACCGAGTGGGCGGGGTCGTTCGCCGCGAACGTGCCGCACAGCTTGAGCCGCAGCTCGCTCTCCTTCAGCGGCTCGTCACTGGGCCCCGAGTCGGTCGAGCGCGCGTGGAAGAGGTTGCGGCTGGCGATCACGTCATACTTCGAGAAGTCGCCCTCCGGAGGAGGCGGCGGGCCCACGGGCGGAACGCGCGCGGCGGTGATCGCCGCGGCGCCGACGATCGGCGCGACCGCGGAGTAGACCACGGCCAGGCAGGCGATCCCCAGCGCGATCTGCAGCGCGCGCATGCCCTGACGGAGAAGCACTCGTATTCGACCCCCGGCGACTCGAAGCCCGTCTGTTCGGATCCTGTCGGACGGGACGTCGGCCGCCTCGCGACTGCCCCCTCGCTGGCGAAGCCCGCGAAAAAACCTAAGAAATTCCGGCGAAGTCTACGCGCATCAGCGCACCGTTGCCAGACTGCCGCCGGGCGCGGTTGCGCATGTTTGATCGGCAATTTCGTGCGGGCGCCTGAGGCGTCGCACGTCCAAGGACGTAGATGAAATCGCGCAAACCCCTATTCGCCGTGACCCTGGTCCTACTGGGCGGCCTGGCCTGGCGATTTCGGCCCGAGCTGACCCAATTCGTCTACCTGGGGCCGCCCCTGATGCACGTGGACACGCCCACCGCGGACACCGAGGTGCCGGTCGGTGTCGTGGACGTCATGGTCGAGTTCGCCGAGGGCGACCGGGTGGCGCCCGAGACCTTCGAGGTCTCGCTGAACGGCCTCGACGTGACCGACAACCTGACCGTGGGCCGCAACGGCGTGGCCGGCCAGGTCGTCGGCCTGCGCGAAGGCGACAACCACATCCGCCTGCGGGTCTTCGGCCGGAGCCTCTGGAACGGCCACTTCGTGGACGAGGAGCGCGAGGTGGTCGTGCACGTCCGCTCCCTGCCGTTCCTCGACCTCGCTTGACAGGAGCGCCCCCGCTTCTACGTTGCGCCGCGTTTCAAACGGGCCCGGAAGGGCTCGAATCCACACAGATTTCGGGGGAAACGCAATGGGACGAGTCATCGGCATCGATCTGGGTACGACCAACTCGGTCGTCGCGGTCATGGAGGGCGGCGAGCCCAAGGTGATCGCCAACGAGGAGGGCGGGCGGACGACCCCGTCCGTGGTCGCGTTCACGAAGGACGGCCAGCGCCTCGTGGGGCAGATCGCGCGCCGCCAGGCCATCACCAACCCGCAGAACACCATCTACTCCATCAAGCGCTTCATGGGCCGGCGCATGAGCGAGGTGACGAGCGAGATGAAGCTCGTCCCGTATCGCGTGGTGGCGGGCAAGAACGACCTCGCGACGGTCGAGGCGGGCGGCAAGACGTACACGCCGCCCGAGATCTCCGCGATGATCCTGCAGAAGCTGAAGGTGGCCGCCGAGGCCTACCTGGGCCAGCCGGTCACGCAGGCGGTCATCACCGTGCCCGCGTACTTCAACGACGCGCAGCGCCAGGCGACCAAGGACGCCGGCACGATCGCGGGCCTCGAGGTGCTGCGGCTCGTGAACGAGCCGACGGCGGCCTCGCTGGCGTACTCGCTCGACAAGAAGAAGGACGAGAAGATCGCCGTGTACGACCTCGGCGGCGGCACGTTCGACATCAGCGTGCTCGAGGTCGGCGACAGCACGGTCGAGGTGCTCTCGACCAACGGCGACACGCACCTGGGCGGCGACGACTTCGACGACCGCGTCATGCGCTACCTCGTCGAGGAGTTCAGGAAGGACCAGGGCGTCGACCTCACCAAGGACCCGATGGCCATGCAGCGGCTCAAGGAAGCCGCGGAGAAGGCCAAGATCGAGCTGTCCACGGTGACCGAGACCGAGATCAACCTGCCGTACATCACGGCGGACGCGTCGGGACCGAAGCATCTCAACCTGCGCTTGTCGCGCGCGAAGTTCGAGCAGCTGATCGACGACTTGGTCCAGCGCACCCTCGAGCCCGTGCGGAAGGCCTGCAGCGACGCCGGCGTCGCGCCCGGCGACATCGACGAAGTCGTGCTCGTCGGCGGCTCGATCCGCATCCCCAAGGTGCAGGAGCTCGTGAAGAGCTTCTTCGGCAAGGAGCCGCACCGCGGCGTGAACCCGGACGAGGTCGTCGCCATCGGCGCGGCGATCCAGGCCGGCGTGCTCACCGGCGAGGTGAAGGACGTCCTCCTGCTCGACGTGACGCCGCTCTCGCTCGGCATCGAGACACTCGGTGGTGTCACCACCAAGCTCGTCGAGCGCAACACGACCATCCCCACGAAGCGCAGCCAGGTGTTCTCGACCGCGAGCGACAACCAGCCGCAAGTGGAGATCCACGTGCTGCAGGGCGAGCGCGAGATGGCGAGCGACAACCGCACGCTCGGGCGCTTCATCCTCGACGGGATTCCGCCCGCGCCGCGCGGCATGCCGCAGGTCGAAGTCACGTTCGACATCGATGCGAACGGCATCGTGTCCGTCTCGGCGAAGGACAAGGCGACCGGCAAGCAGCAGTCGATCCAGATCCAGGGCTCGTCGGGCATCGACAAGGGCCAGATCGAGCAGATGGTGAAGGACGCCGAGAGCCACGCCTCGGAGGACAAGCAGCGGCGCGAGCGCATCGACCTGCGCAACGCGCTCGACGGCCTGAGCTACGAGGCGGAGAAGCAGGTGCGCGAGCACAAGGAGAAGATCCCCGTCGCGCAGCTGAACACGCTCGAGAACGCGATCGGGGCTGCGAAGACGCTGCTCGCGAACCAGGAAGCCTCGGCCTCGGAGCTGAAGTCGAAGCGCGACGAGCTCGAGCGCGCACTGCACGCCGTGTCCGAGGTCCTGTACAAGGCCGAGGCCGCGTCGGGGCAGGGCGGCGCGAGCGCGAGCGCGGGCCCGGCGGGCGGCGCCAAGCCGAACGGCGGGCAGGACGGCCCGGTCGTCGACGCGGATTTCACCGAGGAGAAGTGACCGGTCGGGAATGCAGGTAGAGCGGGGCAAGATCGCGCGCGAGCTGGCCGAACTCGAAGAGCAGATGGACCGCGCCTTCGAGCGCGCGCTCGCCGGCGCGGTGCGTCTGCCCGTCGGCGCCGACGCGTGGCGCCCCGCGCTCGACGTGTACGAGACCGAGCGCGCCATCGTGGTGCGCGTCGAGCTCGCAGGCGTGTCGAGCGACGACGTGCGCGTCGTCGTCGACGGCGAGTACCTGCAGATCACGGGCCGGCGCAGCTTCGCGCGCGCCAGCTCGAGCCAGCGGCATCTGTTGCTCGAGATCGCGCAGGGCACGTTCGAGCGCGTGCTGCGCACGCGCGCGGCCTACGATCCCGACCGGGTGACCGCGCGGCTGGAGACCGGAATTCTGACGATCGAGCTGCCCCGGCGCGAGAACGCCGGGCGCGTGGTGTCGGTGAGGACGTGAGCGAAGAAGCAGCTGCCAGCGAGACGAACGAGACGAACGAGACACCTCCCGCGCCGGCGCCGCACGTCGACGAGCCGTTGCCCGAGCTGTTGCCGGTGCTGCCGCTGCGCAACACCGTGCTGTTCCCGACGCTCGTCGCGCCGATGGTTGCGACGACCGAGCGCGCGAAGCGGCTCGTCGACGACGCGCTGAACAGCGACCGCTTGATCGTCACCGTCGCCGCACGCGACCCCGAGAAGACCGAGCCCGGGCCCGACGACCTGTACTCCGTCGGCACGGCCGTGCGCGTGCTGCGCATGGCGAAGGGAGACGACGGCGCGCAGCGGCTCTGGGTGCAGGGGCTGCGGCGCGTGGCGATCGAGTCGTACGTCGAGACCGCACCGTACCTGCGCGCGCGCGTGCGGCCGCTCGAAGAGACGCAGCTCGCGGGCCTCGAGCTCGAGGCGCTGCACCGCAACGTGAGCCGCCAGTTCGCGGTCATCGCCGAGGGGTCGCAGAACGTGTCGGAGCCGGTGCTGACGATGGTCGCGCAGCTCTCCGATTCGTCGGCGCTCGCCGACGTGGTGGCGTCGAACCTCGGCCTGTCCGTCGACGCGCGCCAGGAGCTGCTCCAGCAGACCGACGTGCAGAAGCGCCTCGAGCGCCTGTCGGAACACCTGGCGCGCGAGCAGGAGGTCCGCTCGCTGGAGCAGGAGATCCGCTCGCAGGTGCAGGAAGAGCTGTCGCGCAGCCAGAAGGAGTACGTGCTGCGCGAGCAGGCGCGCGCGATCCGCCGCCAGCTGGGCGAGTACGAGTCGCCGAGCGACCAGGTCGACGACCTGCGCAAGCGCATCGAAGACGCGCACCCGCCCGAAGCCGTCATGGCCGTGGCCGAGCGCGAGCTGCAGCGGCTCGCCGCGCAGCCGCCGGGCGCGATGGAAGGCGGCACGATCCGCACGTACCTGGAGTGGATCGCCGACCTGCCGTGGTCGAAGTCGACCGAGGACGAGCTCGACGTCGCCCACGCGCGCAAGATCCTGAACGAGGACCACTACGACATCGAGAAGGTGAAGGAGCGCATCCTCGAGTTCATCGCCGTGCTGAAGCTGAAGCGCGACCTGCGCGGGCCGATCCTGTGCTTCGTCGGTCCGCCCGGCACGGGCAAGACCTCGCTCGGCCGCTCGATCGCGCGCGCGCTCGGGCGCAAGTACGCGCGGCTGTCGCTCGGCGGCGTGCGCGACGAGGCCGAGATCCGCGGCCACCGGCGCACGTACGTCGGCTCGCTGCCCGGCCGCATCCTGCAGACGTTGCGCCGCGTGGGGACGAACAACCCCGTGTTCATCCTCGACGAGATCGACAAGCTCGGCTCCGACTTCCGCGGCGACCCGTCGTCGGCGATGCTCGAGGTGCTGGA
The DNA here is from genome assembly GCA_035499075.1 of Myxococcota bacterium. Taxonomy (GTDB): domain Bacteria; phylum Myxococcota_A; class UBA9160; order SZUA-336; family SZUA-336; genus VGRW01. The sequence continues at coordinate 12,970 of DATJZN010000052.1, read as the reverse complement.
CCCCGAGCAGAACTCGACGTTCAGCGACCACTACCTCGAAGTGCCGTTCGACCTCTCGAAGGTGCTGTTCATCGCCACCGCGAACTTGCTCGAGAACGTGCCGCCGGCGCTGCGGGACCGCATGGAGGTGATCGAGCTGCCCGGCTACACCGCCGAGGACAAGCTCGAGATCGCGAAGCGCCACCTGCTGCCGCGCCAGCTCGCCGAGCACGGACTCACCACGATTGCGCCCGAGGTCTCCGACGACGCGATCCGCGCCGTGATCCACAACTACACGCGCGAAGCGGGCCTCCGCAATCTGGAGCGGGAGCTCGGCAAGATCGCGCGCAAGCTCGCGCGGCGCGCGGTCGAAGGCGACGGCGCGAAGACGCGCGTCGACGCGTCCGACCTCCATGCGCTGCTCGGCGCCGCGCACTTCGAGCCCGAGGTCGCGGGCCGCCTGCAGATCCCCGGCGTATCGGTCGGCCTCGCGGTGACGGAGGCGGGCGGCGAGATCCTCTTCATCGAGGCTACCCGCATGCGCGGCAAGGGCGAGGTGAAGATCACGGGCTCGATTCGCGACGTGATGCGCGAGTCGGCGCAGACGGCGGTCTCGCTCGTGCGCACGCACGCGGGCCAGCTCGGCCTCGACCCGAAGCTCTTCACCGAGAGCGACATCCACATCCACATTCCCGCGGGCGCCATTCCGAAGGACGGCCCCAGCGCGGGCATCGCGATCGTCACGGCGCTCTTGAGCCTCTTGCTCGACAAGCCCGTGCCGCCCGACCTGGCGATGACGGGCGAGATCACGCTGCGCGGCAAGGTCTTGCCCGTGGGCGGAATCAAGGAGAAGATCCTCGCGGCGCGGCGCGCGGGGGTGACGCACGTGCTGATCCCCTCGGCCAACGAGAAGGACCTCGCGGAGATTCCCGCGGAGCGCATCTCGAATTTGAAGGTGGAGCCGGTGGAGAGGATCGAGCAGGTGGCGCGGATCGCATTCGGGCGGGACGTCCTCGCTTGAGGCCGTTTCGGCTCGTGCTCTGCGCGGCGCTCGCCGCGGGCGCGTGCGCCACGCCCGGCCGCTATCAAGCCGAGGTCGCGCGCCAGCGCGCGCTCGGCTCCGACCTCGTCACGTGCAAGAAGACCATGCTCGACGAGAGCCGCGGCAAGGAGAAGCTCATCGTCGAGAAGAACGCGCTCGACGCGGAGCGCGCCGAGCTCGTGAAGCAGATCGAAGGCGAGAAGGCCGGCGTCTCGGCGCTGCGCGAAGCGCTCGAGAAGGAGCGCACCGCGACGGCGATCAAGGAAGACGAGATCGAGCGCATCCAGGGCAGCTACCAGGCCCTGGTCGATTCGCTGCAGCCCGAGGTGAAGAGCGGCCAGGTCGAGATCGAGAAGCAGGGCGACCGCCTGGTCGTGCGCGCGGCCGACAAGACCCTGTTCGACTCGGGCAGCGCAGAGGTCAAGTCGGCCGGGCGCCCCGTGCTGGCGAAGCTCGCCGCGGGCATCAAGGGCATGACCGACCGCGAGATCCGCGTCGAGTCGCACACCGACGCGGTGCCGCTGAAGAGCAAACGGTTCGCTTCGAACCTGGACCTGTCGGCGTCGCGCGCCGCGACGGTGGCGCGCTTCTTCGCGGCGAGCGGCGTGCCCGCGAAGAACCTGGCGGCCATCGGCTACGGCGAGGGCCGCCCGCTCGCCGGCAACGACACCGCCGAGGGCAGGCAGAAGAACCGCCGCCTCGAGATCGTGCTCGCGCCGTTCCCGCTGGAGTGAGCCCGCGCGAAGCGCTCGCCTCGTGCCACCGCGCGGCGCTCGACGCCGTCCATGCGGGCCGAGCGCTCGAGCGCGCGCTGGCGCAGCGCGAGCTCGGGCCCGGCCCCTTCGCGCTGGCCGCGTGCGGCAAGGCGGCGTGCGCGATGGCCGAGGCCGCGCGCCGCGTGCTCGGTGCGCGGATCTCGCGCGGAGCCGTCACGACGAAGGACGGCCACGCGCGCGCGGTCGCGGGGCTGGCGGTGCGCGAGGCGGGCCATCCGCTGCCGGATGCCCGGAGCGAGGCGGCGGCGCGCGAAGCGCTCGCGCTCGCGGGCTCGCTGGCTCCGGACGAGTCACTGCTCGTGCTGATCTCGGGCGGTGCCTCCGCGCTGTGGTGCGCGCCCGCGCCGGGGCTCGCGCTCGGCGACAAGCGCGGCACGACGGAGCTCTTGCTGCGCAGCGACGCCGACATCCAGGCGCTCAACACCGTTCGGCGTCACCTGTCGGCGCTGAAGGGCGGCGGGCTCGCGAAGGCGGCGCGCGGCCACGACGTCTGGTCGTTCGCGGTGTCCGACGTGCGGGGCGATGCGCTCTGCGACGTCGGCTCGGGACCCGCGAGCGCCGACCCGACCCGCTTCGCGGACGCGCTCGACGCGCTGCGCACACGCGGGCTGCTCGGCGAAGTGCCCGCAGCGGTGCGCGCCAGGCTCGAACGCGGCGCGCAGGGCGAGCTGGAAGAGACGCCGAAGCCGGGCGACGCCGTCTTCGCGCGCGTGCGCGAAGCGGTGGTCGCGCGGCTCGACGATGCGCTCGCCGCGGCCGCTGCTGCCGCTCGCGCGACGGGCCTGCGCGCGCGCGTGCTGCGCGGCGCGCTCGACGGCGAGGTCTCCGCCGTCGCGGCGCGTCTCGCGGGCGAGGTCCGCCGCGCGCGCGCAGCGGGCGACGAGCTCCTCGTCGCGGGCGGCGAGCCGACCGTGGTCGTGCGCGGCGCCGGCCGCGGCGGCCGCGCACAGGAGCTCGCGGTGCGCCTCGCGCTCGCGCTGGGCCCCGACGCCGGCGCCACCGCGCTCTGCGCGGGCACGGACGGCAGCGATGGCGCCACCGGCGCCGCGGGCGGCTTCTCCGACGCGACGACGCTCGTGCGCGCGGGAGCGATCGGCCTGGATCTCGCCGCGGCGCTCGCGCGCAGCGACTCGCACGGCATACTCGCGGCGCTGGGCGATCTCTACGTCACGGGCCCGACGGAGACGAACGTCGCCGACCTCGCGCTCGTCGACGTGCGACCCGCGCCACCGCGCCGTAGCATCTAGAGCGAGTGCGCCGGAAGGTGTGGATCACGGCTCTCGTCCTCGCCGCGGGCGCGCCGCTCGGCTGGCTCGGCAGCGACGCGCTCGAACGGCAGAACGCCTTCTGCACCAGCTGTCACCTCGACGCGCACCGGCCGCTGCACGCGGGCAAGCTGCGCGACTTCACCACGGTGCCCGCGGTGAACCTGGCGTCCGCGCATTTCGCGAAGAACTCCGACTTCCGCTGCATCGACTGCCATCGCGGGGCGAGCTTCCCGAACCGCGTGCGCGTGAAGCTGCTCGCCGCGCGCGACGCCGCGGTGTATCTCACGGGCCGCTTCGGCGAGCCGACCGAGATGAAGCACCCGCTCTGGCGCGAGGACTGCGTGAAGTGCCACGCGAAGTACGAGCCCGAGCGCTCCGACGCGTTCCACGCGATCGGGGTCCACAACCTACCCAAGTTCGCGCTGAACTGTGTAGAGTGCCACGAAGCTCATCCGACCGGCCGCTCGGCGGAGCTCGCGTTCTTGCAACGCGAGCCGCTCGTCGCGCAGTGCCGCAACTGCCATGAGGAGTTCTAGAGCGATGAAGACGTCCCGCAGCCTCGTTCTCGCGCTTGGTCTCTCGATGCTCGCTTCGCGCGCGCACGCGTACCCCGGCGGCACGCCCGGCGACGTGGCCGACGTCGCGCCCTTCTGCGCGGGGTGTCACTCCTCGGTGTCGGAGGACCAGCTGCAGGGCCTGCCGCCACAGCGCGCCACGGCGGAGCAGGCCGCGAACAAGCACATCGCGAAGATCCAGGCCGCGGCCGCCGACTCGCCGTACGCGAAGCTCTCGCCGAAGGAGCGCGACGAGCTGATCGCCGGCATCCAGAAGATCGACGCCGCCACCACGGTGAAGCTCAGCGTGCCGGCGAGCGTGAAGGCGGGCGACACCGTCGACGTCACCGTCGAAGTGCACGGCGGCTCGGCGCCGGTGCTCGGCGTGGCGCTGGTCGATTCCAACCAGCGCTTCCAGGCCTCGCCCGCGACGTCGCGCGGCTGGCTCGTGCTCGACAAGCCCGCGGTGACCGGGCCCGACGGCAAGCCGCAGACCAAGTTCACCGACGGCCGCAATCCGTCGCTGCCGCCCGGGATCACGTACGTGAACGTGTACGGCATCGAGGCCGACCCGACGGCCGGCAAGTTCTCGACGGTGAAGGTGGCCTGGAAGCTGCGCGCGCCCGCGTCGGCCGGCACCGCGCCGCTCGCGGCCGTGCTGCTCTACGGCACCGAGACCTCGTCGCCGCATGGCGGCGTCGAGTCGCCGTACGGCAAGGGCCCGCTCGGCGGGCTCACCGGCAACTCGGGCCGCGTGAAGTTCAGCGACGTCGCGCAGGTGACCGTGAAGTGACCGTCGACCGCGACGCGTTCAAGCGCACGCTCGGCAGCTGGCCGAGCGGAGTCACGATCGTGACTTCCGAGCACGACGGCCACCGCATGGGCATGACCGTCTCCGCGTTCTCGTCGGTCAGCCTCGACCCGCCGCTCGTGCTCGTGTGCGCCGACAAGGCGTCGAACACGAACAAGCTCATCCAGGCGTCGGGCGCCTTCACCGTGAACGTGCTCGGTCGCGAGCAGAGCGCGCTGTCCGCGCTCTTCGCCGACAAGAAGCGCGAGGCGATCCGCTTCGACGGGCTGGACTGGAAGACCGGCGCGACGGGGTGCCCGCGCATTCCGGGCGCCCTCGCGCACATCGACTGCCGCGTGCGGGACGCCGTCGACGCCGGCGACCACTTCGTGTACGTGGGCTCGGTCGAGGCCTCGACCATCGACGCCGAGCAGGAGCCGCTCGTCTACTGGCGCGGCTTCTACCAGAAGCTCTCGCCGCTCTGAGCGGCTCAGTCGCTCGTGCCGAGCCAGCTCCTCGGCAGGAGCGCGATGAGCGCGGGCACGAGCAGGATCGCGCCGAGCGCGTCGACGATCATGAGCACCGAGAGCAGCAAGCTCATCTCGGCCGAGAAGCGCAGGCTCGAGATCGGGATCCAGAACGCGATGCCCACCACCAGCGTCGACGCCGTGAACGTGATCGCCATGCCGGTGGTGCGGATGGCGTGCTGGATCGCCTCCTTCCGCGTCGGCAGGCGCTTCAGCTCCTGCAGGATGCGATCGACCAGGTAGATCGCGTAGTCGACGCCGAGCCCGACGCCGATCGCCTGCACGGGCAGCGTGTTCACGTCGATGCCGATGCCGAGCACCGACTGCAGCGCCAGCGCCGCGAGCGAGCCGCTCGCGAGCGACGCCAACGTGATGAGCGACAGGATCCACGAGCGGTACGAGAGCAACAGCACGCCGAGCGTCGCCACGAACACGATCGCGAGCGACAGGCCGTGGCTCTTCTCGATCTCCTCGTTCGCGGCCGCGAGCACGCCGATCGAGCCCGCCGCGTAGCGCAGCTCGACGCCGTCCTTCAGCCACGTGCCGCTCGGCTGCAGCTGCCACTCGGCGCCCTCGCCGAGCTTGATCCACAGCTCGTACGGCTTGCGGAAGCCGGCCTGGCGGACTTCCGCCGCGCTGCCGTCCGGGCCGTCGACGTGTGTCGCGCCCGCGGGAATCGGCATGACCTGGCGCGTGCCGCCCGGGCCCGCCTGGGTCACTTCCAGGTTCGGCCGCTGCGGGCCGAGCAGCGCATCGAGCCAGCGGCGCTGGCGGTACCAGGGCTTCGGCGCGGGCACGAGCCGCACGGCGAGCGTGCCGTCGAGCCGAACTTCGTCGACGAACTTCTCGAGCCGCTCGATCGCGCCCGACACCGTGTCGGCGCGGTGGTCGCGGTAGAACACGCGGATCGCGAGCGACATGCTGTCGCGCGAACGGTACGGATCGAGGATGCCCGGCGCGGGCACGCTCGTCTCCATCAGGTAGGAGATGCCCGCGATCTCCGCCGTGGTCTGCATCCACATCGAGAAACGGGGGTCGTTGTTGTGGAACAGCCGGCTCGTCTGCTTCTCCAGGTCGACGAGCGAGAGGCTGCCGCCCGCGTTCTTGTCCACTTCGAGCGCGCGCTGCAGTGACTCGATGTACTTGAACGAGTCGGGCGCGTACACGCGGCCCAGCGCGTTCGAGTGCGCGACCACCAGGAGATCGTCCAGGCCGTAGAAGCGGCTCGCGATCTCGCGGGCCGCGACGTTGAACTCCGAGTCGGGGTAGAGGATCGGCGTGCCGGGCCGGTGCTCGCCGACGGGAACGTTCAGCGCCAGCTTGAAGCACAGGACCGTCTGCACCAGGAACGCCAGCGACACGACCACGGCGCCGCGGCGCGACACCACGATCTCCGACGCCGCCTTGAGCACGCGCGCGGTGAGCGGCGAGATGCGGTGTTGGCGCTCGCTCGGCGCGGGCAGGTACAGGATGAGCAGGCGGTTCAGCAGCATCTCGGTCACGAGGATCGAGGTGGCCCAGAACGCGCAGAGCAGGCCGAGCTTCGACACGAGCGGAATCGTCGCGAGCGAGATCGTCAGCAGCCCGAACACGTCCGTCAGGATCGCGAGCGTGCCGGGCAGGAGCAGCTCCGCCATGGAGCGGATGCACGCCTCGTCCTTGTCGCCGAGGTCTTCGTACTCCTCGTAGAAGCGCTCGACGAACTGCACCGAGTGACTGATCGCGCGCGCCGTGATGAGCATGGGCACCACGAGCACGAGCGGGTCGAGGTTGTAGCCGAGCCACGCCGCGAAGCCGAGGCCCCAGATCACGTTCACGGCGGCGCCCGACATGGGCAGGAATACGCCGTAGAAGCGCCGGAAGTAGGTCCAGAGCAGGAGCACCGATACGACGAGCGTGAGCCCGAACACGAGCAGGATCTCGGTCGCGAACGCGTACGCCCAGCCGAACAAGAGCGGCTGGCCGGTGACGAACACGTCGACCGGGTACTGCGCCATGACCTTCGCCTTGGCGGCCTGCATGTGCTTGAAGAGCGCGCCGTAGTCGAGGCGCGTTTCGACGAAGCTGGCGCGCACGAGCGCCGCCTTCTCATCGGGCGACACCAACACGCCGAACACGGACGGGTTGCGCCGCACCTTCTCGCGCAGCGCGGCCAGCTCGGCGGGGCTCTCCGGGATCTGCTCGACGAGCTGCGGCGATACGAGCGTGCCGTCGAGCTCCACCCGCGAGTCGCGCGCGGTGCGGTCGGTGAGGCTGGTGACCAGATTGTGGTCGACGCCGGTCTCGCTCTCGACCGCCGTATTGCCGTGGAAGACGCGGTCCGCGGCCGCCACGAGCGCGTGAACCGCGGTGGCCACCGCGCCGTGCGGAGTCACGTAGTGACTCGCGGGCAGCGCGTTGATGTCGGCGGCGACGACCGACGAGTCGAGCTCCGCCGTCAGCATCTGCACGGCGCGCAGCACGTCGGGCTGGTAGATGTCGCCGTTCTTCGCGACCACGGCCGCCACGACGGTGTTCGCGTTGCCGTACACCTCGCGGTAGGTCTCGTAGATCTTGATGAACGGGTGGTTGCGCGGCAAGAGATCGAGGAACTGCGTGTAGATCTCCAGGTGCCGGAGCTGCCACGCGAAGAAGCCCGTGATGATGGCGATGATCACGGCGAACCAGTTGCGCTGCGCCGCGAAGAAGCGGGAGAAGCGTTCCGCGCGCGTCACGAGCCGCTGCCTCCGTGCACCACCTTGAAGTGCGCGCCGCCGTCGGTGGAGCGCAGCACGAGCCCGCGCGGGCCGACGGCGTATGCGTGGTCGGCGTCGCCGAAGTCGACGTCGTAGAGCGGAATCGGCAGCGGCGGCGAGTCGGCGCGCGTGAACGTCTGCCCGCCGTCGGTCGACAGCGCGAGCAGGCCGCCTTCACCCGCCACGACCGCGTGCGAGCCCGAGCCGCCCACCCCGAACATGTCCTGCGTGAACTCCGTCTTCACCTTGTTCCAGGTCGCGCCGCCGTCGTCCGAGCGCAGGATCGTGCCGGCCAGCCCGACCGCGAGGCCGACCTTGCCCGTCTCGTCGAACCACGCGTCGTACACGTACGTGTCTTCGGGCACGCCGCGCAGCATGCCGCGCTTGCCCGGCGGAATGCCCTTGGGCAGGCGCTCGATCGTGCCGAACTCGCCGACGACCACGCCGTCCGAATCGACCGGCGCGATGCGGCCGAGGATCACGTCCTGCACGCGGGGAATGCACAGCCAGCGGTCGCCGCCGTTCTCGGTGCGGAGCTGCAAGCCGTAGTCGCCGACGGCGAGCACGGTGTCGGGCGCGTCCGTGTACAGGCCGAAGATGTGGCGCGCGAAGGGAGTGGGGCGGCGCAGCCAGCTGCGGCCGCCGTCCTTCGAATGCACGAGCGCGCCGGCGCGGCCCGCCGCCCAGAGCTCGTCGCCGGGCCCGAAGATCACCGCGAAGAACGGCTCGTCCGTGCCCGTGTTCGGCGCGTCCCACGAGTCGCCTCCGTTCTGCGACACGAGCACCGAGCCGAAGTAGCCGGCCACCGCGACGCGCGGGCCGCGCGCGGCCACGCTGAACAGGTCGGCCTGCGGATGGATGCCGAAGCGGTCGGCCGTGTTCCCGTCCGTCGAGCCGAAGTCGTACTCCTTGTCGGGATTCACGGCCTTGGTGATCGACGCGACGAGCGCGTCGTCGCCCTCGGACGCGGCGCCGCAGCGGATCTTCTCGCCGAGCAGGCCCTGCGACAGGATCGAGAACGGGTGGCTCTGGTCCTCGAGGAAGCGCATGAGCACGCGCCCGACACCTTCGAGTGTCGCCTTGTCGTGGCTCGTGGCGGCCAGGCCCGCGATCTCGCTCGTCAGGTTGCGGCCGAACGTCTGCGCCGGGCCCTGCATGCGCGAGAAGCCCTCGAGCATGACGTAGACCGCGGCCTCGACCTTGTCGTCGAACGGCCCGGACGTGAGGCGCGCCTTCAGCTTCTCGAGCTCGGCGTCGTCGACCGCGTTCAGGAAGTGCTCGGTGTCGTCGGGCGGCCCGAACTGCACGAGCTTGGGGAACGCCGCCTTGGTGGTGGCGATCGCCTGCTCGAGCTCGGGCGGGTTCGACGCGATCTGCGCGGGGGCAGAGAGCGGCGCCGCGAGCAGGACCCAGGCCGCGAGCACGGCCCAAGCCGTACGCGCGCGCGCATCTCGGTCGTCCGAACCGCCCCCCCGGAACCTCAAAGCGTGCGCGAGCCTAGCCGGAGGGCCCCCCATGGGCAACCCGCGCGCGGCTCACGCGTCCAGCGCGAACAGCCGCCACTCGCCGGGTACGCCGCGCAGCGCCTGGCTGCCGCGGTCGCGGAACGAGAGACCCGACCCGGAGACCAGGTCACGCACCGTGCCGGACAGGACGATCTCGCCCGGCTCGGCCAGCTGCGCCAGCCGCGCCCCGATGTGCAGCGCGATGCCGGCGAGCTTGTCGCCGACCCGCTCGCACTCGCCGGTGTGGACCCCCGCGCGCAGCTCGATGCCGAGCTCGCGCGAGCGGTCGCGCACCGTTTGCGCGTAACGCACCGCGCGCGCCGGCCCGTCGAACGCGGCGAGCACCCCGTCGCCGGCCTCGTCGAGCGGGCGGCCGCGAAAGCGCGCGAGCTCCTCGTGCGCGATCGCGCGGTAGCGCCCCAGCAAGCCCACCCAGGCCGCGTCGCCGACCTGCGCGGCCATCTCGGTCGAGCGCGCCACGTCGACGAATGCCACCGTCGAGAGCACGCGGCTCCCGTCGGACGCCGCCGCGGCGCCGGTCAAGAATTCCTGGACCGCGTCGCCGATCGGCTCGGGATGGAGCCAGAACGCGTGGTCGCGCGCCTCGTACTCGACGTACTTGGCGCCGCGAATGTGCTCGGCGAGATAGCTGCCCAGCCCGCGCGGGATCGCGATGTCGCCGCCCGCGTGGACGATCAGCGTGGGCACGCCGACCTGCGGGAGCACGGCCCGCAAGTCGATCTCGCGCAGGTTGCGCCCCGCTGCGCGAATCGCGCTCGGGTTCGCGGCGATCCGCTCGAAGCGCGCCCAGCGCGCGCGTTCCTGCTCGTCGTTCGCGATCGACGGCGCGAGCACGTCGATCAGCGCCGGCTGCCCCCACCGCTCGACGTAGCTCGCGAACACCTCGTCGAAGGCGTCGGGCGGGAGACCGTGTTCGTAGTCCTCGCCCCGGACCAGCCGGGCGAAGCCGCCCACGATGCAGAGCGCCCGACAGCGCTCCGGGTGCGTCGCCGCGAACAGGAGCGACATCGGCCCGCCCTCGGACACGCCCAGCAGGACCGGTCTGCGCGAGGCGGTCGCGTCGAGCACCGCGCGCAGGTCGTCGATGCGCTCCTCGAGCGGGGCCCACTCCGAGCTGCGGTCCGACGCTCCCAGCCCGCGCTTGTCGAACAGGATCAGGCGCGCGTACGAGGCGATGCGCTCGAAGAAGCGCGCCGAGCGCGGGTCCTCCCACCACAGGTCGACGTGCGACAAGATCCCGGGCACGAACACGACGTCGATCGGCCCGCTGCCCACCACCTGGTAGGCGATGTGCACGTCGCCCGCTTTGGCGAAACGGGTCTGGGGCATGGTCCGCCCGAATTGTACCGCCGCGCGACTCTACTTCGTCCGGGCCTTTGCGCGGCGTGCAAAGGCGACGAGCGAAAGCACGCTCGTCAGGAGCGCCGCGACGGAGGGCTCGGGAGCCTCGCTGAACGCGCCGTCACTTGCGAAGGAGAGGCCCCGGACGTGAGCCGTCAGCGGGAACGGCTGGTCGGAGCTGGTCGTGAACAGGAACTGAACGCCGGCGACGACCGCGTTGCTCGAGCTGGGCTGTACCACGTCTCTCGGCCGGGCTGCTCGGAACGCCGAATCGGTCGGTGAGAGACATCGTGACGGCAAATTGGAAGGGAGGGCTCGGAGCAGCCGAGTTCAGAGGAACGACGAAGCCGCCCATCAACACCGTGACGATCGCTCCGAGGTGCAGCGGCGGGTCACTCGGAGTAAGGAAGTGACGCTGAACGTGTCTCCGGCTTCCCCATCCACGCCGGGGTTGGGACCTCCGCCCGAGGTCCATGATGCAGATTCCGCTGCTGCACTCGCTTGGTGTCCACGACGCTGACCAACGCGGCTGGGGCCGCCGCGGGGACCGACCACAGAGCCGCCGCCCCGACGATCGCGGAGCAAGCTCGCCTCAACCCACCGGGACGGGTGTCAGTCACTGAGTCAGACTACCCGCGCCCGCCTCGAGTCGTCCACGGCGAAAGTCCGATCGTCGTGTCCGCGAAGGAGTGGTCGGTATCGCGGTGGCGGGCTGGCGCGTCGGCGTGCGCCGTTCGCAAGCCCGAGGGCGCAAGCGATTCCGAGCGCGAAGCTGCCATACTCCGGACGCCAGACAACTCGAATGGAGAAAAGCCCATGAAACGACTCGCGCAATCGTGCGGCATGCTCGCGGCTCTGACACTTTTCGGTGTCGCCCTGCCCGCAGCCGCCCAGGAGAAGAAGCCCAACATCGTGGTCATCTGGGGCGATGACGTCGGCCAGTCCGACATCAGCGCCTATTCGATGGGGCTCATGGGCTTTCGCACGCCCAACATCGATCGCGTCGCGAAGGAAGGGATGATCTTCACCGACTACTACGCGGAGCAGAGCTGCACCGCAGGCCGGGCGTCGTTCATCACCGGCCAGTCCGGCTTGCGTACGGGAATGACCAAGGTCGGGCTGCCCGGCGCCGCGCTCGGGCTGCAGAAGGAGGATCCGACGATCGCCGAGCTCCTGAAGGCGCAGGGCTACGTCACGGGTCAGTTCGGCAAGAACCATCTCGGGGACCGCAACGAGTACCTGCCCACCGTGCACGGCTTCGACGAGTTCTACGGGAACCTCTACCACCTGAACGCCGAGGAAGAGCCGGAGCAGCGGGACTACCCGAAGGATCCGGCGTTCCACGCCCGGTTCGGCCCGCGAGGCGTGCTGGACTGCAAGGCCTCGAGCACGGACGACGCGACCGTGGATCCGCGCTTCGGCAAGGTCGGGAAGCAGTCGTGCAAGGACACCGGTCCGCTGACCAAGCAGCGGATGGAGACGATCGACGACGACATCGCCGCGCGGGCCGTCGACTTCATCCAGCGGCAGAGCAAGGCGGGCAAGCCCATCTTCGTCTGGGTGAACTTCACACACATGCACTTCCGCACCCACACGAAGCCGGAGAGCGTCGGCCAGTCGGGGCGCTGGCAGAGCGCGTACCACGACACCATGATCGACCACGACAAGAACGTGGGTCAGGTCCTGAAGGTGCTCGACGACCTGGGCATCGCGGACAACACGTTCGTGATGTACTCGACCGACAACGGGCCCCACATGAACTCGTGGCCCGACGCCGCGATGACGCCGTTCCGTAGCGAGAAGAACTCGAACTGGGAAGGCGCGTACCGGGTGCCCGCCATGGTGCGCTGGCCGGGCAAGATCAAGCCGGGCAGCGTGTCGAACGAGATCGTCGCCCACCTCGACTGGCTGCCCACCTTCGTCGCGATGGCGGGCGACCCCAAGGTGAAGGACGAGCTGCTGAAGGGCTACACCGCCGGCGGCCGGACGTACAAGGTCCACCTCGACGGCGACAACCTCGTTCCCTACCTGACCGGACAAGCCGCGAAGAGCCCGCGGGAGTCGTTCTTCTACATCAACGACGACCAGCAGCTGACCGGGCTGCGCTACGACAACTGGAAGCTCGTGTTCATGGAGCAGCGAGCGCCGGGAACGCTGCTCATCTGGTCGAACCCGTTCACCGATCTGCGCGTGCCGAAGATCTTCAATCTTCGCCTGGACCCGTACGAGCGGGCGGACATCACGTCGAACACCTACTACGACTGGCTGATCGATCACGCCTTCCTGCTGGTCCCGGCACAGGTGTACGTCGGGCAGTTCCTCGGGACGTTCAAGGACTTCCCGCAGCGCCAGAAGGCGGCCAGCTTCAACATGGACGAGGTCATGCGCAAGTTGAAGGAAAGCTCCGGATCGAAGTAGCTCGACGAGAGCGA